>JAJFHN010000079.1 GCA_021775595.1 Hyphomicrobiales bacterium
AGCGACCCGCACCCGGTCAACGCCTGGTCGAAACGCGTGCTGTTGGAGCTCGCCAAGATCCATGGCGCCGAACTGGTGTTTCCCTTCGACGGCCCGCCCTATTGGCCATTCCAGCAGTGGGTTATGGCGCTGCCTGGCACCAGCCAGTCGCCGCTCGGCATCGTCGTGCACGCCAAATTCGGCCCGTGGTTTGCCCTGCGCGGCGCGCTGTTGTTTGACAAGCAGCTGGATTTCGCCGCGCCGGCCGAAGGCCCGGGCCCATGTCCTGGGTGCACCGACAAACCCTGTCTCGATGCCTGTCCGTCCGGCGCGCTCACCCGGGCGCACGCATTTCACGCTGGCGTCTGCCGCGATTATGTGCGCGAGAACGCCAACAAGGATTGCGCCGAGCGCGGCTGCCTGGTGCGCCACGCCTGCCCCTTCGGGCGCGATTACGCCTATCTGCCCGAACAGGCGCGCCATCACATGCTGGCCTTCGCGGGCTGAACGGCGGGAGCGGACCGTGCCCGGAAACAAACCGCTGCAAAACCGCATGACGCCGCTGGGCGAAATTATCGCCACGCCGGAGCGGGGCACGTTTTTCGGCAATCGCGGCGGGCCGCTGCATGATGACAGCAAACACCTCACCCGAAAGCGCTGGGTCAATCAGCACTGGCTCGTTTGCGTGCTCGACTTTCGCAACCGCCAGCGCCAGGTGATGAGCCCGCGCCGCTACACCGAGCTCTTCTTCCTCGACGAGGCGGTGGCTTTCGCCGCCGGTCACCGGCCGTGTTTCGAGTGCCGGTATAAGGATTTCATGCGCTTTGCTGGCCTGTGGGGCGCGGCGCGTGGCCTGCAAGGTCGCGGATACGTCAAGGAGATCGACGCGCTATTGCACGCCGAGCGCCTCAATTCCGACCGTTCAAAACGCTTGCACAGCGCTAATTACGGTTCGCTGCCTGACGGTGCCTACGTGTTGTTCGATGACAAGGCGCATTTGGTGTTCGGCGATCACCTGCTCGAATGGTCTTTCGGCGGCTACGTCAAGGCTCACCCGCGCCCGGCCAGCGGTGAGGCGGTGCTGATTACGCCGCCCTCGACGCTCACGGTGATCGAGGCAGGCTATGCGCCCGCGATCCATTCCAGCGCGTATATGCTCGTTTAGCTCGCTTTATCTGTAGCGGGAATGTCGTCGCTCTCTATGCGCTGGCGAGCGGTCGTGATCCACGCGGCGGTGGAAACGCCTCATCCAATGCGCGCAGGTCATCGGCGTCGAGCGTAATGTCCTCAGCTTTGACGATTTCATCGACATGGGCCAATTGCGCGGCCTTGGGGATGACCATCACGCCATCGCTGCGGAGCAGCCAAGCCAGCGCGATAGCGGCCGGCGCCACGTCGTGTTTTTGCGCAATGCGCGCCAATTCGGCGTTTGCCAAAACGGATCTTCCGCCAAGCGGCGTATAGGCCATGATCGGGATGGTGCGCTCCTGGCAATAGGACAGCAGCCGCCATTCGGGGCCGCGCTCGGCGAGGTGATAGAGCACCTGGTTTGCAGCGCAGGCGGAGCCAGCGCCAATCTCCAGCAGCTCGTCCATGTCGTCGGTGTCGAAATTGCTGACACCCCAGTGGCGGATCTTGCCCGCGCGCGCGAGTTCTTCGAAGGCCTCGACGGTCTCGGCGAGCGGGATCGTGCCGCGCCAATGCAACAGATAGAGATCGATGTGATCGCACTTGAGGCGCCCGAGTGAGCGCTCGCAGGCCTCGCGCGCGCCTGCTGCCGACGCGTTATAGGGATAGAGCTTGGAAACGATGAAAACTTGATCGCGCCGGCCAGCGACCGCCTCGCCGACGATCTCCTCAGCCCCGCCAGAGCCATACATTTCGGCGGTGTCGATTAGGCCCACGCCAGAATCGAGCGCGTGGCGCAAGGCCGCGACCTCTTGGCCGCGCGCGCCTGCGCGCTCACCCATGTGCCATGTGCCTATCCCAAACGCCGGGACGGCCTCGCCCGTCGGCAGTTTAACTTCGCCCATGGGAAGAAGAATGCCACGGCTTGCGGTCGCTCCGCCAGACGGTTTCTCCACATCGGCAGAGCGGATTCGGCCACAAAAGCGCGCGATTCGACGTTATCATCAGCTATGGCAACGGGCCTGATATCCATCCGTTCGGCCAAGGCCGAGCACGCCGATGCGCTGGCGAGCGCCCATGCGGAAGCCTGGCGGCTCGCCTATCAGGGCATTATCCCGCACCTGCACCTTGAGCGCATGATTGCGCGGCGGGGCGCCAAGTGGTGGGGGCAGGCAATCGCACGCCGCTCGCCCGTTCTGGTGCTCGAATATGACGGCGAAGCGGTGGGCTACACCACATTCGGGCGGGCCCGGCGCCAGGGTTCGCCCTATCAGGGCGAGATCTTCGAAATTTATGTCAGCCCGGTCTATCAGGGGCTGGGCTTTGGCGGACGGCTGTTTCGTGCTGCCCGCAGCGCGCTGCTGGACGCCGGGCTCACGGGACTTGTTGTTTGGGCGCTGGAGGACAATGAGATGGCGTGCGCTTTTTACCGGCATGTTGGCGGACGCCCGGTCGCCGAAGACGCAGAAACCTACGGCAATGTCGCCTTGCAGAAGATCGCCTTTGCCTGGAACTGAGACGCCGTATCGTCCCTATTGGCGCGGGATCGAGCCGACGAATGCCTCGTTACCGATGCGTTCGGGCTCGCCCTTGGCGCAATCGAAGCTGTCCGTCCTCGCATCGGCGATGTCTCGGGCCATTTGGTTGGCGTCCGGGTTGCCGTCGGCGCGAATGTAAGCCACGTGACAAGCGTTTTCAGGACCGAGCCTGCTCACCACCAACGTCTCGCCCTTGGCGTCATCCATCTGCCAGAAATAGCGAAGGATGGTCGCTACGGGCCGCTTGTGGCCCTCGCGCTCTTCGATGCGCCACTCGAGTTTGGTGTGGATGGTGTTAAAGGGCGAGAGCGTCTGGCGGGCGGCGCGCTGCTGGTCGGCCCGGGGACCGAAGGAGACGAAATAGCGCAGATCACCCTC
>JAJFHN010000080.1 GCA_021775595.1 Hyphomicrobiales bacterium
CGACCGGAATCTGAAGCCTAACTGTGGACTGCCGGGAGCATCTGCAGGTCGTGTACAGCTGCCAGTTTGGCGATGGTACTGTCCGTCCGCTTTGGGTCAGAAGCGGACTTTCAAACCCTCAGACTCCGACGACCGCTTCTCCTTCGATAGCAGACCTGATTGCTTCGAATGTCGCCAAAGCAGCCCTGCTGTCCAAAGCTGGCCATCATCTGTGTGTGGTTTGGTCTGTCTGCCCTAGGCAATCGCATTGGCGGGATCTTGCCCTCTATTGACCAATGCACCGGCACCAGCCGTGGCGCCAAGGCCACGCGTTGTGGAGCTATCGCCACGCGATTTAGGCCTCAAATTATTGTTTGATAATTTCAAACTTGCCGTCTCAATATTATCTATTTTTTCATCAAGCGAGGACCTCTACCCTTTGAATGGATGCGAAAGAGCGCGCACCCGCCCACGGGCGGAGATGCGAGCATGTACCAATTTCCGCGGGATTCCGCTCAAGGGAGGATTGCACTATGCCGGCACCGATGCCAATCGGGGAAGAAGCCCTGGAATTCACCAAACCAGTCATTCGAGACGCAAGAAAAGGTGTCGTTTCCAAGCGTACGCTTTGCCAGACCTGCGATATGCAGTGTTCCGTCGTGACTGAATCCATCGATGGGCAGGTGGTGCGGGTCCGCTCTTCCGACAATCCGCTTTTCCGCGACCACATCTGTATGAAGGCAATTGCCTCGCCAAAAGGTTTCGCCCATCCCGATCGCATTTTGCACCCGCTCAAGCGCGTAGGGAAGCGCGGCTCGAATAAATGGGAGCGCGTGACGTGGGAAGAGGCCATGACCGATATCGGTGAGCGCCTCACGGATATCATCGAAAAGCACGGTCCCGAGTCCTGGGCCGTCTCGACCAGTCCGTGGAACACTGCCACGGACCACGGGCTGGGACGGCGTTTGATGAACCACGTAGGCTCACCAAACTGGATTTCCGGCGTGGCGCTTTGCGCAGGCAACACAGCCGCCGTGAACCGGCTCACTTATGGCTGGTTCCCGCTTGGCGATTTCCATTCCACAAAGTGCATTGTGCTTTTTGGTCACAACCCGCGCCGGCACAGCTGGACGATGATCTACAACTACATCCGTCTTGCCCAAGCGCGCGGCGCCAAATTGATCGTGCTCGATCCTCGCGACAGCAGCAGCGCAATGCGCGCCGACATTCACCTGCCGCTCAAGGCGGGAAGTGATGCGGCAATGATCTTTGGCTGGCTGAAGGTCATCATGGATGAGGAGCTCTATGACAAGAAATTCGTCAAGGAGTGGTGCATAGGTTTCGAGGAACTGCGTGAGCGCGTGAACGAGTTTCCTCTCGAGCGTGTCGCAAAACTGACTGGCTGCGAACCAGAAATGATCGCCAAGGCGGCCCGCATGTACGCGACGGAAGGACCGTCGATTATTCCCTGGACGCCAATCACCGACATGCAGCGCAACTCCACTTCCGGAATTCGCTTGCAGAGCATTTTGCGCGCGATCTGCGGATACCTCGACGTGCGTGGTGGTGACACATTCCAAGGTTTGGTCTCGGGCGTTATTCCGGACTCCGTGGTCGAAATGCATGAGGTGCTGCCGCACGAGCAAAAAATGAAGCAGCTCGGCGCTATCGATCATCCAGCTTACACCTATCGCGGCCAGGAGGCCCTGCGAGAGCCGATGAAACGGGTCTGGGGCCACGAGTACATCAACCAGGTGTTGGGTTGCTATATGGCCAATCCAGTGTCGGTCTTCAAAGCCATGGCGGGAGAAGGGCCCTACCCGGTGAAGGCATTCTTCGTGCTCGGAAACAACCCGGTCATGAGCTACTCCAACATGAACCGCATCCTGAAGGGCATGATGAAGCAAGAGCTGATCATGGTTCAGGAGCATTTCATGACACCTTCGGCGCAGCTCGCCGATTACATCCTGCCGGGGGACACGTGGCATGAGCGGCCGTGGCTATCGGATTTGTTCGAATGGATCGGCTTCCTGCGCCCGTCCGAGCAAAGCATGGAGCCCATGGGTGAAGCCAAAAGCACCTGGGAGTTTTGGAAGCTGCTGGCCAATGCCCTTGGCAAACCGGAGGTCGTTCCATGGAACGATATCTATGAATTCTACGACTATCGCCTGAAAGGCATTGGCAAAACATTCAAAGAGTTTTGCGAAACGACGGATGTGCATTTCGAGCCGATTAAATACCGAAAATACGAACAGACCGGTTTCGCGACGCCTTCCGGCAAGGTGGAGCTTAAGTCCTCAATTTTGGAAGACCTCGGCTTCGACCCGCTTCCCTATTTCCGCGAGGACCCGCCGATGCCGGCGGAATATCCTCTGAAGATGTTCACGGGTGTGCGGGAAGACCCCTACTTCCAGACGGGCGGCAGGCATATCCCGGAAATGCGCGCCCGCGCCCCGGAGCCGCGAGCCTTCCTCAGCGCTAAGACTGCGAAGGACTGGAATGTCGAAAACGATGAATGGGTGGATGTGAGCAATGAGCTGGGTTCCATCCGCGTTCAGATCCTGATCCACCCCTCGATGCCCGACGAACTGCTTCGGGTGCCGCATGGCTGGTGGAAGCCGGAGATGGAAAGGGGCGCAGGCAAACTTTCGGGCGCGCTGATGTACTCGGATGCGCAGCTTGCACGCGATGACGCGGACTATCTCGACCAAGAGCAAGGCATCCCGCATCTCAAGGGCATCCCTTGCCGGATCAACAGACTGAACACGAAAAGCGACGAAGAAAGGTTGGACGAAGATGTGGTTCCGGTTGCTTAACTTCCTCCGCGCGGAATTTGTCGGCAAAACGATGATCTTCCTGGCCGAGGCCGGGGCGCGCAACCGCAGCCCGTTCGACCGGGTCGCGCGCTTCATCCTGCACCTTGTTTTCGCCGTGCCGAAACACGATGATTTCATGGCTGACGACTACGTCGATAATGACGAGGGCTACGATCTAGACGAACTCAAGCGCTATCAGAGCGGACAATGAGGCTCGTTGATGATCCGGTTCGCCGGCCCATGAAAATATTTGGCATCACCGGGAAGAAAAACTCGGGCAAGACAACGTTGATGGAGCGATTGGTCGCTGAGATGGGCGCACGCGGATATTCCGTATCGACCATCAAACACACGCATCATTCCGTCGATATCGACCAGGCGGGCAAAGACAGTCACCGCCACCGCGTTGCTGGAGCACAACAGGTGCTTCTGTCCTGTCATTCTCGATGGGCCATAATGACCGAAGTCCGCGATGAACCAGAGCCGAGTTTAGATGAGCTTGTTTCCCAGCTTGCGCCGGTCGATCTTCTTTTTGTGGAAGGCTACAAGAGGGACGCACATGCCAAAATCGAAACACACCGTCACGAAACGGGGCAGGACCTGATCGCGACGGATGATCCAACGATCATGGCCGTTGCGAGCAACACCGGCGCTCTCGATATCGACCGCCCGATCCTCGATTTGAATGACACAACACAGATTGCAGAATTTATCCTGGGACAGATCGGTTACTTTGACGAAGAACTGCCACGAGCAAGCAGTGGCGGCCTATGAAAACGGTCGCGGCAGAGATGCGCAAAGAGCGCCTTCGTTACGCCGTGCTGCGAGAAATCGACCGGCAGACGGTGACCTTTCACGACGATGCCATCGCGTTGCTAGTTGAGACGGCAATGAAACACATTGACGACCACTTCGCGGACGATGAGGTGCGGGGCGCGCAGGCGGAATTGGCGGAGAAATCTCTAATGCCCGTCATAGCGAGCCTCGCCGAACTCAACGGCGGAGAGATAAAGCTAACGGGGTGCCAGCACTTCTTAGGAAATCCGACTGTACGAAATTTCCCATGGAGCATGCCCGAACCTAGCGCCTGATCCGGGCGCCAAGACCGATTTCGGCTGCGTCCGAGAAAAGGGTCGCAAATATCGCATCAGACTGCGTGCGCGATTTCAGCGATCCAAAATTCTATAAAGGTCCACGGGTCGGCGTCCCGTCACGAACGGCCAACCCCTTTAGGGGGCCGCCTGACGCACGGCCTTCGATTTCACGATAGGGACTGGACTTCGGCTATTCGGCCGCGGCGCTCCCGGTGCCCAGTGCGACGCCTGATGGCGCGCGCTGATCCATCCGCCTGCGAATAACTTCGGCGATGAGCACGCCAAGCGGTGCGGAGAACCAAATGCAAATCAGCAGCGCGGCGGCTTCATAGTCGCGCAGCAACGGCCCCAGAACGAACAGCATGACGCGGAAGAGCCAGAACGACCCCCACATCGAGCCGACGAAGCGGATCATCCAAACGCGATGCGTTTCGGTGTTGCCGTTGCGGATCGCCATGATGCCCATGACGGCGCAGCTGTAGACGACGAACGACATGGAATAGAAGCCATACGTCGAAAGATTGCCGCCGTATTCGCCGACGGTTCCGTGCTCGGACGCCAGCCAAACCGCGCAAATCGTGCCGATTGTCAGAAATGCAAAAGAGACGCGGCCCAGCGTGCGATGGAGAGCCGGGTTGCTCCCGCTGCCCGTGGCGTAGAGCTGGTAATGCATCAACACGAACACGATCGAGTTGAAGATGAGGTGCCCGTAGAGAAGATTGTTGCGCAACGCCGAGCCGTTCAAGAACCGGTCGTGGAACGCGACGCCCCAGGAGGGATGGTTCACATAGCGCTCGCCCCAGACGGTGCAGGCGTTGTCCGGGCATTTGGCAAGCGCCGCAGCACCTTCGGCATCGGCAACGCCAAGATTGTCGAGAACGTCATAGATACCGATGAAAAACGCTATTGAATCGACGGTGCCTTCGATCAGGTAACGCACGTTCAGCACCAGCAGCAGCGCGATGCCGAAGCCCAAGAAGGGAAAGAACGAGCCGCGCTTCATGCCGTAGACGAGCAAGGCAACCCAAACAACAAGGGCGCCGTAGATAGCCAGAACACCGATAGGAAGGTCCATTGTGCTGCTCCATATTGGCGCAGCAGCGGGGGAGCCGGCCGCGCGCTCAGCGGATTGTTACGCAAGTGTACACAATTAAGGCGGATGAATCCACGCGCGAGCTGCAGGCATGTGGGCTTCTCAGGCCGCCTTGGTAAAACTCAAAAAGTTACAAGGCGTTGAATAAGAAAGAACACGGATACGCTGCCAATAACATATGGCGGTATGGCCCAAGCCCAAGGCGGATTCGGCAGCTTCAGGCTTAAGGCAAACTTGCGCGCCAGCCAGATTATGCCAAGGGCTGCCGCGATGAAGAGCAACTGACCGATTTCAACACCGAGATTGAAGAACAGAAGGGCCAATGGGATCGAGCTTTGTGGCAAGCCAATTTCAACGAGTGCGCCGGCAAAGCCAAAGCCATGCAGAAGGCCGAAGATGAACGCGACGATCCAAGGGAATTTCTCCGTCAAACCGGCCTTGCCTTGCCGGCTGTGGATGATTTCTGCCGCCACGAACACAATGCTCAATGCGATTGCCGCTTCAACGGGCGGCCCGGGCAGATGGACAAATCCGAGCGCCGCGGCTGCGAGCGTTAAACTGTGCGCTACCGTGAATGCCGTAACGGTCGCAATCAGCCGGCGCGTCCCCTTCACCAAAATCATCAGCGCAAGAACGAACAGCAGGTGATCGACGCCCCCCAAAATGTGTTCGACGCCCAGCATCAGATATGTCGTCGCCACCTGAATCGTCCCCGGCGCAGCTTCGACGACGAATGACGGCGCGGATGGTCTCAGCCGGGTGACTTGCGTGGTGCCGTCGAGCCGCGCGAAACGCACGAGCACATCGGTCATGGTCGAACTGAGACCGGCGATGTGAATTGTGCTCCCGTCCAGGCCGCCCACGCATCGCACGGACCAACGCTCGGTGAGGGCGTTGTTGATCATCACGCCGCGCGGTTCGGACGCGTTCTCACAGTTTGCGGCGAACTCCACGTAGAGCCCGAGGCGCAAATCATTGCCGCGGCCCGGCACCTTCCAAAGCACGTCGTAGGTCTCGGCATCGGTTTGGCTCAGCTCAAGATAGGCGGGCCGCACCTCGTGCGCGAATGCTGCGGGCGCCAACGCGGCGAGCAGCGTCATAATGATCAGAACGTGTCTCAATTCGTTTTGTCAGCAACCGGCTTCTTGGACTCAGCCGTCTGCTCCAGCCTTTCAATGGTCACGTTGTAACGCTTGAGAAGTGTCTGGAAGAAATTCTCGTTCGCTTCCAATCGACGGTCGTTGTCCCACTCCCTGCGCACGGCACGGCGCACCTGCGACAACGCAGGCAGGCGACCTTCGGTACGTTCGCTGATAAAAACGAGATGCACGCCGAAGCCAGACGCGACCGGACCTTGCCATTGACCGGTTTCGAGACCAGGCAACGCGGCGGCAAAGGATTCGCCAAACTGCTTGGCGACCTCGCCAACCGGCACGGCGGCGAATTTATGTCCCAGCATTAGAGGGTCACCCAGCTCCGAGGCATCGGCTTTGTCTGCGGCCAACTTCAGCTTGGCGAGCAGGTCCGCAAGGTCGCTCTCGCCGTGTTTTTGGGGATCAAGATAAACTTGGCGAAACGTGAACAAGGGCTCGGTGCGGAACTTGTCGGGGTGCAGCTGGAGATAGGCGTTCAGGTCGGCGTCGGTGGGCTCGATCTGGGCGGCAATGTCATCGGAGATAAACTCCATTTTCTGCCGCAGGCGGCGGCGAATGACCGTGTCGTCCTTGTCTAGGCCGACCGCCAACGCCTCACGATAGAGCACCTCTTCACGCACATGGTCGCGGATCAAGCCTGCCAGTTCCTGTTCGGTGGGCGGACGCTGCCAGGTTTTCGCGAAACCGATCGCCAAGTGTTCGATCTGACCTTGCGTGACGACAATCTCCCCCGGCTCGTCGTTGCCGCGCTTGGACACAAATCCGTAAACAACGAAGAGCACGATCCCCAGAAAGAGGAAATGCAGGAGTGGTTCTTTGAGCAGACGTTTCAGGGCGTATACCAAATCGGCGACGTGTAAGCGCGTTCCTGGGTCGTCATAGGCACGTTGGGCGTCATTTTGATTCCAAAACGCAGTGCTTCGTAAGCGGTCCAACGCGGCGTGGGCACTTCGATCACGCGGGCGTAATAGAACGCAGACAAGCTCGGGTCAAAATCCGGGTCGGTCCAGACGCTGATCAGTTCCGGCGAGCCGATGGTGTTTTTCCAGGTCGCTTTTTCCACATTAACAGTGTTGCCGACTGGCGGGAGTTTGCCATCTGCTCCGGGCTTACGGTCGTCGCTCCAAACGACGTCGTACACCTTTTCCTCAGTCTTGCCGTCCTTGCTCAGCCAACCCTTGACGATTTGAATGCGATCAAGGTTGCCGCTGTAAGGGTCTTTCATGGCGGCGACCAGGAAGTTTGGAGACTTTCCGTCAGGTGCTTTGCGCAGGTCGCCACCCATCGGCACGCCCTTGGCATACCCAACGCCGGCTGGCAGCCGGGTCTCGGTATCTTCCGTGGTGAAATTCCAACCACCGAAGAAGCGCACCGTCATTCGGCTGCCGGTGGTCGCGTAAGTCTCCTTACGCTTCATAGCGTCGAAAATTGCCTCGCGCGTGTTCTCGGTCGCCCACACGGCAGCGTAACCGCTGGCGGCCTGCTGCCAGCCCATGACAGTAAAATTCGGATCCGGGGCCTGGATTACGACGTGTTCCCACCGGTGCGGTCCGGGTTCGACGCCGGAGTGCTTGCCAAAAAAGTTCTCTTCCTCAACCGCCGCAAAACTGGTGTGGGCGTCGGTGCTTCCGATCATGCCGAATTTGAACGGGTTCGCTCCAAGTGTCTTCTCCAGCTTCAAACCGGTCTTGAGGGCTTCGCGGGCGTATTCGTATTGCAGCATTTCAGGCTTCTTTGCCTCGGTGCCATCCAGGTTCGACTTGTCCCACGTTTCGTAGTCGGCAAACTCGTCATTCGGCGAAAGCATCGGGTGCGCCTCGCTATCGCCCTTAATCTGGGTTGCTTCGATGATCGGTTCGAGACTGGCCCGCAACTCGGCCAACTCCCGGCTTAGTGGCTTGCCGTCAAAGGACTGGACAGAGAACATTCGGCCGTTGCTTAGGTTTCCATTGTGGGGAATTGCCAGCACCTCGGCGCCGGTGTCCTTCTGGAACTTGTCCAGGAACTTCCAAAGATCTTCGGGATTCTGGCTGTCGAATTGGGAAAACGGCACCAGACGGTTGGCTACGGTGGCATCACCGCGGAAGAGCACGTTGCGGTGCAGATTGTTGCCGCCCATGGTGGTGTATTCGAAACCGATGATCGCCGAGAAGCGGCCCGGGTCGTTATATCGGTCAGCCAGCGCGGTGTAGGCGGTCCAGGCATTGCGGACAGCCTTGTCGCTCTTGAACGGCGGGTCTTTCTGCGACAGTGAGGCGACGATCTCCATGGCGGTCGCGAAGATCCGGTCGTTATCACCGCTCTTTAATTCGTCATACCATCTGCGCCCCTTCTCAGTGGCTAGGATTTCCGGGTCACCGCTGAGCAACTGCGGCATGAGTCCATACATCTCGGCATGGTCGGAGATGACGAGAAAATCGAGCGGACGAGAGAGCTTGGCGCGCAAGCCATGGGTGGTGGTGACCTCCTCGCCGCGGGCAAATCGGAACGCATCCTCTTGTCCAATCCGGTTCATCGTTCCTGCATCGACCGAAATAGCCGTATGCAAGTGGGTGTCTCCCCACAGGACCCGGGTCGGGAAATTTCGGCCGGCATATGGCGAGAATTCGGGTTTTGTTATCTTGGCAACATCCTTTTTGGTCAGCGCCTCATGGTTGCCGGGCTCCTGCGCCCAGGACACGGACGCCAGAGCGCAACCGGCGAGCACGAGAATTGCTTGAAAGGCGTATTTCATCCCGAATGTTTCCCTATTTCCCATGAGTGGTTTTTACGTTTCCCCGGTGTGTGCGAGTTCGGCGAGGTGCCAGCGGAGAGTCTGCTGCGCGCTCAGCTGATTGTTACGCGAGTGTAAACAATTCAGGCGGATGAATCCACGCGCGAGCTGTCTTGGCTGGGAGCCGATGTCCAAGCCCGCGTCGTTCAGCGTCTGCTTTCAACCAAAAGCGGGCATGCGCCCACTGGCCAGCCACAACAACGCAACACGTCCGAATAAGAATTGGGGGTTGGTTGGGCGACTTGCTAAACAGCCAAAAATGCGGCATCCCCGCTGACTTGGTGTCATGGCGGTCTGACTGCCGCCCCGATGGCGCCGTTTGCGGGAAGAGCACTTGGCGATGACACGCAAAAAGGCAAAGCCGGACTGGCTGCGGCATTGGCCGCGCCTGCTCTTCCTCATCCCCTGTCTGATGATCTTGTGGGTGCCGTCCTACAACCGCATCGAGCCGGCGCTCGGCGGCGTGCCGTTTTTCTACTGGTATCAGCTTGCCTGGATTCTTATCGGCGCCGTGATTGTATTCCTTGTCTTCATGATCGAGACGAGGATCACGCGCACGGCGAAGAGCCCGGGCGATGACATGACCGGCGTTCCCGGAGACAGTCCGTGAAGTTCGATCTGACCGCCACGATCGTTTTCACAGGCCTGTTTCTGCTGGTCACCCTGCTCGGCTTCATGGCGGCACATTGGCGAAAAGGCGATCTCAATCAGCTGCATGAATGGGGTTTGGGCGGGCGGCGTTTTGGCACGATCATCACCTGGTTCTTACTCGGCGGCGATCTCTACACCGCCTATACCTTCATCGCGGTGCCGGCGCTCATTTTCGGCATGGGGGCAATAGGGTTTTTCGCCGTGCCCTATACGATTCTGATCTATCCCATTCTCTTCATCGTCTTCCCGCGGCTCTGGGTGATCGCGAAGGAACGCGGCCACGTCACCGCCGCCGACTATATCAGCGACCGCTTCGGCAACCGCCTGCTCGCGCTCGCTTTCGCGCTGACAGGCATCATCGCCACGATGCCCTATATCGCGCTCCAGCTCGTCGGCATGGAAGTGGTGATCGGCGCGCTCGGCTTTCCGGCGGGCGGTCTCGTCGGTCACTTGCCGCTGATCATCGCCTTCACCATCCTCGCCGCATTCACCTACACCAGCGGCCTGCGGGCGCCGGCGCTGATCGCCATCGTCAAGGACACGCTGATCTTCGTCACGGTGTTCGCCGCCTTGGTGATTATTCCCGCAAAGCTCGGAGGCTATGGAGCGATCTTCGCCAGCGTGCCGCAGGAGAAACTCCTTCTCGCGCCGCCTTCCGGCAGCAGTCTCGGCTCCTACAGCGCTTATGCCACCCTCGCGCTCGGCTCCGCCCTTGCCCTCTTTCTTTATCCGCACGCCATGACGGCGATCTTGAGCGCATCCAGCGGCAATGTGATCAAACGGAACGCCGCATTGCTTGCGGCCTATTCCTTCGTTCTCGGACTGATCGCGCTTTTGGGCTACATGGCAATTGCCGCGGGCGTTGGCGATAATCCGGCCTATGCGGCGGGTTTCGAGCAATTCGGGCCAAACTTCGCGGTGCCCGCGCTATTCCTCGATTCATTTCCGTCTTGGTTTATCGGCGTGGCGTTCGCCGCAATCGCCATCGGCGCGCTGGTGCCTGCCGCAATCATGTCGATCGCTTGCGCCAATCTGTTCACGCGCAATCTCTACAAGGAATTCATTCGCCCCAATTGCAGCGAGGCAGACGAGACGCGCGTGGCCAAGATCACGTCGCTGGCGGTCAAGGCAGGCGCCGTCGTTTTCATCCTCACCCTGCCGCAAACCTATGCCATCCAGCTTCAGTTGCTCGGCGGCATCTGGATTATCCAGCTTCTGCCCTCGATCCTGCTCGGTCTTTACACGCGCGGGTTCAATGCGATCGCACTTCTAATCGGCTGGGCCGCGGGCATCACCATCGGCACCATCATGGCTGCCATGCAAGGCTTCGGTTCGTCGATCTATCCGCTTGAAATTTTTGGAGTGACCCTGCCGGGTTACGCGGCGCTCTATTCGGTCGCGGTCAATGTCCTGATCGCCTTCGCCTTGTCGCCGATATTGGATTATCTGTCCCGCAGGAGCGCCGTGTCGGCCTCGCGTTCCTAGCTGAATTGAGACGGACTAAGCGGAACCGGTCCGGTCCCAAATCAAATCCAGATCTAGAATTTATCCTACGGATTGGTCGGTGGATCTGCGCGCGCTGCAATGGCGTCGGGCCGACAACCTTCAGTGTCCGTTAGGGTCATGAGGCGAGCGGTTCCTTGCGATCAATCGTCGTCATCATCTTCGAAGGTCCTGACGACCAGTCCGATCCTGTAGGCGTCTTTATGCTTGCCGATCAAGAAAACCGAGGTCGGCTTCTTGCCGCTCTCGTTGATCGCGGCCTCGGCGTAAACCACGCGCACTTTCTGGCTCACCGGCATGTTCAGCTTGTGCCGCCCATCGGCCAGCATCTTCCGAACGGCGTTCTGGTCGAGGCCCTCGAGCGTCACGCTTTCGATCTCACGGCCAAGGCCGCGGCGGATCTGGAAGGCGACGACGCGCTTTTTGATCTTGCCGACGTCCCTCCAGAGTACGAGCTCTTCGAAGCGCTCATAGTCTCTGGCTTCGATGGCCGATCGGATCTCGGTGGCCATGGCCTCGGCGTCACCCGGCAATTTGGCCTCGGCCGCGATCGCAGATGCGGCGAGGCCGAGGGCGAGAAGCCCTTGGCCGATGAAACGCGTCAGCATTAGCGTGCACTCTTGAGCGCAAAGACGTGGATATTGCCGCCCTGCGGCATGGGCGGCACGCGCCCTTTAGGGAGCATTTCCGCTAGAAGGCCGCGCATCCGCTCGGCGTCCACACCCCAGCCCGACTGCACCGCGATATATTGGGTGCCATCGACCTCGAAGGAGGACGGAACACCGGTCACGCCGGATGGCATCGGGTGCTCCCAAAGGACAGCGCCGGTCAAGGCGTTGAACGCCCTGAACTTCCGGTCATTGGTTCCACCCGCAAACAACAGGTTGCCGCCTGTCGAGAGGATCGGGCCCCAATTGACGCTGTCGTTAAAGCTGTGCTCCCAGACTTTCTCGCCCTTGTTCACATCCCAGGCCTGGATCTGGCCGATGGGCACGGGCTTGCTCGGATCGACGCGCTTGTTGAAGCGCATCGATGAGAGAATCACATCGATCGGAACACCGATCCAGAGTTCACCTGGCTCACGCTCCTCCATCGGCACGCCGCCCATCTCGGCGCAGAGGTTTTCATGCGCCGGGATATACAAGAGGCCGGTATCCGGGTTGTAGGCCTCCGGCGGCCAGTCCTTGCCGCCCCAGATCGATGGGCAGAAGGTCGCCGTCTTGTTGGTGCCTGGTGTTTTTGTTTCGTCGTAGGTTGGCCTGCCGGTCTTGGGATCGATCGAGGTGAAGACGTTTTGTTCGACAAAAGGCTTGGCGTCGATGAAGTTGATCGGGCCTTTGGCGGTCCGCTCCAGCAGCCAGAGATAGCCGTTGCGTCCGGCATGAACGAGGCCTTTTTTGACCTTGCCATCCCGCTTGATCGGCATGAGCAATGGCGCCGAGACCTCGTCCCAATCCCAGGCGTCGTTCCAGTGATATTGGAAGTGGCCGTCGATCGAGCCATCGTCCATGTCGAGGGCGATGACCGATGTGGCGTAAAGATTGTCACCCGGCCGCGTATCCGGCATCCAGGGGCCGCCATTGCCTGTGCCGACATAGAGGATGCCCGTTTCGGCATCGTAATTGCCCTGCATCCAGACCGGTGCGCCACCGGTCTTCCAGGCATCGCCCTGCCAGGTTTCGGAGCCCGGCTCACCGGGAGCAGGCACGGTGTAGGTCTTCCAAGCCTCCTTGCCGGTCTCGGCATCAAGGGCCACCACGTAGCCGCGAATGCCGAACTCGCCGCCGGAGACACCGGTGACGACCTTGCCCTCTGCAGGCAGGACTGAGAGGGTCGAATAGTAGCCCTCGGTGTAGTCGCCGATGCACGTATCCCAGGCTTCCTTGCCGGTCTTGGCATCGAGCGCCACGACACACGCATCCAGCGTGGCCATATAGACCTTGTCCCCATAAAGCGCGACGCCGCGATTGGTCGGGTGAAGCTGGAACAAATCTTCCGGCAGCTCGCGCCGGTAGCGCCAGATCTCATCGCCAGACGCGGCATCCAACGCAATGATCTGGTTCTGCGGCGTGGAGACGAACATCATGCCGTCATTGACGATCGGCGCTGCCTGGTGGCCATCATTCACCCCCGTCGCAAAGCTCCAGACCGGGACCAGCTCGGCGACATTGGCGTCGGTGATCTGCTTCAGGGGGCTGTGACCCCAGCCCTCGTAGTTGCCGCGCCAGGACAGCCAGTTTTTCGGCTCTGGATTGCGCAAGCGCTCGTCGGTCACCGGGTTGTAATCGGCGGCGAAGGCTTGCGCGGCGAAAACCGAGAGCGCAAGCGCGCTTAAGGTAAGGACCAGTTTTTGCACGAAGCTACTCTCCCAGAAAAAGCGGCGCCTTCCGCGTGAATGCGCCGGACATCAACCCTTGAAACCGGGTTTGCGATTGAACGCTTCAGCAACGACCACATAGCCCTCGTCGTCGATCGCCACGCCCAACATCGGAAGCGGCGCCCTTGCCGGACCGCCGCGGACGGAGCCGCCGGTCAGCACAGCGAACTCGGAGAGATGGCAGTGGCAGCGGAAATGCTGGTCATCCGCCACCCAGGATTTGATGGTGCAGCCAGTGTGCGTGCAGATGGCGGAGTAGACGAGCACACCATCTGCGGCGCGCGGCGCGATTTCGGCGTCGATCGCGTCCGGTTCCACCTTGACGAACAGGAGCCGGTTGAAGCGGTTGCGTTTCCTCAAGACATCGTCTTCGACGCCATAGGGGAAACCCTCGAATGGTGCTTGGTTGACCTTGAGCATCTCTGGGCGCAGGAACTTGTCTTTGTGCGCGCCCCTGGTGATCTTCAGCCTGTCACCGACCTGCGGCGGCAGCCGATCGGGCTTCTTGGCGGCTTCGACGGCACTCGGACCCAAACCCAATCCCATGAGCAAGCCAGCCCCGCCGATCATCAGGCTGCGGCGGTCTTTACGAAAGCTCGATCCTTGTTGTCTCTTCGCCAAGAGATGCTCCTCTCCGGTCACTCCAAAAATGAATAGAGGCCGCCGCGTTCCCCAGCAACTTAATTTATAGACATAATTCGGTGATGGGGTTGCGGTTGAGATAGCGGGCTACCGCGCCAACGCCCTGCATGACGGATCGAAAATCACCGCAACTCAAACGACAAACGCCGCCGGGAGAAACCCGACGGCGCCTGATGTTCAAAGCCCGCTAACGGGCAGGCGTATTACGACACAAGCGTAAGATTTATCGCTTGCTGCTTGCCGCCCCCTTTGGGGTCGTCCTGGACCTCGAAAGTGACTTTGTCGCCCTCGTCGATCGCCGGAATGCCTGATGCTTCAAGAGCAGTAGCATGCACGAATACGTCCTTGTCGCCGCCCTCTGGCTCAATAAAGCCGAAGCCGCGCGATTGATTGAAGAATTTTACAGTGCCATTGATGGCCATGATGGGTGTCCTTTTCCCGTAAGTTAAATTGGATGAAGCTGGCCAACCTCGCTAAGCGGGATCGGCCACGTGTCTTCTCTCAGATGTCGGGAAAAATCGTCAGGCCATTTAGGCGGAGTCGTCTTAACCGGTCGTCGAGAGGGTGCGCCGATCCAATCTCGCAGCGCACCGCTGTACTCCATATTGGGTGCCGCGGTCCAAAACGCAAGGAAAATCCATATTGCCCGCAGCGTGCCACTGCGATCTGTGGGCGTTGCTGGGTCGGATTGTTCTGAATTTATTCTCCATGCGAGGATGTCCACTTTGGGTCACGAGCGGACATATAGAACAGCGCCACTCAGCGTCCGCCCTTGGCCAAAAGCGGACAGTCAACCGTTTGCAGCGCAGTTCTCGGAGGAATTCTGTTTGGCCTAGGAATTAGGTGACGCCGCCCTATTCTTTTTGGCCAGATCCTCGGCGGCTTTGGTCTCCAAGGCTTTCAGGTCGAAAGCTTGTTTGCCCAAGCGAAGCGCCTTTAAGCGCGCTGACTTATCCGATCTCGCTTGCCGCGCTTTTTCCTTTTCCATCCGGTCCCGCTCGTCTTTCCTCTGGGTTGCGGTGAACACTTCCTCGGCTTTCGATTTTGTTGATTTCGCCATTTCGGCAATCCTCTGTTTCCACCTGAAACTGTTGCGAGTGAAATTTGTCCTCCAGCAAAGGACGGCGTCGGCCGTCTCACCGCTAGAGACATTTGTCAGACGTTGGGCGCGGTGTGGGTCAAGAACAGGGCCGCGTCTTCAACCCTGAGCAGCATTCGGCTTTCGAATGAGGGTCGCCTCTTCGAGGCTATCTGGAAGGGGTCATGACATGCCCCGATCCGCGACAGGATGAAAGGGTAGCACTATTTGTTATGCATAGACAGTGCGCGGGACATGCTGTGTCTTTACTGCGCCGGCGAGAGAGGCAATCGCGTTTGCGCAGAATGTCCGCTTTGGGTCAGAAGCGGACCTTCGGTGCTTCGCCCGGCAGTGATCGCACTCCACACCTGAGCAGACGTCAGGTCGCGTGGTTGTTCACGGCGGCTAAGAGATAAATGCACCGAAAATACCGTCGGACAATTTGGCTTGGCCCGCCTCCGATCACGAGCAATTGGCGTCGTTGCGCTTGCCGTCGGGCATGGTCGTTTTGCAGAATATCGCATCGGTCAAGATTGCATCGGTGAGGTTCGCGCCGGTCAAATCGGCGCCGGTCAAATTCGCCGCCGTTAAGTCCGCCCCCTGCAGGCCGGTGCGAACGAGAACGCCGCGCGTCAGGTTTGCGCCGGTCAGCTTGGCGCTCGCCAGCGTCGCATCTGTTAAATCCGCGCCCGTCAGATCAGCGTTCGTCAGCTTCGCAAAACGCAAATTTGCATTAGTGATAAAGGCTCCGGCCAAGTTTGCGCCGGTCAGGTTCGCGTCACGCATCGTCGCGCCTCTCAAGGCCGACTTCTTCAACGATGCATCGACCAAAATGATCCCGGTCAGTGTCGCATCCCAAAAGGCCGCCCCGTCCAGCTTGGCGCCCGTCAAGTCCGTCTTGATCATGGTGGCGAAGCGAACATAGGCGTTCTGCAGATTCGCACCGACCATCGTCGCATCCGACAGGTTTGAATAGGTCAGATACGCTTTGGGAAGTTCCGCCTTGGAGAGATCGGATCCTGTCAAGTCGCAGCCGAAGCAGCGTTTGGTCGAAAGCAGCTCCTTGAGTTTTATCGGATCGAAAGCCGCTGCAGGCGATGCCGCAAGAAATGCCATCGCGACGAGGCCGATCGAAAACCGCTTCATATCGCGTCCTCTTCATTGCTGGGTTCGGGCGGCCAAAAGAAACCCGGCGCAAGTTTTCGACTATTCCACGACGAACTTCCCGAACGCCTCTTGAGGCGGATCGGAATGGTCCCTGACATAGAGATTGTAAACGCCGCGGCGCATGGGGTGGAAGCTGAACCGCGCGGTGCCGGCCTCGTCGCATTCGATGGCGCGGAACGACAGGCCCTGCAAATAGAGCTCAATATCGCCAACGCTGTAGATACGAAGATACGAATTCGCCACGAGATCCTTCGCTTCGAAGTGAAAGCCGGTGGCATCGTCCTTGGCATCGGGGCAAACGAAGTTGAAACGATAATATCCGCCGGTCACCAATTGAAACTCGTCGGTGGAGAGAACCGGCTCGCCCTTCGGGCCGGTGGTGACTTCGAGAATGATATCGACCGGCGGCGGCGCAGCGATGACGCCGGCGACCGGGGTCTGCGCGGAGGCAGGCAACAGCATCAGTCCGGCGGCCGCAACCGCGCAATAAAGCAGCCTTTTCATGATGTCCTCCCTCTTCGGCGGCGCATTGTAGGGCACGCGCCAGTGTCAGCTCATGGCCAGATACAGATGCCGCAAAAACGATTGCGCACTATAGGCTTGGCGCAAGCTTCATGTCGCTGATCGGCTGCAAGCTGATGGCGCTCGACGACATCCGCAAACTGGCGCGAAATGTCTCGATAGCATTGATCGAACGGAAGGTGTGGGTGGGCAGTCCGGTAACTGCGCCTAGGCGCTAGCCTTCATCCGGCCAGGCAAGCGACACCGGGCGTGGTGGACGATAACCGCCGACATGGGCTTCTTGCGCCAACGTCTTGTCGGGATCCCGCGACTGTTGAAAAATCGCCTCGCCCGAGACATTGCAGGCCTCGACCAAGGAGTCTTGATCACAGCTTGAGGCGATCATCAGCGACAAGGCGTGGAGATGACGCTTGTTGTAGCAGAACGCCGCGAGCCGGGCCCGCTGCTGTTCGGGCAGCGTTTTGGCGATCTCGGCGGCCTCCGGCGGCGCCACTTGATGAAGCTGTTCCAAAACCCCTTCGGGAATCGGGCAATCGTCTTCATTCAATTTTGCATTCGTTGCATAGGCCATGACAGCACCCTCTCCGAGCAATCCCGGTATTTAACCGGTGCAATCGTTAACGGCGTGTAAATTGCGGCGATCACATTGGGACCGCCGGCCTGGAGGCTTCCGGTTTGCGCGAAAACCATTGTGCGGGCTCAAAAGCGGACGAGCGCGTCACGTTTGCCAATGGGAAGCATTTGTCCCACAATTCGACCGAACACCGTTTCGGGTTGGTTGGGACATTCAATTTATGGTCGGTCGTATCGGCGCGCCGTTTGCAATTCTGGCGCTGGCATTGGTTGCAGTATTGCTTGGTCCGCCCCCCCTGCTCCGCGCGGCCGAAACCGCACCCATAAGGATGGCGGCGGACGACGTTTCGGAAAAAGAAGCCTTCGAAGCTGCCAAAGAGCTCGGCACGATCGAGGCTTGGGAAGCCTTCCTGACCAATTTTTCAACCGGCTTTCGCGCCGATCTCGCCCGCGCCTATGTCAAGCAGATCGGCAATGACAAGCCCGCGCCAGCGGCGGTTCAGCCCGCTGCCGCACCACCCGCTCCAGCCGCACCGCCCGCCAGCCCGCCCGACATCTCGATGACAATCACACCGAACCAGAACACCTGCAGCGGCGGCGCACCCTGCAGCTATACGGTTGTCGCCACCAATGTCGGCGGTCAACCCTTCACCAACCAGCCCGTCATCGCCGTGGGCGTGGCGCCGCTGGGGGCGCGGCTGACGACATCTGGACCCTCCCAATGGATCTGCCAGGAAATGGGCGGCGGCGCGGTTTGCTCCAATCCCAACGCCAGCATCGCGCCGGGCCAATCATCGACGATTTCGCTCACCTTCTCACTGCCGCGCAAAGCAGCTGGCGCCATAAGAACATGCAGCCAGATTTCCTGGGGCGGTACCCCCCGCACGAGCAGCGCGCGCGACGTCCAGCAGGCGCTGAACCAACGCGGCTTCAACGCGGGCCCAGCCGATGGCCAGCCCGGCCGCAAGACGACCAACGCCATCCGGGCCTACCAGCAGCAAAACGGTCTAGCCACGAGCGGTGGGATCGATCTGCCACTGCTCTTTAGCCTGTTCACCCAGCAGGGGCCGGGCGACAGCAACGCCAACAATGACCGCGCCTGCATCGACACGACGCTGCGCGGCGCGCCGGTCGCCACCTATTCACAACCCGCCGCACAACCCGCAACGCAGCGCTCATCGGGCCGGGGTTGCTCGGGCGGGCGCTACTACAGCAAAAAGCGCCGGCGCTGTGCCTGCCCCTCCTCCAAACCGCACTGGTACAACAACCGCTGCTACGCCGGGCGCGACGATTGTCCAGGCGACAGCGTGCGGGTCGGCAACAACTGCGTGAAGGAAAACGAGCCGCCCGTACGCCAGACGCGTCCCGCCCGGCCGCCCGCGCAACAGCCCGCCGCCGCGCTGCCTGGCGTCGCCGTACAAATTCTCAATCAGTTTCAGCAGCAGCAATGCAGCGGCGGCCGGGTCCGCGTCGGCGGCAAGTGCAAGTGTCCCGGCAATCAGACTTTCTCCGGCACGGCTTGCATCCAAAACCAAGTGAGACAGAGCGCACCGGCTCAGCAGACCGCGCCACCGCCGCCGCCGATCGTCAAACAAGTGCGCCCCGTCCAAACCGCGCCCAACGCGCCTGCGGCACCACCGCCGCCTGCGCCAATCGTCAAGAAAACCTGCCCGGGCGGATTGGTCCCCGGCCCGCAGGGCGGCTGCGTCGTCCCATCGTGCGGACCGGGCCAAATCGCCACTCCCAACGGGTGCATTGCGCTCTCCGATATCCGCCTGAAGAAAGATGTCGTCCATCTCGCCACGTTAGAGGGCGGCGTCAAACTATACGAATTCCGCTATCGCTGGGACGACACTCTGCGTGTGGGCGTAATGGCGCAGGATTTGTTGGCCGACCAGGCGTTCCGCGAGGCGGTTGTCGCGACCTCGAGCGGCTATTACGCCGTGGACTATCGGAGATTGGGCTTGAAAATGGTCACATATGAGGACTGGCGGGCCGGCGGCATGGCCTCAATTGCGTCCACTCGATAAATCATCATTGCCGATCCGCTTGAGCCCGGGGGGCATTGCCCTGGACGATGCCGATCATTCGGCGCCAGATCTTCCGTTGGAATGGGAAATTTGATTTCATGTGCGCCACGCGTTGGAGAGATTGATGGATTTGAGAGTACGAGCCAAGCGAGACAGCGTTTGGCCGGTAGTTATTTGCGCAGCGGCTCTGGCGGCTTGGGTGGTGATGGGCACTGCACCTCCAGCCAACGCGCAGGGCTCGATCATTCCGCTGAGCCAGACGCAAATCAGTCAATACGTGAAACGACTCAAACTCACCGAACCGCAGAAACCGGCAGTAACGGCGATCATGCAGCGCTCGCGCCGCGAGGGTGAAGCCGTCTTGAAGAAGCACGGCATCACCGGGGCCGGTAAAAAACCCGGCCTGTTTCAGCTCGTCACTTTGAACAACGAATTGAAGAGCACCGTCCAATGGGCCCGCGCGGAAGTTGCAAAGATTCTCACCCCTACGCAAATGCGCGAATTCGAAAAAATTTATGCCGAAGGGGCTGCGCAGATTAAGAAAAATCTCATGCGCTAAATACCGCCATCACGCCGGGCGTCATGTCGCTGCTCGCCAAGCCGACAGGTGATGGCGGACGCAGAGGTTAGACGCCGAAGAGAAGCGATAGAACTTGTCCATTGGGAGGGCAGAATGCGACCAACACTTCAGGGCCTGATCGCCAGTCTCGCAGTCCTTGCCGCCAGTGCTTGCTGGCCGCAACCGGTGCACGCTGATGACACGGTCTATGCCTGCTCCGTCAAAGAAGCGCGCGCCTGCACGGCGTCGGGCGCCTGCAAGGTCGTCGAATTGGATGAGATATTCATCACCCCTCTCATGATTCTCGACCTCGAGAAAAAGGTGCTCGTCTCAGCCGCGATGGACGACCACGGCCGCACCGAACCCATCGCCGGCATCCAACGCTCGCCCAAAGAAATAATCGCCTACGGCCACGGCGACGACGAGGTGTGGAATGTCATCGTATCGCTTGAGAATGGCAATCTCACCGGCAACATCAACAGCGGCGAAGTGGCCCACATTCTGTTTGGCCACTGCGCCCCCCACGCCTATCCGAGATAGCGGATCTTCGCTCGCAATCCGCCGGCTGCCGCAAATCTGCTGCGCACGTTTCTTGAGAAAGGTATTCGCTAGGGGGCACCTGCGGGCGCCGACGAATGGTTATGTCGCCGTCGACGCCCTAGAGCGCCTGCTGCAATACGGAACCGAGGGACCACGTTTTGACGTGGGATCGCCGGTACGCACCTGGTCCCAACCAGCAAAGCTCGGAGCCGTCCTCGAGATCTGCCGGTCCGCCTCACCTGGATGGAGTACACCCATCACAGTTGCAGCAAAGCACCGCGCTCTTTACCGCCAACCAGTATGATCGAACGGTCGTCTTCCGGCAATCGATAATCACGAATTTGGCGCAAAATATCGCGGTTTTCCGCAGATTGTTGCATGACCGCA
Source organism: Hyphomicrobiales bacterium (assembly GCA_021775595.1). Taxonomy (GTDB): domain Bacteria; phylum Pseudomonadota; class Alphaproteobacteria; order Rhizobiales; family Methyloligellaceae; genus JAJFHN01. The sequence continues at coordinate 20,939 of JAJFHN010000080.1, forward strand.
ACGCTTATCGCGCCGACCGCGCAGCCTTCAACTCAGCGCCGCGAATTCGGCCGAGACGTCCCGCAAGCGGCCGTCGTCGTCGAGCAAGCTCAGCCCATCGAAGCCCGCCTCATCAGCCTGGCGCTGCCTGACGCCGCCATCAAGTTCTGCAATGTGCTGCAATTCCAATAGCGTATAGGGCCGTGCCCATAACCACTCGCGGTTTTCGACAGCCTCGAGATCGGGGTTGGGCAGCTCGTCTTGCGACCAGGCGTAGAAGTAAAGACAGAAAGCCCGGTCGGCCAATGCGATCGGCTGCACTGACATCAGCCGCATGCCGAGCCCGTCCTCGCAAACCGCTTTGGCACCGGCCAGATCACTTATCCTCAACGTCACGTGCGCCAGCGTCGCTTGGCTTGCAACCGGATGTGCCGCGTCTTGGCCGAACGGCGTCTCATTGCCTTCAAAGCCCTGCTGAAGAAGTTCGATCGGTAAGCCGTTGGGATCGCGCAGATGGCACATATAGCCGATCTCTAGAAACTGGCGCGGCTGTGTGACCTCCAAACCGAATTGCCGCAAATACGCGACCGCCGCATCGAGGTCGCGCAAAGTAATGCCAATCTTCCAGTAGAACCCGTCGGGGCCATCGTAGAATGGCTGGTCAACGCCTTCATGAAATTCCAGCAGGCACTGCCGCTCGTCATAACCCAGCACAAGGCCACCATCGGCATCGAAAGCCTGCATACCGAGATGGTCGCGGTAAAACGGTTCAATGTCGGCGATGTTTTTCACGCGCAGCCGATTTCTGGCGAGTCTCATAAGGGGTAATCGGCGCGAGCGCGCTACTCCGTTTTGAAGGTGTATTTCACGATGCGGTCGTTGCCGGAATCTGAAATCCAGAGCGTGTCTCCCCGCACCTCGATGCCTTCCGGCGTCGTGAATTTGCCCGGGCCTTTCTCTGCCTTGCCCGTGCCCAAAACCAGCAACAGCTTTCCGTCGGGGGCAATAAATTTGACCGTGTGGTTGTTTTTGTCCGCCGCGATGATGGTGCCGTCCGACAAGACATCCTGATAGCGCACGCCGTTGAAGTTATACGGCGCGCCTTTCAATTCGCGTTTGATCTGCAAATCCGGCGAGAGCAGCACCATGCGGTCGTTGCCGGCATCAGACAGCCAAATGTCGCCACCCGGCGCGAGTTCCAGATCATGCGGCGCCGAGAGACCGGTCAGCTCGTTGACGACCTTGCCGTTCTCGTAGGCAACGACATTGTCGGTCCAGGCGCCGGCGACATAAATGCGCCCATTGGGATGCGCGAGCACACCTTCGGGACCGAGTGTGCGTTCCAGCAACTCGCCGACCAGCTTGGCGTCGGTGCCGTCCATTTCGTAAATCGTCACGCGGCCGTTCTTGGTATCGGCGATATAGACGCGTCCCTCATCGTCGAAATCAACGTCATGCGTGCCCGACTGATGGTCTGAGCCGAACTCGGCGATGAGCGTCAATGTCTCGGGGTCCAAGATCGCCACGCGGTTGTTGCCGACGTCGGCGACGAAGAGTTGCTTGCCGTCCGGCGACAGTTTCAAATCGTGGGGATTATCGAGATCGACAGTGCTTGCGCTGACGAATTCGGCCGAGGTCTGCGCTGCAGCCGATGGTGCGAGCGCCAAGCAGAGCAACACTGCAAGAACAAAGCGTGGCGGCATTTCAAATCTCCGCAAACCAGCCAAAAGCCTAAGGCAAATCAACCGCTCGCACTAGACCGGCTGCCACAGCTCGATTTTGGTGCCCTCCGGGTCGACGATCCAGGCAAACTTGCCGTAGGGCTCGTCTTCAAAGCCGAGGATCTCGATGCCGGCGCGCTTGAGTTGCTCGACCAACGCGGCGAGATCGTCGACGCGGAAATTGATCATGTAGCGGCTCTCGGAGGGCTGAAAATAGTCCGTGCTCTCGCGAAACGGCGACCAGACCTGATAGCCGCCGACATCGGCATCTCCCAAAGGCAGCGTCAGCCCGGGATTGTCGGGTTCGGAAGGCGGCAGGTTGAGATGGGTCTGATACCAAGCCGTCAGCTTCTGCGGATCCTTCGCCTTGAAGAACACGCCGCCCAGTCCGATCATACCCGCCATGGTTTTCTCCGATGCCGCAAAAATCAATCAGGCGTCGACACGTCCACCGTCCAGCCCGTGTCCTGGGTAACGACGACGAAGCCATTCTTGCTGCGGGTATCGGGATGCGCCTTGGCGTCGGTCATCACCAAAAGCAGACCCGGGTGCATCTGCTCATGGACCTTTTGCGACAGATCGGGATCGGATTCGATCCGCTCGATCACCGCCACATCCGATTGCCCCAACTTGACGCCGGTCTGCGAGGGCTTGAAACCGACCGATGTCCATTTGAGCGAATTGTCGCCGCCGTTGGCGCCAAGCAGCGTAAAGACATGCGAGCCCAAGGGCTCTTGCGGCCGCTCGATGTCGATCTTGCCCTGCGCAATGGTCTTGCCGTCCTTGACGATATAGAGCATTCGGTCGCCGCCGCTCACCAGCAGCGACACGGCATGTTGCATCTCGGCGTGCCGCTTCTTCGGCGGCAGCTTCTTCTTCGCAACCTTGGCCAGCGCCGCATCCATCTCATGCTTGGCGTGATCGGACAGGATCGTGCCCGGATGCACAACGTCGACCGGCTCGCTGTGTTCATCGGCCACGATCACCGCCGTGCCCACATGGGTCACGCCGAACAACAATTCGGAAAACTTCAGCGGCAACCGGATACACCCGTGCGAGGCCGGGTAGCCCGGCAAATGGCCCGCATGAAGCGCAACACCGGACCAGGTGAGCCGGTTCATGTTTGGCATCGGTGCGTTGTTGTAGGTGCTCGAATGGTGATGCTTGTCTTTTTGCAGAATGGTGAAAACGCCCGTGGGCGTTCTGTGCCCCGGCTTTCCGGTCGAGCAACTCGACAGGCCAATGCGGACGCCGTTGCGGTAGACATGCACCACCTGGTCGGGCAGCGAGACAACGATGGTGACCGGCCCCTCGCGCGAGCGTTCGGGCGTCCACTGATAGGTGCCTGGCTTGAGCTTGGCCGCTGCCCGCGCATCGGCGCTCCTAGGAAACGCGATCTGCGCCGCGAATGCTGTTGCCGCGGCGGTCAAACCGGTAACGACCGCGCGGCGGTCTGTGGTTATTCGCATCGTAAATCCTTGGAATTTCTTCGATCAGAATGTCGCGCTAACAAATATGGCAAGCTTGGCGAAAGCACGGCAGCGCGCGAGAGCCTTGCCACGGTCATTTACCGGGTGCGCAGACGGCCAATCCGTCTTAACGATCGGTTAACAGGGCCCAACGTACTCTTGTATGCGACGCCGCGACTTGGCCAGAAAACGGCTGTTTTCGAGCGATTTTCGACGGCGTCATATGGGGTTCGACAAATTTGCGAGTTGAGGCGGAGCACGCACTGATCGGCGTTCGCGCCGCAAATCGGTGATCAGATCAGACGATTTGCTGGCAAGCAACGGCCACAAGTTGCTCATTTTGTCGACATTTTTCGATTCTAACCTGCGTCTCGACGGTTAGAGCGCTCGCTTCGAATAAGGATCGCCGAATAACGGCGGCCACCGGCAGGAAGGGACCCTGCAAGGTGCGCGGCGGGCAAGGGGACCGAGGGAATGGTGCGATATCTTGCCCTGACGTGCGGCATGGCGGCAGCATTTGCGGCCGGCTTTCTGCTTGTCTCGAGCATTTTCTCACCGGCGCCGGACACCGCGAACCCATTTTCAATGGCCACTCTCGAAGCCAGCTCGACGGCCGTCTCCACGCACTATCCGGTGATGCGCGTTGCCAGCAGTACCCAGTACAAGAAAACCGTCATCGCGATTTTGGAATCCGCGCCCACCGCGCGCGCCCAGCAGACAGCCCGCCTGCCAGAGCCCGACATGCCACGCAGCCGTCCCATTCCGCGCAGCCACACCCAGCTCGTCGCCTTCGCCGCCTCGCCCTTCCCCTATGGCGGACGCGTGCCGCGCACCGGCACGCCATTCCTGAACTATCAAGATGACGGACGCCGCGGCCGCAAAACGCGCAGCGGCCGCGTCTATTGGCAAGACGAAACCTACAACGACCGCCGCGTCCTGCTGCACATTCCCGAAGGCTTCGACGCCAGCCGGCCGGCCGTCATGGTGCTGTTTTTCCATGGTCATGGCGCAACGCTCGAGCGCGACGTCGCCGCACGCCAACGCGTGCCCAAACAGATAACCGACTCCGGCATCAATGCGGTCCTGGTGGCGCCCCAGTTCGCGGTCAATGCCAGGGATTCGAGCGCTGGCAATTTTTGGAAGCCCGGCGGGGTCAAAAAGTTTCTGGGAGAGGTCGCCGAGCAGCTTGCCCAATTGCACGGCGATCCGAGCTCCAAACAGACCTTCACCGACATGCCCGTCGTGATGGTCGGCTACAGCGGCGGATACGTCCCCACCGCCTGGGCCTTGGCGAGCGGCGCGCTCAACAAGCGCCTCAAGGGCACGGTCCTGCTCGATGGGCTATACGGCGAATTCGACAAATTCGCCCGGTGGATCGGCCAAGACAGATCAGCATTTTTCTTGAGCGCCTTTACAGGCTCGACGCGTCGGGGCAATGCGGCGCTGAAAAAGCGTTTGAAGGAGAAGAAGATTCCCTACCAAACGCAGGTCAAAAGCACGCTCTCGCCCGGCAGCGTCACTTTCGTGGCTGCCGACGAGGAACACCGGCATTATGTGACGCAGGCGTGGACCGAGAATCCGATCAGCGACGTGTTGTTGCGAATGACCGGCACGGCGCCACGGGTCGAGGTGGTCCAGTCGGCTTCGCTCGATCCAGCGGCTGGACAGTAAAAAGGCGAGCGGCATCGGGTCGGGGCTGACCATGTGATGCTTGCCTGACTTTATGACGGCAAGTAACGTGACGGCCCAAACCCGGACCAAGCAGCCCCCACAGTCCATGACAGCGACGACCATTGAGCCCGGCAAGGGCCGCTCGGGCCAACCGGGCAGCAAAACCGCAGGCGTGACCACCTTCACCGCTGCCGCTATCGCCGTTGCGGACATGGTCGGCATTGGCGTTTTCACCAGTCTCGGATTTCAGGTCCAAGACATCACCTCCGCCTTTGCGGTCGTCATGCTTTGGATCGTCGGCGGCATCGTGGCGTTGTGCGGCGCGCTCTCCTATGGCGAGCTCGCGGCCACCTTTCCGCGCTCGGGCGGTGAATAT
>JAJFHN010000009.1 GCA_021775595.1 Hyphomicrobiales bacterium
GCATCTGGATGATCAACAGGTTCCACCAATAGGTATTGTATTCGACTGACGTGGCGTCGAGGCCAGCCGTCAGCCCGTAGACGTTAAACCAAATCCGGTAAAACGCGATCGACGCCACGATGAACAGGGCGGCCGTGATCATGTAATTCGGACTGAAACGGTAAGCGGGTTTTTCTGTCGTTGCCTTGGAAACTGAGACTGTATCGGTTAGTGCCATTGCTTTCCCCTTGCGGTCACCTGATTCGATCAACTCGCCGTCCAGCTTGAACGGTGTCTTCTGATTCGGCGCCGCGGAACAGCGCTATCGAAGTAATCTGCCGGGGAAGTTTAGGCTTTCGTATTTAAGAAAAAAATAAATTATATCGATTCAGTTTGTTTGATATAATCAAACAGTGATCAAAGACCTCAATCGCATGGCGGTGTTTGCCAAGGTTGTCGAAGAGGGCTCCTTTTCGGCCGCAGCCGACGCGCTTGGGCTGGGCAAGTCGGTTGTCAGCATCCACGTCAGTCAGTTGGAAAAAAGCCTACGCTGCCAGTTGCTCACGCGCACGACACGAAAATTGGTTCTCACCGACGAGGGCCGCACATTTTACGAGAGATGCAAGCAACTGGTGGACGTGGCGGACGCCGCGCGCCACGAGCTCGAAGCCGGATTGGTGGTTCCCGCCGGGCTCGTACGGGTCTCCAGCTCAATCGGCTTCGGTGAGAGTATCTTGAGCAGACTCATACCGAAATTTCAGTCGGCCTATCCCGAAGTTCAAATCGAATTCATTCTCGACAATAAATTTGTGGATCTGAACGACGAAAATTTCGACCTGGCGATCCGAATCGGCGAATTTGACGGCGCCAACCTGCGCATGACCAAGATCGGCGACACCAATGTTCCGCTGTGCGCCTCACGTGACTTGGCCCAAGACTTGTCAGTGGAGGCGCCGGAAGATCTGACCGGTCAGACCTGGATCACCGTTACCCAATGGATCACCTCCGGGCGCGTGCAACTGCGGCACCCATCGGGTGAAGAAAAATCCATCACCTTCGCCAACGTGCTCAAGACCAATGGCGGCGGGGCGGCGAAATCCTTGATCTTGAACGGCGCGGGCATAGGTCCGCTGCCGGACTACGCGATCGTCGATGAATTGAGCAGCGGACGCCTGGTGAAACTCTTGCCGGACTGGGAATTTGAGAGACAACGCCCGATCTCTTTGGTTTTTCCAAACAGAATTCGCGTTCCGGCAAAAACTCGCGCGCTCATCGACTTCATCAAAGCAAACGTCAAAGATTACCTACCCGAAGGCAATCACACCCCACAGCCGGTGGCGTGACCGCTATCCCACCAATTCAATATTGCGCACTGCTTGATCTCGTCGCGCGAGCAACTATCTAGATATTCGCTTCGGCAGCATTGAACCTTTTTTCACTCCAGCACGACCAATGGCTCGAGGGAGAGACAACCCTCGGTCCTTGGAGCGCGTATCATGCAGACACACCCCCATTCTCAAATCAGCGAAAGTCATGGCCTGGGACGTCAGGTCATCGTGTTCTATTGCCGGAGTTGCCACCGGCTCTTTGGAAAAACCATTTCCGTCATGCTGGGTGAAGCTGAAGAGCAAGGGCGATGGTATGGCTACACAAGCTGCATTTTCATCAATTGGCTGCTGCGCGATCCCAATCACTGCCAGAACGAGCTGAATGATTTTAGGACCTTCATCAAACACAGCCGGTTTTTACTCGGCGTGACCGGCATTCGCCTTCGGTCCTAAGCGAGACCTTCGCAGCCTAGTCGGCGAGCACCGGGTAACCCCGCACATAAAGCCAGTCGGTGGCCTTGGCTGGAACGTGGCACGGCATGCAATCCTTTTTGTAGTCCTTGGTCACGGTTTTCCGCATTTCAGCGCCCTCGAAGAACGCCCATCCCCAGCCGTCGCCCCACAATGGATTGTCTGCAAAACGGCCCTCCGTGTTTTTGATCATAACGAACCGCCCGTTGAGTTTTCCGGCATAGCTCGCCAGGCCGGTTGAGAGTTGCTCGGTGTTTGCGGCGAACACGTCCTTGATCAAAACAGTGCCGTCGGGAAAGCGGCCGTTCAGTTTATAGGTGGCGACCGCATCGGCCGGCGCATAGGTGACATGAAGCTCCTTGGCGCCCCTTTGCGGCTTGTCCCTGCTGACGGAAAATGCGCCAAGCTGCACCCAGGTTCCGCGGTAATCGATCTCGGGCACGTTGATCGCGCCATTGCCGTCCGTGGCCAACGCAAAGCCGTCCGTCGATTGCGCAGCAGTGCTCAAAGGGATCGCCACGGCAATGGCGGCGAGACAGGCGATAGCGCCATTTTGCGGCATTTGTGACATGGGCTGCAGTTTAGTTAGCGTGCGGCAGGCTGGCACGATCTTTTCGCGCCATCTCGATTTGCCGAGCCGCGATGATAGGATGTGGACCAAGACAAACTTCAGGGGGATACATGGCCAAGAGCGATGTCTATCAATCCATCAGCGCTCTCGCGCCCGATGCGCTGCAAAAAATCATCGATCGCCTTGAGTTTCGCGGCAAGGACCCGATCTTCGCGGCCATGCGCGATGCCTATCTCGACCGGATGGATCTTGGATCATGCGCCCGCGTGCTGGATCTGGGCTGCGGCAGCGGTGTCGCCACGCGCGCGCTCGCCGCGCGGGCTGATTTCAAGGGCGAGATTGTCGGCATCGATCTCAGCGAGGCTTTGATCGCAGCCGCGAAGGGCTTCGCCTCGGACGAAGGCCTGTCGGACCGCATAGAATTCCGAACCGGCGATTGCCTAAATCTCGAAGACGCGGATGACAGCTACGATGCGGTGATCACGCACACGCTCATCAGCCATGTCAGCGATCCGGGCGGCCTGATCGCCAGCGCGGCGCGCGTGCTGAAACAAGGCTCGCCGATGGCGATGTTCGACGGCGATTACGCCTAGATCGTCTTCGGTGCGGGGGAGGCGGACGCGAACGCGCGCATCGTGGAGGGCATTCTCGATGCGATCGTCGCCAATCCTTTCGTCATGCGCCAGCTTCCGCGGTTGTTCCGCGAGCAGGGCTTGGAGATTTTCGGCTTTCTGCCAGACGTCTATGCCGAGGCGGGTGTGGGCTCTTTCTATGTGAATATGGCAGAGAGCTACATTCCGCTGGCGGTGCGTGCCGGCACGATTTCGCAAGACGCTGGTACGGATTGGCTGGCCGGCCAAAAAGCAGCGCTCGCCCAGGGTGCTTTCTTCGGCGCCTGCAACTACTACGCTTATTTGGCGCGCAAGCCCGCTTAGTGCGGATCAGACGCGGCGCTCCACCATTTTCTTTTTGAGTTCGGCAATTGCTTTGGCCGGGTTCAGGCCCTTGGGGCAGGCCTTCGAGCAATTCAGGATCGTGTGGCAGCGATAAAGCCGGAACGGATCTTCGAGATTGTCCAAGCGTTCGCCCGTCGCCTCGTCGCGCGAATCGACCACCCAGCGATAGGCTTGCAATAGAACCGCCGGGCCCAAGTAGCGGTCCGAGTTCCACCAATAGCTCGGACACGCGGTCGAACAGCAAGCGCACAGGATGCACTCATAAAGCCCGTCGAGTTTTTCGCGGTCCTCGTGGCTCTGCTTCCACTCTTTCTGCGGTTCGCTCGATTCGGTCTGCAGCCAAGGTTCGATCGAGCGCAGCTGGGCATAGAAGTTGGTCATGTCGGGAACGAGATCCTTGACCACCTCCATATGGGGCAGGGGATAGATCGCGATGCGGCCCTTGATCTCATCCATGCCGAGCGTGCAGGCCAGCGTGTTGGTGCCGCCGATGTTCATGGCGCACGAGCCGCAGATGCCCTCGCGGCAGGAGCGGCGGAAGGTCAGGGTCGGATCGATCTCGTTCTTGATCTTGATGAGCGCGTCCAGAACCATCGGCCCGCACTCATCCAGATTGACATGATAAGTGTCGATGCGCGGGTTTTCGTCATCGTCCGGGCTCCAACGATAGATGCGGAATTCGCGCCAATTGCCCGTCTCTTTGGGCGCGTTCCAGGTCTTGCCTTCGTGCATCTGCGAATTTTTCGGCAGCGTCAGCTGAACCATGGGGCAAACGTCCTTGCGCTCGCGGGCCTAATAGACCCGCGCCTTGGGTTTGATATAGGCGATGTCGTTGGTGAGCGTGTGGGTGTGCACCGGGCGGTAGGCGGTCTTGACGCGGCGCTTGTCCGTATCCGCATAGGCCAAAGTGTGCTTCATCCAGTTCTTGTCGTCGCGGTCGGGATAGTCTTCGCGGGCGTGCGCGCCGCGGCTTTCCTTGCGCTCGACCGCGCCCGCCACCGTCACGGCCGCCTGGGCGATGAGATTGTCATACTCCAGCGTCTCGACGAGATCGGTGTTCCAGATCAGCGAGCGGTCGGTGACCTTGACGTCGTCGCTGGCCTGCCAAATCTCCTGCACCAGCTTTTTGCCCTCTCGCAGCACTGGGCCGGTGCGGAAGACGGCGCAGTTGTTTTGCATGGCGCGTTGCATGGAGAGCCGCAGCTCGGCAGTGGGCGTCGAGCCGTTGGCGTAGCGCAAGCGGTCGAGGCGCGCCAAAGCGAAATCGCAGGCATCGGCGGCGAGATCGGCGTGACCGGCGCCCGATTCGAGCGTCTCGGCGCATTTGAGCGCGGCGGCGCGGCCAAAGACCACCAGATCGATCAACGAATTCGAGCCCAGCCGGTTGGCGCCGTGAACCGAGACGCTGGCTGCCTCGCCGATCGCCAGCAGGCCCTCGACGGGCGCGTCCGGATTGCGGCCCTTGGGCGAGACGACCTGGCCGTGAAAATCGGTGGGGATGCCGCCCATATTGTAATGCACCGTGGGGAGCACCGGGATTGGCTCGCGGGTCAGATCGACGCCAGCGAAGATCTTCGCCGACTCGGAGATTCCAGGTAGCCGCTCGGCCAGCACCTCGGGATCGAGATGGTCGAGGTGCAAATGGATGTGGTCCCCCTCGCCGCCATGGCCCCGGCCCTCACGGATTTCGATCGTCATCGAGCGCGAGACGACATCGCGTGACGCCAGATCCTTGGCGTGGGGCGCGTAGCGCTCCATGAAGCGCTCGCCTTCCGAGTTTGTGAGATAGCCGCCCTCGCCCCGCGCGCCCTCGGTGATCAGCATGCCGGCGCCATAGATTCCGGTCGGGTGGAACTGAACGAACTCCATGTCCTGCAGCGGCAGGCCGGCGCGCAGCGCCATGGCATTGCCGTCGCCCGTGCAGGTGTGGGCCGAGGTACAGGAAAAATACGTCCGGCCGTAACCGCCGGTGGCGAGAATAACCTTGTGCGCCTGAAAGCTGTGCAGCGTGCCGTCCTCGAGGCAAAGCGCCACCACGCCGCGGCAGGCGCCATCGGAATCCATGATCAGATCGATGGCGAAATACTCGACGAAAAATTCTGCCGTGTGCCGCAGGCTCTGGCCATAGAGCGTGTGCAGCATGGCGTGGCCGGTACGGTCGGCGGCGGCGCACGTGCGCTGGGCCGGCGGGCCCTCGCCATAATCGGTGGTCATGCCGCCGAAGGGGCGTTGATAGATCTTGCCGTCCTCGGTGCGCGAGAAGGGCACGCCATAGTGCTCCAGCTCGTAGACGGCTTGGGGCGCCTGGCGGCAGAGATATTCGATGGCGTCCTGATCGCCCAGCCAATCCGAGCCCTTGACCGTATCGAACATGTGCCAGCGCCAGTCGTCGGGGCCCATATTGCCGAGCGAGGCGGCGATGCCGCCTTGGGCGGCGACGGTGTGGCTGCGGGTCGGGAAGACCTTGGTGACGCAGGCGGTCTTGAGGCCGGCCT
>JAJFHN010000081.1 GCA_021775595.1 Hyphomicrobiales bacterium
CGCCATCGGCTATCCGCACGCCCCGATCGACGATCTGCTGACCTTTCACATCGTCTTCGGCAAGACCGTGCCCGACATCTCGCTCAACGCCATCGCCAATCTGGGTTACGCCGATTGCCGGTTTCTTGAAGCGGTTTATCCCGGCGACACGCTCAAGAGCGTCTCCGAGGTCATTGGCCTGCGCGAAAACTCCAACGGCAAGTCGGGCGTCGTTTACGTGCGCTCGAGCGGAACGAACCAGGCGGGCGAGACCGTGCTTGATTACGTGCGCTGGGTGATGGTGAGGAAGCGCGATCAAGCCGCCAAAGTGGGTGATCCGGTCGTCCCCGAATTGCCCAACTCGGTGCCCGTCGAGGCGTTGGGCGCCGCCCTGCCCAAGCTTGATCTCGCGGCATACGATTTCACCCTCGCCGGCGCGGCCCATCGCTGGGGTGACTATAAGGCGGGCGAAAAAATCGATCACGTCGACGGTGTCACGATCGAAGAAGCCGAGCACCAGATGGCGACGCGGTTGTATCAAAACACCGCCAAGGCCCACTTCAATGCCCATGCCATGAAAGAAGGTCAGTTCGGCGCGCGGCTGATCTATGGCGGCCACGTCATCTCGATGGCCCGCGCGCTCTCGTTCAACGGCCTGGCCAACGCCTTTCATGTCGCCGCGATCAATGGCGGCCGCCACGTCGCGCCCTGCTTTGCCGGCGACACCATCTACGCCTGGTCGGAGGTGCTGGATGCGGCAGAGCTTCCCGGCCGCGATGACATCGGCGCGCTTCGCCTGCGCACGCTCGCCACCAAGGATCTGCCTTGCGATGCGTTCCCCGATAAGCTGGATGACAAGGCGTATGAGGCGGGCGTTCTGCTCGATCTCGATTACTGGGCGCTGATGCCGCGCTGAGCCCAATTTCACGTTGAAATCGGCAAAAACGCGCCATCTGTAGCCCAAATGCAAAAGCTTCGGGCCGAATCCCGTCCGTCATCTGATTTTTGGTTGAACACGCACCGTGATGCGCGGCTTATTGAGCTTGAGGAAAAATATCGCTTTCAAGCGGTTCGCATCTATGGCGCCGAAAAACAGAGCGCCGCGCCGGGGGACAGAACATGGCTTTCAAAAAACTCACTGCCGCAGCAATCGGCGGATTGATCGCGAGCTTTGCACTGAGCCCAGCCGCACACGCCACCGGCGACGTCTGGCTTGAGGGGTCCTATGAATTCTTGAGCCTGCCAGACGTCAAGTTCGTCAATCAATACAATTTGCCAGGCGGGTCTGCGCTCACCGTTGACGAAGAGTTCATCAATGACAATGGCGACTTCAATGGTTTCCGCTTCGATGGCGGCATCGACAATATTTCCATCATGGGCGGCGCTTATGTGATGGGCGTGCGCGGCTTCTTCGCTTGGCACGACGACAAGTCGGACCTGGAGTGCACCAACCCTCCTGCCGCACCGGGAACCGGCAGGTTCTGTTTTGCAACGCCACTCACCAACAATCCGAATATTTTTCAGGATGCGTCCTCCGTGTTCAGCTCCACCAACCTCTATACGACCGAACGGGACGTGAACCATTGGGGTGCGGCGGTCGATATCGCGCAGGGGCCGTCGGGCCTGCGGGCGGGTCCCGCATTCCGCCGCATCGATCAGGACACCACGGTCACGGGCAGCCAAATCAACAATGCTGGTGGTATCTTCGTCGATCCATTTCAGCTGACCTATTCGGAAGACCTCGAGACCAATTATTGGGGCGGTTTCGTTGGCTTTGACGGCGGCGTCGATTTGGGCGGCGGTTGGTCGCTCTTGGCCGACGCCGAGGCCGGGCTCTATTGGGCCGATACGGATTATTCCGGCAACTACGTCGTAACCAACGCCGCCACGCTTGCGACGGTCAACCCCAATACCAACCAGTCGCTGTCGCTTGACAGCAACGAGTTAGCCTTTATCGGCGTCTTGAAGACATCGCTCGAGAAGGATTTCGGCGCCTTCAGGTTGGCGGGCTTTGGCCGCGTTGAGTATATCTCCTCCGCGCCGGACATGGCTTACAACGATTTGGATACCCGCAACGGGGTTGTCTTTTCACAGGGTCCCGACGATGAAACGCGCATCGGCGAGCGTTACGCCTATACGGCTTCGGTCGGCGCGCGCGTGACCGTGCCGATGGGCGGCGGCCAGTAACCGCTGGCTGGTACACCGCTTCATCGACTGATTGTTTTTCCCGCGGGATGCTGAGCCCGCTCACACAATCGCGTTCGCGGCCATTGCCGCGCCGTCGCGGCCACGCTACAACCTAGCCGATTCAGACCTGATTCTCTGCTCAAGGTGATGGTGATGGCGGACGCCAAATCCCCGGCCCCGAGGCCACTCTCCCCGCATTTGCAGATCTACACGCCGATGCTGACGATGATGATGTCGATCGTCCATCGCATCACCGGTTCGGCGCTCTATATCGGCACTTTGGGGCTCGCCTGGTGGCTGATTGCGGCCGCCTCCGGGCCCGCCTATTTCGATTTCGTCCAGGCCGTGTTCGGCTCGCTGTTGGGCCAGCTCGCCCTGCTTTTCTACACCTGGGCGCTGATCCACCACATGTTGGGCGGCTTACGGCATTTGGTCTGGGACACCGGCCGCGGCTTCGAATTGCCGACCGTCGAGCTGATGGCGCGGACAGGTCTGGCCGGCTCGTTGCTGCTCACCGCCGCGATCTGGCTCTTCATCTATCTTGCCATGGGCGGGGCATAAGCGATGGATATGCGCACACCCTTGGGCCGCGTCCGCGGTCTGGGCTCGGCCAAGGAAGGAGCCGATCATTTCTGGCGCCAGCGCCTGACGGCGATCGCCAACATTCCGCTGACCCTGTTCCTGGTGGTCACGCTCATCATTTATGGCGGAGCAGACTACGCGGTCGTCGCCAGCCATCTGGCCTCGCCCTTCGTCGCCATCCCAATGCTGCTGATGGTCATCTCGGCCGTCATCCATATGCGGCTGGGCATGCAGGTGATAATCGAGGACTATGTCAGCTCCGAAGGCCTGAAGATCATCAGCTTAATGCTCAACACATTTTTCTGCGCTTCGGCCGGACTGGCCTCAGCCTTCGCCATCCTCAAGCTGAGCTTCGGCGCCTGAGCTTATGGCCAAGTCACCCAAATCAACCAAGGGCGCAAAGGCGCCGTCCCACAACGGCAAGGCCTATCCGGTGACCCACCACACTTATGATGTGGTCGTGGTGGGTGCGGGTGGCGCGGGCTTACGCGCCACATTGGGCTGCGCCCAGGCCGGCCTCAAGACCGCCTGCGTCACCAAGGTCTTCCCGACCCGCAGCCACACCGTCGCCGCCCAAGGCGGCATCGCCGCCTCGCTCGGCAATATGGGCCCCGACGACTGGCGCTGGCACATGTTCGATACGGTCAAGG
>JAJFHN010000082.1 GCA_021775595.1 Hyphomicrobiales bacterium
TCAGCACGTCCAGCGGGCGCTCGAGCTCGTTCGCTGCGTGTTCGAGCACCGCATCGCTAAACGCCGGCACGCCGCGCTTTGGCGAGAGGGTGTCCGACCACCAAATCGACCCGCAAGCCGGTGCCAAATGTACGCTTTCGAAAAACATCCAACGCGAGAGCAGCGCGTCCTGCAGCAGATCTGTCGGCCAAAATTTGCCAGCATTGGCGCGCCCAAGATACTGCACGATCGCGCCAGATTCGGCGATTTGCGCTCCATCGACTTCGAGCACCGGAACTTTCTGATGCGGATTGATGCGCTTAAATTCGTCGGTCAGTTGCTCGCGTTTGGCCAAGACGACGTCGCTGCGCTCATAATCTAGCCCAAGCTCTGCCAACGCCATTTGGACTTTGAGCGAATTTGGTGAGTTGGCCGTATAGAGCCGCATGTGCGCCCCCCTGTTAGAACCAGCTGGTGAACCGGATTTTCACTGAAATTTCGCGCTTAAAGGATCCAGCCGAAGGCCAAATGCAGCAGAGAATCAAAGCCGCGCGACATGACGCCCGCTTGTTCGACGTCCATGGACGCATAGAGCGGCACCTCAGTGGTCGCGTTGGTGTCGGTTGTCACTCTCAACTTCGCCACCTGGTCGCCCTTGGCAATAGGCGCCTTCAGCGGACCGTCATAGACGATGCTTGCCTTGATCTTTTTTCGGTTCGCGGCCCGCGGCAGCAATATCCGCACACCGCCATCGCCCACCAGCGGCAGCTGAAACTGGCTGCCGCCGTAAACAATCGCTTCGCCAACCGTCTCGCCGTCGTCAAACAGCGTGTACTGCTTAAAACTGCGGAAACCCCAGTTGAGCAACTTGCGCGCCTCGCGCGTGCGGTCGCGCTTGGATTTGAGGCCATTGAGCACGGCGATCAGGCGCTGATCACGCTGGCGCGCTGAGGCAACAATGCCGTAGCCCGAGGCTTTGACATAGCCCGTCTTGAGGCCGTCGGCGCCGATATAAGTTTCGATCAGCGGATTGCGATTGATAAAATTGTGTTTTCGGTATTTGAATTCTTTCTGCGCGAAATAAGGATAATAGTCTGGATATTCCGCGATGATGTGCCGCGCCAATGACGCCAAATCGCGCGCCGTCATCATGTGATCGGGATGCGGCAGGCCGGTTGAGTTGGCGAAGCTCGAATTATCCATTCCGAGCTCACCCGCACGCTCGGTCATCGCTTGCGCGAATGCTTCTTCAGTGCCGCTAATGCCTTCAGCCAAGATGATGCACGCGTCATTTCCCGACTGAACGGTGATGCCCTGCAACAGCTCCTTCATCGTAGCGGTTTCGTTCAATGGCACGAACATGGCCGACGTGCCCGATGGCGCTCCACCGGTTCGCCATGCAAACTCACTGGTTGTGAATTCATCATCGAGTGACAGCCGGTCTTCCTTCAAGGCTTTAAACACCAGCTCGAGCGTCATCAGCTTGCTCATGCTCGCGGGATGCATCAGCTCATCCGCGTTCTTCTCGAAAAGGACCGAATTGGTGTCGGCATCGACCAGAATTGCGAAGTCGGCTTGTGTTTCGAAGGGCGCTCGTTTTTGTGCCAGTACGGCGCCCGAGCTGGCCAATGCAAATGCCAGGGCGAGCAGCCACAGCCGCGCGAATTTTTGGATGAACTGGTGACCCATTGGATTCGACTCAACGCAAATGAGAAAAATTTGAAAATGATGCTGCCGCCGCGGCAGTCGGACCATAGGCCACTATCAATCTGGCGACAGCAAAAATCAACCTGGCGGCCCACTTACCGCTCGAATTGTGACGTGTGGTGCCCGCACCGTCACTCACTGATGATCGAGGCACCCTGCGCGCCGGTCTCTACAACCTTCGCCAGTGTGGTGTTTGCAAGCTCGCGCTCATTAAATGGACCGAGCCGGACCCGATGATAAATCGTTCCCGATACGGTCACTGGCGATATCTCGGTCTGACCGATCGCCGCGAGCTTGTCGCGCAGCACTTCGGCGTTTCGCCGGTATTTGAACGCGCCAGATTGCACATAAATCCGCAGTTTTCTTGCCGTCGGCGCTTCTGCGATCGGATCTGGTGGTCCAGGGATTGCCTGAGTCACGCCTGAAATGCTGCCCGTAACGATGGGGTCCGCCAGGCGAGCAGACTTTTCGCGCCTACCGCCCTCGGCCGGTCTTGATTTTGCCTTGGGCGGGGATTCGCTTGCGCTTCGAGCCGTCTGATCGCCTTTTGTCTGAGCCTTCGCCAGAATTATGGGTTTGCTCTTTGCCGGCTTCCAATCAGGCGCAGCGCTCGACCGTGGCGGTCCCGCCAGGCCTGCGGTTCTGGACCAGCGCTGGCTCGCCAGCATCTGTCGCTCGTAGGTGTCGTCGCCCGAAAGCGGCGCGCGGGTGAGATATTTTACCCGCACGCGAGCCGTGCCATTTCGTTTGAAACCGAGCAGTTCGGCGGACCGTTTTGACATGTCGATGACCCGATCATGCGCATAGGGTCCCCGGTCGTTGACCCGCACCACCAACGAACGGCCATTGTTGAGATTTGTCACCTTGGCATAGACGGGAAGCGGCAGCGTCGGATGGGCGGCGGAAAGCGCATTCATGTCGTAGATTTCGCCGTTCGCCGTATAACGCCCGTGGAACAGTTCGCCATACCAGGACGCGACGCCAACCTTGTCGTAACTTGCATCCTCTCGGGGATGAAACCATCGTCCGTTGATTTGATAGGGCTTGCCGACCTTGTAGACACCGCCGCCCTTGGGAACAGGCTGGCCAAGCGCGATGACGCGTTTGGAGAAGTTGCTGCCGCTTTTTTTGCCCGCTCGGCCGCACGCGCCGACAATGAGCGCTGCCGCTAGGGTCAACGCCAAAATGCCGGCAATCCCCGAAAACAGTTTGCCGCCCGCAACCTGAATCCGAGCTGGACCAGACGCGTTCCCCATTGTCGTTGCGAGCGAATAATGACGCACGATACCCGATACTCACGCGAAAACTTGCCAGCATTGGACGCCAACAGCCACAATGGCCGATGGCGAAAGCCAGATTGTTTCCCGCATGCGTTAGCAATTGATGAATCAACCATGAGCCTGAGCCACGGTCTCATCCGCCTCGTTCGCTCGAAACCAGTCGAGCAGAGCGATTTAGAGCGAGCCACGCTGTATGTGCTGGACGCCGCCGCCAACATGATCGCTGGTGCGCGTAGCGAGCCTGGCAGTCGTTTTATCGATTGGGCGCGACAACACGGCCTTCTGGGCCCGGATGGTCTCGCGGGCGACGCCGGGCGCAACGCCTTCGTGCTGGGCGCCCTCGCCCATTGCCTGGAGGTAGATGATCTTCATCGTCAGTCGGTGACCCATCCAGGGTGCGTGGTGGCGCCCGTACCCTGGGCGATCGCTTCGTCAAACCACCAGCCAATCGAGGGGCGGCGCGCGCTAACGGCTGTTTTGCATGGTTTCGAGGCGATGACCCGGATTGGGCGATGCGTTGGGTCAAAGCACTACAAAATCTGGCACAACACGGCCACCTGCGGCCCTTTCGGCTCCGCCCTCGCCGCCGCTTATCTCTTTGAATTGGATGATAAATCAACGACCGACGCACTTGGCAACGCCGGCACGCAAGCGGCCGGTCTGTGGGAATTTCTGGAAACAGGCGCCATGTCGAAACACCTGCATTCCGGCCGCGCTTCTGAGGCCGGTGTGACAGCCGCAAGCCTGGCGTGCCATGGCATAACCGGAGCTCCTCTGATCCTCGAAGGTACGCGCGGTTTCTTTGCCGCTATGTGCCCTGACGCATCTCCCGAATTGTTGATGACAAATCCCGACGAGCCTTGGCAAATCCACGCCACGTCCCTCAAGCCTTGGCCCTCATGCCGCCATACTCATCCAGCCATCGACGCCGGGCTCGAGCTTCATCGGTTAATGGGCGAGATGGGCGTGTCTAACGATGCCATTTCCAGGATCGATGTCGGCGCCTACCAGGCCGCGCTCGATCTTTGCGATCGCCCCAATCCCGATTCAGCCTATGCCGCCAAGTTTTCGCTGCAGCATTGTGTGGCTGCCGCGCTGGTCTTTGGCGAAATTTGGTTTGATGCCTTCGATACGCCGGCGCGCGAGCAGTGCGCCGCGATGCGGGCTTTGATCCATCTTGAGCGAGATGATGCTCTCGAAGCGCGCTACCCTCAATCTTGGGGCGGCACGCTCGTCGTTACGCTGAGCGATGGCGAAAAGATCCGAATGGACCGGACGGACGCCAAGGGTGACCCGGAACTGCCATTGGCCACAGAGGAAATTACAGCCAAGGCCGCCAAGCTCTTGGCATGGGGCGGCGTGCACGATCCGCAGCCCTTCATCGACGCGGTTCTGGCCATGGCGGAAGGCGGCGATCTACCGGCATTACCGCTCCCGCTCAGCGTGAGCGAAACGGCTTCGCCAAAGTTTATTGACTGAGCGCCGCCACGGCTGCATTTAACCCAAACGTATCGGGTTTGCTCTAAGGTCGCGCTTGGATGGGTGGCCGAGTGGTTGAAGGCACTGGTCTTGAAAACCAGCAGGCGTGCAAGCGTCTCGTGGGTTCGAATCCCACCCCATCCGCCAGCACCAAAAAAAGACCCGGTCGAAACCGGCCCTCTCGTTCTTCGGCAGATGGTCGCAGGTATTCCGCTCTAGCGGATGCGCGCCGTGCCGGAATATCCATCATTGCTCCGCCAATGGACCAGCGAGCCCTTGCGAACCAAATCAAAGCAATAGGTCTTGCCATCAAGCCAATTGGACCAACGCTGACAGAGTTGCGTTTCGGTGACCCACCAGCGGCCGCTGTCGTGTGGACGCGATTCGCCTGCAAGGGCTGCGGCCATCGCCTGGACGCGACCGGCCATCGTGCCGTTCGTGCGATATGAAATCGGTACCTCAAAGCCCATTCCGGTCTTCAGCAAGACCGTGTGGCCGCCGATTGTTTCGCGCAATTCGTCGCCCTTAAGCGATCCGGTTGCCGCGAAAGCCGATCCGATCGAAGTCAATCCCAAGGTCGCGCATACCAGCAGCGCCCATCGAGCGCCTTTTGCGTGGCCGATCATCGTGTCTAGAAATCTATTTAGAAACAATGTGTTGTTCGATATCGTCTGTATCATTTTCGTGCCCGGGGGGTTGTTTTGCACGTTCTATTGAGAAGTACCAATTTGCTGATATCACGACCAATAGTGACAAATTTAGGGCGTTTAATCTTTGATACAACCCATGCTTAACAATTAGCAGTCAACTAAATTCTAATTTTGTTCGCCGCAAACCAAAGATCAGACCACTGCGAACCGACGACTCTCAGAGCCTTTCTTGACGCACGAATTTCACAGATTGAGATCCAAGTCCGGCTAATTTGGTGATCAGGACGCGCGCGCGCCGCCGCCACCGCGACGTCGTTTTCGCCGTCGGCCGGCCATCACGTTGATAACTTCGACGGAGGCCGCAAATGCCATCGCGAAGTAAATATAACCGCGCGGAATATGGAATCCGATGCCGTCGGCAACCAAGGCAACGCCGATCAACAGCAAGAAACTGAGCGCCAGCATTTTTGTCGTTGGATGTGCTTCGATAAAGGCGCTGACCGAATTTGCCGCGACATACATAACGATGATCGAGACGGTGACGGCCGCAACCATCACCTCGATGTGTTGAGCCATACCAATCGCCGTGATGATCGAATCGATCGAAAACACCAGATCGATCACCGCAATCTGCAAGATGACCATGGCGAACGCCGAGCTGACCTGCGCCGGGGCATCATCATCCTCGCCTTCGACACCGTGATGAATTTCATGCGTTCCCTTCGCTAGCAGGAAAAGCCCGCCAGTGATCAGGATGATATCGCGCCATGAGATCTGCTCCCCTGCGATCTCGAACAACGTATCAGTAAGGCCGATGAGCCATGTGATGCCAAACAGCATGACGATGCGGAAGATGAATGCCAATGCCAGGCCGATCCGGCGCGCGCGATCACGTATCTCCAGCGGGAGCCTGGAAACGATCACCGATAGGAAGACGATGTTATCGATTCCGAGCACGATCTCCATCGCCGTCAGGGTGATGAAGCTCGCCCAAATTGTTGGGTCGGTGAGCCAGTCAATCATCGGCTACAGCCAGGATTGACGGTTGATTCGGACGATCGGCATGCATGGTCTTATCTAGTCATGGTGTTTGGAATTGATGGTTCGGTAGCCGCCCAATGCGATGACATAAGC
>JAJFHN010000083.1 GCA_021775595.1 Hyphomicrobiales bacterium
ATAAATTTCTATAATAACGGCAAACAGAAATAAAATAGTCCATTATGCGGCTTTGATCGTAGATTATTAGATTTATTTTCTAGAAAATAGACTGAATTTGCTTGTACTTTGCGCGGTCCAGCGCCACGTTCCAGTCTGACACGGCGCAAAGCCTATCCAAACGGGCCCCGGCGCCAAAACAAAACGTCAGTCAGGACCGCAGCAATGGCCAAGATCACGTATCTCACTCCCAGCCTGGCGACGGCATCGCAGCTCGAGGCCAAGGATTTCGCGCAGATCGCGAAAATGGGATTCAAGTCGGTCATCTCCAACCGCCCGGACGCGGAAGAGGGCGTCCTGATCAGCTCAAAGGACGCGAGCGCGGAAGCCCGCGAGGCCGGATTGAAGTACTCATATGTGCCCGCATCGAACCATGACCTGTTCGATGAGGACTTGCTCGACACCTTCGAGAAGGCGCTGTGCCAGATGCCTGGTCCGATCCTGGTCTATTGCCGGTCGGGAACGAGGTCATCGATCCTCTGGGCCATGGTGGCAGCGCGCCACATCGCAGTGGACGTGGTTTTACACGTCCTGGCCGATGCCGGGTTGGACCTGGCATTCCTGGAAGACGAGTTGAACGAGCAATCTGAACGGCGTTTTCCAAATCGCGCGGCGCCGGCGACGGTGGCCTCGGGCAAAATGGTGGATTGCGGCCGGGTGCGCGAGCACGCGCTTGCCACCGCGGGTTAATTTCGCCGTTCAGCCAGTCGCCGTTCGAACGGCAATCCAGATAAATAATCCCAAGACCGCGAGCAACACGAGCGTTGTGGACCAGCTGTTTTTCAGACGCTCGCCCACCCATTGGGCGCGGCCATTGAGGATCAGCAGCGTCAATGCCAGCAGCGGAATGAACATGGCGCCGATGATGGCGTAGATCTTCTGCACATCCTGAAAACTCCAAAACAGCCCCACCATGGGAATGATCGCCAGCGAAAACAGATAAGCGCGATAGGGCAGCGACGTCATATCGATGAGCGCGGGAGACGGGGAGCCTGTCCGTCCGGCACGCGGGCCGGTGAGCAGAGCCCACGTATCGGCAAATAGGTAGGGCACCGCCTGCCAGACGCCCAGCAGGCTGGAGAATACGGCGCCGGCGGCGCCGATCAAAAACAGCCACTTGCCCGAGGGTCCAAGCTGGTCTGTGAGGTGGTCGGAAATAGAGACGAGCAGGCCCGCGCCGCGGCCCTCCATTTCCACGGTGCTGCCGATGATGACCATCGCGATGCCGAAAATGGCCGTCATGACGTAACCAGCGGCCAAATCGATACGGCAGGCGGTGAGGTGCTCGGCTCCCGTGCGTCCTTCCTCCCGAATCCAATAGCCGTAACAGAGAACGGTCAAGGTGCCGCCGACGCCGCCGATCAGCGCCACGGTCCAGGCCAAACCCTCGCCATGCAGATCGGGGATGGTCGGCAGCAGCAGGCCGCGGAGGACCTCGCTCCAGCCAGGCCAGACGAGTGCGGCGGTGGCAATGGCGGTGGCGAACATCAGCGCGATGCAAACCCGCATGACCTGATCGAACAGCCGGTAGCCGCCAGCCAGCACAAGGCCCAGGCCAGCAAGGCTGGAGATCACGCCAAAGACGATCTTGCCGTGGGTGGCGTCGTCGAACAGCGGCAACATGGCATGAAACGTTGCGCCGCAAGCGCCCATCAGCGCCGAGCTGACGAAGAATGACCAAAGCAGGAGATAGGGCAGAAACAGCCAGCCGACGATGGGGCCGAGCCGATGGACAGCGCCCTCGAGCAATGTATCGCCGGTCGCCAATTGCCAACGGGCCAATCCTTCGGTCACGACGAATTTGAGAAAGGCGCCGACGACGACCGCCCAAAGTATCGCCGGGCCCAGCAGGTTGCCGGCAAAGCTCGCCGTCGCGAGGTCGCCGGCCCCCACGCCGGTGGCGGCGACGAGCAAGCCCGGACCGATAATGGCGAGTGGATTGATTTTATTGGGAGCGGCCATGGATGGTGGATCACAGTGCCCGATTTGCCGCAAAAATTGCAGCCCTATTTGCAATCGACGCGCCAGCATCCGGTGGAATACGCGCCGAGACGACTTGCCAAGCGGGAAGAGCTGTAACAGAATTTTGGTGTCCGAATCATGCTTCGGAGCCAGCGATGCCAAAGACCGACTTGGAGCTCATGCTCTCAGGCTATGGCCTGATGACGGCGCAAATTTATTACCGGATGCCCGATTTTGAATCCCTGCTGCAGAGTTTTGCCTGGCAAGAGTATGACGTTGCACCGGATTTTCCGCGCCTGCTGAAATTTCTGGATTTTTGGGATCGGACGCTCGACGGCGCCATTCATTCGGTCCAGTTCAGTCATCGTCAACTGATTGCGCCGGGCGACTGGAAGACGACGGACGGCGAACTTCTCATCAACTAAAAGCAACGCCCACGAGCCACATTCTTGTCGTATGTTGACATGAGATCAGCGCGATGAAGAGTTTTTGCAGGAGGTGGCTGTGGTTCGTGTGTTGGGTTTTTTGATTGGCGTCGTTGTCATCGCGGTGGCGCTTGGCGCCATCTATTTGGGGCCGGCCCAGTTAGGCGAACTGGCGGGCAGTATCGTTTCGGGCAGCAAGAAAGCGGAGGCGCCGCGCGAACCGCTGGCCTCGGCCTCGGCGCGCGAGCCGCTGTTTGATGATCTCGGGACATTGAGCTGGCCGGTCACGACCAAATCGCCGCTGGCGCAAGCCTATTTCAATCAGGGACTGCGCTGGGCGTATGCCTTCAATCATTCGGCGGCGCGGCGCGCTTTCCAGGAGGCGCAGCGGCAAGATCCCGACTGCGCCATGTGTGTTTGGGGCGAGGCCTATGTGCTTGGCCCCAACATCAACGCGCCGATGCCCAAGGAAGCTATTGCGCCAGCGCTCGATGCGATCAATCGGGCAAAGCAGCTGAGCGGCAAGGCGGACGCGCGCGAAAACGCGATCATCGACGCCACGGCGCTGCGCTATTCAGTCGAACCCAACGCCGATCAAGCGGTGCTCAACAAGGCTTATGCCGACGCCTTGGCCAAGGCGCATGCGGCGTTTCCCGACGACCAGAACCTCGCCGTGCTTTCGGCCGAAGCAATCATGAATCTGGCGCCGTGGGATTATTGGCAGCCAGACGGCAAGACGCCCAAAGGCGAGATCGGCGCCGCGATTGAGGCGATAAAGACTGTGCTCGAGGCCAATCCAGACCATCCGGGCGCGATCCATTTCTACATTCATTTGACCGAAGCATCGGCCGAGCCCGAAGCCGCCGTTGCCTATGCCGAGCGCTTGGCGCGGCTGATGCCGGGTGCAGGCCATCTGGTGCATATGGGCGCGCACACGTTTTATCGAATCGGTCGGTTCAAGGACTCGGTCGAGCTCAACAAAAAAGCCGTCGAAGCCGACGAGCGCTACTTCGCCAAAGTCGATGATGAATCCAGCATGTGGCGCGTCGGCTACCACGTCCACAACATCCACTTTGTCGTGGTCTCGGCGTTCATGACGGGAGATACGGCGACGGCGTTGGATTATGCCGGACGTTTGCAAAGCGCCGTTTCGAACAACGCGGCAGAGAATGCCGGCTGGATCCAGCTGATAAAACAGGCGCCCTATCTGGTGAACGCGCATCTCTCCGAGCCCGAAACGGTTCTGGCGATGGAGGACCCCGGTGACGCGTTTCCGTTCGTGCGCGCCATGTGGCGTTACGCCAGAGGAATAGCACTGGCGCGTTCCAACCGGCTGGACGAGGCACGCGCGGAAGCCGCGGCGATCGCGGCGCTGGAAGCGCGCAAGGACATCACCTATCCCGAAGATATCGCTCCAGCGGTGGCGGGCGTGCTGCAAATCGCCAGGCTTGTGGTCGAGGGGCGGATCGCCGAAGCCGAGGGCAACGACGCCGCGGCCATCGAGGCTTACCGTAAGGCGGTCACGGTGGAAGACACGCTGCCCTATCTCGAGCCGCCCTATTGGTATTACCCGGTCCGCCAATCGCTTGGCGCGGCGCTGATGCAGGCGGACAAACCAGCCGAAGCGCGTGAGGTGTTTCAGGCCGCGCTCGCTCGCGTGCCCAACAATGGTTGGGCGCTTTACGGTTTGATGCAGGCGCAAAAGGCGCTCGGCGATGAGGCGTCAATGATCGAGACCCAGAAGCGCTTCACAGAGGCATGGGCGGGCGACCCGGCGGCGCTCGATATGTCACGGCTCTAAAACCGGGATTGATGTAGCTCAAAGCTTTTCTGCTCGCAGTGCAAATAAAGGGGCGTGGCGCACGTTCGCCGCGCGCGAGGGGTAAAGGCAATGAGCGACATCGGCAGCAAAAAAGACCGGCCATCGAGCGAACGCAGGGTGGGGCTTCTGGTGGGCGCGGCTTTCCTGATCGGCTTGCTTTACGTGGCCTCGAGCTATGTGCGCTTCCATAAGGCCGAGCACGGTGAGTTGCGCTACGGCCAAGGCCGGGCCGATCTCTGCGGCGACATCAAAGCCAAACGTCCAGCCATGCATGGCAGGTTGGTGAGCGACAAAATCTGCTAGCGCTTGGGCCGGGAGCCGGTCGGTGACATGTGCGAGGTCCGTTTGCCGTTGGCGGCATTGCGCATCACGTGCGCCCGGCGCGCGCGAAACTCCGTGACAAAACGCAGAGCCAGATAATAGGAGATCCAGCCCGAAAGAGCGGCCCAGGGAAGCGAACCGACGGTCATGGGCCAGCCCACGCCGAACACAAAGTCGGCGAACCATTGGGAGACGCTCTCAAGCCAGCCGTTCGTCGGCCTGCTGACATCCGTGAACAGAACCTTGAAGGCCTGATAGCCGGTGATGTCGTCGAAATGACCCAGCATGATTTGGCCAGTGACATAGAAGATGTAGAAAATCGGCAGGACGGTGAACACGTTGGTGGTCCACGTCCAAGCCAAACCGTTGGCCAGCGAAAAATCCCAATTGAAGGCACGGCGCGTGAACAGCCATGTCAGAAAAACAAGCGTCATCTGCAAGCCGATAAACGGCGTCATCGCCCAGGCCATACCGACCATGACGCCGCGGGCGATATGGTCCGGCGGGTGGCTGGATCGTTTCATGGGGATGTGCAGCCGATATCGCACCAACCGCCAGACACTTTCCGTTCGAGTGAATCTGGGGCGCGAATTGAGCTGTTGCTGTGGTTTGCTCATATCGAGACAAGAAGTTTTCGACCAATGCCGGACAATTCAGGCCAAACGATCGTAGCCTGTGTGTCCTTTACACACCATAAATGTGGTCAATCGCTGATTTCGTTGCGCAAGAAATGCATCGGTCCGCGCGCCATACAGCAGGGCCATTGTTCGAGGTGGTGCGGCTGCACTAACATCATTGCTGCAAGCTGCGCCGAAATAGAGTGACACTTGCCTCGACCAGAATCCGGAGGGAGCCTGCATGAAGCTGTTGATCAACACGACATCGCCCTATGCGAGGACTGCGCGCATTTGCCTGTTGGAGAAGGGATTCGACTTCGACGTTCAGATCGTCAATCCCTGGGCGGATGACCCAGATCTGCTCAAGGCCAATACGGCAGCGCGCGTGCCAGCACTGCTGCTCGATGACGGGCGGGCTCTGACCGAATGCCTGCTGATCGGCTTCTGGGCCGAAGCCGAGCGGCCCGAACCGTCGTTGTTGCAGGGCGACAGAGCAGCAGCAAGTGCGCTCGCTGGGGTCGCGATGGGGGTTGTAGAGGCGGCGGTTCACACCTTGGTCGGGCGGGTGATAACCAGCGGCGTCTTGACCGAGCCCGCCTTTGATTCAGAACCGGTAGGACAACGCCGGCGCCGCAGCATGATCACCGGGCTCGAACGAATGAACGAGATGCTGGACGAGATGGCGAGCGAGCCGATCAATTTGGGCTTGATCGTCTCGATCGTCGCCCTCGATTACGTGCATTTCCGTTTCCCCCAAGCCGATTGGATCCCGGCTGTGCCGCGGCTGGATGCCTTGCGGACCACCTATTCGGCGCGCGCTTCGTTCGCGGACACGACGCCGCGGGATTGACGGGAAGCGAATAGCCATTGGAGCCACTTTGGCTATTGAGGTGATCGACGGCTCAGCGCCTTATCCACCGATTGTAATTTTTTGGCGGCAAAGTCACTTGTCCGGGTGACAGGGAGCGCTGGCACATGCTTCAATTGGCGGTGTGAGGCAATGGGAGCCAAGGGTCAGATGTCAGTCGACCGCTTGGATGAGTCGTATGAAGTATTTCACCGCGAAGGATGCCAAAAATCAGTTCGGGCGGCTGCTCGATACGGCGCGCTCTGAGCCCGTATTGATCGCCAAGCACGGTCGGCCCGTGGCTGTTGTGGTGGCGTTTGAGGAATATGAGCGTTTGGACGAAGTTGAGAGATCGTATTGGGCCGGCAAAGCAGTCGATGCCGACGAAGAGGGATATCTCGAGGCCCGCGCCAGCGGTGACCTCATCAACGGTCATCTCGAACTTAAGAATTGAGCTGTCGCACCAAGCGGCCGAAGTGTTTCGATCGCTGCCAGAGCGCGAGGCGAGGCGCGTGGCTGCGGCACTCGAAGGGCTGAAGCGCGCGCGTCAACGCACCGAGGCGCCAACGGGCGATGACGCAGAGCGTTTTCTCGAAAGCCGCGCCGGGCGCTTGTGCGTGTTTTACAGGATCGAGAAACAGGCGCTGAAGGTGGCGCTGCTCAGGTTCCGCAATCAGGCGCGGGTGCGCGAATTCCCGATCTCGCCAGACTGATCGCCTAAGCGCTGCCCGTTTGACCGCGGTGACGCAGGTAATGATCGGCAAGCACCAAGGCCATCATCGCTTCGCCAATCGGGACGGCGCGGATACCGACGCAGGGATCGTGCCGGCCCGTGGTTGATATCTCGGTCTCGTTGCCCCGCGTATCGATGGTTTTGACGGGCGTCAGGATCGAGGACGTCGGCTTGACGACAAAGCGTGCGACCACGGGCTGTCCGGTCGAAATGCCGCCGAGGATGCCGCCGGCATTGTTGGAGAGAAACGTGGCTTTGCCGTCCTTGCCCTTACGAATTTCGTCGGCGTTTTCCTGACCCGTCATGGCAGCGGCTGCGAAGCCCGCGCCAATTTCCACGCCCTTGACGGCATTGATGCTCATCATCGCCAGCGCAAGATCGGAATCGAGTTTGCCGTAGATTGGCGCGCCCAGGCCCGCCTGAATACCGGTTGCCTCGACCTCGATCACCGCGCCGCAGGAGGAGCCCGCCTTGCGGATGCCGTCGAGATAGGCGGCCCAGCCTTGGACGGCCGAGTGATCGGGGCAGAAGAAGGGATTTTGCTCGACCTCGTCCCAGTCCCAGTTGGCGCGGTCGATCTTTTCCGTTCCCATTTGGATGAGCGCGGCGCGCACGGCCAGACCCGGCACTACTTTGCGCGCTATGGCGCCGGCGGCGACGCGCATTGCGGTCTCGCGCGCCGAAGAGCGGCCGCCGCCGCGATGATCGCGCAGGCCGTATTTGGCCACATAGGTGAAATCGGCATGCCCCGGCCGGAAGGCGTCTTTGACCTCGGCGTAATCCTTAGAGCGCTGGTCGACGTTTGCGATCTGCAGCGCGATTGGCGCGCCGGTGGCGACGTGTTCGCCGGTCTCGGCGTTCTCCAGCGTGCCAGAGAGAATGGCAACCGTATCGGGCTCCTTGCGCTGGGTGGTGTAGCGCGATTGACCCGGCCGGCGCTTGTCGAGATAGCCCTGAACCTCATCGCGGGTGAAGGCGACGCCAGGCGGACAGCCATCGATCACGCAGCCGATCGCCGGACCGTGGCTCTCGCCCCAAGTGGTCACGCGGAAGAGATGACCGAAGGTGTTGTGGGACATGGGATTTCCGTTTCGCTCGACT
>JAJFHN010000084.1 GCA_021775595.1 Hyphomicrobiales bacterium
GTTTGCCGCCCAACCCAAGGCCTATCGCGACAAGGTGCTGGGCAACGCGCCCCGCATCGCCATCGAGGCCGCCGCCAGGCTCGGCTGGGACCGCTGGCTGGGCGATGGCGGCGTCTTTATCGGCATGGAGGGCTTCGGCGCCTCCGCGCCCGCAAACCAGCTCTACGACTTGTTCGGAATAACGCCCAATGCCGTGGCGGACACGGCCCGCGCGGTGATTGCGGCCTGACGCTCCCGCCACCGGATTGAGAGCCAAACACTTGGAGAGATGAAAGGATGCATTGGATGGCACGAGTGACACTGAGGCAATTGTTGGATCACGCCGCCGAACATCGCTACGGCGTCCCCGCCTTCAACATCAACAATATGGAACAGGTCATCGCCATCATGGCGGCGGCACGCGCGGCCGATGCGCCGGTCATCATGCAGGCGAGCCGCGGCGCCCGTTCCTATGCTGGTGACATCATGCTCGAAAAAATGGTCGAAGCGGCCGAAGCGCTCTATCCCGAAATTCCGATTTGCCTGCACCAGGATCACGGCAACGACGAGACGACGTGCTTTTCGGCAATTCAGCACGGTTTCACCAGTGTGATGATGGACGGCAGCCTGGAAGCCGACGCCAAAACACCGGCGGCGTATGACTACAACGTTGCGATCACCCGGCGCGTCACGGACATGGCCCACAGAGTCGGCGTCTCGGTCGAAGGCGAGTTGGGCTGCCTTGGTTCTTTGGAGACCGGTGAAGGCGAGGCCGAGGACGGTCATGGATTCGAGGGCGCCTTGGACAAGGACATGCTGCTGACCGACCCAATCCAGGCGATGGAATTCGTCACCGAAACCAAGGTCGATGCCCTTGCCGTTGCCATCGGCACCTCGCACGGCGCTTACAAGTTCACGCGACCGCCCACTGGCGACATTTTGGCCATGGACGTCATCGAGGCAATTCATGAGCGCCTGCCGGACACACACATCGTGATGCACGGTTCATCTTCCGTGCCCCAGGAGCTGCAGGATGTCTTCAACGCCCATGGCGGCGCCATGCCCCAGACCTATGGCGTTCCGCTCGATGAGATCGAGCGCGGCATTAAGTCGGGTGTTCGCAAGGTCAATATCGACACCGACTGCCGCCTGGCAATGACCGGCGTGATGCGCAAGGTGGCGCAGGACAACGGCGCCGAATTCGATCCCCGCAAGTTTCTAAAACCCGCCATCGATGCGATGGGCCAACTTTGTCGCGACCGCTTCGAGCGCTTCGGCACCGCGGGCAACGCCTCCAAAATCAAGGTGATTCCAGTGGACGACATGGCCAAGCGCTATGCCTCCGGCGAACTCGACCCTCGCATTTCCATAAAAGCCGCCGCAGCGGCATGACGCAACGAGCGGTGACCAGACTGCATCGAAAGGAACCAAATTATGGACATGGACGCCAAAACAGTTAAAGGCGCCGAACGCTATAAAGCCGGCGTTATGAGTTACCGAACCATGGGTTACTGGGAGCCGGATTATGAGCCTAAAGATACCGATATCATTGCCGTTTTCCGGCTGACGCCGCAGGATGGCGTCGACCCGGTGGAGGCCGCCGCCGCAGTGGCGGGCGAGAGCTCGACGGCGACTTGGACCGTCGTCTGGACTGACAGGCTGACAGCCTGCGAGAAATATCGGGCTAAGGCATATCGCGTAGATCCCGTGCCAGGTGGTGAAGGGCAGTATTTCGCGTATATCGCCTATGATCTCGATCTCTTCGAGCCCGGCTCAATCGCCAACTTAACGGCCTCGATTATCGGCAATGTCTTTGGATTTAAGCCGCTCAAGGGGTTGCGTCTGGAAGATATGCGCTTCCCGGTTGCCTACTTGAAGACGTTCCAGGGGCCGGCGACGGGCATCGTCGTCGAACGAGAACGCCTCGACAAATTCGGCCGGCCGTTGCTTGGCGCAACCGTGAAGCCCAAGCTCGGTCTTTCAGGACGGAACTATGGCCGTGTGGTCTATGAGGCGCTGAAGGGCGGGCTCGATTTCACCAAGGACGACGAGAACATCAACTCACAGCCCTTCATGCATTGGCGCGACCGCTTTCTTTATTGCATGGAGGCGGTCAACAAGGCACAGGCCGCAACTGGCGAGATCAAGGGCACCTATCTCAACATTACCGCCGGCACCATGGAGGACATGTACGAGCGCGCCGAGTTTGCCAAGTCACTCGGCTCCGTCGTCGTCATGATCGATCTGGTCATCGGCTATACGGCCATCCAGTCGATGGCCAAATGGGCGCGGAATAATGACATGATCCTACATCTCCATCGCGCCGGTCATTCGACCTACACGCGGCAGAAGTCGCATGGCGTCTCGTTTCGCGTGATTGCCAAGTGGATGCGCCTTGCGGGCGTGGATCATATCCACACTGGGACGGTCGTCGGCAAGCTCGAAGGCGATCCGGCGACGACAAAGGGCTATTACGATATCTGCCGTGACGAGTTTACGCCGATGAAGCTCGAAAACGGCATTTTCTTCGACCAGCCTTGGGCCAGCCTCAACAAGGTGATGCCAGTCGCATCCGGCGGAATTCACGCTGGTCAGATGCATCAGCTTATCCACTATCTGGGCGAAGACGTGGTCCTTCAATTCGGTGGCGGCACCATCGGTCACCCTGCAGGCATCGCCGCTGGCGCGACGGCCAACCGCGTGGCGCTTGAATCCGTGATTTTGGCGCGCAACGAAGGCCGCGACTATATGGCCGAGGGACCAGACATTTTGGCCGAGGCGGCTAAGACCTGCTTACCGCTCAAACAGGCTCTTGAGACATGGAAGGATGTAACCTTCGATTATACATCCACCGACACTCCCGATTTCGTTCCCACGGCAACTGCCAGTGCCTAGATTGGAGACCAAATAAAATGAAAGTCACACAAGGAGCATTCTCCTTTCTGCCCGATCTGACCGATGAGCAGATTTTCAAGCAGGTGCAGTACTGCATTGACAATGGTTGGGCCGTGAATATCGAGTTCACGGACGATCCGCATCCACGCAATACCTATTGGGACATGTGGGGGCATCCCATGTTTGATGTCGAAGATGCGGCTGGTGTTTTGTATGAATTGAATGAGTGCCGGAAGGTCTATGGAGAGCGATATATCAAGCTCTCTGCCTTCGATGCCAGTCATGGCTGGGAATCGGTGAAGCTCTCATTTATCGTCAACCGGCCCAAGAGTGAGCCCGGGTTCACAGTCGAGCGCCAGGAAGTAGGCGGCCGAAACATTCGTTACACCACGCGCTCCTATGCCGCAGACCGCCCCGAAGGTAGTCGCTATTCCTGATGACTTAATTCCAAGAGCGCGTGACGAGGTCTGACAAGGATGACCGAACAAACGGGCGACGACAGTCTGGACGATACCCAAACGCTGCCCACCGAAATCGACTTGCGCGAAGAGTTCGTGTCGTCGGGCGTTGCGGATGTGCTGCGAGAGCTCGATGAAGAACTGATTGGTCTGGCACCAGTAAAGAAGCGGATTAGAGAAACAGCCGCGCTACTGCTGGTTGAAAAAGCGCGCAAGCGCTTCGGTTTGGCGCACGAGGCGCCGACTCTGCATATGAGCTTTACGGGAAATCCAGGCACCGGCAAGACGACGGTTGCACTCAAGATGGCTGACCTGCTGTACCGACTCGGCTATGTGCGAACTGGCCAGCTCATCACTGTCACGCGTGACGATCTCGTCGGCCAATATATCGGCCACACTGCGCCGAAGACCAAAGAAATTCTCAAGAAAGCCATGGGCGGCGTGCTGTTTATCGACGAGGCATACTACCTCTATCGCCCGGAAAATGAACGCGACTATGGGCAGGAAGCGATCGAAATATTGCTTCAAGTGATGGAAAACCAGCGCGAGGACCTGGTTGTGATTCTGGCGGGCTATGCAGATCGCATGGACCGCTTCTTCGAGAGCAATCCTGGGTTCCGCTCTCGCATCGCCCATCACATTGATTTCCCCGACTATAAAGACGACGAATTGCTGGCCATCGCAGAAGTTATGCTGAAACAGCAGAGTTATAAATTCTCGCCAGAAGCGCGGAAAACGTTCGCCGAATATGTGGTAAAGCGCCGGGCGCAGCCTCACTTCGCCAATGCACGGTCGATCCGCAACGCCTTGGACAGGGCGCGGTTTCGTCAGGCCAATCGGCTCTTCGATTCAGTCGAGGGGCCCGTCGGTCCAGAGGATCTTACAACCATCGAAGATGTGGATATTCGGGCGAGTCGGATTTTTGAGATTGCTGAGGAAAAAGATCGCGCGGAGCAAGAGCAATGACCTTTGATCCGCCGATGACATTTAGCGATCCCAGTTTCACGACCTTCGCCAAGACGGCCAAGGCGAAACCCGAGCTGGTCACGCCCAAAGCCGGTCGGTCGCGTAAGTTTTGATGCGCGACACGATCGTCTTCGACTTGGACGGAACGCTGATCGACAGCGCTCCCGATCTTACCCATTCGATCAATGCCACGCTCAATCTGGCGGGCACTCGAGCGTTCGGCATCGAGGCGATCAAGACCATGGTGGGCGACGGCATGATCAAATTGTTCGAGCGCGCGGTTGTCGCCTCGAGTCAGCGGTTCTCGCAGACTGAATTTGACGACGCCTACCGCGCCTTCGAGCGCCATTATGCGCAAAATGCCGTGGTGGACACGACGCTGTATCCAGGCACCCAGCAGATGCTGGACACCCTCATTGACCACGGACTGACGCTTGCGGTTTGTACAAACAAGCTCGAGCCGATAGCGCGATATATTTTGGAGGCGCTTGGTGTCGCCGACCGCTTCGCCGTCATTCTAGGCGGTCGGGCCGGACGACCGCCAAAGCCCGATCCCGCGCCGCTTTACGAGATTCTGGATGCACTTGCGAGCGGACCCGAGCGCGCCGCGCTGATCGGCGATTCGGAGGTTGATTGGGGAACGGCGCGGGCAGCGGCAATCCCATTCGTGCTGGCGACCTTCGGCTATTGCCAGACGGGAACAAAAATTGATGCAGACGCTAGCTTCGACGCGATGAGCGCCCTGCCGCGCGCGCTGGCAAGTCTGCAATAATCGCTTGGGGTTGACCGAGCAGTTATTCGGCCGGCTCCAAAAGGGCCAGATCCAGCGGGCGCGACCGCCAGCTGCCCGCCAATCCCTGCGCCGTCAGATAATCTTCGAAAGCACCGGCCGAATAGACCGTCTCGATCCAATCGCGAAAGACCAGGCTGCCTCGCGAGGCGTCATAGAAGTCGGGGAAGGCGCGAATCCAGCGCTGCTCTGGACGGTAGAGGTGGCGCAGGCGTTGGCGCTGCAGGTCGCGCCTCACTTGCGAGAGACCGCCGGAGTCCGACCGATTGAGGCGATAAATCGCCGCGGCGAACATCGAGCGATCGACGCCGCCGGCGCACTTCATCAACATCGGCCGAGCCAATGAGTCGAAGGCATCGACCAGTGAACGCAATGTGTGGCGTTCGGGCAATCGGCGCGAGCTCAGCCTGACGTTGTGGTGGGCAATTCCAAGTTCGGCGCAATCAGCCACCTCGGCGCGATACCATGCCTTGGTAGGATTTTCGCCGCGCAAATTGAGAACGGCGCGCACGCGTTCGTGCCGGAGCAGTTTTTGCACGGGCAGGCGGAGGCCCTGGCCCGAGAGCGCGACGCCCTCATCGATATGGCGCCAGTTGCATGCAAATCGCAGAAGCGTAACCGGTGTATCGAGCCCTGATGCGCCCGCTCTTCGCACGGCGCCATGATCTGGCATTGTAGAATGCATGCGACCCCTCAATTGCGACCCCACTTGAGCAGGGGTCATCCAGACTGATCGACTGCGGTCCCTTGCGCGCCAGCGCTGCTGTCGCGTTCAAAGCGCGAACAAAAAACGAATCACCCGAGCCTTACGCAAACACTCAAGCCGATCTAAATTAAGGCATTGTTGCTTTCGCCTAATCCGGCTCAAATCAATCAAGATCACGAATTGGACAGTCACCTGTGCTGCCGCCAGAATGATCCTCAGACTGATTGTTTGGCACTGGAGCAAAGCTTGCCTCCTTGGCCGCTAAGCTGCGCAGTACTGCTTTTTGTTCGCCGCCGCGTTGTTCCCTGGAATGAGGCGCAGCCCAGGTGATACACAGAATTCGCCGGTGGCATGGAACGGATACGGGGAGAGGAACATGAGGCTCTTGCAAGCGACTGCGCGGCCATTCGTGGTGTTTGTCGAGCGTTTCTATCCCGACCCACTGGTCTTCGCCATTGCCCTAACTGGCCTGGTATTCGCCTTGGCTTGGTGGCTGACGCCGGCGAGCCCTTTGGAACTCGTTGTCCATTGGGGCGATGGCCTGCAGCGGTTGCTTGCCTTCATGGCCCAGATCTCGATCACGCTTATCACCGCCCACGCGCTGGCCCACACCGATGCCGTGCGACGCATTCTGATTGTGCTCTCCCGCGTCCCCAAATCCGCATTTTCGGCCTATGCCTTCACCTGTTTCATCGCCGGGGTGGCAAGCTTGATCTCTTGGGCTTTTTGTTTGGTCGCGGGCGCGCTGGTTGCCCGTGAAGTTGCAATTCAGGCGCGCGACCGCGGCATCAAAGTTGACTATGCCCTGCTCGTCGCTTCGGCCTATGGCGGGCTGGTGATCTGGCACATGGGGTATTCGGGATCGGCGCCGCTGTTCGTTGCAACGCCGGGAAATGCCCTCGAAACGGCGCTCGGCGGGCTCATTCCGGTTAGTGAGACCATCTTCGCGCCCTGGAATATCGCGCTGGCGCTGATCACGCTGGTCACGATCCCCATAGTGTGCGCCCTGATGGCGCCCCCAGCAGAAGACGTCGTCGAGATCCCCGATCACGTTCACTCGCAGCCAGATGACCCGCTCGCGGCAGAGTCCAGCTCCGCCGGACCGGAGACACTTGCTCGAAGGTTGGACAATTCCCGCTTCTTCACCTTGGCTCTGGGCGGCCTGTTGGTCCTTTACCTGATCAACTGGTTCACCACACGGGGTCTCGATCTCAACCTCAACATAGTCAATTGGACGTTTCTGGCCGCTGGGCTCTTGTTGTCGCGCTCTGCCGCCCACTATGTGCGCCTCGTCGCTCACGCCAGCATGACCGTGGGACAGGTGCTGATTCAGTACCCGTTTTATGCGGGCATCATGGGCATCATGGCTGGAAGCGGACTTGCCTCGATCATGGCGGGCTGGTTCACGGCCATCGCCAGCGCCGACACGCTGCCCTTTTGGGCATTTCTCTCTGGCGGCTTGATCAACATGTTTGTGCCCTCCGGCGGGGGACAGTGGGTCGTACAAGGCCCGATCTTCCTCGAGGCGGCCAAAGCGCTCGGAACCACGCCGTCTCACATCGTCATGGGCGTTGCCTATGGCGACCAATGGACCAACATGATTCAGCCGTTTTGGACGATCCCCATGCTGGCCATAGCTGGCCTGCACATGCGCGCGATCATGGGATATTGCTTCGTTATCCTGATCGCCACATTTTTCATTTTTGGCGGAGGTTTGCTGTATTTGGGAGCCTAATCGGCTCAACTCACGCGTCACTGGCTTGCTCGCAGCCGGGGCCGTCTCGCCATATCCAAACCCCATTCGCTTGATTAGCATGGCAGTGCGAGGGCATTTGTTGGACTGACCAAGAGGTTTGCCATGCCCCACCTTGCCCGCGCTCTCATTGTCTTCCTGTGTGTGAATACCTTTCTGTCGCTCGCCGTCTCGCCCGGCCGCGCCGATGCGGTGTTGGGCGCAGGCGCCGAGGTGACCGCCAGCGTCGATGCCGCCAAACCAGGCAGAGCCATTCCACCAGGCGTCGTGGGCTGGGGCGCCATGTGGAAGCGCGACATCATTTGGCCGGCACCACCCAAAGACTTCACCGATAAAAGCCATGCCGACTACATCGTTCGGCTGGGGCGCGCCAATGCGCCGCTTGTAGCCGAGGCCGACATGCGCAATGTCTCCTGGCCCTGGGGCGTCTCCTTCTCGACTTATGCGGTCAATTGGGAAAACAGTGCGCGGCCTTGGTCAAAACGCCCGGCCGATTGCGCCCGTATTCTGAACCGCACCGCGCCCTGGTGCGAAAAAACGATCGTCGGTGTCGGCGATCTGATGACGCTCGCTCATATTTGGCGTTTGGAAGCGATCACCGTGTCAGTACCGCTCGCGGTCATCGACGGTCGCCGAACCCGTTGGGGCCCGGGATTTCTCAACCACACATTCTCCGATCAAACGATCGGTCAAATCAGCGATCACGCCCGCCTGCTGGTCGATTACATGAAACAACATGCCGCTTGGAAGGGCCTAAAGCGCGTCTATATTTCGGCTGGTTGCGAATGGCGCCACTACAAGTTCTCGAATCCATCACCCGCCGTCCTCTCCTATGCGCGTCTGGTCAAAGCGATCCGGGCCAAGATTCCCGACAAGAAGGTGATCATCGTCGCCTCGGCTTCCGACAGTGCCGACATCCCCGGCATCAAAGCCAAGCAGGCAGAAAACTGGAACCGGTATCTCTACCGGGAGCTGAAAGATGTAAAGGGCGTGGCGCTCGATCTACACCGCTACCGCGGCATGATGGGCGCCAGCCCCGGCAACGCCATGCCGATGACGCCTCGCAACATCGACGTGCTGTTGAAGACTGGCCGCAGCCAGCGCGATTTTCTAACCGTCCGGCCCCAGCAATGGGGCGCCAACGGCAAGGCGGCGACCAGCGTATTGCTGGAAAACGCCGTCCACGGGCGCAATGGCGATCACGCTCAGCGAAGCGACAAACCCCGGCCTTGGCCGGTCGACATGGCCCATGCCGATCTGGTCCGCGAAGCCCTGGCCAGCGACGCCCTGACGTTTCTTGGTTGGACGTGGTTTCCCGAGAACCTGCCGCCGGAATGGCCGCACGGCGCGATTAAGAATGGAAAGCTTACGCCGCATGCCAAGGTCCAGGCGTTTCTGTCGCGCAACCATCGCGGTCGTGTGCTGGCGCTGCAGCTGAGCGACGAGAAGTCGGTGCGCGCCAACGCCGTCCGGGGTAGCGATGGCGTTGTGCGGCTCTATGGCGGAAATTTCAGCCGCTCGCCGAGCACGTTGGCCATCGCGGTCAAGGGCGCAGACGCTTCGGCGGCCACGGTCGAGACCATGACCGCCGAGGGTGTCACATCACAGCGCTGGGACGGCGATTCTCCGCTGCGGTTGCCTGCTATGTCGCTGTTCCGCATGCGTCTTCAGTGAGTGCGCCGTGGCCTCATCGCGTTCCCATGGATTGTGCGTTCCATGCATCGCGATCCAAGCCATGGCGTAAGTGATGCGCGATGGGATCTTGGTGATGCCGCGCTCGTAGCGGTGCACTTGGCGAAAATGCAGACCGAGCATGTCGGCGAGCTGGTTTTGGTCGAGCTTCAAGATGCTCTTTCGGCAATGGGTGAATTGTTCAGGTGTCATTATGATCTCCTGTCTCAAATCGATGCGTGAGAAAGCCGGCCGAGAGGCCTTAAGGCAGCGCGAGCGAAACACCGGACATGATTCGCCAATCGGGCTGCGATTGGGTTCCGTTGAAATCGTTGGAGACCGGGATTCCAACGGAGACGAAACCCGCCATCCCATCGGAGCCGAGCCTTATGCCGGGCGAGAGATAGAGTGTGTTGCCGCCGGTGTCGGGATCGACAATTCCGCTATCAACTTCTTTATCGCTCCACTCGCCATTGAGTTCGACGACCAAGTCTAGTGTCGGGCCATGGGGATGATCGGAGGCGGCTGCGCTGTGGTGATGGACCGGCGCCTCGCCCAAGACCCGAAAGCTGAGCGCTGCGTTGTAGAGAAACCGATCGCCCAGATCGACGTCCTGGGTGCCTTCTTGCACGAAGATGTAGAGCACGCTGCTGTCGAATGTGAGCGGCCCAACTGGCTGTCTGTAGGCCCCGCCCAACTGGAGATCGACCGAGCCGGAGCCGGGCTGAAATTCCGCCTCGAAACTGTTGCCCTCAAGATCCTTGTCACCGGTTGAGCCAGTCGGAAGTTTCACTCCGCCGATCAAAGCGATCGTCTGGCCGGTGTCTGGATTCTGGAACAATCTGACCTGTGTGCTCAGCGTCAAATCGCCTATGCCCTCGGCCGTTCCCAGTTTTTCGACTTCGAAGTCGTCGTCGTGTTCCTCACCCTCGAAGATCTCCGAGCGGCTGACCCACGGGATAGCTGCGCCAATGGTAATGTAGTTCGTCAGACCGTAGAAAATGCCAACGGTTCCACTTTGAATTTTACCGAGCGAGTGGACATCCCGTTCTTGCGAAGCGGCGTCGATCAGCGTGTCGTCGTCCAAGCGGTTGAGCTCGATATATTCGTGCGTGACGCTTATCACGCGCTCACCGGCGCTCAACGTTTCGGCGTTCTGGGTGACAATACCGCCACTGCCACCGCGCGAGGTTGTCCCGCTGGGGTGGTGGGCCATGGCGGCGTCATGCGCCATGAACCAGGCCAGCGTCAGAGCGCAAGCTGTTGCACCGGCGCGCCGGTCGAATCTCATTGTCGTCGTAAACATCATTGGTCCCCATCAACTCGTATGACTGTCTCCGGGATCAGTGCGGCACGCACTGCTCCCGCTGGTCACGGCAGACCGGCGGTACCGGTCAAAGCGCAATCAAAGAGCGAAAAATGTCAGACGAGGTTTGGGGGTCCGCGGCCTTGCGGCGATAGCGGTTGCCGGCCGCCGGCGATGCCGGTGCTCGACGTTGTGTCGCGGCTCTCTGTCGTTATGGCAAAGGCGATGTCGGCGTCAGGCAGCGCTGCCGCTGATGCGACCATGCCAAGACAGCACGAGCAACCGCGCAAAGTGTTGTGTGAGCCGTTGCCGTTGGCGCCATCCGGTGTCTGGCCATCGGCGCCGTCGCCATGGCACATCATGCCGGCGTGCCCTGACGCGTTTCCGGCCGCATAAGCGAACATGGCCGTGCCATGCAACGCGGTGAGACCCGCTTGCATCAGCAGCGCCAATGCGGCGAAAGTCGCCGCAAAGCGTCTGCATCTGATCGACCGGAACGCGTTCATAGCTCACTACACCACATCGTTCGGCATTTGTGAAGCGATGCCGACCAGGCAGCGGCGCAGTTGCAGGGCGCGCGTTTGATTCGCCACCATTGATGAAAAACCCGAGAAAAACGCTGGCTGCCAGAGGCTAAAGCGGCAAAACCCTGCGGCGATCAGACCGGGTGAGAAGTGAACTTATTGAACGAAAGCTGGCAGGCCAGGCGCGTTAGTGAACCAGCCTGACATAGGGCGCCGGTGTGGCTTTCTTCTTGCCCGCGCGATCATCGCGGCGCCCGCGTTTTGGTTCTTCTTTTGGCAGCACCGCATCTGCCGTGGCCGATACATTGAAAACCGGCGGATCAAGGGGCATGACGCCCGCGAAATATTTGGTGCCCTTCTTCTTCAGGCGCACTTCGTAGCCTTCGTCGGTGAAGTCGAATGTGGCGTCGGCTTCGCTCGAATTGTGGGCCGCCAGCGAGCTGCGCGCCGCCACATTCGCACGTTCCCTCTCGCCAGTCTGAAGATAGACAAGCGCACCGGCGACCGCGGCAGCGTCTGCCGCGATCTGCAAGTGCTCGCGTTGGCGTAGCCAAACGGCGAAATCCACGCTCATGCCGATCAAACCAACAACGATCGGCAACAACAGGGCAAACACGATCACCAGACCGCCGCTGGAGCAGTCCCGAAAGCGCCGAAGCGCGGATGTTGCCGCACAAGTCATGGCCGGTGACGCTAGCGCAAATTGGCAAACAGCCGCTTACGCGGGGGGTAATAATCAGCGCCATGGCATGACCAGATTGATGCCAAGGTAAAGGAAACGTATTGGCACGGGCCGTGATATCGCCGCCTCCCCCTCCGGTGGACGCGTTGGCGCACCGCACGCCGCACCGCGCCATGCCCGCGGTCACAAGACTTCCTTAACCATGATCACGCTAGCGTGATGGGGCAATCTGGGTTCGATTCGGACGCATGAACCGCCTGCCTCGGCCCGGATATCGACACACAAGGCCGAGGAAGCGCCATGGCACGCGAGACATCACTCACCGGGATCGAACGGCATTTCGACGATGACGAGATCATCGTCTCGAAGACCGATTTAAAAGGCCGCATCACATACGCAAACGACGTCTTTTTGCGACTTGCGGGATACGCCGAGAAGGACTGTCTCGGCCAGCCACACAGCATGATCCGCCATCCAGACATGCCGCGTTGTGTCTTCGGCTTGCTGTGGGACACGATTCAAGATGGCCGGGAAATCTTCGCTTATGTGGTGAACCGCAGCGAGAACGGCGATCATTATTGGGTCAACGCCCACGTCACGCCAAGCCGCGACGGCTCTGGCAATATCATCGGCTACCATTCCAATCGCCGCGTGCCCGACCGCACCATTCTCGAGAACAATATAATGCCGCTGTACAAGGAGCTGCTTGCAGCAGAAGAGCAGCACACCAACAGGAAAGAAGGCCTGCAGGCCTCGACCGGCATTTTCACCAATCTGTTGAAAGAGCGGGGGCTCGAATACGACGAGTTCGTCGCCACCCTGTAGCGGCAAGGCCAGGCTGGCGCGCACCGCCAGTCCCACCAAGAAGAGCGCAACCATGTCCTCCAACGATTACAAATCCGCAGTCCAGAAAGCGATTGGCGTTTGTAACGCCGTCGCCAAAGGTGACTTCGAATCCCGTATTCTCAACATCAGCGAGGAAGGCGAGGCCGGCGAAATGCTTTGGGCGATCAATCGCCTGATCGACCGCTCCGACGCCTACATCCGCGAATCGCGCGCGTCGCTCGAATACGTTGCCGCGAACAAGTATTTCCGTCGCATCGCCGAAAAGGGCATGACGGGCGCATTTGGCGAAGCCAGCAGAACCGTCAACGACGCCATGGATGCGATGCAAAATCGCGTCGCCGATTTTTCCGGCGTGGTGGACGATTTCGAATTGCAAATGAAGGAAGTCGTCGAGGCGGTTGCATCGGCTGCCGCCCAGTTGCAGGCCTCTGCCAAAACCATGGAGCAAGCCGCCAACACCGTGAGCGAGCAGTCGACCGGTGTGGCTGCGGCCGCCGAAGAGGCATCGACCAACGTCAACGTGGTAGCCGCCGCCGCCGAAGAGCTGACCGCCTCGGTTGGCGAAATCAATGAGCAGGTTTCCAACGCCTCCCGCATAACGTCGGAGGCCGTTAGTCAAGTCGGCCGCACCAACGAGGACATTTCAGGCCTGGCGCGCGCTTCCGATACCATCGGTGAGATCGTCTCGCTGATTGCAGCCATCGCCAAGCAGACCAATTTGTTAGCGCTCAACGCGACCATCGAGGCCGCGCGCGCAGGCGAAGCGGGCAAGGGCTTTGCGGTTGTGGCCTCTGAGGTCAAGGGCCTGGCGAGCCAGACGGCGAAGGCCACGGAAGAGATCTCCGAGCAGGTCGGCGGTATCCAGGCCGCGACAGATGGCGCCGTAAACTCGATCGGGGAAATCGGCGCGACCGTCACACAGGTCAATGAAATCGCCACTGCCATCGCTGCCTCGGTCGAGGAGCAAAGCGCTGCGACCCAAGAAATCGCGTGCAATGTCGAACAGGCCGCTTCGGGCACTGGCGAAGTGAGCTCGAGCATCAGTCAAGTCAGCCAGTCGGCGACGGAAACGGGCGAGACCGCGGCGCGTGTCAGGACCGCGTCGGACGATTTGGCTGAAAAAGGCGAGATGCTGCGCGGCGGCGTCGCTCATTTCTTGACCGAAGTGCGCAAGGTCGTCTGAGCCGAGCGGCCTCGAAGCCGTCCTGGCTATTTCTTTGCATCCTTATTCTCGTGTGGTGCGATCTGCCGCACGATCCGGGCGGCGGCGACCAATATGCCGATGCCGACCGCCAGTCCCAAAATCACGAGAAAAATTGCCGGAATGATTTCGAGCGCTGTCATTCGGTCAGCACCACGGCCCGGCCGGTCAATGTACCGTTGAGATGGGCCTCCAGTGCTGCTTGCGCATCGTCGAGTCCAAACCGGGTGAGGCTTGGATGAATCCCGTTGTGGGCCGCGAAATCGAGTGCCCGGCGGATGTCTTCGGGTCCGCCGGTGGTGGAGCCGGTCAATTTGCGATTGCCATTGAGCAGAGCGCCGGGCTTGACTTCAATCATCTCAGGCGAGGCGCCAAGAACGACACATGTGCCCCGTTGCGCCAGGCCCGGAAACGCCTGTGTCACGACCTTGGCCGAAGGCGCGGTGTTCAATATGACGTCCGCCCCGCCCCAGGCCTGAAGCGCGACCGCCACGTCCTCTTGGCTTGAATCGATAAAGAGCTCGGCGCCCAAGCGCTCGGCCTCGGCTGC
Organism: Hyphomicrobiales bacterium; assembly: GCA_021775595.1. GTDB lineage: Bacteria > Pseudomonadota > Alphaproteobacteria > Rhizobiales > Methyloligellaceae > JAJFHN01. The sequence continues at coordinate 14,328 of JAJFHN010000084.1, forward strand.
TTTGTCCTTATGGCTGGAAATCACCGCGACCCGCGCGCCCATAGCGGCGGCATAAAGCACGCCCACATGACCAAGGCCGCCGAGCCCAATCACCGCGACCCTGTCGCCGGCTCGGTAATTGCCCTCCTTGAGGCCGTTGAAGACAGTCAGCCCGGCACACATCAGCGGGCCGGCCTCCTCAAACGGCACGCCGTCGGGCAGCTTCGCCACGGAGTGTGCGGGCGCAATCATATGGTCCTGAAAGCCGCCGTCGTGTGTGACGCCGGTCACATGCGTGTCTTTGCAGTAGACGCCGTCGCCGCGCCTGCAGGAGCGGCACTGACCGCAAGAATCGAACAGCCATGGCACGCCGACACGGTCTCCCGCGGCGTGCTCGCTGACCCCATCGCCAACGGCCTCGACCACACCGGCAACCTCGTGACCGGGCACCCGGGGGTAGGTGGCAAAGCCTTTATAGGGAAAGATGCCCTGCCACATCGCCACGTCACCGTGACAGACACCGCAGGCATGCACGCGCAGGCGCACTTGGCCGGCAGCGGGTTCGGGCACATCGCGCTCTTCAAGCGAGAGCGGCGCGCCAGCTTTCGTCACCACCATCGCTCGCATCTGAACTTCTCCGGCTTCCGGCTGTTTTTGACCGCAGTCTCGTCGCGCGTCCCGCAATTTGCATGCTAGTGCTTTGAGGCGTAATTCGCCAGCGGGCATCCTGCCTGTCGTAGAGGCCTGTCGGCCCATTGATCTTGGTCATTGCTCGGTACGGACTGTTTGCTCATAGACATCTCTCCGACGAGCCGGACGCTGTGTTGAGCGCGCGCAATACGTGCCTCGTTGCGAACGTGGTACTGTCGGCTTGATCAACCAGGTGAATGTGTCCCATGTTTCTCAAGCGTATTGAGTTGTTTTCCCTATTTGGATTCCGCGTCAGCCTGGATCTCTCATGGGTCTTTCTGGCGGTGCTGGTCACTTGGACGCTCGCCACCGGTTATTTTCCCGATGCTCTGCCCGATCAAACGACGGCGACCTATTATTGGATGGGCGTTGCCGGTGCTATTGGCCTGTTCGTCTCGATCATCTTGCACGAATTCGCCCATGCCCTGGTGGCTCGCCGTTACGATCTCGCCATTTCAGGGATCACCTTGTTCATATTCGGTGGCGTGGCGGAAATGACCGAGGAACCCAAGAGTCCGATCGCCGAATTTATGATGGCGATCGCAGGCCCCGTCCTTAGCTTCGCCTTGGCGGCGGCCTTCTATCTTTTCGAAGCCAGCACTCACACAGCCATGGAGTTACCCCAGTTTTCCGCCGTGCTGAGCTATCTGGCGCTGATCAACTTCGTGTTGGCGGTGTTCAATCTGCTGCCGGCGTTCCCATTGGATGGTGGCCGAATTTTCCGCTCCATCGCCTGGTGGTGGACCGGCAGTTTGGCCCGTGCCACGCGCATTTCCTCGTGGCTTGGACGCCTCTTCGCCGGGGCCTTCATCGCGCTCGGATTGCTCAATCTCATCGCTGGAAACACAATCGGCGGCATCTGGCTGATGCTCATCGGTTTCTTTGTTTACAACGCGGCGGGCTCATCGCGCATGCAGATGGCCGCCGCTACCTTGTTGAAGGGTGTTCCGCTCTCCCGCGTCATGCGATCGAATCCGGCAAGCGTGCCAGCCGACATTTCGATCGAGGCGCTGGTCGAGGATTACTTCTACAAACTCAATCATCGTTTCTTTCCGGTGCTGGGCGACGGCGACCTCAAGGGCTGCATCAGGCTCGACCAGGCTCGCGATATCGATCGCAGCCAATGGCGCGCCACCCGTGTGAGCGACGTCATGACGCCGCTCAGCGAGGCCAACATCCTCGATGTCGGCTATGACGCGCGCGCGGCCTTGGAAAAGATGATGACCGGATCAGGCAGCCATTACATGGTGACAAGCAATGGCCGGCTGGTCGGTGTCGTCACGCCGAAGGACATCATGGCCTATCTGGCAATCCATCTCGAGCTGGAAGCGGATGCGGTTGACGGCTTGAGCCGCGCGCGCGGCAGCACCTGAGCCTCGCGCAAACACCTTTCCTAGCAGCTCGCGCAGCACTCCATTGGCCGCAGTCAAACGGCGCCGGCAAATATTGCAAATTTCTGAATATTATGAGACATCAGAACCGACGACACGTTGGGGCGGGACCGCCTGATTGACCCGCCGCAGTCGGCGCTTGAGAACCGGATAACCGGACTTTTTTGCTCATGATTAGGTGAGCTCATGGCTAGGTGGGAGGATACACGTATTGCCCGCCTGGCGTTGGCGCGAAGCGCCGCGCTGGGCATCTCACGGTTGCGCCGCACCCGGGCGCCGGCCATCCGCGGTTTGGCTTTCTTTCTCTGGGAAAAACGCTGGTTTTTGATCGCGCTGGGCATCGGCGCGGCGCTTCTGGCCATGCCCGCGCCAGAGAGCTTATCGCGTGATGGCTGGATTACGATGATCATGTCGATCGTCGCAATTGTCTTGTTCGTGACCGAGCCGGTGCCGCTGCCGACCGTTGCCCTGATGATCATCGTTGGCCAAGTGCTGTTGCTGGGGTTGGATTCGACCACCGTCGCCAAGAGTCTGATGAACGATTCCGTGCTCTTCATCATGGGATCGCTGATGCTGGCCGTTGCAGTGGTGAAGCAGAACTTCGACAAACGCGTGGCCTATGTCATCGTCCGCGCCACCGGCACAAAAACCGTCAACGTCTGCGTCGGCATATCGGTTGTCTCCGGTTTGCTGGCCTCGGTCATCGGCGAGCATACCGTCGCCGCCATGATGCTGCCCGTTGCCGTTACCTTGATCACCTTGACCTCGGATGATCCACGACAAGTTCGCCGTCTGGCCGCCGTCCTGCTTTTCTCGATCTGCTATGGCTGCTCGATCGCCAGCATCGGCACACCGTCGGGTGGCGCACGCAATGCCATCATGATTGGCTATTGGAAGGAATTTTTCTTCGATCCCACCAATCCCGAGACATACAAATATCTCGTCGACTACGTCACCTGGGTCAAATATTGCTACCCGGTATTTTTGGTCCAACTGCCCTTCGTCACGGCAATCCTGTTCCTTACCTTTCGTCCCGAATACGCCAACATCTCTCGCGCTGTCGTAAAACTGCGCTCCCAGATCGAAGCGGGCGGACCGATGCGCGCCAATGACTGGTTGGCGATCGTGCTGTTCATGATGACTCTGCTGGGCTGGGTCTTTTTCTCCGACACGGTCGGGCTCGGCACCGTGGCGATAATGGGCGCCATCTCGTTTCTGGCCTTCGGGCTGGTGCGCTGGGAGGACATCAATTCCGGCGTCAACTGGGGCGTCGTTCTGCTCTACGCCGCGGCCATTTCGCTGGGTGTCGAAATGCAGCAGACCGGCGCTGCACTTTGGGTGGCGACAAGCTTTCTCGATGTCATGGCGCCGCTTGGCGTCGAACACGGTGTTCCTTTGTGGACGGCCGTTTCGACGCTGACTGCCGGTGTCACCAATACGATGTCAAACGGCGCGGCGGTCGCTGTTGTCGGGCCGATTACGCTCAAGCTCGCCGATGCCGCTGGCGAAAGCCCGCTCGTGATTGGCTTTATCACCGCGATTTCGTCGGCCTTCGCCTACTTGACCGTAATCGGGACTCCGGCATGCACCATCGTGTATTCTTCCGGTTATCTGAAACCCACCGATTTTCTCAAAGTCGGTTACAGAATGGTCGTCGTCTCGACGATAATCTTGATCTTGGCGGCATATTTTTATTGGCCGCTGCTTGGTTTGTAGGCACCGGGGCATCAATGGCGGCGAAATCCGGTTCAGCATCCGACCGAAAGGCCGGCAAACAAAAAACAGCGACGCGCCGACGCGCTGCCGGCGCGCGCGCCGGCAAAGCCAAGGCAGCGAAAACGCCAGCGCGCAAGCGGGCCCCAGCCAAAAAGTCGCCGGTCACGTCTGCGGGTCCGCGCTTTCATATATTGGTCTGTATCGATGAATCGAGCGAGTCGGCGCGGGCTCTGAATTATGCCGTGCGCATCGGCTCGGGCACCGACGCGGACATGACGTTGCTTTACGTCCGTCCCGTCGACCAAGGCTTGCGTTCGGGTGGGCTGGAGATATCGGTTGCCCGCGAGAATTTGCTCGAATGGGGTTTGGAACTTCCCGGCACCAAGGCGCTGAACAATGCCCGCGACACCTTGGTCGAGCTGGGCTATCTGAGCCCGGACTGGGAACAAGAATACAAGCACGGCGACGTCCAGGGCGATCCACTCGGCGACAATTTGGTGTCCTACCACTCTGACGAGGGGCGCCATATCACCCTCAAACTGCTCGTCTCGCCGACCGTCGAGCGGGGCGTTCTCGACCAATGCGAAATGGAGACCTACGACATCGTCATTGTCGCCATGTCAGATGACGCTGAGGGATGGGGTCCAGGTCAGATCGGGCGCGTGGCCGCCGAGACCGTTGCAGTCGAGCACCACGGCACCGTCCTGGTTGCTCGCGAACTCGAAGAAAGCCATGGTCACTTGGTGTGCGTCTGGGACAATGAGCAGTCCATTATGGCTGCCCGGCGTGATGCAGAGATCGCCAGCCGCTGTGCTTGTCCGGTTTTTCTCTATTCCGTCGCCGCCGACGAGAACGAGTTGCCGCAAGCCGAAGCCGCCGTCGCCAACGCCGAGAAAGCAATTCGCGAAGTGGGCATCCGCGTTTCGGGCAAAAAGATCGAGATCGGCGATCCGGTCGAAAAGATCATAGAGGAAGGTCGGCAATATTCGGTGATTGTGATGTCCTCAACTGCGCGCACGGGCCTTCGGCGCTTTTTCACCTCCTCGACCTCTTTTCAAGTGCTCCAGCGCGCCCGCAATTCGGTGATGATTGCGCGTTAGCCATCCTCTCGCATTGCGGTGGCGCGCCGCTTGATTTACCACCACTGCATGAACCATTCCCGCGACACCGGTCAGCTTGCCGAGCTTGCCGCCGACCCGGCAGGCGCCGCCATCTTGGCGAGCCTGTTGAGCGAGCGGGCGCTGCGGTCCAATGAAATTGCGTCCGAGACGAACCTGCCGCTTGATAGCGTTCGCAGCCAACTTGCCCGGATGGGCGAAATGACGCTGGTCTCGGAGGTCAAACAGGGCGGACGGGATTATTACCGGCTGACTTGCAACGATACGGCGCAGATGCTGGAGCGGCGTTTCGGCCTCTACGCCCACCCGCCACATGCCCGATTGCGTACCGGGCCCGCTGACCTCGAGCTGCGCCGCGCACGGTCTTGTTATGGTCATTTGGCGGGCGAAACGGGCGTCTGGCTTTACGATCAATTGATTGCGCGCGGCTATTTGTCGAATACGGGCGGTGCGCTTGTTTTGACACCGCGCGGCGCCAAGTCTCTTTCGAATTTCGGCGTGAACATCGAGCCCGTCAGCCGCCGCCCGTTATGCCGGACCTGCCTGGATTGGAGCGTTCGTCGAAGCCATTTGGCCGGCGAACTGGGCAAAGCGCTGTTGCAGCGGTTTTATCGGCTTGGCTGGGCGGTGCCCGGCTCCGGTACGCGGGCCGTCAATTTTTCAGCAAGCGGATCGGCTGCGCTGGAAAAGCAGTTTGGTTAGGCGATGACGGGTCCGAACGCGCCCCAGAGCGCATATTTTGCGGGTCCGCTTGCCGCCCATTTGATCGCCGTCGGCGCCCTGGTCCTGATGTATGCGCAGAATATGACGGTGCTGGGCGGCCAGAACACCGTTGTCATGATGGCGATTGTTCAATTATTTGCCATTGGGCTTCACACGTTCGCATGGGCGCGGGGTCCCCGGATAACTTATGGCGCGCGTTCGGTCTTGGTTGTGCTTGCTTTGCTCGGTCCGCTTTATACGCTTCTGGTGTTCGCGCTCTATGTTTTCACGGCGACGCAGCAGTCCGTCCTGCAGGCAATCCCGCTGGTTTTGGTCGTCGGTTGTTTGGTCTGTATGGGATTTGCGCTGCGCCGACCCTGAAGGGGCAGGTTAGATCAGATAACGCGTACCGATCGCGTAACCGGCCTGCCTCTGATTGCGGTAGTAGCTGGCGTGCAACACCGAACGATTGTCGATCGCGGCGATTTCGCCGGCTGCCGTTTGCGCGGTCCAAGGCTGGTCGAGCACGATATCGCCCAGCAATGGATCAAGTGGTGCGGTCTTAAAAATATCATAGCGGATGCGGAACTGATCCGGCGTCGCCGTTCCATTGGCTTCCCGCTTGGCTTGCAGGGGGCCGACGGCGTTGGCGATGAAGATCGTCGAAGATGTTCGCGGTGCTGCCTGAACCGGATCCGAGCAGTCGCGGGTGTACATAGAAATCTGGTTCGGTTGACGGCCACCCCGATCGACATGAAAGCGCAAGTCGGGAAAAATATTGTGCTGGCAGTTGCCCCGCTCGCGCGTTTGTACATGGGCGTTGCGCATGATCACCGGACCAAAGGTGTTGATGGCGATACGCAGATCATCGTTGATAACCGTATCGGCGTCATAGAGCTGCAATTCGGCCGGCTGCTCAAAGTCGATGATCAAACCGAAATGATCGAATGCCGGTGCGATGCCGAGGGCCTCGCAGGCCGCCGTCAAGCCGTTGGGCAGCAAGTCGGCATAGTGTTTCTCTACGCGTGATGCGTAGTTCGGAATGGCGATGTGAGCCTTGAATGCGCTTTTACCGGCTTGTCCTGCGTAAGCGCCCTTCGGTTGGCGCTTCAGGGCCGCGATGCCTTCATTGCCGATCACGGCGCCAATGCCTTTGCCGCGGTTGTCCTCAGGTGATCGGCCGCCGCCTTGAATTGGATCGGCATGAGCCGCGCGATTGTGAGCGCGTCCGCTTGCAGATCGGAGAGCATCCGTGCCGTCCCCTCTGGGCAAGGCTGAAGAGCAAATGTCGACTGCGGATTATCGTCGTCGGAATGACTGACATTCACTTCCCACGGGGTGCTGATGAGCTTGCGAAAACTGAGGCTTTTCAGCATGTCGGCCAAAATGCGCAGATGCAGTGTGGAATCGCAGGTAAACCACACCCGCGGCACTTTCCACAGTTCGCCATCATGGCCCAGATGGCCTTCGCATGACCAAGACGGTTTAAACAGACCCGTACGCCGCAATTCAAGCACCAGCGGCGCGATGCGTTCTTCGACCGGGTAGTCCTCACCTTCCGAGGAGAGCATGGCGCACAGGTTCTCGCAATCGTGCGCGCACATGCATTGGCAAGAAATGGAGCCGCAGCTCGAACATTTCGCCGTGCAATGGGCGCCGCAAATGCGCCCGGTCGGGCCCGGCCCGCAAGCCTCAGCCAGTTGGCTTTCGAGTGAGTGAGCTTGGGGTGGGGTGAGCTTATTGCGTTCGATCTTCATGCGGTCTCGTCGCCGGTTGAGACAAGGATTGCGGCAGTATCGAGCTTCAATCTCAAATTTCAGTTAAAGGCGCGGGCGCGGGCTGGCGATTGATCGGTGTCAATGCGACGGCTCAAAACCGCCGACAAACTCGATCCAGAACAGACGCCAAACAAGCGTGAGTACGACCATGGACATGACCCAGGTGCACGAAATCGCAAAGCGCCTCGTCGCCAGCCATGGCTCAAAAGCCGAGGCTGAAGCCGCCCAAAAGCTTCAAGAGGCTGAAAGCCAAGCAGACGCGGCGGCGGCCGAGTTATGGCGGCGTGTGCGCGGCGCGCTGCGCGACTCAAAACCACCGCACGAGAGTTGATCGTGGGGCGGGGGATCGGAAACAGGCCATGAGCGCGCAGTCGGCTTCAACGCGCACCCGGACCGCGAAGGGCAAAGCCAAGGCGCCCGCCATCCAAGTGCGTACGGTCACGCCCGCCGACTTGGTTGCGGTGCTTGTTTCTGGACTGCGTGATTTCCGCGCCGCCCCGCAATACGGACTGTTCTTCGGGGGCGTTTACGCGGCCGGCGGCTGGCTGCTGGTCCTGTTGCTCATTGCATTCGATCTCCCTTACCTGACCTATCCGTTGGCCATGGGTTTTGCGCTGATCGCGCCATTCATCGCCACCGGGTTCTATGACGTCAGCCGGCGCCTGGAGCTCGGCCAACCGCTCAGCTGGTCGGGCGTTTTGGGCTCTGTACGGGGCGCGGGACGCCGCGATCTGGGCTGGATGGCGCTGGTCACCGGTTTTGCGTTGGTCGTTTGGCTCGATATCGCCGCCGTCATCTTGTTTGGTTTTTTTGGCCTTGGCGTGCTGCAGCCATCTGAGTTGGTGAACCAAATCTTTGGCACCGGTCTGGGATGGACATTTCTCGCCGTCGGCAACGCCGCGGGCGCGTTGATCGCCTTCGCCGTCTTTGCGATTTCGGTCGTCTCATTCCCGCTGCTGTTCGACAGGGATATCGATTTCGTCACCGCTATGATCACCAGCGTCCGCCTGGTGCGCGAAAACCCATTCTCAATGGCGCTCTGGTGCGTCATCATTGCCGCGCTCATGGGACTGTCGTTTTTGACCGCATTCGCCGCGTTGCTTGTGGTCTTGCCGGTTTTGGGCCATGCCACCTGGCATTTGTATCGCCGCGCGGTCGCCCCCGCGTCTTGAGCAGACGGGATTGCAGTGTCGCTGATCGGCTATACACGCGACGACGAGGGGTATCTGGTTGAGCCCGAAGATTGGACGCCCGAGTTCGCCCGCACCGTGGCGGTGGAACTTGGCATCGAACTTGGACCAGAGCACTGGGACGCCATCGAATTCATGCGCAGCTATCAGGAACAGCACCTGGTGACGCCCGATGTGCGTTACGTCACGCGCCATATGAGCAAAAAAAACGGGACGGGACGCAACCGTATTTTTGAGCTCTTCCCCTATGGCTACGTGGAGCAGGCCTGCAAAATCGCCGGAATGAAGCGGCCGCGCGCCTGGAGCACTGGCTAAAAAGCCAGGCATCCAGCCGATTTCCATCGATTCGTTCAAATGCGATCGATTGTGAAAATCATTTTCTAACGGTTGTTCGGCATAATTTTACTGCAACGAAATTATCTCGAACAGGAAGTTCGCGAAACCATGGCCGATCCGCTGCAAGATCTGCATCAACTGACCGAGCTGGCCCATCAGCGCGACGATCATTCGCGCCGCGCGTTGCTCAACCGCGTCACCGACATTTTCATGGACGCGCCAGACTCCTACACATCGCTGCAGAACGAATGTTTCGGCGACATCATGGTGACCCTGGCTTACGAACTCGAGCAAGAGGTGCGCGAAGAGCTTGCCTGCCGGATTGCCGAGGAGGCCAACGCTCCGCGTCTGCTGGTTCTGCGGCTGGCCAACGACGTAATCTCCGTGGCCCGCAGCGTGCTGGAGAAAAGCCCTGCACTGGCAGAGTGCGACCTGATCCAGCTGGCGCGCCAGCGCAGCCAGGAGCATTTGTTTGCCATCACACGGCGCGTCGACATTCGCGTAAGGCTTGCCGGGGTGTTGTGTGAGCGCGGCGACGACCGCGTGATCGACAGCTTGCTGAAAAACGAATCCGCCGACATCGCTTCTGAAACCTTGCAGCGCATTGCCGACAGAGCCAAGAGATCGAACGTGTTGCAGTCGGCCCTGATCGCGCGCGGGGATGTGCCCAAGACCATAATCCTCGATCTGATCGACCATGTATCCGACAAGCTGAAAAATGAGTTGCTGCACCGGTTGACGGAAGCCGACAAGACCAATCTCGACGTCGTCATTGCCGCCTTCAAGGCGCAAGCCAAGGCGGCGGAGGCCAGCGCAGTGGAGCTGGAAATCAAGGAGATGGCCGACTGCGGCAAACTCAACCAATACGTCTTGATGCGCTTTGTCTCGCGGGGAAAATACCAACACTTCCTACTTGGACTGTCTCATATGGCCGGCATCGGCGTGCCGGCGTGCCTCAAGATTTTGGGTGATGACACCGGCACGGCATTGGCGATTGTCTGCCGCGCCAATGGCTTCGGCGCCAAGACGCTCAAACGCATCGCCATGTCGCCACTGACCGGCATACCGGCCGATCTCAAGCGGGTGCGTGATTTGGTCTGGACTTACAATCGGCTCAGTCTCGATAACGCCCGCACCGCCATGTCGCACTGGCGCTCGCGCAAGGACGACCTGCCCGTCATGCCCGATGACTGCGCACCGCGCCAAATGCGAGCACCACGCGGCTCGCCAGCGCTTGCAACCGCCTAGGCCATCCGCCGAGGGCGATGCCCGCCCATTTCATTAGAACCTTTTTGCTCCCCGCCGCGACCAACGGAGCGGACGGGTGTATCTCCCCTCACGCAGCGCCCGTCCCGCGCGCGGCTTCTCGTCGCGCGCGTTCCCCCCGCTAGAAAAGGACAGGTAAGATGATTATTCGCAGACACCTGAAGATCGTGGCCTTGAGCCTCGCCGGCTTCTCGCTTCCCCTGATTACAGTTGCCCATTTGGACAGGGCCAACGCCCATCCCCATGACGCTCTGGCCCAATGCAAGGTCCCCGGCGGCAAGACGAAGATGTGCGATGAGACAATCCACGATGCGTTTACGAACGAGCACGTGCCCAAAGACCAGGTTCACGTGCCCCGCGCCGACAAGACCATATCGATCGCTCCGTCGGGTTCTTCGACGGGCTTGAGGAAATTCAGCCGATAGGCGCGGCCAATACGATGTCGGAGGGGTGGGCCGGAATTTCGCTGACCGGCCAGCGTGGCGCTAAGATTTCTTGGGAGTTTCGGCGCGCGGCATGTCGATCACCCGGCCGCCGTCCTTCTTGGGGTCGATGCGAAAGCCTTTGCGGACTTCCACATTGCGTATCATCACGTTGAGCGCCGTCACGTCGAACGGGTCGGGGTTGATCGGCTCGGCGTATTTATCTCTCAGGCTGTGCAGCATTTCGAGCTCGTTGGGCATCAGCTGATCTTCGAGCTCGCTTGTCTCTTCAATCAACCGCATCAGTTCGGCGTAGGCGGTGATGATGAACACGGGCCGGCACTTCCGTTGTGAATGAAGGGCACACCATAAATTGCTCTCGCCGCGAGGGGTGAATTTTTTGACCGACGACGCCTCCCTTCAGCCCTCACGCGGCAAATAGGCCTTGGCTTCCGCTTTGACGAAGTCGATCAAAGCGCGGGTCTTGGCCGGCAGATGGGCTCTGTCGGGCGTGATCAACGAGATCGGCCTTTCGCGGCGCACGACCTTATAATCGGACAGCAGGCGCACGATCGATCCCGATTCGAGCTCGCTCAAAATCGCATAATTGGGAAGTACGCCGACACCGGCGCCTTCGAGAATCAATGTTTTGGCCGTGATGCCGCTTTGCGTCGTGACCGCCGCTTCGAAGTCCATTGTCACCGTCTCGCCGCTTGGGGCCCGCAACCGCAGTCGTTCGTGTTCGGGCAGTTGGGCAATCGAGATCCATGGGGCGCCTGCCAGGTCAGCGGGTTTGCGTACACGCTTGCAGCCTGGCCATTTGCGCGCTGCGCACAACACAAGCCCCATCGTGCCGATCCTGGACATGCGTAAATTGGGATCGCTCACCTCGCCAACCCGGATCGCCAGATCGATTTTTTCTTCGATCAGATTGAGCGGATTGTCATCGAGCACCAAATCGAGCCGGATCTCGGGGTAGCGGGCATGGAAGCCAGCGGCGAGTTTGGTGAACACGGTCAACCCGAAATTGACCGAACACGATACCCGCACGAGACCGCGCGCGTCTGCCAGATCGCTCTCAAGTTCGGCTTCGGCTGCCTCGGCCAATTCCAGCATCTGCCGGCATTTTTCGTAATACCGCCGACCCTCGGCCGTCAGCGCCAGCTTTCGGGTCGTGCGCAACAGAAGCTGCGCGCCGAGATTTTCCTCGAGCTTCGCTACATGCGCGCTGACAACCGATTTGCTCAGACTGAGCGCTTCGGCAGCGCTTGTGAAGGTGCCTTCCTCAACGACCTTGGCGAAGACGCCCATGCGGTACAGGTCTTTTAGCATTGTCCTCTTAGACAGAATAATCGTTCTTATTTTTCGATATTTCCAAAGTTTGCGCAATCAATTATTCTTCCGGAATGACCAAGGAACATTTGCCGTATCGGCAAATCGATGGGAGGAAATTGTTTATGGCTTGCGTACTCGTGGTCGGTGCTGATACCGGCATCGCCAATTCTATGTCGCGGCAACTCCACGCGCGCGGCGAAGAAGTCATCGCAGCGTGCCTCGGCGAAGGCGCCGACCTTAGTGAGGCAGGCATCAGGGTGGTGCCGGGCATAGACGTGACGTCGGATGCCGCCGTTCAAAAATTGGTCGATGATCTCAAAGCGTCCAATACCAAATTGGACAACTTGATCCACGTCGCTGGCATTTTGGGCTCGGACGATTTGGGTTCGATCGATATGGCCGACGTGCGGAAGCAAATGGAAATCAACGCTATCGGCCCATTGCGCACGATCCAGGCGCTGGTGCCGTTCCTGCACGAGGGCTCGAAGGTTGGCCTTGTCACCAGCCGCGTCGCTTCGCTCGGCGACAACACCTCGGGCGGCATGGGTTACGGCTACCGGATGTCGAAGGCGGCGGCCAACATGCTGGGCCTCAATCTGCACCATGATTTCAAGAAGCAAGGCATCGCCATGATCATGTTGCATCCTGGCATGGTGAAAACGGATTTGACGATCGATTATCATGGCATCGAAGGATTGGAATTCATTACGCCCGACGAGTCGGCGGCCGGCTTGATCAAGCTGGTGGACGATCTGACGCTTGAGACATCGGGCGAGTTTCGCCATGCCAACGGCGAGTTATTGCCTTGGTAAGGCACGCGTAGGGCTGGTCCGCGAAACGCGGAACGGCTGAGTGATCAACTGGGAGGAAGTGAAGTAATGCTGAAAATATTCGTCTACAACACACCAGGTACGGGATGGGACGTCCCGTGCGTGAGCCCGTACGTTTCCAAGACGGTCTATTATCTCAAAATGGCTGGTATTCCGTTCGAAACCGAGCGCCAGGATTTGATGAAATTGGCGGAAGACGCGCCTTACGCCAAGCTGCCCTACATCGTCGACACTGACGGCACCAAAGTCGCCGACTCGACCGAGATCATCAAGTATCTCAAGGGCGCATACGGCGATTCGCTCGATGCTGACGCCGACGCGCGCGAACTGGCCGACATGCATGCCTGGAACCGGATGCTCGATGAGCACCTCTATTGGGCCGCCGTGATCGAACCGCGCTGGGACGACGATGCCAACTTCGATATTTACCGGCCCTTCCTGGTCGGCATGGATGAGGTTCCCGACGAGGTCAATGCGATCCTCGACCAGTTCCGCACCGCAATACAAGACGAGCATGTTGGCCAAGGATTGGGCCGCATGGCAGCAGACGCGGTTTACGAGCGCGCCCGCCAGGACATTGAGGCTATTTCGAACTTCTTGGGCGATCGTCCCTTCTTCATGGGCGACAAGCCGCGGTCGATCGATGCCAATATGACATCGCTGCTGAAGCACATCATGTATGTGCCGTTTAAGTTCCCGACTAAGGACCTGGCGCTCGGCACGAAAAATCTGGTCGATTATACTCATCGCGTGGATAGCCAGTTTGGCTTGAACGAGCTGAGCAAAAAAGCGGCCTAGCGAGTAGCGGTTGAGCCGGCGCCGCAGATGCTGGCGCCGGACTTGCCGCTCACGTTCGAACGTTTTAGCTGCCGTCGACAGCGACAGCCGTATGGCGTTGCCGGGCCAGATTTGGCCCGGCAGCCACCGGCCTCACAACACGCATAGGAGATCCCATGTCTGGACCCCTGTCAGGAATCCGCATCATTGACCTCACAGCCATGCTGTCTGGCCCATGGGCGACGTGTCTGCTTGCCGATCAAGGCGCTGACGTGATCAAGATTGAAATCCCAAATAAGGGCGAATTCGTTCGCATGATGGGCCACTCCCAGGCCGGGTTGCCCGCGATGTTTCTCAACATCAACCGCAACAAGCGCTCCCTCACCGTCAATCTGAAAGAAAAGAAGGGCATCGATCTGATAAAGCGCATGGTCGCCGACGCGGACGTCGTGGTGCAGAATTTCAGACCCGGCGTGGTTGAGCGGCTCGGCATCGGCCCTGAAGATTTGTGCGCGCTCAAGCCCGAACTCATCTACGTCTCGATCACGGGCTTTGGCCACGACGGACCCTGGTCTCACAAACCAGTCTACGATCCCGTCATTCAGGCGGTTACGGGTCTCACTACCATCCAGGCGGGCTCCGATGAGGAACGCCCGAAGCTGGTGCGCACCATCGTGCCCGACAAGCTTTCCGCCGTCACGATCTCCCAGGCCATCACCGCAGCGCTGTTCGAGCGCGAACGCTCAGGCGAGGGTCAGGTGGTGCGGATTTCAATGCTCGATTCCGTGCTGCAGTTCCTCTGGGCTTCGGACATGAACGCCCACACATTCGTCGATAATCCGGTGACTGAAGAAAAAGCCGCAGGCTTCGTCGACCTGATCTACGAGACCAAGGACGGCTTCATGACCGTCGCGATCATGAGCGACAAAGAATGGCGCGGGGTCTGCACGGCCTTTGAGAAGCTCGAATGGCTGGAGGATCCGCGCTTCAAGAACGCCGCGCTGCGCGATGAAAACGTCATCGATCGCCTGACATTGACGCAAGAGGTGCTCAAGACCAAAACAACGGCCGAGTGGATGGAGCTGTTGGAGGCAAATGACGTGCCATGCTCGCCCGCTCTCAGACGCAAGGATGTCTACACGCATCCCCAGGTCGAGCATATGGGATCGGTCGTGACGTACGAACATCACGCGGCTGGGACATTGCGCCAGGCCCGTCACGCGGCTCGTTTCGAGCGCACCCCGGCGGCGATCCGCATGGGCGCGCCGCTGTTGGGCGAGCACAACGACGAGGTGTTGGGCGAGCTCGGACTTTCGGATGACGAAATTTCCACTCTGAAGTCCGAGGGCATCGTCGGCGCCGAGCGCGACGAGGGCAGCAAACAAGCCGCCGAATAGTGGGGCTTGGCATTTCGACCGCGGCCGCAGCGTGTTAGGCTGCAGGGCGGTCGGATGCTGTGGGATGAAGCCGACAGGCAATGAGTGTCTCAGGGCACAAGCGGGATGTAAGTAAAGTGATTGAGCTCTTTTACGATGCAACGCCGAACGGCCGCAAAGCCCTCATCATGCTGGAAGAATGCGGGCTGGCCTACAATCTGAATTGGATTGAGATCGCCAAGGGCGACCAACACCATCCGGACTATTTGGAGATTTCTCCGAACGGCAAAATTCCAGCGATTATCGATCCCGATGGCCCCGGCGGTAAGCGCGTCACGGTCTTCGAGACGGGCGCGATCTTGTTGTATCTTGCCGAGAAGACCGGCAAGTTTCTCTCCGCCGATCCGGTTGAGCGCATTGACGCCATAAAGTGGCTGTTCTGGCAGACCTCAAGCATGGGTCCGTTTGTCGGCCAGGCTGTTCATTTCATCAATTACGCCCGCGACCGCGGCATCGACGACACCTACGCCGTCGACCGCTATACGGCCGAGGCTGAGGGCCTCTACGACGTGCTGGAAGAGCATCTCGAGGGCCGCGACTATATGGCTGGCGATTACTCGATCGCCGATATTGCGACGTTTCCCTGGGTCCGAGTTGCCAAGGGCCACGGAATTGACATCACCCAGTACGACAATATTAGAAATTGGAGCGCCAGGATTTCCGAACGCCCGTCCACCCGCGTCAAGCCAACGATCCCGGAAAAGGACGCCTCCTTCGAGCGCATCGATGGCTCAGACGAGGAATCCTGGAAAAACCTGTTCGACAAGAAACCCAAATCCGCCGCGCAAACCGCAAAGACCACTTGAAGACCAGCGCGCCGCCGCCTGCAGTTGAGAGGATTTCCCTATGAACGTACACGTCAAACCAACTTTGCCGATGCTGATCAATGGCCAGCTCGTCGCATCAAACAAGACATTCGATGTCACGAACCCATCCACCGGCACGACCTTCACCCAATGTCCAGACTGCACCAAAGAGCAGTTCGAAGATGCGGTCGCTGCCGCCAAGGAAGCCTTCAAGACGTGGGGCAAGACGAGTTACGAAGAGCGAAAGGCGCTGCTGGAGCAGCTCGGCGCCCGCCTCACCGAAAACGCCGACACATTGGCCGAGCTGATCACCCTGGAAAACGGAAAACCGCTTGCCAAAGCCAAGCAGGAAATCGCCGCCAGCGTATTCTGGCTAAAGGGCTTTGCCGCGGTCGACTTTCCTGTCGAGGTGTTGAAGGACAATGAAACTCAACGCGTCGAGCTTCACCGGAAACCGCTGGGTGTCGTCGGACTGATTTTGCCGTGGAATTACCCGCTAATGACGGCGATGTTCAAATTGGCTCCGGCTCTGATCGCCGGCAACACCATCGTCGTGAAACCGTCGCCATACACGCCGGTGACGACCCTGATATTGGGTGAGATCGTCCAAGACCTCTACCCCGCCGGCGTCATCAATGTGCTCTCGGGCGGTAATGAGCTTGGCGCCTGGATCAGCGGCCATCCCGACATACGCAAGGTGAGCTTCACCGGTTCGACGGAGACCGGCAAGAAAGTGATGCAGAGCGCCTCGTCCAACATGAAGCGCGTCACCATGGAGCTTGGCGGCAATGACGCCGGCCTCGTGCTCGACGATATCGATCCGAAAATGATCGCCAATGATTTGTTCTGGTCGCGGTTCTCGAACAACGGCCAGGTCTGTGTCGCAATGAAGCGCCTGTTCGTGCCCGAGAAGCTCGCCGAACCGATTGCCAAAGAAATCGTCGAAGTGGCCAAAAATGCCAAGGTCGGCGATGGCTTCGATGAGGATAGCGAAATAGGCCCGATCCAAAACAAGATGCAATATGAGAAGGTGAAGGCGATCTTCGACGACGCCGTCTCGAAGGGCGCGAAGGTGCTCTTTCAGAGCGAGATTCCCGAAAGCGATGGTTATTTTTTCCCCATCACAATCTTGACCGATGTAAAGCCGGGCATGCGCATCATTGACGAAGAGGCTTTCGGCCCGCTGATGCCCATTCTTACCTATACGGATGAGGAAGAAGCCCTCGAGCGCGTCAACGACTCCGAATACGGCCTTGGCGGTTCGGTTTGGAGTTCGGACGTGGATCGCGCCAGCGCCCTGGCAGAACGTATCGAATCCGGGACGGCCTGGGTCAATCAGCACCCCTCGATGGCGCCCGATATTCCCTATGGCGGCGCTAAGCAATCGGGCATCGGCGTCGAGAGCGGCCGCTGGGGTGTCGAGGAATATACCCAAATGCAGGTTGTCAGCGTCAAGAAGACCTAGGGCGCGAGCGCGCTTCCAGCAAATTGATAAGGGCGGGGCCAAGGCCCCGCCCTTTCTTTATGGCGCTCGGGCTTGCGCCCTGCTTTGCGAATCTGCGCACGGATGGCTACTTTAGCCCGCCGTCTCAGGCCGATTCGGCTTCTTCCAACGGTTCTGCCCGCAAGGAGTGCAAGAGATGCGTCAGCTCATCAGTTGGCTCGACGAGAACATCGAGCGCACGGTGATCTTGCTGAACTACACCGCGCTCGCCGCCATCATCTTTGTCGAGGTGATCCGGCGGTTTGTTTTTGCTGAGCAGGCCGCTTGGAGCACCACCATTCCCATTTATCTCTTCCTTTGGGTTGTTTGGATGGGCTGCGCCTACAACGTCAAAACGCGCAGTCATTTGCGTTTCGACGAATTACGCACACGCCTTTCTTATGAAGGCCAACTGGCCTGCCTGTTGCTGGATGCCGCCCTGTGGATCGTCTTCTCGCTCATCGTCATCTACTACACCGGCGAACAGGTGATGATCGCGCGCGAGAATTTCTCTATCGTCCAAGGGACCGACAATGTGATGCAGTGGTGGTTCTATCTCGCCACGCCGATCGCCTTTTTGCTGGTGATCGTGCGAACGCTGCAGAACCTTCGCGAAGACGTCGCGGCCTATCGCGCCGGCGTGCCGCTCGCCGTCCGCTCAACCGCCTTCCAGGAAGATCACGTCTAGATGGAGGCGGTTTGGATCAGCCTGCTCTCGCTCGCCGTCACCGGGCTCTTTATCTTGGGCGTGCCTATTTTTCTGGTGATCGGCTTCTGGGTGATCGGCGCCAGTCTGGTGATCGACTTCACTCTCGCAAATCTTGGCGTCACGCTCTACGAGGGCCTCAATTTCTACGGCCTGCTGGCCATGCCGCTCTTCGTCTTGACCGGAGACCTCATCAAGGGTGCGGGCATCGCCAAGCGGCTCTCCGACTTCGCATATTCGGTGCTTGGCTGGATGCGTGGCGGCCTGGCGATGGCCTCGCTCGGCGCTTCAGGCCTGTTTGCCGCCATTTCGGGTTCGAACTCGGCCACCACCGCGACCATCGGCTCGATCATGCACCCGGAGATGGTCAAGGGCGGTTATGACAAGAATTTCGCCGCGGCCACCGTGGCCGCCGGCGGCACTGTCGGCATCATCATCCCGCCATCGATCATTTTCATCGTCTATGGCTTCCTGCTGAACATTTCGGTAAGCGACCTCTTTGTCGGTGGGATCTTGCCGGGAATCCTGATGGTTGTAGCCATGCAATTTGCCTGTTGGCTCGTTTGCCAACTGAACGGATGGGGCCATCTGATTTCCTTTTCGCCACGGCGCATCTTGCTCGCCGGGCTCGCCGCTTGGCCGGGTTTCGCGGCGATTGCGCTCGTTATATGGGGCATTTATTCCGGCGCTTTCTCGCCGACCGAAGCGGCGGGGGTATCGGCTGGCTTCTGTTTGCTGGCTGGGCTTGCCTTCTATCCGATTCACCAGCGGTTGCTTCGAAGCGGGCGCGTGGGGTCGGGTGATGACCTCCGCCTCTCCGGTCTCGTTATCGAGGGTTTCTCGCTCTCAACGGTGCCCAGTCTGATAATGCGCTCCGGCCGCATCACCGGCATGCTCGTGCCTCTGGTTGCCGTCTCCGTGGTCATGCAACAGATTCTAAGCCTGCTTGGCGCCAACGCATTCGTCACGCAAGTGTTGGGCGCGCTTGGCGGCTATTACGCCATTTTGTTTGCCTGCATGGCGCTTGTTTTAATCGCTGGTACGTTTTTGGAGAGCCTGCCCAACACCATAATCTTGGCGCCGATACTTGCGCCGATCGCCGTCGGCATCGGTGTCGATCCAATCCACTTTGCGGTGATCTTCTTGGTCGGTGACGCCATCGGCTTCATCACGCCGCCATATGGGCTCAACCTCTATGTGGCCAGCGGCATCACAGGCATTCCCTATTTCAGGTTGTTGAAATACACCCTGCCCTATCTGTTTGCTCTGATGCTGGCTTGGCTGCTTATCGCGCTGGTGCCCGAACTTTCCACCGCGCTGTTGGTGCATGAGGGCGCGGGCGTCTACTGAGCGCCCTGAGTTCGCCACCAGCGGCGCGGTTCCACATTGATAGCCTCGCGGTCTTTGGGAATTTCGCGCGCGATGTCGAAGATCTCCTGATAGGTGTCGAGGCCGCCGGCCCAACCGTTCAGCCGCTCACGCCAGGTCTCCCAGGCCTTGGGCTGATACTGCGGCGAACACATTTCCTCGGCCTCCTTGATTGCTTCATCTGAGAGCGCCGCGACGCGGATATTGCCCTTGGCGTAATAGGTGTCGGGCAACGGCGGATTGCTGGCGCCGACAATTTGGTAAAGACCCGCTTCGTTGCAGCCCTGTGCCCACACCTGTGTCGTGTAGGCCGATTCCATCACCGCGTCTTGGAGTTCCGGCGATAGCGCTTCGAACGACTGCAGCCGCATCGCCGTGCCGGCGCAACCGGAGAAGAATTTGAGCTGCACGTCCTGCGACATGACCGGCACCATATTGGCGTGTACGGCGGCGCTCGACCAAGTTTCGGCGCCGTCCACCAAGCCTTGCTTAAGACCGTCGAGCGTTTCCTCCCAAGCGATCGGTACGGGATTGAGCTTCATCAGGTCCATCGCGATGCGGCCCAGTTGCGTGCCAGTCACCCTATTCTTGGTGCCCGCCAATTCGCTAACGCTCGTAACGGTAGGTCGGTCCTTCCATTTCTTGCCCAGCATCAGCCCGCGCAGTTCGGCATGGCTGAAGAGAAGCTGCAATTTGTGGCGTTTGCGCAGGGGCTCACGCAGCAGCGCCTCACTCTTTGGATGGTAGAAGAAGTGATACATCGCGGCCCGGCTTGGAAACATATAGGCGTAGTCGAGCACATTGAAATATGGCGCACCGCCAGCCGCATTCTGGGTCGAAGAGACATAGATATCGACGATGCCTTGCAGCGCCTTTTTCACACAATCGAGCTGACCGCAAATCTGGCTGGCGCCGAGAAATTCAATGCGAACGGCACCATCGGTGCGCTCTTCGAGATCTTGCACGAAGCGCAGCGCACCGGAATGTTCGATTTGCTGGACGAATTCATTGATGGTCGCCGCGCCAAATTTCAGTGTGACCTCGGGCTGTTTGCTGAAGCGCGTTTGGTAAGTAGAATTGGCGGCCTCGGCCAGGCGCGGTAACGTGACGGCACCGGCCAAACCAGAAAGGCCGAGCAGCGTCGACGTCACGCCGTAGTGCGCGCTGAGCCGCATAAAATCGCGCCTGCTCACCCCCGCCAGCTTTGATTTCATAGAACGCTTCATTGCGCGCCATCCTCTGATGTTCAACTGCCCACTGTATGTGCACATCCGGGCCGCCGCGGGCAACAGCTGAGCCAAGCTATTTGGTTACACTTTGGTAAGTCGGTGTCGCTGGCGCGATCAAATCCTGCCCGTTTTGCCAGCCATCACAATCGCGCGATTGAGCCCCGTTTGCTGGCGCAGACCAGCGCGCGCCTATATGGTGCGGGCCGATCGCAATGCATGTTTTGAGGGGCGCGCATAAGCCTATGACCGAGCCGAAAAAAACCTTTCTCATCACCAATGCGTCCACCGATGATGCGTTTGAGCAAGCGCGCGACGACTGTGTTCTGCGCGCCGCGTTGCGCGCTGGTTTGGGATATCCCTATGAGTGCAATTCGGGTGGATGCGGCAGTTGCAAATTCACCCTTGTCTCCGGCGATGTCGAGGTGTTGTGGAAAGACGCACCGGCCCGCCGCGAGCGCGACGCCGAAAACAACCGCTATCTTGGCTGCCAAACGCGCGCGCTCAGTGATCTCACCGTCGAGGCGCGCATCGTGCCCAAATTCGTGCCCAAACATCTGCCCGCCGTGCGGCGCGCGAGGCTCGATGCGGTGACCGATTTGACATCTGATATCCGCGAATTCAGCTTCGCCAGCGATGCACCGGCGGCGTTTCTGCCGGGCCAATACGCAATTCTATTGCTGGGCGAGGAGCCGACGCGGCGCTGTTACTCGATGAGCAACGTCCCCAACGAGCAAGGACTCTGGCTGTTTCAGATCAAGCGCGTGGCGGATGGCGTAGCGAGCGACCAGCTTTTCTCCCTCGAACCGGGAGACGAAATCAGCTTCGATGGCCCCTATGGCATGGCCTATGTGCGGCCCGAAACGCCACGCGACGTACTCTGCATTGCCGGTGGCTCGGGTCTCTCGCCTATGGTCTCGATCGCGCGATCGGTCGGCCTCGATGAAGCCCAGGGCAGCAAGCGGCTTTACTTCTTCTATGGCGGGCGCACGGCAGCGGACATTTGCGGTGAAAACTATCTCACCGACCTGCCTGGCTTCGGCGAGCGCATAACCTATCACCCAGTTGTCTCCGAGCCCGATGATGCCAAAAGCACCGGTTGGTCCGGCGCCACTGGCTTCGTGCACGAGGAAGCCGACCGCGAACTCGGCGATGCGCTCAAGGAATTGGAAATCTATTTTGCCGGGCCGCCGCCCATGGCGGCGGCGGTGCAGAAAATGCTGATGGGCCGTGAGGTGCCGTTCGGCCAATTGCACTTCGACCGGTTTTTTTAGGCGCGGCCTCTCACGCGATGAAGCACCGGCAGTTGGAGAGTTTGAACCCATGACCAGCACCGCGGAATTGGCGAAAAAGAAGATCGGCGTTCTCGGCCGGCAGATGGCCTACGTGGAGATGGGCGCCGGTGATCCGATCGTGTTTCTGCACGGCAATCCGACATCGAGCTATCTCTGGCGCAATGTCATGCCGCATTTGTCGGGACAAGGCCGGCTGATCGCACCCGATCTCATCGGCATGGGCGACAGCGACAAACTGCCGGACAGCGGCCCTGAGCGCTATACTTTGGCCGAGCATCGAGACCATCTCTTCGCCCTGTTGGAGGCGCTCGATGTCACATCCAACGTCACATTGGTTCTGCACGATTGGGGATCCGCGCTCGGTTTCCATTGGGCCGAGCACCATGCCGACGCGCTCAAGGGCGTCGCTTATATGGAGGCGATCGTGCGCCCGCTCACCTGGGACGATTTTCCAAACAGCGTGCGGGACACCTTTAAGGCCTTCCGTTCGCCAGCCGGTGACGAACTGATCTTGCAGAAAAACTTATTTGTCGAGGGCTTGTTGCCGGGCGCCATCATGCGCACGCTCGAGCCCGAAGAGATGGATGTCTACCGCAAGCCCTTCTTAGAGCCCGGTGAAGACCGCCGGCCGATGCTCTCATGGCCGCGCCAGATTCCGATCGAGGGCGAACCGGCCGAAGTCGTTCAGTGGGTCGAATCCTACGGCAAGTTCATGGAGAGCTCGCCGGTTCCCAAGTTATTCGTCGACGCCGACCCAGCCGCACTGTTGCGGGGCGAGGTGCGCGACTATTGCCGTACCTGGCCAAACCAGCAGGAAGTCACCGTCGCTGGCACGCATTTTATCCAGGAGGACTCTCCCCATGAGATCGGCGAGGCCGTATCAGCCTGGTTGAAGGGAATTTGAGACCATCGCGAAAGCAACCCGATTCTTGCGGCAAATACAAAAATATTTCTGCGGAACTCGTTGAAAAACTGCCCTATTTTGTGCGCTGAAGGCGGTGACCATACCGCTTGTGCATGGCGCCGAAAACGGCGTGAACCATGGGGAAATCCAAACGATGATGCAATCAATCCTGAAACGCGTTGCGATACTGGGCATGACCGTAATGTTGATCTCGTACGGCAGCGCTCCGGTGCTCTCGCAAGACAAATCGCTTTATGAACGGCTCGGCGGCTATGACGCCATCGCGGCCTCGGTCGATGATTTTTTTGGCCGGCTGGCTGGCGACAAACTCAACGGCAAGTTCCTGGCGACGCTCTCAGACGAGCGCAAAAAGATCGCCCGCCAACTGACCGTCGATTACATTTGTGAAAAATCCGGCGGACCCTGTTTCTATCTCGGCCGCAATATGAAGGAATCGCACCAGGGTATGGGCATCTCCAAGGCCGATTGGGATGCCTCGATCGTCCAGCTCGACGCCACCCTCGACAAATTTAAGGTCGAAGGACAGACCCGCACGGATTTCGTCGCGATGGTCACCGGGCTCGAAGGCGACATCGTCGACAAGAAATAGGCGAAGCGGCGGGCGGCTTTTCGCCGCCCCACGCAGCCCAACAGAGCGGGCTTGACCCCAAACCGACGTGAGCGATTGCCGCTTACGGGAAGGATTTTCCCGGATTCCGGCGGATTTCGTGCGCATTGACGCTTTTCCGCATTCTGTATACAATATACAGAGTGCAGAAAAATTAAGTCATGTCGGTTTCCGATGGACGCGTTGCCCCGCCAAAATTCCCTGCTTGAATCCGTCTATGAGGCGGTGCGCGACTCGATCTGCGACGGCGATCTAAAGCCCGGCGAACGCATCACCCAAGAGGCCATCGCCGAAAAGCTTGATGTTTCGCGCCAGCCTGTCAATCAGGCGCTTATCCTGTTGCGCGCCCAAGGCTTCATTCAAGATGCCGGCCGGCGCGGCGTCATGGTGACGCCGTTGGATGCGAATTCCGTTCAGAAAATCTACGAAATTCGATCTGCCCTCGATCAGCTTGCGGCCCGCCTGGCGGCTGAGCGCGGCGACAAGGCTGGCATCGCCGAAGGCTACAAACTCATCGAAAAAGTGCGCGCTGGCGACGACACCGCCTCGACCGGCGATTTGGTGCGCGCCGATATGAGTTTTCACGAGTTGGTCTATCGGCTTTCGGGCAACGATCTCATTCAGTCTTCGCTCACTCCTTATTGGCATCACCTTCGGCGCGTCATGGCTGCGGTGATCGACATAGGCTTTGAGAGCACGCGTATTTGGAATGAGCATGAGGGGATTATAGCGGCCATCGAGGCCGGTCAGTCCGAGCTGGCGGCTGAACGCGCCGCGGCTCATGTCGACGCAGCCCGCCTGTCGCTGACCGAAAGCCTTATCGCGCAAGCCTCAGTCGAGGCGGGCCCTGATGCCGAACACTGATTTTAACGCGAGGAGTTGAAGCTGTGGCAGATTCAAAAAAGACCCCAATTAGGGTGATGATGGCGAAGATCGGCCTTGATGGCCATGATCGCGGCGTCAAAGTGGTGGCGCGCGCGTTGCGCGACGCCGGCATGGACGTGATTTATACCGGCCTGCACAGGACGCCAGAGGAGGTCGCGCTCGCCGCCGTACAGGAGGACGTCGACGTCCTCGGCATTTCCCTGCTGTCGGGCGCGCACATGACGATCTTTCCCAAAGTCCTGCGTGTGCTGAAAGAGCAGGACGCCAAGGGCATCATTTTGCTGGGCGGCGGCGTTATGCCCGATGAGGACGTTACCGAGCTAAAGGCAATGGGCGTCCAGGGGGTTCTGCTACAGGACACACCGCCCAACGCGATCATCGAGACCATCGAGACCCTCGTTGCCGAACGCGGCGCGCGCTAGGAGGGCGAGATGGAATTTTGGTCCTTTCCCCCGAACTACGACAACTCGTACTTGCCCGATCCCAAGGCAAAATACTGGTTTCCCGAGCGCGAGACCATGGATCCGGCCAAGCGAGACCACCTGATCCTCGAACGGCTCAAGGAAGTTACCGCCTATGCCTATGAGCACGCGCCGTTCTATCGCAATCACTGGGAGCAAGCCGGCTTCCACCCCGATCATTTGAAGTCGCTCGAGGACTTCGAGGACAAGGTGCCGGTCATAAAGAAGACCGACATCCGCGAGGCGCAAGCCCGCGCGCCGCTGTTCGGTGATTATCTCTGCATCGACGAGAAAGATATCTTCCGCGTTCATGGAACGTCCGGAACCACGGGACGACCGACCGCTTTTGCGATCGGACGCGACGACTGGGACGCCATCTCCAATGCGCATGCCCGCATCATGTGGGGCATGGGTCTGCGCCCGGGTGACATCATCTTCGTCGCCGCCGTGTTTTCGCTGTATCTGGGGGCCTGGGGGGCGCTGGCGGGCGCCGAGCGCATGGGCGCAACCTCGCTTCCCTTTGGCGCCGGAGCCGCCGGCATGACTTCGCGCGCCGTCATGTGGCTCAGGGACGTCAAACCCAAAGCTTTCTACGGCACACCCTCATTCGCGCTCCATTTGGCGGAAACCGCCAAGGACGAGGGGATCGACCCGCGCGAATTTGAGATGGATGTCTTGTTTTTCTCTGGCGAACCCGGTGCGTCCATTCCCGGTGTGCGGGACCGCATTGCCGAGACTTACGGTGCGCGCGTTATCGACACCGGCTCAATGGCCGAGATGACGCCGTGGATGAATCTGGCGGGTTCGGCCGAGACCGACGGCATGATCGTCTGGCAAGACGTCAGCTACACCGAAGTGTGCGACCCAGAAACCAGTCGCCGCGTGCCCTATGGCGAGCGCGGCACACCGGTCTACACCCACTTGGAGCGCACTTCGCAACCGATGATCAGGTTGATGTCGGGCGATTTGACCCGTTGGGAAAACGGCCCAACGCCTTGCGGACGCACATATCCGCATCTGCCTGATGGCGTTTTCGGACGGATCGATGATTCTTTCACGATCCGGGGCGAGAACATCTATCCCAGCGAAATCGATTCGGCGCTCAACCAAATCGAAGGCTATGGCGGCGAGCACCGCATCATCATCACCCGCGATGCCGCGATGGATGAGCTCAATATCAGGGTCGAGGCCGCCGACGAACTGAGCGCCAAGGGCGAAGCCGCGGTCAATGGCTTTCGCGATGCATTGCGCGACGAATTCACCCGCATGCTCGGCATACGCACCCAGGTCGAAATCGTGCCCGAGCACTCGATTGAGCGCACCGACTTCAAGGCCCGCCGGGTGATCGACGACCGTGAAGTGTTCCGCGAATTTGGCACCAAACTTTCGGAGAAAAGCTGAGCCAATGAGCGTTGTCGCTTCCAAGGATTTGGTGAAAGGCGTCTTCGAGGGCCGTATCTGGGCAATCGCGCGCATGATCACGCGCGCTGAAGCAAGCGATAGGGCCTCGGAGGATGCTCTAGCAGAAATCTACAAGTCCTCGCGCAACGCCCATGTGGTCGGAATTACCGGCGTGCCGGGCAGCGGTAAGTCGACGCTCGTTGCCGAGCTCTGCAAGACGATCCGCAAGAGCGGTCGCAAGGTCGGCATCATCGCCGTCGATCCAACCTCCCCCTTCAGCGGCGGCGCTATCCTTGGCGACCGTATCCGCATGGGCGAGCTTGTTGGCGACGAGGGTGTTTTCATTCGGTCCATGGCGACCCGGGGAGCTTTGGGCGGGCTTTCGCGCGCGACTCTGCCCGCGATCGATATATTGGATGCGGCCGGTTTCGATATCGTCATTATCGAGACCGTTGGCGTCGGCCAAGACGAAGTCGACGTGGTGCGCGCCGCGCACACCACCGTGGTGGTTTCGGCGCCTGGATTGGGCGACGACATCCAGGCGATCAAGGCCGGTATCTTGGAAATTGCAGACATACATGTGGTCTCCAAGTGCGATCGCTCGGACGCCAACAAGACGATCAGCGAACTCAAAAACATGTTGGCCATTGGGCTGGGTCTGAGTGCGCCGAGCGCCTGGACGCCGTCGGTGATCGCGACCAGCGCCGCCAAAAAAGAGGGCATCGACACCTTGGCCGAGGCGATCGATTCCCACGTCAAGGTGCTCAAAGAGAGCGGCGAATGGCAATCCAGGCGGCTGACCATGGCCGAAATGCGCTTGCTGAAGACGGCCGAAGACATTCTGAGGGACGAATTCGAACGCCATCGCGCTGGCAAGATCCAGGCGCTGGTGAAGAAATTGGCTAACGCGGAGATTGCGCCACAGGGCGCCGCGCGCAAGCTGTTGGAAGATGTGTGGAAGGAGATTTCGCTATGAGTGAACGCACGAGGCGCAACGGCGAACTGGAATCGCTAGAGAAAGATTTGCGCGAATGGGAGGGTGCGGAAGTTGCGGCCTTCGTCCAGCGCCAACCCGAACGCAAGGACGACTTCACCACCATTGGCGGTTTCCCGCTCAAGCGCGTCTACACCGCGCTCGACGTGGCCGATACGCCTTTAGAGGAAGTTGGATTACCTGGCCGCTATCCCTTCACCCGCGGCCCTTACCCGACCATGTATCGCGGGCGCCATTGGACCATGCGTCAGATCGCCGGTTTCGGCATTGCCGAGGACACCAATCAGCGCTTCCGATATCTCATCGAGCAAGGCCAGACGGGTATCTCCACCGACTTCGATATGCCTACACTTATGGGCTACGATTCCGATCATCCGATGAGCGAAGGCGAAGTCGGCCGCGAGGGCGTTGCCGTCGATACCTTGGCCGATATGGAAGCACTTTATGACGGCATTGACCTGGAAAAAATTTCGGTCTCGATGACCATCAATCCCAGCGCTTGGATCATGCTCGCCATGTACATCGCCATGGCCAAGAAGCGCGGCTTCGATCTCAACAAGCTCTCGGGCACAATTCAGGCCGATATCCTGAAGGAATATATGGCCCAGAAAGAGTGGATCTATCCGATCGAGCCATCGGTGCGAATCTGCCGCGATTGCATCACCTACTGCGCCGAGAACATGAAGCGCTACAACCCGATCAACATTTCGGGCTACCACATCAACGAAGCAGGCTCCTCGTCTCTTCAGGAGGTGGCGTTCACGATGGCGAGCACAATCACCTACTTGGATGAAGTGACCAAGACGGGGCTCGATATCGATGCCTTCGCGCCTCGCCTCTCCTTCTTCTTTGTTTGCGGCTCTGATTTCTTCGAGGAAATCGCCAAGTTCCGCGCCGTCCGCCGCGTCTACGCAAAGATCATCAAAGAGCGTTACGGCGCCAAGGATCCGGCCTCCATGCGGCTGCGCTTCCACTGCCAGACCGCCGCCGCGACGCTCACCAAGCCGCAATACAAGATCAATATCGTGCGCACCGGCCTCCAAGCGCTGTCAGCGGTCTTGGGCGGTGCTCAAAGCCTGCACACCAACGGCATGGACGAGGCCTTCGCGATTCCAACCGAGGAGGCGATGCAAATCGCGCTGCGCACTCAGCAGATCATCGCCGAGGAGACCCGCGTCGCCGACGTCATCGATCCCTTGGGCGGTTCCTACTACGTCGAATCGCTGACCAATGAATATGAAAAGAAAATATTCGAGATCCTCGACGAGGTGGATGAGAAGGGCGGCACCATCAAACTGATCAACGAAGGTTGGTTTCAGCGTCACATTTCCGACTTCGCTTATGAGACGGCCTTGCGCAAGCAATCGGGCGAAGATCCGGTCATCGGCGTGAACATGTATGTCGACCCAGATGACGATCCCGACATCGAGATCCACCCTTACGATCCCGAAACGGCAACCAAGCAGCTGGCGCGCTTGAACAGGGTGCGCGCCGAGCGCGACGACGCAAAACTGCAAAGCCTGATTGAACGCTTCAAGGCGGAAGCCAAGGACGATTCGGTCAACCTGATACCGGTCACCATTGAGATGGTCGAGGCCGGCGCCAGCATGGGCGACATCGTCGAAGCCGGCCGCGAGGTTTGGGGCACGTACCAGGAGTCGCCGGTCTTTTAAGGCCGGCAATTCCGCAGCCGATGCAGGAAACCGTCCGAAGCGTCGTAAAGACTTGGGAACTTGACGCAGTCGCGCATTTCACGACCGCCTTCTACTACAAGGCGCTGAGCTCAGCGACCATGGCGATGCTGAGTCAATTGGGCCACGAACCGTGTGCTGCAGACGCCCCGTGGACGCAAAACTGCTGGACCCGGTTTTTGAAGGAATTGCGTGGTGGCGACGCCTATCACGTCACGTCGGGTTTGGTCGATGCCGATGATGCATCGTGTACGCTTGGACACCAGCTCTTCAATTCCGAGACGGACGAGCTGTGCACCACCTTTCTGCAGCGCTTGAGCAAACCCCCAGCGGGTGAGCGGGCAGCTCAACGCGTCGAATGGTCTGAACGCGCCTCCGAGCGCCAGGCGGAGGTTGCCGAAGGGGCGTCTTGGCAGCGCACAGCCGCCAGTGTTGTTCGCCCGGAAGAGCTCGATGGCTCGGGCCGCCTGGATCTAAGCGCCCTGATCCATGTGTTTTCAGATTCGAACATCCAACTGCAGAACGCGCTCGGCATGACATCGTCCTATATGCGCGATGAAGCGATCGGTTATTCGACCGCAGAATATCAGCTTGAGATGCAATGTCCGCCGCCCGTCGCGGGAACACGGCTTGAGGTGAGCTCAACCGTTGCCCACTTGGGCACAAGCTCATTGTGGTTCGTCCATCAAATGAATGACACAACAGCCGGCGCCCCGCTCGCCAGGCTGGTGCAACTGGGCGTGCATCTCAACACGAGCGCCCGCAAGCCCTCGCCCGTGCCCGAACCCATCCGCAAGCGCGCGCTGGAGTTGATGGGCGGGAAACGCTGACGGCCGCGCTTACCAGATCAGCAGATAGACTAAGATCAGACCAAGCAAGACCGCCGCGCCGACGTAGAGCCAAATCGTTTGGGTGCTGGCTACCCTACCTGAGGCGGCTGCCTCAGCCGGCGGCCCGGCGACAACGGCCTCGAAATTGTCGAAGAATTTACCCGCCAACATCTTGGCTGAGCTCTGAATCAGCCGCGAGCCCAGTTGAGCGATTTTGCCTGTGACCTGCGCATCGACATCATATGTGAGCAATGTTCCCCCGGCCTGGGGTGTCAGCTGGACTTTGGCACTGCCCTTGGCGTTGCCCGCGCTGCCGCCAGAACCAGAGCCCGAAAGCGTATAGCCGTTGGGCGGGTCGAGATCGGATAGAGCCACTTCGCCGTTAAAAGTGGTCTTCACCGGTCCAATTTTGGTGACGACCTTGGCCTTGAATTCATTGTCGGAAACCTTCTCGAGAGACTCGCAGCCCGGGATTGATTGGCGCAGGACTTCTGGGTCGTTGAGCGCTTCCCAAACCTTCTGCGGTGGCGCCGCGATCTGATTTTCTCCGGTGATCTTCATCGCTCAAGTCTCCTCGCATGATGCGTGTTTCTGGGTGTGATCAGTGTTGGTTTCAGGCCAACGCGGCCAATGCCTGGGGCGTATCAATATCGCGCGTGAAATGGTCGTTTTGAACGTCGTAGCGCCATACGCGTTCCGGATTTGCGTCCATGAATTTGCGGCAACCGAAGTTCATCGGCCCATCACCTATGGTCTCAATAATGGCGCGCGGCACAACAATCGGATTGCCGCGCTGGCCGTCGAACACCGGCATCAGAATCCGGCTTCCGTCGGAGTCCTGAAAGGCGCCGATGAGGTCTGCGATGTCGGCCGCCTCCAGTCCCGGCTGGTCGGAAAGGGCGATGAATGCGGCCTCGTGTTCACCATTCAATGCGGCTAAACCGGCGCGAATGGAAGAGGCCTGGCCGTCACGATAGGCTGGGTTGTGCACAAATACGATGTTCTCGAGATCTCTCAGCGCCGCCTCGACGCGGCCGCGTTCATGACCTGTCACGACATACAACGCCAGACCGCTGGCCTGCAGCGTCTCAGCTGCCCGCCGAACCATCGGCTTGCCGTCGATTTCGATCAGCAGCTTGTTGATATCGCCCATGCGCTTCGAGAGTCCCGCCGCGAGCAAAACCGCGGCCATGGAGGTCGACGTATTTCGCGCTTGGGCCGCGCTCATGCGCATTTTGCAGTATCACTGCCGCCGACGGCGCCTTTGTCAGATTCGGCATGACGCAACTGGATCACCTGGGCAAGGATCGAAACGGCAATCTCGGCCGGTTCCACCGAGCCGAGATCGAGTCCGGCCGGACAAATCACCCGCTCTAGCCGCTCGGCGCTGATGCCGGCCTCGAGTAAGGCCTTTTTGAGGGCGATCATTTTTTTGCCGCTGCCAACAAAAGCCACATAGGGCGCATCTTGGGCAAGCGCCACGCCGAGCGCATCGCGGTCGCGCGCGCCTTGGGTGGCAACGACCCAATAGCTCTGCTCAAGCCGCTCGACGTCCGCGAACTTAAAATCCCGCACCACCCGCAGCCGGCCTTCACTCTCCGCCTCAATGCCTGGCGCCGCCTGGACGACGTCAAAACCAACTGCAGCTCCGAGCTCTGCAAGCGAGCGCGCTACGAATGAATTGCCGCAAATCACCAACTGACTGCGCGGGACAACCGCTTCAATGAAAATATCGCTGGTGCCCTTGCTGGGGCAGCCGCTCTTATGCAGCTCCACACCGTCATCGTCATGGCTAGAGGAGACGTCCTCCTTGGGCTTGACGCGGATCATTTTGGCCTCGCCCGATTTGAGCACCTCTTGTCCGACCTTGCGTACCGCGCCTTGCACGCAACTGCTGCCAACCCAGCCGATCAGCTCGCCATTGTCCGTGATAATGGCCTTGGCGCCCGGTTTTGCTGATGTAGCGTTGCGCGTCCAGACAACTGTAGCCAGGGCGTAGGCCTCGCTTGTGCCGGCCTGTTTGATGAATGATTCCACCGCTTCTCTAGGGTCGTTCGCCATGGCTCACATCCTCGCAAGTTCGTTTTCAAGCGCGGCCAGACTCTCCACGTCGTGGGCTGATGCAAACAGATCGACATGCGGCAGCGCCGCAGCCATCCCGCCGGCCTTGGGCTCATATCCGTTCTGACCGATCAAAGGATTGAGCCAGATGAGGCGCTTGGAGCGCCGTTTCAGTGCCGCCATCTCTTGGGCAAGGTGCTCGGGCTCTCCGGTATCAAACCCATCGGAGACAATGATCACCATCGAGCGCGACGTCAGGATCGACTTGGCGTATTGCGCGTTGAAGTCGGCCAGACACTCGCCGATTTTTGTCCCGCCTGACCAGCCCTGGGCCAACAATGTCAGCCGATCGGCGAATTTCTCGGGATCGCGTTCCATCAGCACGGTCGAAAGCTGCACCAAGCGGGTGTGGAAGGCGAAGGCTTCGGCTTGCTCGAATTCGGCAAGAACGGCATGCATGAAGCGCAGAAAGAAAGTCGAATGGAGATCCATCGATCCTGATACGTCCAGCAACACAACCAGCTTGAACGGCTTTTCACGCCGCTCCCGGCGATAGAGCTTGATCGGCGTGCCGCCTGAACTGACTGATTTTTGCATCGTGCGGCGCAAGTCCAACCGTTTGCCTTTGGGTCCGAACCGGTATCGCCTGGCCCGCCGGTAGCGAATCTTCTTCGACAGCCTGCTTGCGAGTTCGCGAACTTTCTCAAGTTCGTCGGTGTCGGCCAGGTGCGCCAAATCGGCGGTCTCGGTGTTTTCCGCCGACGAGGCGCCTTCGCTGCGCCCGGTGCCCGAGGCCTCGGCGCCCTCATCGCCATCGCCCGGCGCAAGGCTTTCCAGCAAATCCGCAAAGGCGCCTTTAGGATCGGGCTTGTTCGGGACGTCCATGATCTTCGATGTACCGCTGGCGGCATCGCCGGCAATGACGGTTGAGGGCACGTCGTGCCTCAGCCAGAAATTGTGGAAGATCTTTTCGAATTTCGACCAATCTCGGACGTTTGAACAAAACACGCTGCGCAGGACCCAGTGGGCCTCGTCCCGGTCGAGCAAGTCGATGCCCGATAGCGCAGATGCGGCCTCGGCCACATCGCCGCTGCCGATGACAAATTCGTTGGCGCGCAACTCCCTGGCGAATTCGAGCATCCGTTGGTGGACCGGCATGCCGCCGCAGCCATCCAGGGTTGAAAAATCGAGGTGCGCGCCGTCATCCATGTCAGGCCACTTTTTCAGCGATCATTTGCGCATATTCGGGCCCAATGGCGTCGCGATCGCTGCGGGTCTTCAAAACACACATCAGCGACTGGTGGAGAGATTTGCCCTGCGATTCGATCCGCGTGACATTGAGGCCAATCAGCGCGGCGGCCCAATCCAGCGTTTCGGCGATGCCGGGTTTTTTGAAGAGATCCTCATGCCGCAGCGCTTGGATAAAGCGCACCACTTGGCCAGCCAACACCTTGTCGATGTCGGGATAGTGCGCCTTTAGAATGCGCAGCTCGGCCTCTTCATTTGGATAGTCGACAAAATTGTAGAGGCAGCGCCGGCGCAACGCGTCGGACAGCTCACGCGTGCCGTTCGAGGTCAGCACGACATAGGGAATGGTCTTGGCCTTGATCGTACCAAACTCGGGAATGCTGATCTGATAGCCGGAGAGCACTTCCAGCAAATAGGCTTCAAATTCCTCGTCCGCCCGATCGACCTCGTCGATCAACAGCACCGGCGGCTCGTCCTCGAGGATCGCCTGCAGCAGCGGGCGCTTGAGCAGAAAATCCTCGCTGAAAATGTGGCTCTCTTTTTGTGCCGCGTCGAGATCGTCGTTCTCCAGGATCTTGATCGCCAGGATTTGCCGCTGATAATTCCATTCGTAGATCGCGTTGGAGAAATCCAAGCCCTCATAACACTGCAGACGGATCAGCTTTCGACCCAAGGATTCGGCGAGCGAAATCGCCACCTGCGTCTTGCCGACGCCCGCATCGCCTTCGAGCAGCAGCGGGCGTTCAAGCCGATCCATCATGGCGATGGCCATGGCAAGTTGCGGGTCGGCGATATAGCCGACCTTTGCAAGCAAGTCTTCAACGTGTTCGCGGTCCAACATCGTATCTCTAGATATAATGCGGTCCCGGTGTGATTTCACGAACCGGGACCGCTTTTAGTCGATGGAGACTGGCGATTATGCAACCAATCCCAGCTCTTTGGCGTGTTCCCACACCCGTGGCGCCGTATGCGGCATTTGGGTGTGAACGCCGCCTAACGCAGCGAAGGCGTCGTTGATCGCGTTCGAGAAACACGGAACACCGCCCACATTGGGGCTCTCGCCCACGCCCTTGGCGCCGATCGGATGATGCGGGCATGGCGTGACGGTGTGGTCCGTCGTCCATACCGGCGTCTCGACCGCGGTCGGGATAAAGTAATCGAGGAAGCTTGCCCCGATCACGTTGCCGGTCTCGTCGTAATCGATGATCTGACCCATGGAGATGGCGAAGGCTTCCGTCAGCCCGCCATGAACTTGACCTTCGATGATCATCGGATTGATGCGCGTGCCGCAATCGTCCAATGCGTAGAAGCTGCGGATCGCCGTCTCGCCCGTATCGGTGTCGATTTCGACGACGCAGATATAGGCCCCGTAAGGAAACGTGAAGTTCGGCGGGTCATAATACTCGACAGCCTCCAAGCCCATCTCCAAGCCTTCAGGCACGTTGGAGTAGGCAGCAAGCGCCACCTCCTTCATCGTCATCGCCTTGTCGGGTGCGCCCTTGACGCGGAATGTGTCGATGTCCCATTCGAGGTCCTTCTCGGAAACCTCCATGACGTGGGCAGCGATTTTTTGGGCCTTGGCGCGCACTTTGCGAGCCGCATTGGCGCAGGCCGCTCCGCCGACAGGCGTCGAGCGCGAACCCCAAGTACCCATGCCGTAAGGCGCGGTGTCGGTATCGCCTTCCTCGATTTCGATATCGGCGGCTGGGATACCCATCTCGGTCGATAGGATCTGCGCATAAGTCGTCTCATGCGCCTGGCCCTGCGATTTGGTGCCGAAGCGGGCAATCGCCGCGCCGGTTGGATGGACGCGCACTTCGCAAGAATCGAAGGTGCCCACAAGGCCGACCAGATCGCAGACGCGCGAGGGGCCGGCGCCGACAATCTCCGTGAATGTCGAGATGCCAATGCCCATCAGTTTGCGTGACTTGCCGGCCTTGAAGTCCTCGAGCATCTTGGCCTGCTCCTTGCGCAGCTTGTCGTAGCCAACCGCCTTCATCGCCTTTTTGAATGCGGCCGGGTAATCGCCGCTATCGTATTGCAAGCCAAAGGTGGTGGTGTAGGGGAATTGATCGGGCGTGATCATATTCTTCATGCGGAGTTCGGCGGGATCCATCCCCAGCTTCTGCGCCAGAATGTCGACCATGCGCTCCACCATATAGATCGCCTCCGTCACCCTCAGCGAACACCTGTAGGCCACGCCGCCCGGCGTCTTGTTGGTGTAGACGCCATCGACGCTGACGAACGCATTGGGGATGTCGTAGGAGTTGGTGCAGATCATGAAGAGACCAGCCGGAAACTTCGATGCGCTGACACAGGCATCGAACGCGCCGTGATCGGCCAGCGTGTAGCAGCGCAGGCCTGTGATCTTGCCGTCCTTGGTGGCCGCCAATTCGCCCTTCATGTGATAGTCGCGGGCGAAGGCTGTTGCCGACAGGTTTTCGATCCGGTCCTCGACCCACTTCACGGGAATGCCGAGCACGACGGTTGCGGCAATCGCCATGATATAGCCGGGATAGACACCGACCTTGTTGCCGAAGCCGCCGCCGATGTCGGGAGCGATGATGCGGATCTTGTGCTCGGGCAACGGCGAAATCAGTGCCGCCACTGTGCGCACCACGTGCGGCGCCTGGAATGTGCCCCAGACGGTGAGCGCGCCATTGATTTTGTCGAAACTCGCCACGCAACAGGCGGTTTCCATCGGACTGGCATGGCAACGCTGGTAGGAGATCATTTCCTCGACGGCCACATCCGCGTCCTTGAAAGCCTTGTCGGTCGCTTTCTGATCGCCCGCTTCCCAAGTCCAGATGTGGTTGGGATGTTTGCGTGGACCGTGTCCGCCGACTTCTTTGGCGTCCTTGATGTCCTCGCGCAACACGGGCGCGTCCTTGTCCATCGCCGTGAACGGATCGATGACGGGTTGAAGCTCTTCGTATTCGACCTCGACCAACTCAACGCCGTCGGCCGCAGAATAACGGTCGGTGGCGACGACGAAGGCCACCTCCTGCATCTGGTAGAGCACCTTTTCGTCGGCCAGCACCGCCTGCACGTCGCCGGCGAGTGTCGGCATATAGTGCAGATTAAACGGCTTTAGGTCGTCGGCCGTCAGCACGGCCAACACGCCCGGCACGGCGAGAGCGGCCTCCGTATTGATTTTCTTGATGCGCGCGTGCGCATAGGGCGAGCGAACGAAGTCGCCATGCACCATGTCGGGAAGCTTGATGTCGTCGACATAGTTGCCCTTGCCCTGGGTGAAGCGGGGATCCTCTACGCGCTTGCGAGATGTTCCGATGCCCTCAAGGGCTGCTTCGCGTTCTTTCCGGCTCGGTTGCTTGTTCATTCCGCGGCCTCCTTCATGTTCATTTGAGCAGCTGCTTGGGAGATCGCCTTGACGATGTTCTGATAGCCCGTGCAGCGGCAAAGATTGCCCGAAATGCCCCACCTGATTTCTTCTTCGGTGGGATTGGGATTTTCCTGCAAGAGGCGGTGTGCCCGGGTCAGCATGCCGGGTGTGCAAAAGCCGCATTGCAGACCGTGATTGTCCATAAAGGCTTGCTGCAGGGGATGCAGGGTACCGTCGGCAGCGGCCATGCCTTCGACGGTAAGGACGTCTCCGTCTTGGGCTTGGACAGCAAGGACGGTGCAGGCTTTGACCGACTTGCCGTTCAGATCGACGGTGCAGGCGCCGCAATGGGACGTGTCGCAACCGATATGGGGTCCGGTGATGTTCAGGTGTTCGCGCAGCAGATGAATGAGCAGCGTGCGGGAATCCACCTCCGCCTCGACTTCGTTGCCGTTGACGGTGAGCGATACTTTGGTTGATGCCATGTTCTCTTCTCCCTAGCTCGCGCGTTCGGCTGCCAAGCGAATGGCGCGCGCCACCATGACACCGGCCATTTTGCTTCGATATTCTTCCGATCCGCGCATGTCCGAGACGGGCGAGGTGATGCCCTCGGCCAAACTGACGGCACGATCGATCGCGTCGTCGCCCAAGTCGGAGCCGGCCAGGCTGTCGGAGGCCTCGGCCGCATACAGCGCGGTGTCGCCGACATTGGTGAGCGCGATCGATGCGCTCTGGCACGTCGAGCCGCTCATATTGAGGATCACGCCTGCAGCCGCGGTGGCGTAATCGCCGACCTTCCGCTTCAGTTTGCAATAGGCATAGCCGTGTCCTGCCGCGGGTGTCGGAATGCGCACCAGCGTGACGATTTCACCTTCATTGAGCGCGGTGTC
The DNA here is from genome assembly GCA_021775595.1 of Hyphomicrobiales bacterium. Lineage (GTDB taxonomy): Bacteria > Pseudomonadota > Alphaproteobacteria > Rhizobiales > Methyloligellaceae > JAJFHN01. The sequence continues at coordinate 51,514 of JAJFHN010000084.1, forward strand.
GTAAATGCCGTTGTAGAAATCGCGGGCGCCGACCTCGCGCGCGCCGCTGTTGCTCTCCAGCACATAAGTCGCGTCCAGACACTGCATCAGCCCCGGCATGTCGTTGCCGGGATCACCATTGGCCACATTGCCGCCGATCGTGCCGCAATAGCGGACCTGGGGATCTGCTATCAGCGCCGATGTTTCTTGGATGATCGGACACGCTTGTGAGAGCTCACTGGAGGTGAGCAATTCATGCTGCGTCGTCATCGAACCAATTTCGATCACGTTGCCTCCGATCGAGACGCCCTTGAGTTCGTCGATCGCTCCAAGATCGACGAGGTGCTCGGGTGCAGCCAGCCGCAGTTTCATCATCGGGATGATGCTGTGGCCGCCAGCCAGCGGAAAAGCATCACCGCCGAGTTCGCCTAGAATTTGAAGCGCCTCTTGTTTGGAAGAGGGCCTGTGATAATCAAATTGACCTGGGATCATTCGCCAATTGTCCTCCCTACTGGCCGGGCTTGTGCCCGTTGCATTGGCATACCGGCCGAGTTTCCGCCGCGACCGCACATACCCTGGAGGCCGCACGGCGAAGACAACGCCAGCGAGTGAAATCAGTCTAAACGTGGCGGATGGCTTGATGGGCGCCGCTGCACCAATGTCATCGCAAGTGCATGAACAGTCGTCTGTGCGCACGAAAAACATGCCGCCCAAACGCCGCTCGGCACGATGGAGCGCATCGAAGTCGGCCGTTCCGCTAGACGCGAATGGCCGGCCGCTGCCGCTTAAGCTCCAGAAACAACGGAAGAATAATCGGGTTCGAATTCCAGACGGTGCAGAATGCCTTTGATCTTGGCGCGGCTCACCGGAACCGTCTTGTCAAAGCCTCCGTCCAAAATAAGGTATCCCCTGTCGCCCTTTTTGCTGAAGCCTTGCACGAAGCGCAGGTTCACCAAATGCGATCGGTGCGGTTGGGCAAACGGACCGCCGTCGAGCAACTTTGCAAGTTTTGATATCGACAAATCGCAAAAATATTCATCACGTTCATTGCTGACCAGGGTGTAATGACCTTGTGCGGTCACCGTCACGATATCGCCGGAACTGAGATAGAGCGTCGCGCCGTTCTTGTGGACCGGTATGCGCCGCTGGGACGCCGGATCGTTGGCCAACACATAGGCCGCGCCATTGGTCGCATCCGCCATGTCATGGCCGGCGTCGGCTTCGATCTCAATTGTTCTCTCTCGTAGCCTTTTCTCATCGGGCAGCGCCATCAGCAGGAACAAGCCGCACAGCACGAAGGATACGACCGCCACGACGATCGCGAGATAGTCTTGCGTCAAAACAGGCGCCGCGACTTCTGCAACGTCTTTGATGGGTACGAAGCTGGTGGAGAACATCGCGGCGTAGTGCATTGAGGCGATCGCCAATCCAAGACTGATCCCGCCCAGCAGCGTCTCGCCGAACGTCTTGTGCCGGAAGGCGAACCATAGCGCGAAGGTCGACGCGGTCACCGCGATCGCCACCGAGGCGATCACGCCTGAAGGCGAATAATCGACGATGCAGCCGGCACGGATGGCCCCCATGCCGATATAGTGCATGCCGACGATGCCCGAGCCCATGAACAGTCCGCCGGCGGGCAGGCTCAAGGTCTTGAGCGGCCGGTAACTCACCATGTACAGGCCGAGACCCGTCACCAACATGGCCGTGAGCGCTGAAATCAGAGTGTAAAGAACGTCGTAATTGACGGCGATGGGCAGCTTGACCGCGAGCATCGCAATGAAGTGCATCGCCCAGATGCTGCCACCGATGGCGATGGCGCCTTTCAGCACACGAATTTTCAGATGGGAGCCATGGGACCACAGGGCGCCGGACGTCAGCGCCAGACCGGTGAAAGAACCCATGATGGCCACTGCCACCGAAAGCAGCACCAAGAGGGGGTCATATTGAACGAGCATTTTCCTCCCGATATGCCGTCCGACCCTGTGTCGCAGAAGCACAGAATAACCTGTGGATTAGTCGATAGTATCACAAAATTTGTTGAATGCGGGCGGTACACACGCAATTTTGAGCGAGTCCTTACGGTCTACCGCTTATGCCTTGAATCTACTTGCGAATCTCAAGCGAATCCTTGGAAATTCCGCACCGCGTAGGGCAGATTCGGGTATCGAGTAAGCCCGGGCTGCGCGTGCGGACGGGACCGCGCTCCGCGCTGCTCAAGTCGTGCGCTCGATTTCGACCGTCGCGTGGTCGATATCAAAACGCTCAAGCAAACGGTTTTTTATGAGTTTGATTGCCGTCAACGGATCCTGGCCGTTGGCGATTTCCGCATGCAGGGTGAGGAGCGGTTGGCTTTGGGTGAGCGACCAGGCGTGTACGTGGTGCACGCGCAACAATCCAGGCACATGGCTCACCAAATCCTGCTTGATGTCCTCGATTGCGACGCCCGCCGGCGTGCCCTCGAGCAGAATATGACCGCTTTCCTTCGCCAGCCGCCAGGCGCTGCGAAACAGAATGAGACCGACGGCCATCGATAGCAGGGGATCGATCGGCATCCAGCCGGTGGTCAGGATCACCGCGCCGGCAATCAGGGCGGCCAATGAGCCCAGCAGATCGCCCAACACATGCAGCATGGCGCCGCGAATATTCAGGTTTTCGCGGTCGGCGCCGTGCAGCAGAACAAAGGCGATGACATTGATGGCCAGGCCGACCAGCGCCACCGCGAGCAAGACCGACCCGAGGACTTCGACGGGTTCGTAGAGCCGGTGCACGGCCTCGACGAAAATCCAGCCGATGATCAGAAAGAGCGTGATGGCGTTGGCGAACGCCACGAGAATCTGGAATCGGTGGTAACCAAATGTGCGGTCGTCGTCGGCTGGCCGCTCGGCCAAACGGAAGGCGAGCCAAGCCAGCGCCAGGGAAGCGGTGTCGGTCAGCATGTGGGCGGCATCGGCAAGCAGCGCCAGCGAGCCCGAAATCAGCCCACCGGCGACCTCCGCCAGCATGAATCCGCCGGTGAGCAGCGCTGCCCAAAATGTGCGGCGTCGGTTGACGCCATGTCCGCTCGTGCCCATGCCATGGTCGTGCTGGTGGCCCATCTGGTGCTGTCCTTGATTGGTTGGCAGCCGGCTGGGGCCGATAATTGCGGCAGACGGCGCCTTGGCGCAAGATCGCCGCGTACACAAGCAGAGAAGGGGCGCGGCGAGCAGGTGGCGGGCAAGTCTGATCAGGATAACCCGGGCGACAGTCTCGCGCTCCAGAATGTCGCGCCGGGCACCGCGTCGGCGCCGGTACTGAGCGCCGCCTTTTTGCTGTTGATGACGCTCGAGCTGCTGCGCATGTATGGGGCGGGGCCTTCGATCGTCGCCCTCGCCAATGTCGGCGTGGTGGTCGCGCTTCTGCTCTGCATCCCATTGGCTGCCAGCGGCCTGCGCGAGCGGTTTTTGCTGCTGTTGGCGGTACCCCTTGTCGCGGCCGTCTTGGCGTTGGCAAGTGATCCGATACATACGTTTTCGCGCGCGCTGGCCCAGGCGGGATTTTTGATGTCCTTCATCCTGCTGCTCGGTCTGCTGCGCGAGGCGGCACAGACTTCCCCCGCCATTCTGGCCTGCGGCAGCTATCTGACCCGTCAGCGCGAAGGCTGGCGCTATCTGAGCTTGCAGGGCGGCTCTCATTTCATCGGCGTGATCATCAATTTCGGCGCCATCGCGCTGCTGGCGCCCCTGGTGCAGCGGGGCATCCGCGCCAACGCCGGGAGATCGGGTCTCGATGCGCGCGCGATCATTCACGAGCAGCGCCAGCTTGCCGCGCTTCTGCGAGGCATGCCCTGGGTCATCGTCTGGGCGCCGACCACCGTCACGCAAGCCCTGTTGCCCAGCGTCATCACTGGCATTGATGGCCCGCGATTTCTGCTTTTGGGATTGGTCGTAGCAGCCGTTGTATTCGTGCTGGGAGCGGTCGAAGACCAGTTGCGCTGGCGCCGTCAGCTGCGCGCGTTGGATGGTGACGGGCTTGAGGAGCGCAAGGCCAGCGGCCCGTTTCCTTGGCGCGCCTTTTTTGATCTGCTGGGCGTGTGCGCCGGTCTAGCCGGTTTTGCCACGGCCATCGTCATGGCGACCGGGGTTCCGACGGTGGCGGCGCTGATGGTTTCGGCCCCGCTCATGCTTGTTGTTTGGCTCATGGCCCAACACGCCGGCGAGCCGGCCCCGATCGCGCGCGCGGCGTTGGTTGGCCGCCTCCGCGACATTATTGCTCAAGCGATTCCGAGCCAGCAGCGCGAGGTCATGATTCTGGGACTGTCGGGATTCATCGGCATATGCGTGGCTGCCGTCGCGCCGGTTGATCAGATCGCTGATCTGCTGCGTTCCGCGGGCCTGCCGGCTTGGCTGCTGCTCTCATTGTTGACAGTGCTTGTTTTCGCAGGCGCACAGATTGGGCTCACGCCAATCATGACCGTTGTGGTGTTGGCGAACGTACTGGGGGCGATGTCGGAGCTGCCCGCCGATCCGACGTTGCTTGCCTTGGCGCTGGCAGCCGGCTGGGCGCTTGCTATGGTGGGCGGTCCGTTTTCTTCGTTGATCTTGCTGCTCTCGCGCATCAGCGGATACGACACGATGCAGATCGCCTGGAAGTGGAATCTGCCCTACTCGCTTGCGACGATCGCTGCGCTCACTGCCATATTTGCATGGCTGGCTCCTTGAGAGCTCAATCCGAGCCGCCAGAGAGTTTCATGACGAATGGATTGCCGGTGTCCTCGGCAGTGCTCACCCACACGCTTTTCGTTTCGAGATATTCCTCGATTCCGACCAGGCCGTTTTCGCGGCCGAGCCCGCTTGCCTTAAAGCCGCCGAAGGGCGAGGTCATGGAAACCGCCCGATAGGTGTTGATCCAAATGGTTCCGGCCCGCAGGCGTTTGGCCATCACCGTGGCGCGGGTCAGGCTTTCCGTCCACACGCCGGCCGCCAGACCGAACGATACGTCGTTGGCGATTTCAACCGCTTCGTCTTCGTCGCGGAACGGTATCACCGACAGGATGGGCCCAAACACCTCCTCTTGCGCGATGCGCATGTTGTTTTTGACGCCGGTGAAAATCGTCGGTTTGACGAACCATTTGCCGCCGCCCTCTTCGGCACTGGCGGGTTCTCCGCCCAGCACGCACTCCGCGCCGTCGGCCTTAGCGATGTCGATGTAGTCGAGCACCTTCTGGTATTGCGCCGGGGTCGTTACCGGCCCTACTTGGGTTTCAAAATCTTGCGGGTCTCCCATGCGGGCGGCCGACGCGGTCGCGATCAATTTGTCCATGAATTCGTTGTGAATGGACTCCTGCAGCAGCAGCCGTGAGCCGGCGATGCAGGTTTGGCCCGTGGCTGCAAATATGCCCGAGATCGCCCCATTGACCGCCGCGTCCTGTTTGGCGTCGTCGAAAACGATATGCGGCGACTTGCCGCCAAGTTCGAGGGTCACGCGTTTGAAGCTCTCGGCCGCGGCCTGATAGACGCGCCGGCCCGCAGCTTCGCCGCCGGTGAACGCCACCTTGGCGACCTTGGCATGGGTCACCAGCGGCTCGCCCACCTCAGGACCAAAACCCGTCACCACATTGACAACGCCAGGCGGCACGCCCGCTTCTTCGAAAACTTCCATGAGTTCGAGTATCGAGGCCGAGGTGAATTCCGACGGCTTGATCACCATCGTGCAGCCCGCCGCCAGGGCGGGCGCGATCTTCCACGACGTCAGCATCAGTGGCGAATTCCACGGACTGATCATGGCGCAGACGCCCACAGGTTCGCGCAATGTGTAGTTGAACGTGTCGGCTTTGTCGGAGGGTATGACGGCGCCTTCGATCTTGTCGGCCAGACCGCCGTAATAATAATACCACTCCGGCAGATAGCGGGTCTGGGCCAACATCTCGGAAATAAGCTTACCGTTGTCGCGCACCTCGATGCGCGCCAGCTCTTCCGATTTCTCCGCGATCAGATCGCCGATTCGGCGCAACAGTTTGCCGCGTGCCGTGGCGCTCATTTCGGGCCACGGGCCGCTGCTGAAGGCGCGGTGTGCCGCCTCGACCGCGAGGTCGACATCGTCGGGACCACAGCGGGGCATCGTTGCCCACGGCGCGTCCGCATAAGGGTCGTGGCTTTCGAACCGTTCGCCTGAGATCGCATCGCAGCGCGCGCCGTCAATATAGACTTGATATGCTTTCATCGCCGCCATGACCCTCGGCCCTCCCGCTTTCAGCGGTTCTACATTGCACCATAGATTGCGTTGGAGCGCATTGACCCGCAAGGATTTTTCAGTACGTGATCCCTGGTGCCGAATGCACCTAATTTGCCGCGAGGCGGTCTAAGGCCGCCTGGTGAAACTGCGCGCTTTGTGCGCTGAAGCAGCAAAACACGATTTGCTCAAATTGCCGCTCGGCTGCGATCTGATCCAGCACGGTTGCGACCGCGATATGGGCGGCGCGTTCAGCTGGGAAGCCATAGACGCCGGTCGAGATGGCCGGGAACGCAATGGTCGTCAGAGTGTTCTCTGCGGCGAGTGTCAGGCATGAGCGATAGCAGCTCGCCAGCAGCCCATCCTCGCCCCGTTCGCCGCCACTCCAAACGGGTCCGACCGTATGGATCACATGACGGGCGGGCAGGCGGTAGGCCTGGGTGATCTTGGCCTCGCCCGTCTCGCAGCCGCCGAGTGCCCGGCACTCCGCCAGCAATTGCGGACCGGCAGCGCTGTGAATCGCGCCATCCACGCCCCCTCCGCCCAACAGCGACGCATTGGCGGCGTTGACGATGGCATCGAGTGCCAGCGTCGTAATGTCGGCTTCGATGATTTCAATCCGGTGCGCCATCTGCCGTCTTTAGCACGTGACGCGGTCTGCGCCTGCTGCTAGAAATGTGATATTATAACCTTTCATAAGCAGCCCCCGTACGAGCAATGGCGAAGCCCCGTTTTCCCGCGCCCGATCACGACCATCAAGCTTGCCTGTCGGCCAGCCTAGAACGCGCCGAAAGCGCCTATGTCGAGGCCGGAGGTCGTCTGACCGAACTGCGCGCGAGCGTGTTGCGCGAATTGGCCGCGAGCCATCAGGCTTTGGGCGCCTATGACGTCATCCAACGGCTGTCTGCCGCCGGGCGCCGCGTTGCTCCCATTTCAGTCTATCGCGCCCTCGACAGTTTGCTCGAAGTCGGTCTTGTTCACCGCATCGAGAGCCGTAACGCATTTATCGCGTGCCACGAGGCGCACGACGAAAGCCGGCCAATTCTCTTTCTGGTGTGCGATGCCTGCGGAACGGTGGCGGAATCTGGCGAGGAAGGGCTCAACGAAGCGCTCGGAAACGCCGCCAGAAACGCCAAATTCACGCTCGATGACACTGTGCTCGAAATGACAGGTCTGTGCGAGCACTGCGCCGGACGGGAGGGCACGCGTGGGCACTGATCGGCAATCCGGCGAGGTGTTGTTGAGCGCCCATGGGCTCAGTATGACGCGCGGATCCCGCAAGCTGCTCGAGGACATCGACATTGAATTGCGGGCTGGTGAAGTCGTCACGCTTATTGGACCCAATGGCGCGGGAAAGACCACTCTTGTGCGGGTGTTGTTGGGATTGATGTCCACTGATGCCGGTGAAGTGGTGCGGGCGCCTGGATTGCGCATCGGCTATCTGCCCCAGCGCTTTGAGCGAGACGCCACCATTCCGCTGACGGTGCGGCGCTTCCTGACATTGACGACGCCCGCCGGCGACGAAGAGATCGCCGGTGTGTTGAGCGAGGTCGGCGCATTGGCGCTTGCCGATGCACAGATTGCAGATCTCTCAGGCGGCGAATTTCAGCGTGTGGCGCTGGCCAAAACGTTGATCGGTAGCCCGACGCTGCTGGTATTGGATGAGCCCGTGCAGAACGTCGACTATACCGGCGTCGCCGCGCTGTACCGCTTGATCGGCGAGATTCGCTCGCGGCGCGGATGCGGCATTTTGTTGGTGAGCCACGACCTGCACGTGGTGCTTGGCGAAAGCGACCGGGTGATCTGCCTCAACACGCATATCTGCTGCTCGGGCGTGCCTGAATCCGTCACCAAGCATCCCGAATATATCAGCCTGTTTGGCGATGGCGCGGCCGGCGCCTACGCCATCTATGCCCACGACCACGACCACAGCCACGGTCTCTCAGGTGACGTGACCCACGATCACCATGACCGCGATGAACGCATAGGCTGAACCGGTGCAAACGATTATGGTCGACGACTTCGTCATCAAAGCAATCATTGCGGGGGTCGGCATCGCGGTTGTCGCCGCGCCGCTCGGCTGTTTTATTGTTTGGCGGCGCATGGCCTATTTTGGCGCGACAATCGCCCACAGCGGATTGCTTGGTGTCGCACTTGGTCTTCTGTTGGCAATTGATCTGACCGTCGGCGTGGTGGCCGTTGCGTTGGCGCTTTCAGGCCTGCTGATCGCGCTGCAACGCCAACACCTGCTGCCGACCGATACGCTGCTTGGAATTTTGGCCCATGTGTCGCTCGCCGGCGGTCTGATTGCGGCCGCCTACGTATCGGGCGGGCGGCTCGATCTGATGGCTTATTTGTTCGGTGATATTCTGGCCGTCAGCAACCGGGAGCTGATTTGGATCTACGCCGCGGGAGCTGGCATTTTGGCTCTCACCATCTGGATTTGGCGGCCCTTGCTGGCGGTCAGCCTGCATGAGGAACTGGCCCAAGCCGAAGGCGTCAACGCGCCGCTCATTGGAGGCGCTTTCATGTTTTTGCTGGCACTGACGGTGGCGCTAGCCATGAAACTCGTCGGCATCTTGTTGATTGCGTCGCTGCTCGTCATTCCGGCCGCCGCCGCCAGACCGTTTTCCAAGACGCCCGAACAAATGGCGGTCATCGCCGGGCTTGTCGCGGCCATTTCGGTTGTGCTGGGCATCGGCGCCTCGCTTGCTGTCGACACGCCGGCCGGACCGTCGATTGTCATGGCGCTCGCGCTGCTCTTTGTGGTTTCGTTGGCGAAAGTGTTCGTCGGCGCGGCGCGATAGGCGCGGCGGACATCTGGTCATGGGCGAGCCAAGTGCGCTATCAAGGAACGCCCAAGATCGCAACGCATCAGGCCTATGAGCGACATTGAGATCAAGCGGCGCCGATCTATCCCAGTCGATGTGGGCGGCGTCACCGTGGGTGGCGGCGCACCGGTCGTCGTGCAATCCATGACCAACACCGACACCGCGGACGTCGAGGCCACGGTGAAGCAGGTGGCCGCCCTTGCCCGGGCGGGCTCGGAACTGGTGCGCATTACTGTCGACCGGGCCGAGGCAGCGGCAGCGGTGCCCGAAATCCGCCAACGACTGACCAAACAGGGCATCGACGTGCCGCTGATCGGCGATTTCCATTATATCGGCCACACCCTGCTTTCCGAGCATCCTGGCTGCGCCGAAGCGCTCGCTAAATATCGCATCAATCCGGGGAACGTCGGCTTTGGAGAAAAGCGCGACACGCGCTTTGCGCGGATCATCGAGATTGCACTCCAGCACGACAAGCCTGTTCGCATTGGCGTCAACTGGGGAAGTTTGGACCAAGATCTTTTGACGCGCCTGATGGACGAAAACGCCACATCCAAGACGCCGATGGACGCGCGCGCCGTCGTTCACGAGGCCATGGTCCGTTCGGCGCTTGTGAGCGCGGAGCTCGCCAAGACGCTCGGTTTGGCCGACGACAAGATCATTCTATCGGCGAAGGTGAGCGCCGTGCAGGACCTGATCCAGGTCTACCGCGTGCTGGCCTCGCGCTCGAACCTGGCGATGCATCTGGGCTTGACCGAAGCCGGCATGGGCAGCAAGGGCATCGTGGCCTCATCGGCCGCGATGGCGGTATTGCTGCAAGAGGGCATCGGCGACACCGTTCGAATTTCGCTCACACCCGAGCCCGGCGGCGATCGCACCAACGAGGTGCGCGTTGCTCAAGAACTTTTGCAAACAATGGGATTGCGCTCTTTCGCGCCGGTGGTCGCTGCGTGTCCTGGCTGCGGACGCACAACGAGCTCGCTTTTTCAGGAGCTGGCGCGCGACATTCAAGACCATATTCGCGACAGCATGCCCGAATGGCGAAAAAGCTATCCTGGCGTGGAAACGCTGACCGTTGCGGTCATGGGCTGCATCGTCAACGGTCCAGGTGAGAGCAAGCATGCCGATATCGGCATTTCGCTGCCTGGCACAGGTGAAACGCCCGCCGCGCCCGTCTTCATCGATGGCGCCAAGGCCGTCACGCTCCGCGGACCCGACATCGCAGACGACTTCAAGAAGATGGTCGCCGACTATATCGAAAAGCGCTTTGGCCAAGGTTGATCGGCGTTTTGTTTTGCCAACTCAGTGCGCCCGGCGCGCAGCAAATCGCGCCGCATCGGCCAGAGCGGCGGCGTCGGCGCCAAATGGTTCGAGTGATGCGACTGCTTGGCTCTCAAGCGCTTCCAGCTTCGCCCGCGCCCCATCGCTGCCGAGCGTCGCGACAATAGTGGCCTTGCCAGCTGCCTGATCCTTTTGCGCCGCTTTGCCAAGCCGTTCGGCATTGCCTTCAAGGTCAAGCAGATCGACGGCCAATTGGAAGGCCACGCCGAGTGCCGCGCCATAATCTTCAAGCACGGTGCGCTGGCGGGAAGCAGCGCCAGCCAGCGTGGCGCCCGCCACACAGGCAAATCTAATAAGCGCTCCGGTCTTGAGCGCATGGATGGCGCTCACGCGTTCCGAATCGAGCTGCTTTCCCTCACTTGCCAAATCGAGCGCCTGACCACCCGCCATGCCCCGCCAACCAGCCGCCTGGGCCAAAAGCAGAACGAGTTCGGCTCGAATTTGAGAGTCGGGATGGGTTCGATCATCTGCCAGGATTTGGAAGGCCAGCGTCAGCAGCGCATCGCCTGCGAGTATCGCCGTTGCCTCGTCATAGGCGATGTGAACGCTGGGGCGGCCGCGGCGCATTGCGTCGTCGTCCATGGCAGGTAGATCGTCGTGAATGAGCGAATAGCAATGGACGCATTCGAGCGCGCATGCCGCATCCAATGATTGGGCGTAGTCCACGCCGAAAAGGGCCGCGCACTCCATCAACAAAAAAGGGCGCAACCGCTTGCCGCCATCGAGCACGCCATAGCGCACGGCTGCCTCAAGATCGCCTGCGTACAAACGATCGACGGCGCTTGGGGCCAGCAGCTCGGTAAGCCGCGCCTCCACCAGCCGTGCAACTTCGTCACGTTTGTCGGCAAAACTCATTGCATAAACTTTGACGCGGCTGAATTGATTGTCAGGAACGGCTTCCATAACACGTTGCAGAGTGTGCCAACCAGCGAGTACAAGACGAAACAATGGCCGAATCACAGACGTCGAACCGCGCTCAGGCAATCGGGCCCGCGCGTCCGGATGGACGCCTAAGGCGCGTTGTATTTGCCGCAGCCGCCCTCGCAATCGCCGTGCCGCTGGGGCTGATCATGCTCTATCGCTTCATCAACCCACCGCTCTCGACTTTGATGGCGGGCCGGTTGCTGACCGGCGGCAGCGTCAGCCAGACCTGGGTTCCTTTGGAGAAAATGTCACCCCACCTCGTTGCCGCCGTCGTTGCCAATGAGGACGCGCGGATATGCAAACATTGGGGCGTCGATTGGAATGCGGTCGAAGAGGCGATCGATGAGGCCGAAGAAACCGGCAAGCAACCGCGTGGCGCAAGCACCATACCCATGCAAGTCGCCAAGAACCTTTTTCTCTGGCCACAGCGCTCTTATGTCCGCAAGGCCATCGAAATTCCGATGGCCTACTCCCTCAATGCCCTTTGGCCAAAGCGGCGCATTGTGGAGATTTATCTCAACATCGCCGAGTGGGCGCCGGGCGTCTATGGCGCCGAAGCAGCCGCGCGCCACCACTTCGGCAAGAGCTCTACCGCCATCACCAAGCGTGAAGCTGCTCTGCTCGCCGCAGCGCTTCCCAATCCCTATGTGCGCCATGCCGGACGCGCTGGCCCCAAGACGCGCCGGTTGGCCCGTCATATCGAGCGCCGCACAGCCAAATCTCCGCCGTATTTGCCTTGCATAGCGCCGCGATAGCGCAGCCGCGGAGCGTCTGGCCATTGGCGAAGAATGTCAGTATAAGGAGCCGCGTCGCGACGAGCGGCCGCTAGAAGACAGTATTCAGACTCTTCCGGAGAATTTGGACCATGGCGGTACCCAAGAGAAAGGTCTCGCGCAGCAAGCGCGGTAGCCGGCGATCTGCCGACGCACTCAAACGGCCGACATACGTCGAAGATAAAGAAAGCGGCGAGCTGCGGCGCCCGCATCATATCGACCTGAAGACGGGCATGTATCGCGGCCGGCAAATTCTAGAGCCGAAAGAAGATCTATAGGCCGATTTCTCTGGTCTTGGTGGTGTAGC
>JAJFHN010000085.1 GCA_021775595.1 Hyphomicrobiales bacterium
ATCGCGCCAAAGCATCGCGCGGCCCGAACCGTGCAACGGGGCAGGCGCGCGGGCCGCTCAAGCAGTCCAGCCGAATAACACCCGACAGCGAAACCCTAGAACCACGGAAACACGGCCGTCACCTCGACCTTCTCATGAAGCGGGAAGGGTGGTGTGCCGTCGAGCCGGATGCGCGCCAATTGGTTGCGGTCGCGCGGTTTGAAGGTGTTTTGAAACTCTTTCGGTAAGGCGTCGGTCACGGGCAAGATCTTTTCGACGACGCCCGTGGCGGTCTGCCGGCCGCTGGAAATACTCACCCGCATATCGGGCTCGATAGAAAACAGGTAGCGGCTCGGCAAATAGGCCAGCACATAGGCGTCACCGGAATAGATCGAAAGGATCGTTTCGCCCGGCCGGTGAACGTCGCCGACAGAGGGAATGCTGGCGCCCACGGCGCCATCAGAGGGTGCGCGCACAAGCCCATCGGCATAGTGCGACCGCAAACGCGCTAACGCCTCGACGGCATCTGATTTGGCCGCATCGAGCGCCTTTAATTCACCCTTCAGCGTCTTGCTTTCGGTGCTGAGCCTGACCAGTGACTGGCGCGCCTCAAACCGTGACCGCAGCGCCTGATCGTGGCGCACGGTCGTCACCAATTGCTGTTTTGAAAGCTCATCGAATTGATCGAGCACCTTGGCGGTCTCTTTCGCCCGCCTTGTGGCCAGAGGCAGCATCTTAACGACCGTTTCGGCGCGGATGCGGAACTCGGCCGCGTCGGTGACAATGCGTGCACGGCGGGCCGACAGATCGGCCAGACGCTCCAGCATTTGCGTCGATTGCAGTTGGAGAAGGGGATCGCCCTTGCTGACGCTCTGGCCTTCCTTGACCATGATGGCGTCGATGCGCGCGATATAGGTCGAGGCGATCGATGTCTTGTCGCGCAAGACGACGCCGTCGGCGCGCAGAACGATCATGTCGCCATAGAGGAAATTCAGTACGCCAAGCGCCAATGCACCCAGCAGCCCCAGATAGACGTATCGGCCGACTTCATTGCCGCTGGCGCGCTTTTGGTTGGCCAGTTTGTCAGGGCGAGGATGTTTTTTGAGTCTACGCAGCATTACCACCTCCGAACGAGCCGCACCTTCTCCGGAACATAGTTGTCCTGATCGGACGCATTGAAGATCCATTCCTGGAGATAGGCGGCGAGCCGCACAAATCGCATGAAACCACCGTTGAAAATACTGAAGCCCGGCATGAAGGGCAGCAGACGCAGGCTGTCGGCCTTGGGCGTCTTAAGCGCTGCCAACACGAACGCCAGGCCGTCAAAGACGAGCAACCCAATCTGGGCGGCCAGTAGAATTGAGAATGCGAGATTGCCATATGTCGCGAACAGCCAAAGCAAATAGAACGGCAGCATCGCCGCCGCGATCACGTGAAAGAAAATGAAATCCAATTCATGAAACAGCTCGCGAACGCTAAAACGCGGCGTCAGCGGATTCATGATGTCCATATGTTTGCGGTAGCGCAGGCGCAGAGCGTCGCGCTCCCAACGAAATCGCTGCTTGATAAATCCCGATAGGGTATCGGGTACGTCGGTGTAGCAAATGGCGTCCGGCCTGAAGCCAATCCGCCAACCGGCCTCGCGAAGCCGCAGCGTCAAATCGAGATCTTCGCCGCCGCCCACATCGATGCCGCCGACGCCATCGAGCGCTTCACGCCTGAAGGCGCCGAAGGCGCCGGAAACGCAAACGACCTCTTCCTTCAGCGCGTCGGCCTGTTTGCCGAGCGAAATGCTGATCATGTATTCGATGGCCTGGAACGTAGCGACCAGGCTTGCGCCGGGATTGCGCGCCAGGATGTTGCCCGATACAGCGCCAATTTCGGGATCGCCAAAGGGTTCGATCACATGTTTGAACGCATGTCGGTCAAACGAACAATCGCAGTCGACATTGATGATGATGTCACCGCTGGACCAGCGCACGCCCAAATTTGTCGCAGCCGATTTTCCGGCGCGCAGGTCAGTGCAGTGGACTTGATCGACCAATCCCCGGCGCTTCATGTCCGCCAGCTTTGCCGGCATGTTGTCACTGGAGCCATCGCTTACCGCCACGATCTCGTCGGGGCGGCGGCTTTGCTCTAGCAAAGAGCGCACGCATTTTTCGATAGAATCCGCTTCATTGTGCCCCGCCACAACCACGCTCACGCGCGGCCGCGTGCGCACTTCGCCTACTGATTGAGTCTTTGGGCCGCCGGTCAGGGCCGCCGCCACAAAAGACAGCGTGTAACGCGGCACCTCAAATACGATCGTGAACCAGAACAATGCGGCCAAGCTGGCAAGGCTTTGGGCCGACAGGTAGCTCAGACCATCCGTGAGAGCCGTGACCACTAGGAAAACTCCTCAGGCCCATAAACGTGCATCACGACACCGAGATCGAGGCGCAACACCTCTGACGCATTGGTCCGAATGTCCTCAAGCCCGTCGCGCACCTCTTGGGGATCGGTCTCGCGCAGCAAAGCGAAGTCGTAGGCCTGACCTTTGACGATGGTGTCTTCCTTGCGCAGCACATTGTCCAAGTTCTCCAGGAACAGGTCGCGTGCTTGGTCGAACTGGCGGGGGCCATGCTCGTGATCGATCTCCGACTTGTTGCGATAGGAGATATCGACCAGTGCGAATGGCGTGTTGTTGTCGCTGAAGCGCTTGAGCTCCGCATTGAGCGCAACAATCAGTTCCACCGGCAATTCGGCAAACCGCATCGCTTCGCGCTTGCGCCCCAACAAGGCGCGCCCGGTCTCCAAATAAGCGTAAGCCCGATCCGTCAGTGCATAAGAAAACACATCCGTTGCGCCGACCGTGTCTCCATCGAAATGGGCTTCGCAATCCATGCACAACAAGCCGACATCGGGTTCTGAGGTTGCGTGCGCGCACGTCGAGCACACCATGACTGAGCCCGGTTTGTCGTAATCGATGCTGAAGTGGGAGAGTTCTTGACGGCATTTGGGACAGACCAGGTCGTCGCCTTGGCGGAAATCGGATTCCGGTCCCTGATAAGCGCAAACAAAATGGTGCAAATAGGCTTGCTCCACGATGTTTGGCGAATTGCAATCGGGGCACTCTTCGCGAACGTTAAAGCGCGAAGATTGGCAGCGGTCGCACTGGGGAAAGCGATCGAAGAAGCTTTGGCTGAGAAACTCGCTCTGGACGAGTTTCTTTGCCTCTTGTTCGATCACGTCTGATGGCAACACGGCGTTGTAACAAACAAATCCCTTTTCCTGAGCGTCGTAAACGGGTTTCAGCCCACAGCCGGTCAAATAGATATGCCCCAACAGCTTGTCGCCAATGTCGTCGCTCAACAGAACGTCGTCATGCAGCTTGGCGAGGCGGTTGTGAAAGCCCTCAACCAGACGCGTCACTTGATCGGATTCCGCCGTGCTCAATTTCGAGCCGTCGAGGTCGGCGCGCTTGCCCAGTGCGCCTGTCAAATCGATCACCGGCAAGGAGAACAGGGATTTGGTGGTCCAGATTTGGGCAAGATCGTCGATGCTGGCGCGCTCGCGCACCAGTATCGCGTCGAATTTACGGTTATCGAGACTGGCCTGCAGGCCCCGCGCGCTTAAGCGCTCGCCATCGAAATCATCCGGCCAACGCAGAAAGTTGTAGCCGAGTTTCTGAATATGACTGGGAATGGGAGTGGTTGATTTGGCTGGTATTTGCGCTGCCTTATCTTTGCCAACAGGCGCGACCGGAACAGGCGTTTCGCCGGACAGGGGCATCTCTTGCCCTTCGATGACGCGGCATACGTCTTCGAGGTCAAAGGGTTTCGGCATGATGCCGTCGAAATTTTCACAATCGGCCGCGTGTTCCAGCAATCCCTTCATGTCCGACGTCATGGCGACGAAGCGGGGCGCTTCCTTCGCGCCGTTGGTATCGCGGAAGCTGGCGGCCACCTCGAGCCCGTCGAGTTCGGGCAAATGGAAATCCATCAATACGACGTCGTAACTGTTGTTCTGCAGGGCTTCGAGCGCGGATTTGCCATCCGTCACGATGTCGACCTGATGACCGCGCTGGGTGAGAAGCATTTCCAGCAGGTCTTTCGTGACGACATTGTCTTCGGCCACCAGCACGCGCTGTGCCGGGACTTTCCGCTGGACCACCTCCTGCTGTGTTTGTGCATGCGCCACGACGTGTAGCCCCCCAATAACAAACCCGGCGCTGGAGATCCGCTCCCGCAGGCCGTCTGCGTGGCCTGTCTGGAGGAAAACGCATCTAATTCAGCGCACCCGACCCAGGTACGGTCGCCGATTTTCGTAAAATTGTGACTAATTTTGCTGAATTCAGTACACAAATCCCATCGGACAAAAATTCAGAAAATGATTGAGTTATAATGAGTTAAGAGATGGAAGCTTAGATCGCACAAATGTTTTGCCACTAACCAATTTTTATATTCGCTCCTTGATGATGGCTTCGGTGGCCATTGGCCGGATTTTGAATTGGAGAGACGATGACCGCGAAACTGCGTCGCATCACCTATGTCGAGGACGACGCCGACATAGCGTCGATGGTCCAGCTCTGTTTGAGCGACATTGCCGGCTTCGACTTGCAAATTTGCTCATCCGGCGCCGAGGCCGTGGCGAAAACGGCCGGATTCGCTCCTGACCTCATTCTGATGGATATGCGCTTACCTGATATGGATGGGCTCGCCGCCCACCGGGCGCTCCAAGCCATTGCGGGGTTGGAAGCAACGCCCGTCATTTTCATGACAGCCCGCGCTGGCGCCGGGGAGGCCGAAACCTACCGTCAAAACGGCGCTTTGGGCCTGATCGCAAAGCCCTTTGATCCGACAACGCTGGCCAAAGAAATCTTGCGGATGTGGCAAGACAGCCAAGCCAACAGGGCGGCCTAGACCGTGCAGGATCAACTTCGCGCGCTCATTGCAAAACACTGCAGCTGGCTATCAGCCCAGGTCGCGGACATCGCCACCTGTATGGACAATCTGAAATCGGGCGATAGCGGCGGCGCCGCAGATGTCCGAAAGGCGATCGAATTGACCCATCAGATCAGCGGAACAAGCGGTTCGATGGGTTTTCGAGCCGTCAGCGCGAGGGCATTGGAATTGGAAGAGCACCTGCTCGAGATCGAAAAGATGAACGATTTTCACGATGACGCACGATACGCGCGCGCCCGTTCGCTCCTTGGCTTGCTCCGCGATGCGGCCGGCGGTGCAACACCGGAGAACTCAAGCCTCTACAACGTCGACCTGGCTCGCCTCTAACGCGCCTAGCCTCGCAGATATTAATCTCAAAACTGGCTGGTTTTAATCGTTTAAGCGGGCGTTCTTGCTGCTTCGACGGGCGCGTCGACGAGCGCCAGATCGAAAGAAAAGGCGGCGCCTTTTCCGGGCTCAGAAGCGACGTGAATGGTGCTGCCGTGGCCCTCGACAATTGCCTTCGAGATGCTCAATCCGAGCCCCGTGCCATCTTTTACATGCTCGCCGGACGTCTCGGCCTGGGTAAACTTCTCGAAAATCTTCTGATGCATGTCCGCGGGAATCCCGGGCCCGCTGTCGCTCACGCAAATACGAATCCGTTCTCCAATTTGATTTGTCGTAACAACGACGTCGCTGCCGCGGGGGGCAAATTTGGCTGCGTTTGACAGGAAATTGGCCAGAACCTGTTCGATGCGATGTGCGTCGACTGAAACCCAGGCTTGCGCGACCTTGCTGTCGTTCTTAAAGCGCACACCGTACTTGGCCCCATAGGGCTCGGTTGTCTCGATCGCTTCGGTGACAAGCGCACATAGATCAACAGGCTTGAAGTCGAAACTCATGCGTCCGGCTTCAATTTTGCGCACATCCAGGATGTCATTGACCAGAGCCGTCAGACGGCCGGCGTTGCGGTGGGCCAAGTTGATGACTGAGCTGACTTTCGCGGGCAACTCACCCAGCGCGCCGGCCCGCAATAGTCCAATAGCGCCCGTAAGCGCGGTCAGAGGTGTGCGCAGTTCGTGGATCATCATGGCGACGAAATCGCCTTTGCGCTTGGAACGGGCTTGGTCGCCGCCATCGTTTTGCAGAATGTTCTGCCGGCGCCCGCGAGATGCAAAGGTCTGCATTTTCGAAAAGAAGTTGAGCGGCGCGGTGGGCTTCGACGACTGGGCGAGTTTGATTTCGTCCTCGCCGTTTAGAAATTTGACCCCGGCAACCTTGTCATTTCTCCAAACGATTTTTCCGAAGACCGGCTTGCTGAGACCCTCGGGCAGGATCTTTATGGTTTGGGGCAGGTCGTCGATGTGGCTCGAAACGATCTTGCAACCGTCGCGGCTGATATCGCGGATCATGCATTTGACGTCATAGGTATCGCCCAGATCCGAGGCAAAGGCGTGCATCAGGGTCTTTTTGCGGGGCGTGGTTCTGCTGTCGAGCGTGTGCATGGCTGCGTCTTCAATATCCTGAAGCCGCAGTCTGGTTGTCAGGTTTGAATTTACTGTTAAGGCGGGGCGTGTCGGCCGGCGGGGCGAATGGCGCGTCCGAACTATAAGTTCGTCCGATTGCGCGTCATGGCGTCGTCTTCTGGAAAAGGTCTCAAGCCGCAGCTAGCGGCGGCCGGCAGCTCCCGGTCCCGTGCGCGGCTTGGCGATCAGGCCCTCGCGCTGGGCTTGTTTGCGCGCAGCCTTGCGCGCTCTGCGAATGGCCTCGCCCGCCTTCCGAGCTCTTTTTTCGGACGGCTTTTCGTAGGCGCGGCGGCGCTTCATTTCGCGAAACAGGCCTTCGCGCTGAAGTTTCTTCTTCAGGACCCTCAAGGCTTGGTCGACATTGTTGTCTCGTACGGAAACTCGCAGGGTAATTCTCCTTTCAAGTGGGTTTTAGGAGTTGTCGCGGCGACGTCCTTAAGGAAGTGAGAAGAAATGCCCGGCGCCGAGGCGCCGGGTATCTCAATTTGCTATGCGTTTTGTAGATTAGTTGCTGCCGACTTGCCAGACCGTTCATCGGCCTCGACCTCGTAGCTCAGCTTCTGTCCTTCCGTCAGCGCCGGAAGACCAGCGCGTTCAACGGCGGAAGCGTGGACAAATACGTCCGGTCCGCCGTCGGTCGGTTCGATGAAGCCGAATCCACGGCTGTGATTGAAAAACTTTACGGTACCTGTGGCCATGTTGGCCTCCTTTTGACTACGCCAAATGCGTCTCGCGCGCGCGACCATCACACGCGCTTTCATCCGAATTCAACGATGTCTTGGAAGGGGCCGGTGTTTGGCCATTGCGGCAAGGCAGAGCGAAATTTCGAACCCGCTTCATATGCGCGTTCTTGCAGCGCGCGTCAATCCCGTGAACCGATTGCTTTGCGTGGGCCGTGCACCGTTGAAATATCAGATTCCGGCCGATTTTCTGGCAATCGGAAACCCCATACAGCCCGGCATTGGTCCCGAATATTGAGCACGCGCAAAAAAATTTGTTAGCAACTGCAGCATGGGCATGCAATTATGGCGGATCAAAGGTAATTGACCAAGCCTCAACAATCTACCGGAAAGGGCGCGAAAAATTGAGTGCCGCAACACGTCATAAGTTCAATGTGGGCAGTCGGGTGGGTCTTGTTCCTGGCAAAGCGCGTGCAGCGCAGGGCGAATACGAGATCGTGCGGCAGCTGCCCGCCGAAGACAACATTTTCCAGTACAGAATAAAAAGCGAGCTGGAGCCCAACGAACGCCTGGTCAAAGAGTACCAGCTACATGCCTGGCAGACCTGACTCCGGTTAAGACATTTGCCGGAAAGTATTGGCGCGCAGGGCTGCATTGGGCCACTTGATCATCGAATTGCAGTGCGCAGCCGGGCAATCCGCATTTGGATTGCTTGACGATTGCGCGCGGTCGAGCACGCACCATGCAGACACTGGACAAAAGGATAGGGGACTTAATGATAGCAATAAAATCAAGAGCCGAAGACAGGGTCGACAGCATCAAGCGTCGGCAACAAAGAACGTTGGACGAAACAGCAAGAGCCGATAACGATCGGGCCGAACATGTCGCGCGCTTGCGTGCACAGCGGTTGGCCAAGGAGGCCGCCGAAACCGCTGACGAATGCAATGGTGCCGCCAGCGGGCAGGACGACGAGCTTGTGCCCGTGTTTCCTGTTCCCCACCGGCGCTGACCGCAGCCTCAGTTCCTCACCGACAGAGTCCCAACACCCCAGCAGATCATCAGGCGGCGCGCCGATCGTAGCGCCGTGACCGCCGCCGCCGCTTGTGCGCGCCCGCCTCTTGGCGGCGTCCCGCGCCCCGGTTTCGTTTGGCCGGCGACTCGGCGGCTCCAACGGGTCCATCTCCAACGACGCTCAATGGCCGCTTGATCAGTCGTTCGATCGAGCGCAATTGAGCTCTCTCACTGGCGTCGCAAAAGGAAATAGCGATGCCTGCGGCACCAGCGCGCGCGGTGCGGCCAATTCTGTGGACATAGGATTCCGGCTCGTTCGGGAGTTCGTAGTTGATGACATGCGTAATGTCGTCGACGTCGATCCCGCGCGATGCGATGTCGGTGGCAACGAGCACGCGCGAGCGGCCCTTGCGAAAGTTTTCAAGCGCTCGCTGGCGGGCATTCTGGGACTTGTTACCGTGTATCGCTTCGGCGTTCACGCCGTCCCTGGCGAGCCGTTTGACCACCTGGTCGGCACCACGCTTGGTGCGCGTGAACACGATGACCTTCTCCAAATCGGGTTCGTCCAGGAGCTTTGCCAGATGATCGCGCTTCGCTGCGGCGGCCAAATGATGGACATGCTGTTCGATGCGCTCAACGGCAACGGTCTTGGCCGCGATTTCGACGCGTTGGGGCTCATATAGAATTTCGTTGGCGAGCCTGGATATCTCTTTGGGCATAGTCGCCGAAAAGAGTAGCGTCTGGCGCTCCTCTGGCAGTTTCGCAACGATCTTTCGCACGTCGCGGATAAAGCCCATATCGAACATTCGGTCGGCTTCGTCGATGACGAGATATTGGCATTGGCGCAAATCGATATGCCGTCGGTTGACGAGATCGAGAAGGCGGCCCGGCGTGGCGACCAGGATGTCGACGCCCCGGCGAAGCGCCTCAATTTGAGGGCGCTGAGCGACGCCCCCCATGACCACGGCCTGACGCAGATGCATGTGGCGACCATAGGTCTTGATGCTGCCGGAAATCTGCAATGCTAATTCGCGGGTGGGGGCGAGGATGAGCGCGCGTGCCATGTGCGGCGACGCTTTCTCGCCGTCGTCTTCAAGATTGTGCAGCAGGGGCAGCGTGAAAGCCGCCGTTTTGCCGGTGCCCGTTTGGGCAATGCCGAGCAGATCCATGCCGTCGAGCAGCAGCGGAATGGCGCGCTGTTGGATCGGCGTAGGGTTGGTGTATTGCGCGTCTTTAAGTGCGCGCAAGAGCCGCTCGGTTAGCCCGAGTTCGGCGAATTCTGAAGTTGTCACTGATATTGATTCCTTGTTGCGGCGCACCAGCACGCGCATCTGCGCGCGACAGTCCTGCCGCGTCGTTCTTGTCCACGCGCACATGGATGAAACGGGGTTTGGGATGAGAAAAATCTCGGAACAATAACGCCCGCTCATTTGGGGCGAATCGCGCGATCCCGAGAAGTTCTAACGTTCAGATGCGCCCCGGCGTCGCGAAAGTCAAGCCGGGTCACGAATTTCACGAGACATGACTAATGCCGGCATGGGACTGACATTGAACCTTTTTCTCCGCCAGCGCGACCAAGGGAGCAAGACCCCGATCGCCAAAGCTGGAGGAGACAATGCCCTACCGTTTTCCAAGCGAACCCCTGATTGCCCCGCGACTGCGCCACAGCTTAGTGGTGATTGGCCTGATTGGCTTGGCGGTCTTATTGGCGTTTGCCGTTGCGGCGCCATCGGCTCGGGCCGCCAAACTCGAACTTCCCGTCTCGGGAGACAGCGCGATCTCTTGCAAGCCCGCCATTACGGGGCGGGCCTCCAGCCCAAACGATGAGTGGGCCAGATCGAAAGCCACCTATTCCTGGCTCTCACGGGTCGAGAGCGAATATGGCCGCTCTTATGTCGATGTGAACCTGACGCGCAACACGTCCTGGCTCTGTGGCCGGGCGGGCAAGACGGTGACCTGTCAAGTTGCCGCCGAACCATGTCGATTGGCGATGTGAGAAGAGCGAT
Organism: Hyphomicrobiales bacterium; assembly: GCA_021775595.1. Classification (GTDB taxonomy): domain Bacteria; phylum Pseudomonadota; class Alphaproteobacteria; order Rhizobiales; family Methyloligellaceae; genus JAJFHN01. The sequence goes on from JAJFHN010000085.1 coordinate 10,125, forward strand.
CAGCGCCGATCGCCGTTTCCGCCAGCAGCCACAAAAAGCCGACGAGAGCGTCGGCTTTTCAAGTCTTCAGAGCGTTTGTTGCGATTTCGCGGTCGCTGATCTCAGAATTTCAGCCTGGCGCCCAGCGCGGCGGTGAAAAAATCTTCCAGCGAAACGTCCGCGCCGGCCGGTGCGTTGTTTGGTATGGGCGCCGGTCCAGCGGTCGCCGCGCGCACGTCATGGGCGTACCAACGCAGACCGAGATAAACGTTCATCGCCGCCGGGTCGATATCTTGAACAATGCCGAAACCCCACATATCAGCCGAGGTATCGGTGATTTCACTCAAACCCGTGCCGATGCCCAGCAGCGTCGCCGCATCGCGCCGCACGCCGAAATCATCCCACTGCTGGTATTCGCCATAAAGCGTCGTCGCGCCCATAGTCGGCAGAAGCAACCGGCGTTTGACGCCCGCCTGCAGGTACCACATGGATGCGGTTTCTGGCTGCCTGCCCGTAATCGGCGCGGTGTATGTCGAGCGTTGCAGGGCGGCTTGCGAATTCGAGACGCCGAAGCTGTCGCGTCCCGTAGCGCCGTATAGATAAAGACCGGTTGGCACGTGCATGGCCGAAGCAGAAGCCACGAAGCGCTCCAAATCGACCCGCTCGTCGACGCAGGTTGCCGCGCCAAGGCCAGGTCCCGAGCAAGCGATGATCCTGGTCGTTCCACCCTCGCGCTCGTCGGTTTCCCAGGCGTAGCCGATGCCCGCCAAAAAGCGCACCGAGTTCCATTCTTTCTTATAGCGGATGGCGATATCAGCGAGATCGTCCTCCCCCCACGCAACGCTGATGACCATGCCAAACAGCGAGGGCGTGTCATAGCGGATGATGTCCGAGCGGCGCGTGTCCAAATTGCCGACCACGGCGTCGCGATTGATGGCCGATCTGCATGCTGCACCCGTGCAGCCCAGCGTGCCTTGAGCCCGCGTCAAATGAAAGTCGGCGCCAATTTTGGGTCTGGGATCGGCTATCGGGTTCTTGGCCAGATCCATCAGCAAGAGATCGTCCGTTGCCGGTGAATCGCGTCCGACGGTCAGCTTGCCCAGGCGGTCGTTTTTGATATGGAACGACGCCTTTCTGTTGAGCACGCGGTGATCCGCGTTCTCGGTGGGGACGCCATCGGAGCGGGCATCCACATTGTTTGCCTTGCTGCCGACAAGCTCCATCTCAATGAGGAAGCCCGCCGACCAACCAGGCGCCAAAGCGGCAGCGCCAGTGAGCCGGAAACGGCTTTCCGACTGGGTACCTTCCGTCACGTAGATGTCGTTGTTTATGCCGTCGTCCCAGTAGAGCAGCATTTTGTTGACGTGGCCCGACAGCGTCAAAGAGACCTTGCGGTTGCCCTTTGTGACGCTCGTTGCCTCAAGCTCGGCGACACGCTCTTCAAGATCGGCGCAACAATCGCCGCCAAGGTCGGCAGCGTGTGCGGGCGTGAATGTCATCACGCCGAAAAAGGCCACGGCAACCGCCGCAACCAAGGCAAAAGCCGCCCTCATTTTTGTCCCCAATTCGTTAGCCAATGACCAGCCGCTTTGTATCTTTGAGATTTTTGGCGTGGCTGTCTTACTGTTGCGTTGCAGCGCACCAGATTCCGGCGAACTGGTCAAACCGAAATGGCTCGGTGACGCGCGATTAGTTTCGGCACGTTGCAAAAATGCATTGCTGAGGACCGTTCGGCACTTTAGTTCTGCTTCAAATGGCGGATTTCGGCTCAGATTGCGGGAGATTAGGAAATGGCTGGGGAGTCTGATTCTGCTGCAAACGACCGCGGGCACATCGCCGTGCGCACTCTGGCCATGCCCGCCGATACAAACCCATCCGGCGATATATTCGGCGGTTGGTTGCTGTCGCAAATGGATACGGCCGGTGCCATAGTCGCCCATCAGCGCGCTCAATGCCGCGTCGCCACCGTGGCGCTTGACGGCATGGTGTTCCACGAGCCCGTTTACGTCGGCGATCTGGTGACCTGTTATGCCGAAATCGACAGGGTGGGGTCCACATCGATCACTGTTGATGTCGTCACCACGGCCCAGCGTGGGCGCACCGGCAAAAATGTGAAAGTGACCAAGGGTACGTTCGTCTATGTTGCGCTCGATGCGGAAGGCGAACCATGCTCGGTGCCGCCCGAATTGGCCGAGTAGCTAATATAACTTGATCGTGTTCGCCGCTGGCCTTGCCCGCGCAAGGCCGGGCGCATAGGATTTCGCCGTTGAGCCATGCCGGGCCGCTCTGCGGCGCGGCGGCTAGCTGCCATTTCTCCCATTCCGGAAACTCCGCCGCGATGACACTCACGACCCTGTTTCTCTTGTTGGCTGTCGCCTGGCTGGCATACGCTAACGGTGCAAACGACAACTTCAAGGGCGTGGCGACCCTGTTTGGCACCGGGACCACCTCCTACCGCGTTGCCATCTGGTGGGCGATGGTCACGACACTCGCCGGCGCGTTGGTGGCATTTTTCTTGGGAGCGGCGTTGATCAAAGCGTTCAGCGGCAAAGGTCTGGTGAGCGCGTCCGTATTGTCGCAACCGGAGTTTTTGCTCTCGGTCGGCGCGGCGGCTGCGATCACCGTCTTTCTGGCAACTCGAACCGGATTTCCAGTTTCGACGACACACGCCATTGTGGGCGGCTTGGTCGGTGCCGGTTTGATGGCGCCGGGAGACGTGGCGCTTGGTTTGCTCGGTCAGCGGTTTCTGGCCCCGCTGCTGTTTGCGCCCATTCTGGCGGTCGCGTCGACCATGCTGCTTTACAAACTGCTGAGTATGGTTCGCCGACATTTTTCAATCACACGCGAAACCTGCCTGTGTATTGGCGAAAAAGAAGAGGTCGTCGCGGTTGACGCGCCCGCGCTGATGGTGGCCGAGGGTCCCCGTGGTGATGTCGTACTGAAGAACGCGCAGGGCGTCACACACGTCCGCACGGGCATCGAGTTCAGAGTAGGCAACGAGGTATCTTGCTATCAGCGCTATTCCGGCCATGTCATTGGATTGAGCGCAGATAGGCTCATCAACGCCGCGCACTTCATTACGGCTGGCACGGTGGGATTTGCGCGCGGCCTGCAAGACACTGCGAAAATTGTCGGTCTGTTGGTCGGCGCCTCGCTGGTGGGCGCTGCCGATCCACAATCCCTGGCATGGGGCGTTGGCGTGGTGGCCATATTTATGGCATTGGGCGGTCTGATCAGCGCCCGGCGCGTGGCGGAGACGTTGGGTCACAAGATCACCGATATGAACCAAGGACAGGGATTTACCGCAAACTTTGTGACATCGATCCTGGTGGCGGGTTCGGCGTTTTGGGGTTGGGGTGTTTCCACGACCCATTGCTCGGTCGGCGCATTATTTGGCATCGGCGCTGTGAGCGGTACGGCGCATTGGGGCATGATCAGACAGATCGTGCTTGCCTGGTTGATTACCTTACCGGTCGCTGCGTTGCTGGCGCTGGCAATTTACGCGGCAGTCGCCTGAGGCATGGCTCAACCAGCGAATTTGTATGAGCGGGCGACCGCGGCCTTGGCGGTGACGATTGGCATAGCCGCGGCCTTTTCAAGTCTCAGTCCGCGCGCCAGCGTGGTCTTGCTGATTATCGTCGGTCTCACCGCCTCCGCCGTTTGCTGGCCGCGCGCCCGGGCGCTGCTCGATCATGGCATGAAAAGCCCGATCATTATCGCCGGCGCGGTGCTGATCACCTATCTGGTGTGGAGTGCGGGCTGGGCGCTGGATCAGTCCGCCGCATTGAGCAAATCCGCAGGTCTCGCCGTCATCGCCGTATTGGCCGCCATTGCTTTTGCCGGAATCCAACAGCTGGATGCTTCTGCGACGAGACGGGCAGCTAAAATTTTCCTGTTCGGCGCGGCTGCTGGAGCCGCTTTTGTGACGATCGAATTCGCCAGCGGTCAGGCGATAACGCGCGCGCTCTTCAACATGCTGCCGATTTTACGCCCGGAGGTCGGTAAGGACGTTGCCGTGGATGGCGATCGTGTTGTCCAGATTGCGCGCTATGAGCTCAACAGGAATGTAGCGATGCTCGTGCTGCTGCTGTGGCCCTCGCTCGCGGTGCTGTTGCAAGGCCGCGAGCGTTGGCGGATTTGGGTCGGCGCCGCGGCGGTCGCATTGACTGTCTTGCTGGCCTTCTCGTCGGAGCATGAGTCCAGCATGATTGCCATTGGCGTCAGCACAGTTGTGATGGGACTGGCTCTGTGGCGCAGGCGGCTGGTCGGATACGCAATGATGGTTGCCTGGTGCCTGGCATTTTTACTGGTCATTCCAGCCAGTCTGTTGGCCTATCAGAAGGCGGAGCTCCACCACGCTCCATGGCTGCCAACGACTGCGCAGGCACGCATCATAATCTGGGGCTACACCGCCGAGCAGGTCGCGAAGAATCCGATCCTTGGCATCGGTGTTCGCTCCACCCGTGTGCTGGATGCGGATTTGTCGCCGACTGCTGAGCGAGCAGAAGGGGACGTCTTCGCCCGCCGGCCCGGGCGCCACGCCCACAATTTGTTTCTTCAATCTTGGTTCGAATTGGGCCTGATCGGCGTCGTGTTGGTCATGGGCTTCGGCGTGTTGATTTTGCGACGGCTTGTCAACTTGCCAAACGAGCTGCAGCCATTTGCCTGCGCGCTCTTTGCGGCCTTCATGGTTATTGCCTGTTTTGCATGGGGCATGTGGCAAACTTGGCTGCTTGCCGCATACGCTCTGAGCGCGCTCTATCTGGCGCTGGCCGCGCATCTGCACGCATGGAATCGTGAGAAACATACCGCATAGGACCATCGATCCGTTGGAGGGTCATCGACGTTCGTCTATAATCAGCGAGTCGCGATAACAGGCCAGACGATTACGCTGGATGTGCCGCGCACAAGCTGCTGGTGGGGGCAAGCGCGCCGCGAGCGGCGGTTCCTGGTGGGACTGCGTGTGCGGGTGGCGAGGCGCCAATCGGTTGTGAGTTTGACGAGGAAGCAGGAGTACCGAATGTCCAAGTTGAGGCCGTTGAAGTGGCTTTGGGGTCTCATTCCACTCTCCTTCATTGCCGCCATGGTCATCTTTGGCCTTGGTCCTCAAATCGAAAAGGAATTGCAGTCGCGGGCAACCGGCGCGCTCGAGCGTGCCGACGTTGCGTGGGCAAGTGTCAATTTGGAAGGCCGCAACGCCATCTTGCGTGGCGCGGCGGTTGGTACGGAAGCCCGCGATGTCGGTATCGATGCGGTGCGCGGCGTGCCGGGAATTCGCAACGTTGAAGACCGCGTGACTCTGCTTGAAAGCGTCAGTCCCTATACGTGGTGGGCCAATCGGAAAGAGGGACGAATTCGCATCAAGGGCTATGTTCCCGATGGCCGCGACCGCCATACGATACTGGGTATCGTCAAGGCGATGATGCCCGAACTCGAGATCGATGATCGCACGAAACGCGCCGCTGGCGCCCCACCCCGGGAAACATGGGTCGGCTCCATTAGCTTTGCATTGAATTTGCTGGCCAATCTGAAGGAGGGAACGGCCAGTCTGGTCGACTCGAGACTCTCATTGACCGGTGAGGCCAGTTCGGCTGAGGCCTATAGCGAACTGCGCGACCGATTGGATACGCAATTGCCTGTGGGTCTCGAACTCGATCAGATCGCACTGACGCCGCCAGCCGCCACGCCCTTCGCATGGGGCGCGCTGTTTGAATCGGGGTCCGTCACGTTGAGCGGTCATGTGCCCGACGATATCGCCAGGGCTGAACTAACCAAATCCGCCCGGGAACTCTTTGGCGACGCCAGCGTCATCGATCAGATGCAGCTCGCATCGGGAGCGCCCGACAATTGGACGCAAGTGGCGCTGACCACCTTGAATCAGCTCAGCCGGCTTCAGTCGGGCAAAGCTGTTCTAAGCGACACAAATTTGACATTCGAGGGCACCGCGCCGGATGAAAACACGGCCAAGGACGTCGCGTCGAAAGTTCGGCTGGGCTTGCCCGCGATTTACAAGTCGACGGAAGATGTCGGCCACGACAGGCAGGCGGAGCCGTCGGGATCCAGACAAGGCGCGCGCGCCGATCGGGTTCGTCGCGCCGACAGTGCCGGAGTGTTCGGGCCGACAATGCGGAAAACGGCTTCACCGGCGTGACGTCAAGCGGTATGAATGCGCCGTTAGAAAGATCCATGGCCAATGAGCATCCTAGATCGGGGCACCGGTACCCGATTGTAGGGCTTGTTTCGGCCAACCCTTGTCCGCGGCTCAATTTGAAAGTGCGATAGATGAGCTATTTGATATTGCAGCTGCTGCCCTATTTGATCTTGGCGCTTTTTATCGGCGTCGTGACAGGTTGGTGGGCGCGCGGCCACTGATGCTGCGGTTCTCAATGCATAGCGGATCGGCTTTCTAGGCCGGGAAACCAGAGCGACATGGAAACCTTTGCGCTTGAGATTGTTCTCATGCTTTTGGCGGCATACACGCTCGGGTGTTTGGTCGGCCATTTCGCGCGCGATCTTTTTGGCCCAAGCACAAGCGGCCTGAGCGGATCGGGCGGCCAGCGCAGCGACCGGCGCGACCGCAAAGACAGATCAGCCGGCAGGACGCGCAGCAAATCACGGAGCAAACCCTCGCGCGACGATCTCACGCGCATCAAGGGCATCGGACCGGCGATTGAGAAAAAACTCAACCGCCTGGGCATCAAGCGCTTCGAGCAAATTGCCGGCTGGGATATGGCCGATGTGGCCGTGTTCGATCAGCGCCTGACTTTCCACGGCCGCATCGAACGCGAGAATTGGATCGCGCAGGCGCGCAAATTGGCGAGCCGCAAATCATAAGCGCGCACGGTGTCCGGCTGACTGAATCAATCTATCAGCGCGCACTCTCAACAGCTTGATACGAATCCATTTTTACCGGGGAAACCGGCGCGCGCGGTCGTGCTAATGGCCTCGCGCAAGACCTGAACTGTGCAGAAAATCCGCGATGGTTTCGATTGTGGACATGTCGCGCAACAGCGGTGCGTGACCCTCGCGCTCGATGGTGATGCTGGCCAGCATCGGATGGCGCTCGGCCATCTCCTTAAATGTCTCCACGCTCAAAATATCCGATAAAGCGCCCCTAACCACCAGCGTTGGAAAGCGCCCCAACGCCGTAAATTGGGGCCACATTGTCGGGATCGCTTGCGTCATGTCGGTGGTCGAGAACGTGCGCGCCAGATTGGTGTCGTAGCCCGCTGCAGGCTTGCCGTCGTGTTCATTGAACCATTGCTGCGCGATCTCAAGCCAATCGGAATTCTGGACATCGGGGAAGAATGATTTGTTCATGTCCCGGATCATGCGCGCCGCCTCGCTCCAACTGGCCGGGACGGGCGTCAGGCCAACATAACCCATGATGCGCGTCAAACCCTGCGCGTCGATGACCGGACCGATATCGTTGAGGACCGCCGCCGCAATCGCCGTAGGGCGCAAGGCGGCCAACAGCATGGTGACGATGCCGCCGCGCGAGGTGCCGACAAAGGCCGCCTTATGAATTCCCTCGACGGTCAGAAAATCGATCGTATCCAGCAGTTCCATGAAGGGCGTGTAATTTGACCAGTCGCGATCGTGTTCGGAGCGGCCGCGGCCCCGGAAATCCAACGTGTAGACGTCGAACGGACCGATGCCATAGGCCGACAAGGCAACGGCTAAATTATGAAAATCCTTGGAATTGCGGGTCAGTCCGGGCAGGCAAACCACAGCGCCTTCGGAGGCTCCCATGGCCGGATAATGACGTCCGTAGAGCTTCAATCCGTCTTGCGAGGAGAAAAATATATCTCTCCATTCCTGCACTTGTTCGGATTCACTCATGGCGCCCCACGCGGCCTGATTTTTACGCACAATATCAGATGCGTAAATGCGCGGAAGTGCGAAAGCAACCGCGCGCAGTCAGGTCAACGCTACGGCGTGACGGCGACCGGCATCGGCATTTGCGCATCGTAGGCGTCTTGTTGGCTGTCGGGTTTGCCGCGATTGAGATCTTTGACAATCCGCAGCGCGTGATCAGGTCCCTCAAGGCGGGCACGATAAACCTGAATGGTGGTGATGATCTTTTTGACGTATTGGCGCGTTTCGGTGAATGGGATGCGCTCAACCCAATCGATTGTGTCAATGTCCGGCGCGTTCGGATCGCCAAATTGCCCCGCCCATTCTCTCACCCGGCCACCGCCGGCGTTGTAAGCCGCAAGCGATTTCACGTAAGAGCCGGAAAACTTATCCAGCAGATCGCTCAAATGCGCCGCCCCCAGCATCAAATTATAGGACGGTTCACCGGTCAATTTTGAACGGTGGTAGCGGACCTTGTAGCTGCGGGCGACAGCGCGCGCGGTGCGCGGCATCAGCTGCATCAATCCTCTGGCGCCCACCGGGCTCTTGGCCTTTTCGTTGAACTCGCTTTCTTGGCGCGAGAGCGCGTGCAGCAATGCCGGTTCAACGGCACTGGTCAGCTTCTGGTAATCGGGAAAGACATCGATCGGATAGGCATAATCGACAACCGCGAGTCCGCGGTTCAGCGCGATCTTCGAGAGGCGGACGCTTGCCTGGACGTGATCAAAATTGCGGGCGATCTCTGCCACCAACGCCACTTCATCGGCCTCTTCCAGACTACGGGCGAGTTGATAGTAGAAAATGCGATTCAGACGCTCGAGACCGGCCTTGCGCATGACGCCGATCGCCTTGAAGGCATCGCGCGAGAGCAGCCTATTGAGTGTGTCTTGGGTGATTTCCGGCGTCGTGGCCGGTTGAAACCGCGACGCGTGAACATTGATCGTCTTGCGGGCGATTTGACCATAATAGGAATGGGTGATTTGCGCGGCGTTGCGGAAGTGTTCGTCGGCCTGCGGCATTTGCTTCAACGCGACGGAAGTCCGGCCCAGCCAATATTCGGCGCGCGCGACCTCCTTAGGTCCGCTCGCTGCCGTTCGCAGCGCAAGGAAATGTCCCATCGCCGTTTGCGGTTGCTGCAAGAATCTTAATGCGATCCAACCAGACAGGAATTTGGCTTCGCCATAATATTTGCTCGATACCGGGCCGTGCTCGCTGGCGATGCGATAGGCGATTGCGTATTCGCTGCGGTTCAGCGCGTTTCGGCAATTGATCCGGCGCTCGATCCACCATTCATCGAGATCGACCAGTTGAGTGGGTTCGGTCGGAGCGGTAAGCAGCAGCTCCCAAGCTTCTTTTTCTTTCTTGTTGCGGCGGCGCCATTGCACGCGGGCGAAGATTATACCCGGCTCCGTCTTGGCCGCTTCGGGCAAGCTCTCAAGCAATTTGGCTGCGCTTTTGGATCGCCGGATGACGGCGGCCCGCGCCTCGATTTTCTTTTTTTCGCCCTTGCCCGCATGTTTTGCAATTCGCAGCGCGGACGCGATCAAGGCTTTACGGTCAGCGTAGAGCATCTTGTCGATGCGAGCTTTGTGATCGCTCGTCTCGAGCATATCGCCAAACCGCTTGAGCACATCTTTTTCCAAGCCTTTGCCCATGCGGTGTTCGCGCCAGGCCGCCTTGATCAGCTTGATCGCCTCGGCGCGATTGCCCTTTTCCAGATGCGCGCCAGCCATTGCAGCCTTGCCGGCGCCCGTCACCGGGGCCGTTTCTTCGAAGAATGCCAGCACGCGATCAGGCGATCCCTTCATCCTAAAAAGCGCGAGCTCGGCAGTCTTTCGCAACTTGTCCTGGTTCGGCCAGTGCGGATTGGCTTGTTTGAACGCCAAGATCGCTTCGGCGCCATCTCGCGTATCGCCGGCGCGCAACCGGTACCACTGGGCCAATTTGCGCGCAGTCGGGTCCTTGATGGATTTCTCGCGCGACCATGCATCACTAAGGCGCCTGCCCTTAAATGAATACCGAATGACGTCCTTGAGATTGGCCCGGTCCGAGGCAGACAGGCTGTGCCCCTTAAGCGTGGCAACCGCCTTATCAACAATGGGATTGCGCATGCGAATGGGGTTTGGAACAGGCAAAATGACATCGGGACCCGTTTGGTCGGCCGCTTGCTTGCCGACCGCGTCCTTTTCGACCGCCGCCTGTTTTGTCGCGGCTTGCGTTGCCGCGCCCAGCGGAGGTGTTGTGCTTTGTCTTGTGGAGCTTGTCGTATCGGGCACGGCCGCGCTCTCGCGACTGGGATTCAACTCGGGCAACGGCGCCAGTTTGACCTGGGCCAAAGCTTCGCCGGGGGCAAAACAGCCAAGGGCCAACAGCAGCGCGGCGAGCCTAATGAATGAACTTATCATTTGCCTTTGCAAAGCTGCTGGAGCGTGTGGCACGGAAAATTGGCTAGGTACGCTCAATAGCAAACCTCAACGCGGTTGCATGATCGGCCGTCGCTCGCGGCCCCCTCTTATTGTCAGGTAATATACGTAAACAGTCAGTGTCGGCGAAATTCCGGCGGAATGATGACGTTTAACCCCAGTCCTGCGGTTTCCTTGCCGCCTGTTGGGCAAGCGTCTATTGTTTGAAAAATTTGCAATTTAAGGACGCAATGAGCGGCACGACGTATGTGCTGCAAGGCTCACAGTTGGCCTGCGTATCGAGGACGAGACGAATGTTCAAGGGTTCATTAACCGCGCTCATAACGCCGTTTGAAGATGGCGTCGTAGACGAGGAAGCCTATAGGCGGCTTGTTGAGTGGCAAATTGGGCAGGGGACCCACGGCTTGGTGCCGGTCGGCACCACCGGGGAATCTCCAACGCTCAGCCACGACGAGCACCGCCGTGTCATCGAGCTGTGCATTGAAACGGCAGCCGGGCGCGTGCCCGTCATCGCCGGCACAGGCTCCAACAGCACAGCCGAGGCAATCGATTTTACCCGCCACGCAAAAAAAGCCGGCGCCGACGCCGCCTTGATCGTGACCCCCTATTACAACAAGCCAACCCAAGATGGCTTGTATGGTCACTTCAAAGCGCTCAACGATTGCAGCGATATCCCCATTGTGATCTATAATATACCTGGCCGTTGCGTCATCGACATGTCGGTCGAGACGATGGCGCGGCTGTTTGAGTTGCCCAATATTGTTGGCGTCAAAGATGCAACCGCCGACATGGCCAGGATCAGCCAGCAGCGCGCCGTGATGGGCCCGGAATTCAATCAACTCTCGGGCGAAGACGCGACCGCGCTCGGCTTCATGGCGCACGGTGGTCATGGCTGCATATCTGTCACCGCCAATATTGCGCCTAGCCTGTGTGCCGAATTCCAGAACGCGTGTCTGGCCGGCAATTTTGCCAAGGCGCTTGAGATTCAGGACCGGCTGATGCCCGTTCACGATGCGCTGTTTGTTGAATCCAATCCCGCGCCGGTGAAATACGCCGCCTCGTGCCTGGGGCTGTGCGCCGCCGAAACGCGCTCGCCGCTGGCGCCGCTCAGCCAAGACGCCCGCAAGACGGTTGAAAAGGCTCTCGAGAAAGCGCGTCTGACTGAACTCGAAGCAGCCGCTTAAGGTGCGGCCCCATGGCGCGATCGGATGGCAATTCGCGCATGGTCGCGGAAAACAGAAAAGCGCGCCGCAATTACGAGGTTGAGGACACCTTCGAGGCTGGCCTGGAACTGGTGGGCAGCGAGGTCAAATCCCTGCGCACGGGCAAGGCGAATATCGCCGAATCCTACGCCACGGATGAAGCTGGCGAAATCTTCCTGATCAACGCCCATATTCCTGAATACAGCCAAGCCGGCCGCGACAATCATTCGCCCCTCCGCAAGCGGAAACTGTTGCTGCACAAGCGCGAAATCGATCGCCTTGTCGGCGCGATCCAGCGCGACGGCATGACCATCGTACCGTTGAAGCTCTATTTCAACGAGCGGGGCAAGGCCAAGCTGTTGATCGGTCTGGCGCGGGGACGCAAGCTTCACGACAAGCGCCAGGTTGAGCGCAAGCGCGACTGGGATCGGCAAAAAGCGCGTTTGATGCGCGATAAGGGCTAGACCAGTCGATCAGCACAACCCGCTGCCGCAGGCTCAGTTCTGCCCTATGTGGCGGCGGATAAGCCCGAAAACGTCTTCGAACATGGCCGCCGTCAAGCGGCCCGTATTGGTGTTGTAGCGCGAGCAATGATAGCTGTCGAAAAGCAGGAACGGTTGCCCCAAATCATGTGATCGCGCGTGTGCGAAGGGGTATGCCGATTTGCGCAAGTCCAGGGTAGTCAGCACGGCGTCATGTGCGATCCGCCCGAGCGCGAGCACGGCCTCAAGTCGCGGCATCGATCCCAGACGGGCCGCCAAAAACGGCCGGCAATTGGCCTGTTCCTCGCCCGTCGGCTTGTTTTGCGGCGGCACGCATCGCACCGCGTTGGTCACCATGCAATCGCGCAGCGCGTAGCCGTCGTCGGCGTGGCCGCCATAGGTGCCCGAAGAGAGGCCGTATTTGTCGAGCGTCGCATAGAGCAGATCACCGGCATAATCGCCCGTGAACGGGCGGCCCGTTCGGTTGGCGCCCTTCAATCCTGGCGCCAATCCGACGATCAACAGGCGGGCATCCGCCCCTCCGAAGGAGGGCACGGGACCATTGAACCAATCGCCGTGAGAATTGCTGTTTGCCTCGCGGAAGGCTGCCAAACGCGCGCATTTGCTGCAGTTGAGCGCGGGTTCAAGCTCGATTGATTGCGGTGCCTTGCTCACGCGTCGGTCAGATCGCCTTCTTTTTGATGGCCGATTTCGATTGGCGCCTCGTCCTCGCCACGAGCACGCGGTTGACGCTCAGAGGGATCGCGGCCGATCTGATCGGCCAGATCGTTGAGGTCGATAAACTGATCGGCTTGACGTCGCAGTTCGTCCGCCACCATAGCCGGCTGCGATGTCAGGGAGGAGACGACGCTGACGCGCTTTCCCTTGTGCTGAAGCGCTTCGACCAATGAGCGAAAATCGCCATCGCCGGAAAACAGCACCAGATGATCAAGGGCAGGCGCAAGCTCCATGGCGTCGACCGCGAGCTCGATATCCATATTTCCTTTGATTTTGCGCCGGCCGGCCGCGTCGGTGAACTCCTTGGCCGGCTTTGTCACCATCGTGTATCCGTTGTAGTCGAGCCAATCGATCAATGGCCTGATTGACGAATACTCCTGGTCCTCGACGATTGCGGTGTAGTAAAGGGCGCGCACCAGCTGGCCTTGAGATCGAAACAGCGTCAGAAGGCGCCTGTAGTCGATGTCAAATTTCAGCGACTTGGCCGTCGCGTGCAAGTTTGCGCCGTCTATAAAAAGAGCAATTTTTTCAGTAGGATAAAATAACATACTCAGACTCTTTATGAATAATCCGAAACATTCGAGACCGGCGCAAAACGCACAAGGTCCCTATGGGCAATCGATCGGACATATAGGCTTGCGAACTGATCATGGCAAACCGGACCGCCACCGCGGCGGCGTCGTGATCGCGCTCGGCGCTAACCGGCTGGGAAACTGGGGTACGCCGGCGCAAACGATCCAGCACGCTTGCGACGAATTGCGGGCGGCGGGTCTCGATCTTCGATCTCTCTCCAGTTTGTATGTGAGCTCTGGCGTGGGTCCAGGTCGGCCCCAGCCATTTGCAAACGCCGTCGTGCTGGCCGACTGCCATCTCTCACCCTGGGCCCTGTTGCGTCTGCTCAAGCGCTTGGAACGGCGCGCGGGACACCGTTCGGCGATGCCCTGGGGACCGCGGGCGCTCGATTTGGATATCATCGATTACAAGGGGCTCGTTCGCAATTGGCGCACAAAAGGGGGCTCCGCTGCCGCTCTCGCCAATCGCGCTCTGGTGCTGCCTCATGCCCGGGCGCACACCAGACCTTTTGTAATGGCGCCGCTCGCTGAGGCCCATCCGCGCTGGCGCCACCCAGCCTTGGGGCGCAGCGGCCAGGCGCTGTTGCGCGCCGTAGCGCGGGTCCGGGCCGGGCGGATCATGGAGCGTTTGCAGCCGCTGCATTAAGCTCGGCGGTCCACACCCCTTGCCAGCCTATCAATCAGCGCCTAAAAGAACTCAAATCACCATATTCGCCGAGGAATTTTCATGGCTCGCGTCACAGTCGAAGACTGCATTGATAAAGTCACAAATCGGTTCGAGCTCGTCTTGCTGGCAAGCCACCGCGCGCGGACGATTTCGGCGGGCTCGCCGATCACGATCGAGCGCGACAATGACAAAAATCCCGTTATTGCGCTGCGCGAAATCGCTGAAAAGACCGTTTCTCCGGAAGACGTTAAAGAAGACCTGATCCACTCGATGCAAAAATATGTCGAGGTGGATGAGCCCGAACCCGATGCCGTGTCGGTCGTTGGCCTGGAAGACATGGCCGCACCGGTGGTCGGGAAAGACGATCAGATCGACGACAATGTGATCGATCACATGACCGAAGAAGAGCTGTTGCGCGGCTTGGAAAATCTTGCCCCTTCCGACTCTTCGAATGCGGGCTCGCGCTCACGCTGACAACCAAGTATTTGCCCACGGTGAACCCGTGCGGCGCGGCATTTTTTGCAAACTCGGCGTATTGAAATGCGCCGAGCGATGGTGTTATGGCCATCGCGCAGGCAAATGAGATGAAAAAAGTGACGGTTCAAAATGCGCCAGTATGAGCTGGTCGAACGCGTTCGCAGTTATGATCCGAACGTCGACGAATCGCTCCTCAATCGCGCCTATGTCTATGCCATGAAGGCCCACGGCCATCAGCGCCGCGCTTCAGGTGATCCTTATATCTCCCACCCCCTCGAAGTCGCCAGCATATTGGCCGATTTCAAGCTCGACGACGCCACAATCGTGGCCGGTTTGCTGCACGACACCGTTGAAGACACCGAGGCCACGCATGACGAGATCAATTCGCTGTTCGGCGAGGAGATCGGCACGCTGGTCGACGGTCTGACAAAGATCAAAAAGCTCGATCTCGTCAGCAAGCGGGCCGAACAGGCCGAAAACTTCCGCAAGCTGCTCATCGCCATCTCAAGCGACATCCGCGTGCTCCTGGTGAAGCTGGCCGACAGGCTCCACAACATGCGCACGCTGGAACATGTCAGCCCGGCCAAACGCAAACGCATTGCCGAAGAAACCATGGATATCTACGCCCCGTTGGCCGGGCGCATGGGCATGCAAGGGCTTCGCGAGGAGCTTGAGGATCTCTCGTTTCATTCCCTCAATCCCGCCGCCCACAAGGCCGTCGTCGAGCGTCTCGAAGCGATGCGTGCCGCCAACAAAGGCGTGATCAGCAAGATCAAGCAGGCGCTCAAAGCCAAACTCAAGGCAAACGGTATCCAGGCTGAGGTGTTGAGCCGTCTCAAGCGGCCTTATTCCATTTGGCGTAAAATGGAGCGAAAGCAGATCTCTCTTGAGCAGCTCTCCGATGTTTATGGGTTTCGGGTGATCGTCGATGGCGAGGACACGTGCTACCGCGTCCTCGGCGTGGTCCACAGGGCCTGGCACGTCGTTCCGGGGCGCTTCAAGGATTACATCTCCAATCCCAAGCAGAACGACTATCAGTCGATTCACACGACATTCGTCGGACCACACCACCAGCGCGTCGAGTTGCAAATCCGTACGGGCGGTATGCATGACGTCGCTGAGTACGGTGTCGCCGCCCACGCCCTTTACAAGGATGGCGTCAAGGCGAAGAAGCGCAATGGCAAGAGCGCATCCCCCCGCGGCTATGCGCTGTCTGAAGAAAGCAACGCCTATCAATGGTTGCGGCGGCTGGTGGAAAATCTGCTGGAGGGCGACAATCCCGAAGAATTTCTCGAGCACACCAAGCTCGAGCTGTTCCACGACCAAGTGTTTTGCTTCACGCCCAAGGGCCGCCTGATCGCGCTGCCTCGTGGCGCCACGCCCATCGATTTCGCTTACGCGGTGCACACCGACATCGGCAATTCCTGCGTTGGCTGCAAAATCAACCGCCACCACATGCCGCTGGTGACCGAGCTGCGCAACGGCGATGAGGTCGACATCATTTGTTCCGAGGCCCAGACGCCGCCTGCCGCCTGGGAGGGCATCGCCATCACCGGCAAGGCGCGCTCGGCGATCCGGCGCGCCAGCCGCGAGGCGGTGTTGCGCCAGTATGGCAAACTCGGCCGCGAGATCCTGATCCGCGCGTTCGATCGTGCGGGCAAGAAATTCGATAAGGCGGTGCTTGAGAAGGCCACGCTGCGGTTGCCGCAGAAAACCGGGCAGGACGTGTTGGCCGCGATCGGCCGCGGCGAGTTGCCAAGCGCTGACGTTCTGCGCGCGCTTTATCCCGATGACGTCGAGGCAAAGTCGCCCAAGCGGCCGGCGATCAAACGAAATGACGAGGGCTGGTTTGGTCTGACAAAGGCGATTGGACTCAAATTCCGCTGGCCCGGTTCGTCGTCGAAGCCGGCCAAAGGCGGCGGCAAGACCAAGAGCAAGCGTAAGGCTAAGGGCAAAGACAATACGGACAGCATTCCCGTGCGCGGTATGGGGAGTGGCTTGCCGGTGCGCTTCGCGCCCAAGGGCGGCGCTGTGCCGGGTGATCGAATTGTCGGAATATTGACGCCAGGGGAGGGCATCACGATTTATCCCATCCATGCCGAAGCCCTGCAGCAGTTCGACGATCAGCCCGAGCGCTGGATCGATGTCACGTGGGATCTCGGTGAAGACAAGGCCGACAGATTTCCGGCACAAATTTCCGTCATGGCGTTGAATGAGCCGGGCAGTCTCGCCCAAATTGCCCAGGTGATCGCTGATACGGCCGGCAATATCGGCAACATCAACATGGTCAACCAAGCGCCCGATTTCACCGAAATGCTGATCGATCTCGAAGTTCACAATCTCAAGCACCTGAATGAAATTATTGCCGGCTTGCGCGCAAAAAGCGTGGTGAGCACTGTGGCCAGAGTTCACAGTTAAGGGAGAATCTGCGCCATGGACGCCAACTGGTCCCGCCGCGGCGGGCTGTCATGACCCAAGACGAAGTGCTCGACGAATTTCGGGCCGCCGGCGCGTTGCTCGAGGGCCATTTCGTGCTTTCGTCGGGTCGCCACAGCCGAGCCTTCATGCAATGCGCGCGCGTCATGCAGGATGCCAATCGCGCAGAGCGCCTCTGCTCTGCTTTGGCGCATATGATCGAGGCGAGCCTGCAAGCCAGTCTCGATATGGTTGTTTCGCCCGCCATGGGCGGCGTCATCGTCGGCTACGAAATCGGCCGTCAGCTGGACCGCCCGTCTTGCTTTTTCGAGCGCGTCGAGGGCGTATTTCAGTTGCGCCGCGGCTTTGAGATACCGTCTGGTGCGCGCTGCCTGATGGCGGAGGACGTGGTAACGACGGGGCTTTCATCGCGCGAATGCATCGAGGCCATCAGGGCTGAGGGCGGCGACGTGGTCGCGGGCAGCTGTCTAATCGATCGCTCCGGCGGCAAGGCCGATATCGGCGTACCGCTGATCGCGCTTGCCTCAATCGAAATTCCGTCCTATCCGGCTGATCAATTGCCGGCTGATTTGACTGATTTACCGGCGGTCAAACCTGGCAGCCGCGATCTGACATCTTGAGGTGTTCGCGTGTCTCGACAGGTCAAACGCGGATGCCTGTAGAGCGTATGATATGATGATCGGTTCAAGATAAAATGGCCAATATCAACGAAAACACGCGCTATTTGCGCCTTGGCGTAAACATCGACCACGTTGCGACGATCCGCAACGCGCGTGGCTGTGCCCATCCCGATCCCGTGCGCGCGGCGCACATGGCCGTCAAGGCGGGCGCCGATGGCATAACCGCCCATTTGAGGGAGGACCGCAGACATATATCCGATCGGGACATTGAGCGCTTGAACAGCGAGATTTCGACGCCGCTCAATTTGGAAATGGCCGCAACCGAAGAAATGTTGGCAATTGCCCTGGAACACGTGCCCCATGCCAGCTGCCTTGTGCCCGAGCGTCGTCAGGAGCTCACGACCGAGGGCGGCCTCGACGTCGCTGGTGCGTCGCCCGGACTGGCCTCTGTCGTCGACCGGTTGCGAAGCGCGGGTATCCGCGTATCGCTGTTCATCGACCCCGACGCCATTCAGATCAAGGCGGCGCAGGCGATTGGCGCCGATATCGTTGAGCTGCACACGGGCGCTTATTGCGAGGTGGCGCTTGAGGGCGACGCGAAAAAGACGGCCACCGAACTCGATCGCATCGCCGAGGCGGCCCAACAGGCCGCGGCGGGCAACCTCGAGGTTCATGCCGGCCACGGATTGACGTTTGATACAGTGTCCCCAGTTGCCGCCCTGCCGCAGATCGTCGAGCTCAACATCGGACATTTTCTGATTGGCGAAGCGATTTTCGGCGGTCTGGATTCGAGCATTCGCCGCATGCGGTCCCTGATGGACAAAGCGCGCACGGCGGCCTCGGGCGTCCAGAGCGCTTAAGAGACACGCGATGATCATTGGCCTTGGCAACGACCTCATCGATATTCGCCGCATCGAACAGACCATCGAGCGCTATGGCGATCGCTTTTTGCAGCGCATCTACACCGAGATCGAGCGCGAGCGCTCCGACCGGCGTCACGCCAGAGCAGCCTCCTATGCAAAACGCTTCGCCGCCAAGGAGGCGTGTGCAAA
Source organism: Hyphomicrobiales bacterium (assembly GCA_021775595.1). Taxonomy (GTDB): domain Bacteria; phylum Pseudomonadota; class Alphaproteobacteria; order Rhizobiales; family Methyloligellaceae; genus JAJFHN01. Next base: position 28,630 of record JAJFHN010000085.1, read on the forward strand.
GGCACTTGGCACTGGAATTCGGCGCGGCGTATTTTGGCGCGATATGGGTGTCATCAATCTGCCGTCGGGCCGCCCCACCTTGGCGCTGACTGGTGGCGCGGCGCGGCAATTGAGCGAAATCACGCCAGATGGCCATGAGGCGCAGATTGATCTCACGATAACCGATGATTTTCCTTTGGCTCAGGCAATCGTCATCATCTCGGCGTTGCCCGGTAACGGGGGCGGTCCAGCCGGTTGAGCGAACATCATTTGCTTCGCGCTGACCAAGACGATATAGGGGCGCGATACGCTAGGCTCTTGCGGCCCGGCCAAGGAGCGAGCGACATGAGTGTGAACACCGGCGCCGATAAGTCCCAGCGCAGCGGAATGGCTGAGACGGTGCGGATTGTCATTCACGCGCTGATTCTGGCGATGATCGTCCGCGTGTTCTTTTTTCAACCCTTCAATATCCCGTCGGGCTCGATGATTCCGACGCTGCTTATCGGCGATTATCTTTTCGTCTCCAAATTCAGCTACGGATATTCAAATCACTCGTTTCCGTTTTCACCCGATCTGTTTTCAGGCCGAATCTGGAGCAGCAATCCCAAACGCGGCGATGTCGCCGTCTTCAAGCTGCCACGCGACAATGCGACCGATTACATCAAGCGCGTGATTGGGCTGCCGGGCGATCGGGTCCAGATGAAAAAGGGTGTGCTCCATATAAATGGCACACCGGTGAAACGCGAGCGCATCGAAGATTTCGTTACCCGGGACTCTTTTGGCGGCGCCCGGAGCATCGCACAATATGTCGAGACCCTGCCCAATGGCGTGCGCTACCACACGCTTGATCTGGTGGAGAACGGGTTCGGCGATAACACAAAGGTCTATCAGGTGCCCGCCGGGCACTTCTTCATGATGGGCGACAACCGCGACAATTCGACCGATAGCCGCGTCGCCTCGGCGGTTGGCTTCGTGCCCCTGAAGAATTTTATCGGCCGGGCCGAGATCATTTTCTTTTCCGCGGGCTCGCAGGCACCGTTATGGCAGGCCTGGCACTGGCCAAGCGTCATACGCTGGTCGAGATTTTTCGAATTGGTGGACTAGGTGCCTGCCGCTGCCAGCCACCCTCAGGCATTTGCCGAACGGCTCGGCTACCAATTTCGCGATCCATCGCTGCTGAAAACGGCATTGACACATTCGAGCGCCCGGGTCGATCGTCCCGATACCAACGACAATGACCGTCTTGAATTTCTTGGCGATCGCGTGTTGGGCCTGGTCGTGGCGGAATTGCTGTCGAAAACCTATCCAGGCGCCGATACGGGCGAAATGGCGCGCCGCTTCAATCGCCTGGTCCGCAAGGAGACGTGCGCCGATGTTGCCCGCCAAATCGATCTCGGCAGCGCTATCGTGATGAGCGATGGCGAGGCCGAAAGCGGCGGGCGCGAAAAGCTGACAATTTTGGGTGATGCGTGCGAAGCCGTGCTGGGGGCTGTTTTCCTGGACGGCGACTTCGAAAGCGCGCGCACTGTTGTGCGCGAATTATGGAAGCCACTGCTGGAGGCCGACGGGGACGCGCCAACTGATGCGAAGTCGGCCTTGCAGGAATGGGCGCAGGGCAGGGGATTGGCGATCCCCCTCTATGTGGAAACGGAGCGCAAGGGCCCCGACCACGCCCCCCATTTCACCTCCTGCGTCGAAATCGACGGTCTAGAGCCTCAGACCGGCCAGGGACAAAGCAAACGGGCCGCCGAACAGGCCGCCGCCATGGCTATGCTCGTGCGGGAAGGCATTTGGGAGCAAAAGGACAATGTCTGATGCCACAAGCATCGAGGCGGACCGTTGCGGCTTCGTGGCGCTCATCGGCGCGCCCAATGCCGGTAAATCCACGCTCATCAATAAGCTCGTTGGCGTCAAAGTATCGATTGTCACGCACAAAGTGCAGACGACGCGCGCGCGCATGCGCGGCATCGCAATCGAGGGCAAGAGCCAGCTCGTACTGGTCGACACACCAGGAATTTTTGCGCCCAAACGCAGGCTCGATACCGCCATGGTCGAGACGGCGTGGGGCGAAGCGCGGGGCGCCGACACCGTCGTTGTTTTGGTTGACGTGGCCAAGGGCATCGATGACGAAGTCCAGCGCGTACTTGAAGAGGCGGGTCGGTTGAACGTGCCCGTCTTGTTGGCGCTCAACAAAATTGACCGCGTGAAAAAAGAACAGCTGTTGGCGATCGCAGACGAGGCCTCAAAACACGCCACGTTCGATCAAGTCTTCATGATCTCGGCACTCAACGGGGCAGGGGTGGGCGACCTGAAATCATATCTGGCCGGCGCCGTTCCCGAAGGCCCGTGGCTCTACCCCGAGGATCAGATTGCCGATGCGCCGCTTCGGCAATGGGCAGCCGAAATCACCCGCGAGAAACTCATTCTGCGGCTCCATCAAGAGCTGCCCTATGCATCCACCGTTGAGACCAGCCAATGGAAGGAGCTGAAAGACGGCAGCATCCGTATCGAGCAGACGATTTTTGTTGAGCGCGACAGCCAAAAGAAGATCGTGTTGGGCTCGGGCGGACGGACCATCAAAGGAATTTCAGTTGCCGCGCGTGAAGAGATGTCGCAGGCGCTCGACGTGACGGTTCACTTGTTTCTGTTCGTAAAGGTGAGGGGCCGGTGGGGCGATGATCCCGAGCGCTACCGCGAGATGGGGCTGGATTACCCAAAGGCTTGAGTGGTGAGGGGTTTCGATGGATTGGTCGGATGACGGCATCGTACTTTCGTCCCGCCCCCACGGCGAGACCAGCGCGATTGTCGAGTTGTTGACGCGCGGCCACGGCCGCCATCTCGGTCTCGTGCGCGGCGGCCGATCGCGCCGCCATCGCCCGGCATTGCAGGCTGGCAATTTGGTCAAAGCCCATTGGCGGGCGCGTCTCTCGGAGCATTTGGGCACTTGGGACCTTGAAATGGTCGATGCACATGCTGCGGTGATCCTGGACGACGCCAGCGCTCTGGCGGGCGTCAGCACATTGTGTGCGCTGGCTCACTTGTTGCCAGAGCGCGATCCCAACGACGCCCTGCATGATGCCGCGTGCGTCATGCTCGATCATCTCGAACAAGGCGAAGTCTGGCCGGGACTGCTCGTTCGCTGGGAGTTCGGCCTGTTGGACGAGCTGGGATTCGGGCTCGATCTCAGCCAGTGCGCCAAGACGGGTTCGATGGAAGAGCTGATCTATGTATCGCCCAAATCCGGACGCGCCGTTTCGCGGGAAGCCGGCCAGCCCTATGTGCAGAAAATGCTGCCGCTGCCCGGTTTTTTGCGCGCGTCGGATGACGCGGAAGAGATGCCAACGAGCGCGCAAGACGTCCTTGCTGGTTTCGCGCTGACAGGCCACTTTCTCGAGATGCATGTTTTCGCGCCCCGAAGCATTCCAATGCCCGAGCCGCGCGGCCGCCTGATCTCCCGATTGCAGCGCCAAGCCGATGCCGGCGGCGCGTTAACATGATGACGGACTTGAGGGTCTGCCATCCTTGAGCTAAGCCCGTTGTATGAGCGAGAAAACGATTCCCCCTGACGCAGGCCCAATCGAACCCGTTAATCTGCGCGACGTGCTCGAATCGCGCTATCTCGCCTACGCCCTTTCGACAATCACCCAACGCGCGCTGCCAGATGTGCGCGACGGCCTCAAGCCGGTTCATCGGCGCTTGCTCTTTGCCATGCGCCAACTCAAGCTCGACCCCAAGGGCGGCTTCAAGAAATGTGCCCGCGTCGTCGGCGACGTGATCGGCAAGTACCACCCCCATGGCGACCAAGCTGTCTATGACGCATTGGTTCGTCTGGCTCAGGATTTTGCCCAACGTTATCGACTTGTCGATGGCCAAGGCAATTTCGGCAATGTGGACGGCGATAACGCCGCCGCGATGCGCTACACCGAAGCAAGACTGACGGAAGTCGCCGACGCCCTGCTCGATGGGATCGACGAAGACACGGTTGAGTTCCGTGAAACCTATGACGGCGAGGAAGCCGAACCGGTCGTCTTGCCAGCCAATTTCCCCAACCTGTTGGCCAATGGCGCCACCGGCATCGCCGTCGGCATGGCGACCAGCATCCCGCCGCACAATGCCGGCGAGCTGTGTGATGCGGCGCTGCATTTGATCAAATTCCCGAAGGCAACCGTCGAGAAGCTCGTTGAGTTTGTGCCGGGTCCAGATTTTCCGACCGGCGGCATCATCGTTGAACCGAGTGACTCCATTCTCGATGCCTACAAGACGGGCCGTGGCGGATTTCGTTTGCGCGCGCGCTACGAGCGCGAGGAGCTGGGGCGGGGCAATTACCGCATCATCGTGACCGAGATTCCCTATCAGATCCAAAAGGCGCGGCTGATCGAAAAGATCGCCGAGCTCATGCAGCTACGGAAATTGCCACTGGTCGGCGATATTCTCGATGAATCGGCCGAAGAGGTTCGCCTGGTGATCGAGCCCAAAAACAGCAGGACCGATAGCGAACTGCTGATGGAATCGCTTTTCCGCGCCACCGACCTCGAGACCCGCTTCAGTCTCAACATGAACGTTCTGAGCCAGGGCAAGGTGCCCATGGTCATGGGCATGCGGCAGGTGCTGTGGGAGTGGCTCGAGCACCGTAAAAACGTCCTTGTGCGGCGCAGTGAATTCCGTTTGGCGAAAATCGATCATCGCCTGGAAGTTCTTGCGGGCTACCTGGTTGCTTTCCTCAATCTGGATGAGGTGATCCGCATCATCCGCGAAGAAGACGACGCCAAGGCTTCGCTCGTGAAGGCCTTCGATCTGACCGAAACGCAGGCCGACGCCATCTTGGACATGCGGCTTCGGCGCTTGCGCAAGCTCGAAGAAATTGAAATCAGACGCGAGCACGACGACCTGACGCAAGAGCGGGGTGCTCTGAAGGCGTTGCTGAAATCCGACAAGCAGCAGTGGCAGCGCATCACCGATGAAATCAAAGACTTGAAGACACGCTTCGGCGTCAAAACGGAGCTGGGCCGCAGGCGCACGGATTTTGGAGAAACGCCCGAAATCGAAATCGATCTGGCAAACGCCATGATCGAGAAAGAGCCGGTCACGATCGTGCTGTCTGAGAAGGGCTGGATCCGCGCCATGAAAGGTCATCTGGATGACCTCTCAAGCCTTCAATTCAAGACGGGCGACAAGCTCAAGCGCGCGATGACGGCCTATACGACGGATCGCTGCGTGCTGTTTGCGACAAACGGAAAATTTTTCACGCTGGCCGCCGACAAGCTTCCCGGCGGCCGTGGTCACGGCGAGCCAGTGCGCCTGATGATCGATCTGGAAGAAAACCACGACATCGTGGAAATTTTTGTCAACCGCCCGGGCCGCAAACTTCTGGTGGCCTCAAGCAGCGCAAATGGCTTCGTCATCAACGAGGACGACGTCGTGGCTATGACGCGCAAGGGCAAGCAGGTGTTGAACGTCAAATCGCCGGATGAAGCCGCTGTCTGTGTTCCGGCCGAGGGCGATACGCTGGCGGTGATCGGCGAAAATCGCAAACTGCTCTGCTTCCCACTTGCCGAAGTCAACGAAATGAGCCGTGGCCGCGGCGTGCGCCTGCAGCGTTACAAGGACGGCGCCTTGAGCGACGCTAAGGTGTTTTCAAAGGGCGAGGGCCTGAGCTGGGTGGACATCGGGGGTCGAAATTGGCGCGTCACGGAACTGCGCGATTGGATGGGCGCGCGCGCCCAAGCCGGCCGTCTGCCGCCAAAGGGTTTCCCCAAGACCAATTCGTTTGGCCCGCGCTTTGGCAACGATAACGACGGCAAGGCCTAGGTCGAGGAGCGGACCCAGCCAGACGTGGTGAGGTGTTCCTGCGGCTGGTAGCGCGTCTTGTAGTCCATCTTGCGCGAGCCTTTGATCCAATAACCGAGATAGACGTAGGGCAGGCCAAGCTGGCGTGCGTATTCAATGTGCTCGAGAATCATGAAGGTTCCCAGGCTGCGCTCGGTCATTTCCGGGTCGAAGAAACTGTAGACCATGGAGACGCCATCGCTCAGCCTGTCGCACAACGCGACCGCCGTAACCGGCGCGTTGTCATCGTCACCGGCCAAGCGATACTCGCTCACGAACGTATCGACCAGACTGTCCTCGACCATCATTGCGTAGTCGAGATTGGACATGTCCGCCATGCCGCCGTCGCTGTGGCGTGAATCGATATAGGTGCGGAACAGCTGATATTGCTCGGACGTCGGAATGGCCGGACGGCGTTTTGTGACGAGATCGCGGTTGGCCTTGATGATGCGGCGGAACGACCGGCGCTGGACGAATTCTTCGACCACAATGCGCACCGGGACACAGGCCGAACACGCTTCGCAATAGGGCATGTAGGCGATGTTTTGGCTACGTCGAAAGCCGCCCTTGAGCAGCGTATCGATCAGCGCATCGGTCTTCTCGCTGCTGAGATGAGTAAAGAGCTTTCGCTCGAGCTGACCGGAGATATACGGGCAAGGCTGCGGCGCGGTCAGATAGAACTGCGGGAAATTGCCCTTGTGTTCGGTCACACCCGGATCCGTTTCTGCTCTGTAGCGAATGTGCCGTCCGCGAATCTACAAGTCATAATAAAACGGCGCGAACACAGAATAGGCGAGCCATAGCAATAGGATCAAGGGCCCACCGGCAATCATAAAATCTTTGAATTTGTAATGGCCGGGACCCATCACCATTAGATTGGTCTGATAGGCGATCGGGGTGGCGAACGAACAGTTCAGCGCGAAAATGAGAGCATAGACAAAAGGCGCCGGGTCTGCGCCGATCTCGCGTGCCGCGCTGACGGCGATGGGCGCAAAGAGCGCAGCCGTTGCGTGGTTTGACAGGAAATTCGTGAATATGGCCGTCAGCAGGAAGAGCGCAGAAAGTAGCGCGGCGGGGCCATACCCGCCAACCAATGAGACGACACCGTGTGCGATGAATTGAGCGCCGCCGGTGGCTTGCAGCGGTATCGCCATGGCAAAAGCCGCGCCGACCAACAGATAAATGCGCCGGTCAAAGGCGCGCGCTGCTTGGCGCACGGTCAGGCAGCCCAGCACCACCATGGCAACAGCCCCGGTAAGCGCGGCCACCGTGATCGGCACCATGCCGCTGGCCACCGCAGCCACCGTCAAGCCGAAAACCGCCAGCGCGCGCTTGGCGTGGTGGACCAGGGGCAATTCGACAGCCGTGCGCGCTAGCAACAGCAGATCGCGATTGCGGCCCAAACGCGCGACGCATTCGGGCTCGCCCAGCATCAGCAGGACATCTCCAGCCTCAAGCGCGATTTCGCTCATGGTTGAGCGCATCATGCGGCTGCGCCGTTCAATGCCGAGAACGACGCAATCGGTATCGGCGTGGAGATGAGCACGCTCGATACTCATACCGATCAACCGCGATCCCGGAGAAACGACCGCCTCGGCCATGGTCAGCTGGCGGCGCCGAACGCCATCGCTTTTCAGCGTATCCTCGTCGCGTGCCTCGCCGCCGCTGATTCCGATCTCGGTCTCGCCGCCGCTCACCGCCTCGGCCAGCACATCGCGTGTCGCCGCGATAATGACAATGTCGCCCATCCGCAAAATCGTGTCGTCGAAGGGCGGCAACAGCGCGCGCTCGCCGCGCTGCACCAGGCGGACGGTGATGTTTTCGAGTCTTGGAAAAAACCCGCCCATCGATTCCGCGCCGAGCCAGGGATGATCGCGGCCCAGCGTGACCTCAGCGATGAATTGCTTGCCGCTATGGTCGGCCACGCGTTCGGCCATGCCGGGTGCAGGCGAAATCAATCGCGGCAGCACAAAAATCACATAGAGTCCGCCGATCGAGGCGAGCATCACTCCGGGAACGAAGAAATCGAAGAATCCCACCGGCGGCGCGCCGAATGATTCCGCAACCGCCGTGGCCACCAAGTTCGCTGATGACCCGATAAGCGTCGTCATGCCGCCCAAGATAGTAATGAAACTTAGCGGCATCAGCACATGGGCCGCCGTCATGCCGATGCGGGTGGCGAGCGCCGCGATGATGGGAATGAAAATTACGACAACGGGCGTGTTGTTCAAAAATGCGCTGATGGCGCCAGCGACGATCAAGGTTCCAGCCAACGCCAATTTCGGCCCAAAGGCCGAGAGCGACGAGATCATTTGAGCCGGTTTTTCGACCGCGCCCGTTTGAAACAGTCCCTGGCCAATGATCAGCAGGGAGAGGATGGCAAACAGGATTGGATTGGCAAACCCAGCCAACAGCGTGGTCGTGTCGACCACGTGTTTGCCGTCGCTGCTGGTCAGCGGAAAGACCTGGAACAGCACAACCAGGATCGTCACCGTCCCGATAGCCGACAACTCGATGGGGATGCGGTCCATACTGAAAAGGACGATCGCCAGCGCGATGACAGCAAATGTCGCCCACATATGGGCGGACTCGATGAGGGGCAGAATCATCCCTCGATTATGGAAGCAGTGGGCACCGTTTGTCGCGCCTTAAGAGGCGCTTGGCGCCACAGCGTCGATCAGCCGCGCTGCAGCTTGGCGCGGACCTCGTTGTTGACGATGACCGTGCCCATCAGCATGTCGTGCAGGCAGCGTTTGCGCCCGTCGAACAGTGCCAACAGCAGTATGAAGGGCGTCAGGATGCTCACCGAAAAATAGAACAGCAATGTGTGAAATGCGCCGAGCAGACCGGTCATGCGCGCGCCATACCAAGTGCGGATCTCAAGATCGAACAAGCGCATGCCGAGCGTCGCGCTGGGCGGGCTCGACATGGTCCAAGCGCTGTAGCCCAACGCCACCAGAGGAAACACGATGCCAAACATCAGCCAGGCCAGACCGAATGTCACAAAGCCGAGAATGAAGATCAACGAAACGGAGACGAAAAACAGGAATGTCACGGCGATCACATCCACCAGAAACGCCATCATCCTGCGGCCCAGCAGATCTTCGAAATATTCGGGTTGGGTCACCGGATCATAGGCGTGGGATCGCGCGCCCGTATCGAAGCCGATTGGCTTCATGTCCGAATCTTTGGCGCGTGAGTCTGGCGTGTTTGTCATGGTCGCGATTGCCTCTCAGTCGTTACATTTGATACATGGTGCGCGCCGGGTTCAGCAGCAAGTCTTGAGCCGCAAGCCGTTGAATAAAAACGATTATAGCAGATTTCTCAACCCAACAAGCGGGCCGCGTCGCGGGCATAATAGGTCAAGATTCCATCGGCGCCGGCGCGCTTGAAGGCGATCAGGCTCTCCATCATGACCCGTTCGCCATCGAGCCAACCGCTCTGTGCGGCGGCCTGGAGCATGGCGTATTCGCCGGAGACTTGGTAAGCGAATGTCGGCATGCCGAAGGTCTCTTTTACTCGGGCGATGATGTCGAGATAGGGCATGCCGGGTTTCACCATGATCATGTCGGCGCCCTCGGATATATCCAGGGCTACTTCGCGCAAGGCTTCATCCGAATTGGCCGGATCCATCTGATAGGTCTTTTTGTCGCCCTTGAGCCGGTCGGATGAGCCAACCGCATCGCGGAAGGGGCCATAGAAGGCCGAAGCGTATTTGGCAGCGTAAGACATGATTTGGCTATCGTGCTGACCATTTTCTTCCAACGCCTGGCGAATGGCGCCCACGCGGCCGTCCATCATGTCGGAGGGCGCGATCACATCGCAGCCAGCCTCCACCTGGTTCAGCGCTTGTTTGATCAGCACTTCGACCGTCCGGTCGTTGTCGATCACGTCCCCAATCAGCAGTCCGTCATGGCCATGCGACGTATAAGGATCGAGCGCCACATCGCAAATGACGCCAATTTCGGGCACGTCCGATTTGATTGCACGCACGGCGCGACACACCAGATTGTCGGGATTGTATGCCTCCGCTCCGTCGTCGCTGCGCAGATCAGGGCGCGTGTTGGGGAAGAGCGCGATCGCCGGAATGCCGAGATCCAGCGCTTCTCTGGCGGCTTCGACCGCCAGGTCGCAGCTGAGGCGTTCGATGCCGGGCATCGAAGTGATCGCCGCGCGCTCGCTCTGTCCTTCGATAACAAAAAGCGGCCAGACGAGGTCGCCGGCATTGAGTTCATTTTCGCGGACGAGTGTTCTCGACCAGGCGTTCTTGCGGTTGCGCCGCAAGCGCGTGGCAGGAAAACCGGGCAGGGGGCGCTTGGGCGCGCGCGGTGCCGTGGCTTCGCGCCGTTTGGCGCGCGCCGCGCCCAGCGAGACGGTTTTCTTTGCCACCAGCTCACTCTCCCAAAATGCTGCGTCCAGGCATCGCCCGGATCGATTTTTTCACCATACGCAGGATGCAAGTGCGCGCCAACTGCGATCAGCCGATGCGTTAACGCCGCGCTGTGGTGTTATGATGCGCCAAGCCCGTCATTGGGTATAACTGTGGCGGCTTGATATGAACGCGCAGCGCGCGAAAAAACGAGAGGTGTAGACGTGGCAAGCGACGTCATGGTCGCAAAGAGTGCGAAAGGGCGCAGCGCGCCCCTGCGCAAACCGAATGCGAAGGCGCGGCCCAGCGCCTTGCCGCTGCGCTTCGTGACGGCTGCAAGCCTTTTCGATGGGCATGATGCCTCCATCAATATCATGCGCCGGATCTTGCAGGCGAATGGGGCTGAGGTGATACACCTGGGTCACAACCGCTCCGTCGAAGACATCGTCACGGCCGCGATCCAGGAAGACGCTCACGCAATCGCCGTCTCCTCCTACCAAGGTGGCCATGTCGAATTCTTCACCTACATGGTGGAGCTGCTCAATGAGCGTGGCGCGGACCACATCAAAGTGTTTGGCGGCGGTGGCGGTGTCATCGTTCAGGAAGAGATCGACGTCCTGCACAAGATCGGCGTGACCCGCATCTATGCGCCTGAAGACGGTCAGAACTTGGGCCTCAAGGGCATGATCGAAGATATGGCCCGTCGCGCCGAGCAAAATCTTTGTGGCGACGTACCCGCGACGCTGAAGGTGATGAAGACGGGCGGCGATGGAGCACTTGCCCGGGCGATCACCGCGATCGAGGCAAAACAGGTCTCCGCATCCTTCTTGAAAGAAGTTCATACGGCGGCGGAGGCGTCATCCAATATTCCGGTTCTCGGCATCACCGGCACGGGCGGTGCGGGCAAATCGTCGCTCACCGACGAGCTGGTGCGGCGCTTTCGCAGCTATGGGGCTGATCCCCGCATCGCGCTGATTGCTATCGACCCGTCCAAGCGTAAGACGGGCGGCGCATTGCTTGGCGACCGTATCCGCATGAACGCCCTGCAAGCGCCAGCGACCTATTTTCGTTCGCTCTCGACCCGCGGTGCTGGCGGTGAAGTGCCACCGGCATTGGCCGATATCGTCGCGGCCTGCAAGGCGGCCCAATACGATCTGGTGATTATCGAAACGCCCGGCATCGGGCAGGGCGACGCCGGCATCGTGCCGTTTTCCGATGTCTCGCTTTATGTCATGACGCCTGAATTCGGCGCTGCCAGCCAGCTCGAAAAAATCGATATGTTGGATTTTGCAGACGCGGTGGCGATCAACAAATTCGACCGCCGCGGCGCCGCCGACGCGCTGCGCGACGTTGCCAAACAATATCAGCGAAATCACGAGCGCTTTGGCGAAGCGCCCGAAACCATGCCGGTGTTTGGCACGATCGCGTCGCGGTATGCCGACGCCGGTGTCACGGCTCTGTTTTCGGGGCTTCTGGAGATTTTCGAAACCAAAGGCTTTGGCCATTGGCCATCGAGCGCGCCAGAATTCGCCGGCCGCTCGAGTGTGCCCGGCCAATCGATCATTCCGCCGCGCCGGCAATGGTATCTGGGCGAGATCGCCGATGAAGTGCGTGGCTATCACGAAACAATCGTGCGCGAAGTGGCGCTGGCGCGCGAGCGACAGCAGCTGCGCGAAGCCCGGCATATGCTGGAGGCTTCGGGCGATGACGTCGCGGCGTTAGAGCGCGAAGAGAAAAAACGCGACAAGCTCCTCGACCCACGCGCCAAGCGGCTGATCGAGACATGGCCTGAACTGCGCGCATCTTATTCAGGCGACGAGCACGTCATAAAGGTGCGTGGCAAAGAGCTGCGCGTCCCGCTGAAACGCGAAACCCTTTCGGGGAGTCAGATACCGCGCGTGGCATTGCCGCAATTTGAGGACGAAGGCGAAATCCTCAAATGGCGGCTCAAGGAAAACGTGCCTGGTTATTTTCCCTATACGGGCGGCGCATTCCCCTTCAAGCGCGACGGCGAGGATCCGACACGCATGTTCGCGGGCGAGGGCGACGCCTTTCGCACCAACGAACGCTTCAAGTATCTCTCCAAGGACGCGCCGGCAAAACGGCTCTCGACCGCCTTCGACTCCGTGACGCTTTATGGTTGGGACCCCGATGAGCGGCCCGACATCTACGGCAAGGTAGGCAATTCGGGCGTCTCCATCGCAACGCTCGATGATATGAAAGTACTCTATGGCGGCTTTGATCTGCTCGATCCATCGACCTCCGTTTCGATGACCATCAATGGCCCGGCGCCGACGATTCTGGCGATGTTTTTCAACACCGCGATCGACCAACAGGTCGAGGCTTTCAAAGCCGAAAAGGGACGGGCGCCGAAGCCAGCCGAACAGACCAAGTTGAAAGCCCACGTGCTCAAGACCGTGCGGGGCACGGTTCAGGCGGATATTTTAAAGGAGGATCAGGGGCAGAACACTTGCATCTTCTCGACCGAATTCGCGCTCCGCATGATGGCGGACATTCAGGATTATTTCGTTTCCCACAATGTGGGCAATTTCTACTCGGTCTCCATTTCCGGCTACCACATCGCCGAAGCCGGTGCGAACCCGATCTCGCAGCTCGCCTTCACGCTGGCCAACGGGTTCACCTATGTGGAGGCTTATCTGGCGCGCGGCATGGCGATTGACGATTTCGCGCCCAATTTGAGCTTTTTCTTTTCCAACGGAATGGATCCGGAATACTCGGTCATGGGCCGCGTCGCCAGGCGCATCTGGGCCGTTGCCATGCGCTTCAAGTACGGCGGAAACGAGCGTTCGCAAAAACTGAAATATCACACCCAGACCAGCGGCCGCTCGCTGCACGCCCAAGAGATGTCGTTCAACGACATCCGGACAACGCTGCAGGCCCTGATCGCCACCTACGACAACACCAACTCCCTTCACACCAACGCCTATGACGAGGCGGTGACAACGCCAACGCGCGAGTCTGTGCGCAGGGCCATGGCGATCCAACACATCATCCTTAACGAATGGGGATTGGCGAAAAACGAGAATCCCAACCAGGGCTCTTTCATCATCGAAGAATTGACCGATCTCGTCGAGGAAGCGGTGCTCCAGGAGTTTGAGCGTATTTCAGAGCGCGGCGGTGTGCTTGGCGCCATGGAGACCGGCTATCAACGCGGCAAGATCCAAGACGAATCGCTGCATTACGAGTCCATGAAGCACGACGGCAGCCTGCCGATCATCGGCGTCAACACGTTCGTCGATCCCGAAGGCCAAGCGTTGCGCGGCACGCCCGAATTGGCGCGCTCGAGCGAAAAGGAGAAAAAGAGCCAAATCAAGAGATTGAAGAGCTTTCAAAAACGTAACTCTAAAGAAAGAGACGCGGTACTTGCGCGCCTCAAACTGGCCGCTGCCGAAAATGACAATGTCTTCGAAGTCCTGATGGATGCGGTGCGCTGCTGCTCGTTGGGCGAGATCACCCACGCGCTGTTTGAAGCAGGCGGCGAGTACCGCCGCAACGTCTAGAGCACCAGCGGGGGCTACTCGCAGAAGCTGCTCCGGCGCGCCTTGGCATCCAGATGAAAATGGTCGTGATGGGCCCGGTTGGCTTCGGGCCCGAGCACGGTGCCGAATATGCCGCACGCCCCCTTATGCAGCGCCCGCAAGAACAAACGCTTCGGTCCAGGTACGGGCGGCGGGGGAGGTGGTGCGGCCTCTGCCTCCGCGGAGTCATCCTTGGTGGCGCCTTCTTCCTCGCCTTGGCTCTTGCGTGTGCCGTTTGCTTCATTTGCCGCGCAACAGTGCCGTCCTTTGCCTATTTTGCCCTTTGCATTCATGCCGGCAGGGGCGGCATTTTCACCCGCACCAGATTGAGCGCCGCCGTCTTTTTGGTCGGCCGCTATGGCGGGTTCCAGCGATGTCACGCCAGCGATGGGCAATTTTCCGGCCTGCGCGTCGTCGTTTTTTGCCACTTCTGGCGCCTTGGCGGGCACATCTGCGCTCTCGGCCGGTGGCTCATCGGGCACTTTCGCCGGCACCATCTGGTTCCAATGCTTGATGAGCACGACCTTCTCGCCCTTTGCCGTCTCGAAGCCCGCGACATCCAGCGCGTTGGCGAGCGCGTGATGACTCATGCGGCCCTTGGCTCTGTTGTAGACGTTGCGGCAGGAATAGGCCGAAACGTTGCGAAGCCGCACGATCGGCGCGCCCAGATGACGCTTGGCGGTCGGCTGAACCACGTCCTTCAACCACCGCTGCAATTGAGCGGCCAATTCGCACGTCATGGTGGCTGGCGGTGAAATCCTGACCTTGCCACCGGCCTGAATGCTGGAAAGCTTGATTGGCGCAGGCGTGCCGCAAATGCCTTCGCGGATCGGTTCCAGCGGTTTGAAAGCGAAAGTCTCGCCGGAGATCAGCTTTTGGCACCGTGCCTTGGCTTCGGCGATTTGTTTCTCGGTCCAGTCCGGTGCTTCGATATCTCTGGGATGAGGCGGCGGCAGCTTCATCGCGCCGGTGCGCACGGGATTGCGGTCGGGCAATGGCGCCTCGGGCGCGCTGGCTATTTGGGGTTGGCTAAGGCTTTCGCGTTCTTCGGCGACGGGCGGGCTGGCATCTGGGGCTTTAGGTTTCTCTATTTCGGCCGAAACAGGTGGCATTACGGCAGGCGTTTCGTCCGGCGCTTCGGCGGCAGCCTTTTCGGCAGGCCCCGCTGGCTCGGCGGCTTCATCGCTTTGGCGTTCGGCGCGGCGCGGATTTTGAGCGGGCAGGGGCGGCGCGCTGTTTGGCCGGCGCGCACGGCGCTGCCCGCTGCGCCCGTTGCTGTTGAGCCCGCGTTCGACGGCCTTGCGCGCATCACGCAACAGTTCATTCAAGCCATAGGAGCTTTGCGCCCACGCTGGCGCCGCCAACAGGCAGAGCAGAACCGTGCCCAGCACAAACGAGCTCCAAGCGCGCGCGTCGACGGACCGCATCGATCTGCGGCGTTTGAGCGTCGTGGCTATGAAGGCTGGTCTCAACAAAGGGCACCCTTGAGGTTTTGCGCGGTCAATGTATAGCTCGGGTCGTGACGCCATCCGGCGCGACTCACATCTGGCATATCGAGTTTAATGGGCGAGAATAAAGACATCCTTTTCGAAAAGATTGACCGCTGCGGCGTGATAACGCTCAACCGCACGAAGGTGCTCAACGCCTTGAGCTACGACATGATTGCCGCGCTGACGCCCAATTACGTCGCCTGGGATCAAGATCTCGATATCTATTGCATCGTCATGCGCTCAAACGATCCGCGTGGATTTTCGGCCGGCGGCGATCTGCGCGCGCTGTACGATCTCTGGAAACGCGGCGATATCAAAACCATTCTTGAGCTCTACGGCACCGAGTATCAGAACAATTGGACGCTCGAGAAGTTCACCAAGCCGAATATCGCGCTGATCGACGGGGTTGTGATGGGCGGCGGCGTGGGAATTTGTCTCTTCGGCACCCATCGCGTGGCGGGCAAAAACTTGAAATTGGCCATGCCCGAGGTCGGAATCGGGTTTTTCCCCGATGTTGGCGCAAGTCATTTTCTATCTCGCATGCCGGGCCAATGCGGCATGTATCTGGCGCTCACCGGCCGTCCCGTCGATCAGGCCGATGCATACTATTTGGGATACGTGACCCATTGCATCGACGCCGACAAATTCGACGCCATCACCAAAGCGCTGTGCGATGCGCAAACGGTCGATGAACTGCTCAATCCAATGCATGAAGAGCCAGGCCAAGGCGAAGTGCAGCGCATTCAGCCCGTGATCGACCGCATTTTTGGTGCGGACTCGGTCGAGGCAATCATCGAGGGACTGTTGAGCGAGACCGGCGAGACGGCCGACTGGTGCAAGGCATGCGCCAGTGAAATCTCAAAAAAATCACCCGTCAGCCTCAAGGTGGCTTTCCGGCAACTGCGCGAGGGTGTCCATTGGGACCTCGAGCAGGCGCTGAAAATGGACCATCGCATTGCCTGTCGCTTCATGACGCATGACCAGCTTTTTGAAGGCATCCGCGCAGCCATCATCGATAAGGATCAAGCGCCGAACTGGGTGCCGAAGGCTTTGGAAGACGTCGGCGATGACGTGGTGGATGCCTATTTTGCTCCGCTCGATGAGGGCGATTTGCAGCTCATCGATCCATTTGGCACGAAGATCGGTCCAGGCTGAGCGCCCCCTCGCCGCGTCGATTGCCGCCAGGCAAAAATCGGCGCAAATGGGCGGTTTATTACCCGCCAACAGCAACAAATTTTCATTGAATTTTAAGCGTCTTGCTTAAGCGCTTTTTAGTGCGCGTGCCTTAAAGTCTGCGTCAGTTGGGGAACTAAAACAAAAAAATTTGGGAAACCAATATAACAAGGAGGCGCGTTATGAGTGTTGCTCTAGACGTCATGCCCGAGGAAGTTTCGGGGGATGATTCAGAATTCAAGACGCAGTATTTGAAGTCGCTGCGCATGGTCGAGCTGCTGCATCGTTTGCTGCTGGACGTCATCAAGGACGAGTTCGAACGCCTTGGTCGCGGTGACGTCAACAGCGTCCAGGCGTTGTTGCTCTACAACATCGGTGAAGCCGAGGTGACGGCGGGCGAGTTGAAGAGCAGAGGTTATTATCTCGGCTCGAATGTGTCCTACAACCTCAAGAAGCTTGTCGATGCTGGCTATATTCATCACAAGCGGTCGCAAACGGACCGGCGTTCGGTCAAGGTGCGCCTGACCGACAAGGGCAAGGACATCTGCGACGTTATCGATGCGCTTTATGCGCGTCAGCTCGGTTCGCTCGAGCACGTTGGCGGAATCGCCGGCAACGATTTGAACACGCTCAACGACACGCTGTTCCGCTTGGAGCGCTTTTGGGCCGATCAAATCCGCTATCGCCTGTAATCAGGTCAGCCAGAGACGGCAACTTTTAGCGCCCCGGCCCTGCGGCCGGGGCGTTTCATTTTGTCGTGAAGAATATGGCGTTACGCCGAAATTTGCCCAAATTCGATGTTAGAGAGCCTGTAGTCAGGCGTTCCAGTTCGCAATTTCCGGCAACAAACGGACAGTCGACATTGCAGTTTGAGGCCGTCAACCGCCGCCGATTGGCGTGTTGTTAACCGGGGCGTGGCTAAATTGAGGGCGCGGTGCCAGCCACGGTATGATAGAGCTGTAGGCAAGCAAAAAGGGCTGATGGGTAAATGCAAATGGAATTTGTCGCGATGAAACCGGTTCACAAATCGGACTTTGTGAGTTGGGCGCGTGAGGCCGCATGGACATCGCTCCTGATTGTCGGTCTCTTGATCACGACATACAGCTACGCCGACGCGCAACCCGTTCGTCGGGGCGCGGGCAGCGCCATGTGGGACCAGCCGTACGACCGCTCGCCGGAAACCAGCTGGGAGGCCGATCCCTCCAAGGGGTTCGCCACGCTGTCGAAAGCCAATTTGGAACCCATGCGCGCAACTATTCAGCGCTATCAGGCCATCGTCAACCAAGGCGGTTGGCCGACCTTGCCGCGCTATCAGCTGAAGACGGGTACGCGCCATCGTATCGTGGCCACCTTGCGGCAGCGGCTCGAAATGAGCGGCGATTTGCGCCAGCCTGGCGGCCGCCCGCGCGTTTTTGATTATTATGTCGAAGCCGCGCTCAAGCGCTTGCAGATGCGTCACGGTCTCACACCCAGCGGTGTCGTCGACGAGGCCACATTGCTTGCACTGAACGTGCCGGCCGACACGCGATTGCGCCAATTGCGAACCAATCTCAAGCGCCTGGAAGATTTGACGGGAAAAATCGAGGCCCGTCACGTCGTCGTCAATATTCCCGCCGCGCAGGTTGAGGTCGTGGACAAACACCGCGTCGTGCTGCGCCATTCAGCTGTTGTCGGCAAGATCGACCGGCAAACCCCGGAGCTTCGCAGCAAGATCCATGAGGTCAATTTCAATCCCTATTGGCGGGTGCCAAAGAGCATCGTCCGCAAGGACCTGGTGCCCAAGGCGCGTCAATACATCAAGGACGGTTTGGACATCATCGATGCCTATCGGCTTGAGATCTACGACCCCAAGGGCAAGCGCCTCGCCAGAGAGCAGATCGATTGGTATTCCGACGACGTCTACAAATACTCCTACCGCCAAGTGCCCTGGGAAGAGAACTCATTGGGTTTCGTGAAAATCAATTTTCACAACAAACACGCGGTCTACATGCATGACACGCCTTTGAAGGATCTCTTCGGCAGCAATTTCAGGGCTCAGAGCTCGGGCTGCGTGCGCGTGCAAAATGTCGCGACGCTGGCATCTTGGCTGTTGCGGGAAACGCCGGGCTGGTCGCGTAGCCGCGTGAACGAAATGAAGCGCACAGGCGAACAGCGCGACGTTCCGATCAAAAAGCGCATTCCGCTCTATTTCGTCTATCTCACCGCGTGGGCAACGCCTGACGGAATCGCGCAATTCCGCCGCGATGTGTACCAGAAGGACGGCGTCGATATCACGGCTTCAGCCTACTGAGACCCGTGGCAGCATTTGATCCATGTCCTATTCGACTACAGACTAATTTCTTACGCATCAGAGAATTTCCAAGGTCATGCGCGCCAGGTATAGTGGTGCGCTGGTCGATCCGTTGATTCGTCTTTGAATTCGGCGGTCACAATGCCCCGTTGCGGGCTCGGGTGTTATTGGGGGCTCGATGGATTACGAACAGAAATTCGCCGATGCGCTGGATGCTCTAAAACGCGAGGGCCGGTATCGCGAGTTCGCCGATATCCGCCGCCAGCGCGGAGCGTTTCCCGCCGCTACGCATTATTCTTCCGATGGTCCGCGCGACATCAAGGTTTGGTGCTCCAACGACTATCTGGGAATGGGCCAGCATCCGGTCGTTGTCGATGCCATGCACGGCGCCATCGATGAGGCTGGCGCCGGTTCGGGCGGCACCCGCAATATATCGGGCACGACCCGCTACCATGTCGAATTGGAGCAGGAGCTCGCCGAATTGCACGGTAAAGAGGCCGCGCTTCTGTTCACCTCAGGTTATGTCGCCAATGACGCGTCTCTCTCGACGCTCGTGCGGTTGCTGCCGGGTTGCGTCATCTTTTCGGACGCCATGAACCATGCCTCGATGATTGAGGGCATCCGCCACGGACGCGGTCCAAAACGCATATGGAAGCACAACGATCTCGCTGATCTTGAGGCCATGCTGCGCGAATACGAGACCGACGCGCCTAAGATCATCGCCTTCGAGTCGGTCTATTCGATGGACGGCGACATCGCCCCAATCGCTGAGATTTGCGACTTAGCGGAACGATATAATGCGTTGACATATTTAGATGAAGTCCATGCGGTTGGTCTTTATGGCGACCGCGGTGCCGGCGTCGCCGAGCGCGACGGCGTGATGGACAGGATCGATATCATCGAAGGCACGCTGGCCAAGGGATTTGGCTTGATGGGCGGCTACATCGCCGCCTCGGCCAACATGGTGGATGCCATTCGCTCCTATGCGGCCGGCTTTATTTTCACCACATCGTTGCCGCCTGCGATTGTCGCTGGCGCGCTGGCAAGCGTCCGGCATCTCAAATCGAGCCAGGCAGAACGCGACCTGCAAAAAGAGCGGGCCAAAACGCTCAAGCGACGGCTGACTGAAGCCGGCCTGCCGGTGCTCGAGAACCCAAGTCACATAGTGCCCGTCATGGTGCGCGACCCCGCGCTCTGTAAACAATTGACCGATGCGCTCATGGAGCGATTTGGCATCTATGTGCAACCCATCAACTATCCAACCGTTCCTCGCGGCACCGAGCGTATCCGGTTGACACCGGGCCCGTTGCACAGCGACGGAGACATGGATCATCTTATCGAAGCGCTCAACGCGCTTTGGGGAGAGATGGACCTGCAGCGTGCCGCCTGACCGCGATAACAGCGACAACGATGGCAAGGCCCGTGCTTCAGGGCAGGGCGAGGTTTATTTCGAGTTTCATCAGGTCGGCCGCGCCATGAAAGTGAGCGCCGTCGATGCCGCGACCGGGATAGAGGTTGTCGTCATGGGCCCCGCCAGCGCGACTCAGAGCGATCTTCAAAACATCGCCTTGCGCAAACTTAAGGCCCGTATCGAGCGCGAGCAGGGCTAGGGCTCGTCGCAAGACAAAGAAGTGGTGGATTACCTCTCCCATCCCTTGGGTCTTGTTGGTGTCTCCTCTCAACATGTGGTAATGGCAGCGATGTAGCGGCAGATGGTGTCGAGGGTCCGGCCACCTGGGCAATCGCACCCCAAGGACCAGACGTTTCATGGATGGAAGAAGGGACGACATGACGGCGAGAGATGCCAGACTTTCAGCGCATGGGGGCACATCCGAAGGCGGGCAGGCGCCGGCAACGGGCAGCTTGGCGCAAACCGATCCGGAAATTTGGGATGTCATCGGACTCGAGCGCAGGCGCCAGGACGAGGATATCGAGCTGATCGCATCGGAAAACTACGCTTCGCTTGCGGTTATGGAGGCCGCGGGCTCGGTGCTGACCAACAAATACGCCGAGGGTTATCCCGGACGGCGCTATTATGGCGGTTGCCAGTATGTCGACATGGCCGAGACGTTGGCCATCGAACGGCTCACGCGCCTGTTCAATTGTGGATTCGCCAACGTTCAACCCAATTCGGGCAGCCAGGCCAATCAGGGCGTGCTGATGGCGCTCGCCAAGCCGGGCGACGTCATATTGGGTATGAGCCTCGCAGCTGGCGGCCATCTCACCCACGGCGCCGCGCCCAACCAATCGGGTAAATGGTTCGACGCCGTGCAGTATGGCGTCAAACGCGAAGATGGTCTGATCGACTTTGATGAAGTTGAGAAGCTTGCTTGCGAGCACAAGCCGCGCATCATCATCGCCGGCGGATCGGCCTATCCTCGAAGGATAGATTGCGCCCGCTTTCGCCAGATCGCCGACGAGGTTGGCGCCATCTTGATGGTGGACATGGCGCACTTTGCCGGTCTGGTTGCGGGCGGGGCCCATCCAAGCCCATTTCCCCACGCCCATGTGGTGACCTCGACGACCCACAAGACTTTGCGGGGACCGCGGGGGGGAATCATCCTGACCGACGACGAAGCGATCGCAAAAAAGATCAACAGCGCGATCTTCCCAGGGCTGCAGGGAGGACCCTTCATGCACATCATCGCCGCCAAGGCGGTGTGCTTTAAAGAGGCGCTGCAGCCCGAATTCAGCGTCTATGCACAGTCGGTCGTGCAAAACGCGCGCGCGCTCTGTGATGTCTTGAGCCAAGGCGGGCTCGATCTGGTTTCCGGCGGCACCGACACGCATTTGGCGCTTGTCGACTTGCGTCCCAAGTCGCTCACCGGCAAAGTTGCCGAGGCCGCATTGGGCCGCGCCAACATCACCTGCAACAAGAACGGCGTGCCGTTCGATCCGGAAAAGCCGACCGTGACCTCGGGCATCCGCATAGGATCGCCTGCCGGCACCACGCGCGGCTTCGGGATTGCGGAATTCAAAACCGTCGGCGAGCTGATGCTGGAGGTGTTGGATGGATTGGCGGAGAACGGCGATGAGGCCAACGCCGAATGTGAGGCATCTGTGAAGGCCCGCGTTTTGGAGTTGTGCGCAAGGTTTCCGATCTACAGCGAACAGGCATGATGGCTGGCAGTGGCCGTTACGAGTTGAAGTCCAGATGGGCGGGGAGGGCGGCCGATGCGGTGCCCATATTGCGGTAGCACAAATACCCAAGTGAAGGATTCGCGGCCAACGGAAGATCACGCCGCGATCCGCCGCCGCCGCATTTGTTTAGATTGCAGCGGACGCTACACGACGTTCGAGCGCGTCCAACTGCGCGAACTCATGGTCGTAAAAAAGAGCGGCCGCCGCGTGCCCTTTGACAGAGACAAACTGATGCGTTCGCTTCAGATCGCACTTCGCAAGCGCCCGGTCGATCCCGAGCGCGTGGAGCGCATGGCCAGCGGAATAGTCCGCCGGCTCGAAAATATGGGTGAGGGCGACGTAAACTCAGAAACCATCGGCCGCCTCGTCATGGAGGCCCTGAAAGCGCTCGACGACGTCGCCTATGTCCGCTTCGCTTCGGTCTACAAGAACTTCCGCGAAGCCAGAGACTTTGAGGTTTTGCTGGGCGAATTGACGGGCGAAGAAGAAGATGAGGCGCATATCGCGCGGGCAGAGAGCGACAGCTGAAGTCTCCCTCTTGGCCCGGTTTGTACCAGTGAGTTTGATATCGTGAAGCCGTCTCCGATCAGCACCAAGGACAAAGAATTTCTCGATCTGGCCATTAGATTGGCCAATCGCGGCTTAGGTCAGACCTGGCCAAATCCGAGCGTTGGCGCCGTAGTCGTCGACCAAGACAATGGATTTGAGGTCGTCGCCCGGGGCTGGACCCATCCAGGCGGACGGCCCCATGCCGAACGGATCGCGCTGGATCAAGCTGGAACGCGCGCCAAGGGCGCAACACTGTATGTGAGCCTCGAACCCTGCGCGCATCACGGCCAAACACCGCCCTGCGTCGATGCGATCATCGAAGCAGGCATAGGTCGTGTGGTTTGCGCGATGCGGGATCCCGACGCCCGTGTTGCGGGTAAAGGCTTTGCGCGACTGAACGAGGCCGGTATCGACGTAGCGCTCGCCTTAGAGCCCGGCGAGGCCTCATGGCTAGTTCTTGGACATGTTTTGCGGCAGGGCGCCGGCCGGCCCTTCGTTCAATTGAAACTCGCCGTCGGCGCTGATGGCAGGCTCGCACCCGCCGATGGCGCCGGCCGTCCAGTCTGGGTAACCAGTCAAGACGCGCGCGACCGCGGCCACCTGCTGCGCGCGAAGGCCGACGCGATCATCATTGGCAGAGGAACGGCAATCGCCGACAACCCCGAATTGACGTGCCGCCTGCCGGGCCTTTTACCGCGCTCACCGCTTCGCGTGGTCATCGATTCCAACCTCCGCCTCGAAACAGACGCGCGCCTGATCGGTGCGATCGATACGGTTGGTCTTTGGGTCGTTTGCGGCGAGACCGCGGACCCGCAACGCAAGGCCGCGCTGGAAGACAAGGGTGTCCGCGTCATCGTGGCACCTATGTCCGAAGATGGCCGCATCGATCTCAACAGTGCATTTGGTATCTTGGCGGATGAGGGTTTGACGCGGGTTCTTGTCGAAGGCGGACCGACTTTGGCGAGCGCCTGTTTCGACGCCGGCTTGATTGACGAAGCGATTTTTTTCACCGGCTGCGAAGACGTTGGCGAAATCGGCCTGTTGCCTTTCGTCGACGCGACGCTCGATCGCCTGACGCGATCACAGGCCTATCGGCTTTCAAGCGAGCGTTCGGTCGGCCCCGACCAAATGGCCATTTACCGGCGGGCGGCCTAAGCGCCATGTTCACTGGTCTTATCACCGATATCGGCACAATGCTGGCGCGCGATCAGAACCGCTTTACCATCGCCAGCACATATGCTGCCGAAGGGATCGCGCTTGGCGCATCGATGTGTTGCGACGGATGCTGCCTGACGGTCAACGCATGCGATGCTTCCGATGCAGGCGGCAGCATTTTTAGCCTCGATGTCTCAAACGAAACGCTCTCATGCACAACGCTTGGCGCCTGGCAGGCCGGCCGCCAAATAAACTTGGAACGCGCGCTCACCCCAAGCAGCGAGCTTGGCGGTCATATTGTGACCGGACACGTGGACGCCGTGGCGGAGATCGTTGCCCGCGATGAAGACGGCGACTCCATGCGGTTTAAATTGCAGGTGCCAGACCAACTTTCTGGCTTTATCGCGCAAAAGGGTTCGGTGGCGCTCGATGGCGTATCGCTCACCGTTAACGATGTAGAGGGTGCGACTTTTGGCATTAACCTCATTCCCCATACGCTGACCGAGACCACCTGGAGCGAGAGGGCGATTGGCGATGGCGTCAATCTGGAGGTGGACCTGCTGGCCCGCTATGTTGCTAGGATTGGCGCTACAATGAAGACGAGGTCGCTGTGAGCGTTGCCGAGCACGATACATTGAGCACGCATCTGTCGTCGATCGAGGAGGTCCTTGAGGACGCCCGCAACGGCCGCATGTTCATCTTGGTCGATGCCGAAGAGCGCGAAAACGAGGGCGACCTTGTGATTCCGGCTCAAATGGCGACGCCGGAAGCCATCAATTTCATGGCCACCCACGGCCGAGGCCTGATTTGCCTTGCGTTGAATTCCGAGCGCGCAGATCTGCTCAATCTTGAGCCAATGGCTCGCTCGAACAAGTCACGGCATCAAACCGCCTTCACCGTATCAATCGAAGCGCGTGAGGGCATTTCAACAGGAATTTCGGCCCACGATCGCTCGCACACGATCGCGGTCGCGATTGATCCGACGAAAGATTCGCGAGACATCGTCACCCCGGGCCACGTTTTTCCCCTGGTTGCCAAGAATGGCGGCGTTTTGGTGCGCTCGGGCCATACCGAAGCTGCCGTCGATGTTGCGCGTTTGGCCGGCGTTTATCCTGCCGGCGTCATTTGCGAGATAATGAATGACGACGGCACGATGGCCAGGCTCACCGACCTCATTCCCTTTGCCGAACGCCATGGGCTGAAGATCGCGACCATTTCCGATTTGATCGCTTATCGCCTCAAATACGACAGTTTGGTGAACAGCATCGAAGAGACATCGATGACAAGCGCCTTTGGCGGTGAATTCACGCTGAAGGTCTATGCCAGCACGACCCAGCCCGTTGAACACATCGCCTTGGTCAAGGGAGATGTCTCGGCGCCAGGCCCCGTCATGGTGCGCATGCACGCCTGCAATGTTTTGTCCGACATGCTCGGAACGGATGGTCACAAGCGCTCACTGGTGCAAAAGGCGATGGAAAAGATCGCCGACAACGAGCGGGGCGTTGTTGTTCTGATACGCGAGACCAACTCCCATGCGGTCTCAGAAAGATTGCATGGTTCGCCGCCCAAGCCCAAGGGCACAGCCCTCGGTCCACGCTTGGTGGAATACGGCATCGGCGCGCAGATACTGCTCGATCTGGGTGTGCGCGAAATGGTTCTGCTGTCAAATTCACCCGCTCCCAAGGTCGTTGGACTGGAGGGCTACGGCCTGAAGATCGTCGGCCACGAACGGCTGGGCTGAGGCGGGCGATGACAACATCGCAGCCATCCGTTCTCATCATCGAGGCGCGCTTCTACAGCGAGATCGCCGACGAGCTGATGGCCGGGGCGACAGCACATTTGCAGAGCCAAGACATCGCCTTTGAGCGTCTTGCCGTACCTGGGGCGCTCGAAATTCCCATCGCGCTCTCGATTGCGCTCAAAAACCGCATGGTAGGTGAACGCGCCCGTCATCAGGGGTGCATTGCATTGGGTTGCGTAATTCGCGGCGAGACGTCGCACTACGACATCGTTGCAGGTGAATCCGCCGCCGCGCTGATAAGAATCGCGAGCGATAACGCTTTGCCGCTGGGAAATGGTATCCTAACCGTCGAGACCCACGAGCAAGCAATGGTCCGGGCCAGTGCGGAAGGCAAAAACAAGGGGCGTGACGCCGCTGCGGCCTGCCTGTCTCTCATGAGCTTGTTCCAGGATCGGCCAGACCAGACGCAATGAAACAAAGATGATCATGGGCGCAAGCCAAGATAATGCCAAGGCTCCCGCGCGCACGTCCGCCCATGGGCGAAGCACGGCGCGCCTGGCCGCCGTCCAGGCGCTCTACCAAATGGATATAGCGGGCATCGATCTAAATAAAGTGATCGAAGAGTTTCGCGAACATCGTCTGGGCCACGAGCTCGATGGCGAACAGTACGCGGTCGCCGATGCGCGTTTCTTTCGGGACGTCCTAGAAGGTGTTGTCGAGCAACAGCGCACGCTCGATCCCATGATAAATGACAGCCTGGCTGAAGGCTGGCGCCTCAGCCGCATCGACAGCATCCTGCGCGCGATTTTGCGGGCCGCTGCCTACGAGTTGTTTCGGCGCGATGACGTGCCGGCCAAGACCGTCATCAACGAGTACATCGATATCACCCACGCATTCTTTCAAGGCGAAGAACCCAAGGCGGTAAACGGAATACTGGACAACTTGGCGCACTCGCTGCGCGCGGAAGAGTTCGAGCCCGAGAAGAATGTCTGACAAGGATGCGCCCGCTGGTTCTGGCGAATCGAGCGAAGCGGACATCATCTCCCGCTATTTCGCGCCGCTCGCCCAAGGCGCTGGAGAGGCGCTTGGCCTCATTGATGACGCCGCGCTGATCTCACCCGATAGCGCAACAGACCTCGTGCTCACCACCGATGGCCTCGTCGCTGGACAGCACTTCGTGGAAGACAGCAATCCACGGGACATCGCATTCAAGGCGCTGGCCGTGAACGTATCGGACCTCGTCGCCAAGGGCGCCGAGCCCTATCTCTATCTCTTGACCCTAGCCTTGCCCGCCGCCGATCCGGTCTGGCTTGAGCAATTCGCCGAGGGCCTTGCCGAAGCTCAGTCCAGCTTTGGCTGCCGCTTGGCCGGAGGCGATACAGTCGCCACGAGCGGACCGCTCACGCTTTCAATCACGGCCATTGGCCGGTTGCCGGCCAATGAGATGGTTAAGCGATCGGGAGGCGCTGCGGGCGATATGCTTTATGTCAGCGGTTCGATCGGTGACGCGGCGCTCGGTCTTGCCCTGACGCAGGATGCGTCCATGGCTGCTGCCTGGCAGCTTGACGAGGCACAATTCGAATGTCTGGTGACGCGCTATCGGCGTCCCGCGCCGCCTTTAGCGCTAGCGCCTATTTTGCGCCGTTTCGCGCATGCCGCGATGGATATATCGGACGGCTTGATCGGCGACTTCGATGCCTTGTGCCGGGCTTCGGGCACGGGCGGGGAGATCACGCTCGAGCACGTCCCGTTATCACAGGCGGCGGAACGGGCGATGCTGCATGACAAGTCCACCCGCGAGCGGATCATGACAGGTGGTGATGATTACCAAGTCCTGGCGGCCGTGCCGCTGGCGCAATGCGATGCATTCGAAGCAGCGAGCCGGAAAGCTGAAATTTCGGTGACGCGCATCGGCGTCCTATCCAAGCAGGGCGCGGGGATCTGCGCTCGCGACGCAAGTGGCGCGGAGGTTTTGTTCGAGCGGCCAAAATTCGATCATTTTCGCTAGGGCGCCGACCGCGAAAGCAAATGTGAATGAATTACTCTGCCATGTTGCGCCCGCGCGGCAATTTTGGCATGGTCCGCGCAAATTTGGGGCAGCGTCGAGTCCTTCATCCTCGAAAACAGCGCAACGAGCAGCGTTTCGGCGCCATCATCGAATTCTTGAATTTCCAACGCCTTCCACTGGGAGCTGACCGTCATGAACACGGTTTTATATCTTATCATCGCAAGTGGCGCGCTTTCGCTCGTCTATGGAGCATGGGCCATCCGCTCAGTCATGTCCGCTCCGACCGGCAACAAACAAATGAGAGCCATCGCGTCCGCCATTCAGGAAGGCGCGCAGGCCTATCTCAGCCGGCAATATACGGCCATCGCTTTGGCGGGTGTCGTCATCTTCGCCCTGGTGTCCTACCTGCTTTCGATCACCGTCGGCATCGGATTTCTTATTGGCGCAACGCTTTCGGGCGTGGCTGGTTTCATCGGCATGCTGGTCTCCGTGCGCGCCAATGTCAGAACCACCCAAGCCGCCAGCAAGAGCTTGGCGGAAGGATTGTCCATCGCATTTCGCGCCGGCGCGGTCACCGGCATGCTGGTTGCCGGCTTGGCGCTGCTTGCCGTTGCGGTCTACTACGCCGTGCTCACCATCAATTTTGGCCTTGAACCTGGCGACCGAACGGTCGTTGATGCGCTCGTCGCGTTGGGCTTCGGCGCATCGCTGATTTCGATTTTTGCGCGTCTTGGCGGTGGCATCTTCACCAAGGGCGCCGATGTCGGCGGCGATCTCGTCGGTAAGATCGAGGCTGGCATTCCCGAGGATGATCCGCGCAACCCCGCCACCATCGCCGACAATGTCGGCGACAATGTTGGCGATTGCGCCGGTATGGCTGCAGACTTGTTTGAGACTTATGCCGTAACACTGGTTGCGACCATGGTGCTGATTTCCATCTTCTTTGCTGGCACCGAGACGCTCGGCGCAATGATGATCTATCCGCTGGCGATTTGCGGCGCTTGTGTCGTGACGTCGATCATCGGAACGTTCTTCGTTAAAATGGGCCCCAGCAAATCGATCATGGGCGCTCTCTATCGGGGCTTTATCGCCACGGGCGTACTTTCGCTGGTCGCAATTTTCGGCGTCACGGCGGGTCTGTTGGGCCTCAATACCGAGTTTGTCGCAGGCACGGCCACCTTCACCGGCATGTCGCTTTTCTGGTGTGCGGTGATTGGCTTGGCCGTCACGGCGCTCATTATTGTGATCACCGAATACTATACCGGCACCAACTACCGCCCGGTTCAAAGCGTTGCCGCAGCCTCGGTCACAGGCCACGGCACGAACGTGATTCAGGGTCTTGCGATCTCGCTGGAGGCAACCGCCTTGCCGGCGCTGGTCATCATTGCCGGCATCATCTTCACTTTCAGCCTTGCCGGCCTGCTTGGCATCGCCATCGCGGTGACGACAATGTTGGCGCTGGCCGGCTTCGTCGTGGCGCTTGATGCATTTGGCCCGGTGACGGATAACGCGGGCGGCATCGCCGAAATGGCGAAATTGCCGGAAAACGTGCGCAACACCACCGACGCGCTCGATGCGGTCGGCAACACCACAAAGGCCGTCACCAAGGGCTATGCCATTGGTTCGGCGGGATTGGGTGCGCTGGTGTTGTTCGCCGCCTATACGGAAGATCTCAAATACTTCATCGAGCGCGCCAACGCGACGGCTGGGGAAAGCTTCGGCTACTTCCAGGGCGTCGTGCTCGATTTCTCACTCTCCAACCCTTACGTCGTCGTAGGGCTCTTCCTGGGTGGCTTGCTGCCTTATCTCTTCAGCGCCATGGGAATGACGGCCGTGGGACGCGCTGCGGGAGCGATTGTGGAAGAGGTGCGCCGCCAATTCAAAGAAAAGCCCGGCATCATGAAAGGCAAGGACAAGCCCGATTACGGGCGTGCCGTCGACATTTTGACCCGCGCGGCGATCAAGGAAATGATCATTCCCTCGATGTTGCCCGTACTTTCACCGATCGTCTGTTTTTTCGTGATCAATATGGTGGCGGGCAAGTCCGCAGCCTTTTCGGCCGTGGGCGCGATGTTGCTTGGCGTGATCGTGACGGGGCTCTTCGTCGCCATTTCGATGACGGCAGGCGGTGGCGCCTGGGACAACGCCAAGAAGTACATCGAGGACGGAAACCATGGCGGCAAGGGTTCGGAAGCCCATATGGCCGCCATTACAGGTGACACTGTCGGCGATCCCTACAAGGACACTGCCGGGCCTGCGGTCAATCCGATGATCAAGATCACCAATATCGTGGCGTTGCTGATGCTTGCCGTCCTAGCCCATTAGGGCTGGCGGCGGCCGGCGGCTCGTAGGGGTCTATTTTCCCTAGAAGGGATCTACGTCGTCGTCCTTGCCGAGATTTCCGGCGCGATTTCCTAGGTTGCCGAAGAATTGCTCGATCATGGTGAGATCGGAATTCCTCGATGGCGTTTCGCCTTTCATGAAATCGACGATACGCCCGTCACGCAGGCCGTAATTGGCCATGCGCACGACGCTCTCGCTTTCGTTGAAGTAGACCGCCACCACCTTGCGGTCGACAACAGCGGGTTTCATAAAAGGCGCGTGGCGCTGTGTGCTTGAAATATAGTAATACGCGCCGCCGCCAATCGTGCTCGTCGTATCGGGTGTGCCGAGTGAAACCTTGACCTGTTCCTTCGACATGCCGGGTCGGACTTGCTTGATGTCCTCATCGGTGAACACATGGCCGTGCCGGTCAAGATGGGATGTGCAGCCGGTCAGTGCCGACGCAGACAGCGCGGCAAGAACGATCAGTGCCGGCAGGCGGCGAGGTAAGATTGTCATCAGCACAGCAGCGTTTCTCAAAAGCCTTTGGGGGCCGGCTGGATATATAGTCGCAGCAAGCGGGTCCCTCAAATTCAAGGATAACACGATGCTTTCTCGACCAGCACCCTTCATCGATGATGGGCCGAATCAGTGGCCTCTCATTATTCGCCTAAAACCTTGACGACAGGACAATGTTTTCCTGGTTTCACAATCGCAAGCAGCAAGAGACGACTGCGCAAAATATTTATGGCTCTATTGTGGCGCAGGCCCGTCAACCGGACTTTTACGCCAAGCTGAGTGTTCCAGATACTCTGGAGGGTCGCTTTGAAATTCTGCTGATTCACGTGTTCCTCGTCACTCACACCCTGCAGGCCGCCGATCGCGATTATGGCGTGTTGACGACGCGCCTCATCGAATTGTTTATCGTCGATATCGATGCAACCATGCGCGAATTGGGTGTTTCGGATATGCGCGTGTCAAAGAAAATGCATGTACTAACGGATGTCTTCTACAGCCGGATGCACGTCTATCGTGACGCTATCGCGGGCAGGGAAGGCGATGGTCTGGCCGCCGTATTGTTGGAGCATGTCTATCAGGGGGACGCGGCACGGCGCTGTAATGCAAGGAAACTTGCGTCCTATATGATGCGGTCTGCCAAAAAACTGCACGCGGCGGCGCACAAATTCGATGCCCATCCGGTCGTGAATTTTGCGCCGATCCTTAATCGCGGCAAGCCTCAAAGCCAGTCCGAAGGCAGCTAGATGACCGACCTCGCAGCCCCGTTCAGTAGAATTTTCCAGGCAGCAGACGCGCCTTCGCACGGGCTCAGCGTGGATGACGCCGCAACCAAATACGAGCGGCAGAAAACGGCTGAATTGCTCGATGTATTGTCGGTGGATCGACTCGAGTTTCGAGCCGTGATCACACCGGCAGACGATGGCGCCTATGACGTCATTGGATCCGTTCGTGCGCGCTTGGTGCAGACATGCGTCATCACGCTGGAGCCAATCGCGGTGGACATCGATAACGCGATAAACGTCCGCTACCTGCCCGACGGAAAGCTTAAAGCCGAAGAAGACGAGGTTCTAAACCCCGAGGAGCGCGATTTGGAGCCGTTGGGCGATGGCGCCTTGGATCTCGGCCAATTGGCCTATGAATACCTCGTCATCGCGCTCGATCCATATCCAAAAGGCGCGGGAAGCGAGTTTGACTGGAAGGGTTCCGATCGGGCCGACGCGGAGGACGAAGACAAGCCCTTTTCGGCGTTGCGGCAACTCAAGGAACGCTAGTTCGCTCGGACCAGATGAAGCGCCCAGCCGAAGGCCATGATTAGATTTGGGTTGTTTCGCGTTGGCAAATAAGTATTTTCGGTCAGCTTGTGTGCAAGCGCGGAGTCCGATCGGACACGAGTTTCCAACAATCTATTAGAACCAATGTGGAAATGGTGGCGCCACTTACGATTGCGTTGGATGCTATGGGGGGTGACCACGGCCCGGAGGTCGTGATTGGCGGAGCGGGGCTATCCCGTGCCCGGCACCCCGACACGCGCTATTTGCTGTTTGGCCAAGAAGACACAATCGCACCTTTGCTCGAAGCCGATAGCGGGCTCGCCGAGAACTGCGAGATCATTCACACAGATGTGGCGATCCCAATGGACGCCAAGCCGAGCCAAGCTCTACGCAAGGGCCGCTGGAAGAGCAGCATGTGGCTGGCAATCGAGGCCGTGCGCGATGGCAAGGCGGACGCAGTTGTCTCGGCCGGCAACACCGGCGCGTTGATGGCGATGGCCAGGTTCTGTCTCAAAACGCTGCCGGGTATCGAACGACCTGCGATTGCGGCCATTTGGCCGACCGTGGCGAGCGAATGTATCGTTCTGGATGTCGGCGCGAACGTCTCGGCCGACACCCGGCAATTGATTGATTTCGCCGTCATGGGCGCGGCAATGGCCCGCGGCGTCTTCGGCCTTGAGCGCCCGACCGTCGGACTGCTCAATATCGGCGTCGAGGAAATCAAGGGCTTGGAGGACATCAGGAGCGCGGGAGCTGCGCTGCGAACGTCCGAGCCGCCTTTCGATTACAGAGGATTTGTGGAAGGCAGCGATGTTGGGATGGGCGCGGTGGATGTGGTCGTCACCGAGGGATTTGCCGGCAATATTGCCTTGAAGACGGCCGAGGGGACGGCCAGGCAAATCGCTGAATATCTGCGCGCTGCGATGAACAGGTCGCTGCTGGCGCGATTGGGCGCTTTGCTTGCCCAGGGCGCCTTTCGGGCGCTGGCGGAAAAGATGGATCCGCGCCATTCGAACGGTGGCATATTTTTGGGCCTCAATGGAATTGTCATAAAGAGCCATGGTGGCGCCGATGCAACCGGCTTTGCGAGTGCAGTTGACCTCGCATACGAAATGGCGCACGGACGGTTGGTGGAACGCATCGCTGAAAATGTCGAGAAGTTCCACACCAAACTCGATATCGACGATGTCGCATAGCGACTAGGAAAGGGCCGCGGTGAGTAACATTCGTTCAGTCGTGCGTGGCTGCGGGGCCTATCTGCCCGAACACATCATGACAAATGCGGAGATATCCGAAATCGTCGACACGGACGACACATGGATTGTCGAACGGACGGGCATTCGTGAGCGCCGCATCGCCGCCGAGGGCGAGT
>JAJFHN010000086.1 GCA_021775595.1 Hyphomicrobiales bacterium
TTGCTGAGTTGGAAGCGACGACGGTTCGCAAGGGTAACCGCAAGGTTTCCCTGAACTTGTCGGGTCACGTCAACAAAATGATCATGTACTGGGACGACGGGATCAACAACGACGTCTACGTGGTCGACAATGACGAATCAGAGACACGGTTCCGCCTCACCGGTGCAGCAAGCATCGCACCTGGTTGGTCGGCCGGTTTCATCGTTGAGCTCGAAGTCGAAAGTGCTTCGTCCAATACGGTGGATCAGCGTTCTGACGGTCGTTTCACTGAAAACGGTGACGGCATCGTCAACAACCGCCGCGCATCGTTCCACGTTAAGAACGACCAGCTTGGTAAATTGACGATCGGTTACGACTCGCCGGCGACGGACAGCATCATTTCGCTGAACCTGGCCGACAACCCGATCGCCGACTCCGATTACGAATGGGGCAATTCGTTCCTTCTGGCGCGGCCGCAAGGCTCGCTGGGTTGTACGGGTGCCGCCTGTCGTTCGGGCGTCACGATGAACACGATCGCGCCAAATCTCGATACGCGCCGTGGCGACGTTGTTCGCTACGACTCGCCTTCGCTGTTTGGTCTCGTGATCTCGGCCGCTTGGGGTGAAGACGATCTCGCCGACGTCGCGGTCCGCTTTAAGAAAGAGTGGAACTCGATCCGCATGGTCGCCGGTCTCGGTTATCTGTGGGATACGGATGAAGGCGAAGCGGGTCCTTCTGCCATCATCGTATGCCCAGCACCGACCATAAACACGCAAACAGCTGTTAACTGTGTCAACGAGCGTCAGGACGTCGAGGAGTTCAAAGGCTCGGCTTCGGCAATGCACGTTCCGACCGGTCTGTATGCGCATGCCGCTTTCGTCCATCAACAGTATGGCCGAAGCAACTCGCAGGCGCCGCTGGTTGCCTCGACATTCCCGTCAGCGGTTACGGGTCAGCAAGCAAACGACGGCACCATGTGGTACCTGCAAGCTGGCGTTAAGCGCCGGCTGCTGATGCCGAATGCCGGTGCGACGACGCTTTACGCTGAGTACCAGCAGTTCCATGACTTTGGTGTTGGCGGTAATGCAGACACGCTCTTGGGTTTGACGCCTCCGGTCGGTACCGCTCCGCAGAGCGAAGTCACCGATAGCCAGATGTCAATGTGGGGCGTCGGCATCGTGCAGGATATCGATCCGGCCGCCATGAAGGTCTATGCCGCACTTCGGCTCTGGGATCCGACGGTCCGCGCAGCCTCAGTCGGTCCGGCTCCGATCCCGAACAATGGTCCAGCTGGTACGGATGTCTCGCTCGAAGACTTCTGGGCAATCGCAGTCGGCGGCAAAATCGAATTCTAAAACGCCGACTTCGAAGTCAAAGCACAAAGTTTAGGAAGCCGCCCCTTCGGGGGCGGTTTTCTTTTTGTGAATTCAAAATCTTAGCTGGAATTCGAGCGTTAAATCGCCCAGCAAATACGTGGCGCAAATGTCACACACTCCCGCCGTAATCGAATCCGCTTGCTGCTTTTTGGTTTACGAGCCGATGGCCGATCGAATAGCCCTCTCGACCAAGTTAACAAGAACACGATCGCAGAACCGCCAGCTCATAAGGTGGACCTGTCAAACGATTTTGGCTCTGAACGTCTAGCTCGACGACTCGGCACTCAAGGTTTTCATCCTTTGGTCTAGATACCACGGAGATGAAAATGTTTGAGGGACTGAAAAAAACGACAAGTCGGTTTGCGATTGCGATCGCGGCCGGTTTTTTTATGGGCGGCGTTGCCGCATCTTCCGCGAATGCCGCTGATCTTGGGGGCGACTGCTGCGCCGATCTCGAGGAGCGCGTCTCGGAGCTTGAAGCAACGACCGTTCGCAAGGGCAATCGCAAGGTTTCTCTGAAACTTTCGGGCCACGTCAATCGGATGATCGTCTATTGGGACGATGGCATCAACGACGACATCTACTTTCTCGATAATTCCGAATCGGAAACCCGCTTCCGCTTGACCGGCGATGCGCAGATTGCGCCTGGCTGGACGGCCGGCTTCAAAATCGAAGTCGAAGTTGTCGATGCGGAAGGGTCCACTGTCGACCAATTGCGCGATGACGCCACGCCCGATGGCAGCAATGACGGCGACGACAATTCCGATGGCGTGGTCAATGCCCGCAAGATGTCGTGGTTCATCAAGAACACCCAATTGGGCAAGATCACCGTTGGCCGCGACTCACCGGCAACCGACGACATCAACCAGCTGAACATTGCGAGCAACCCGATTGCCGATGCCGATTTCGACAATATGCGCGATTTTCATCTGGTGGCGCCGCAGGGAACATCCGGGTGTAACGGTGCTTCATGCCGTACGAGCGTCAATCTAGACACCATCATGGCCAACATCGATACGCGGCGCGCCAACGGCATCCGTTATGACTCCCCGTCGCTTTTCGGCCTGGTGATCTCAGCCTTCTATGGTGAGGACGACCTGGTGGATATCGCGGTCCGCTACAAAAAGGAGATGAACTCGATTCGCTTGATTGCGGGCATTGGTTATCTCTGGAACACGGACGAAGATCCCGATCGAATCATCGTTTGCCCGCAGCCGGGCATCGGCAATGCTCAAAACGCAGCCAATTGCGTGGATGAGCGGACTGATGTCGAGCGTCTCGTTGGTTCAGCCTCGGCGATGCACATTCCAACCGGCATCTATATCTACGGTGCGGCGTCGCATGATCAATTCGGCGCCTTCAACAACAGCTCGAACGGAGCTGCACCGCAATTCTTCTCGCCGGTCAATGGGCGTGTTTCGGCGCCAGATGCCACCACGTGGTACCTGCAAGCGGGTGTAAAGCGACGGTTTCTGGCGCCCAATCTCGGCAAGACGACGATTTATGCCGAGTACGGCCAATGGAACGACTTCGGTGTCGGTCTGAATGCCGCAGCCTTTGGCGGACCAAGCGGCCTCTTCACCCGCGCCAACAGCGAGATCACCGATTCATCGGCCGATCTGTGGGGCTTTGGACTGGTGCAAGACATCGATCCCGCCGCCATGCAACTCTATCTGGGCGCCCGTATGCACCAGACGGATGTACGCATTGCGACGAACGGTCCGGCGCCGCTGCCGAACAATGCACCGGCGGGATCAAAGTTCTCAACGGAAGATCTGTTCACGGTATCGGCGGGCGCGAAAATCAAATTTTAGCGACAACCGCCGACCAGAGTTTGCGACTTAGAAGCCGCCCCTTCGGGGGCGGCTTTTGCTTGGTT
>JAJFHN010000087.1 GCA_021775595.1 Hyphomicrobiales bacterium
TGGTCCGCATTTTGGTATTTCAAGCGCGATCATAAGGTGGGGCGAACGCCAAACGGCATGTACAACGCCGCGGCGCAAAAGAAGTTGCTGGCGCTGTGCCCAAAGGTGCTGGAGGCGGCGGTCAGCGAAGACAAGACCAAACAGACCGCCCAGAGCGAACCAAGCACTCAAATTCCAAAGCTGGCGACATCCTTTGCCAAGCCAGAAGCAGAGTGCTTGCCAAGCGATCTCTACAATCTGATCCAACGCACCTATGGCAAGCGCAAGTCCCTCAAGCGTTGCACTCAGACCTGCGTGCCGATCCCCAAGGGATTGAGCAAGGTGGAGATTGCAGATTATGAAAAAATGCGCGGCGTGCGCTGGTGCAAGTCCTGTATCGAACTCGTCTCGCATTTGCCGCTGGATGACATTCTGCGCATTGAGCGCGGCGCCAAGGTGCAGATCTGTACGCGGCCGCCAACGCAATTGCCGCGCTGGTCGCATCCCGCCCAAAGGTCGCGAAAAGCTTATACCAAGGTACGCGAAATTTATCGGGCCTATCCGCGCACGGCCAAACACGGCAAAGACATCGCCGTGATCATCGGCAACCGCTCCTATAAGGGCGAGCTGCCGGTGCATGAGACGGCGCACAACAATGCGGGCGCCATGTACGCGCTGCTCAGCGAGCATTTGGGGTTTGGCCAAGCCAACATTATCGATCTGCGCGACGCCACCAAGCGCGACCTGCAGGATTTGTTCGGGCGCGGCGAGAAACGGCAGGGCGATCTCTGGCGGCGATTGCAGAAAGCACCCGATGCGCGCGTCCTGATTTATTATGCCGGTCACGCAACGACCAACGCCAATCAGAGCGAGAGCTATTTGTTGCCGATCGATGCGATCAAGCATCGCGAAGACCAAAGCGGTTACGCGATGTCCGAGCTCTATGAAAGCCTGCGCCAATTGGGCGCGCCGTCCGTAACGCTGATGCTCGAGGCCAGCTTCGGCCGCGATGTGAGCGCGTTTGTGTTTCCGCCCAATCTGCCGGAGATGTGGGTCAAGACATTGCCCTCCAGCGCCATCCAGGGCCTGACCGTGATGACGGCGGCAGACCGCGACCAAAAGGTGCTCGACGATCCCCACTATTCCATTGGTCTCTTCACGCGCTATCTGATCGAGGGTTTGGCGGGACAAGCCGATGTTGCGCCCATCGGCAACGGCGACGGGCGGATCGAAACGGTCGAGCTCTACGCCTTCACCGCGCGCATGGTGCGCCTGACGGCGCGGAAATCCTATGGCTTGCTGCAGCGGCCGGTGCTCAGTCAGAAAAAGAACCTGGTGGTGAGCAGCCTGCGCGCCAAGGCGCAGCAATAACAGCCAAGGGCACCCCTTCAGCCCGAATGTGCTCCGCACTTTCTGTTAGGCGCTAAGGCCTTTTCTGCATTACAAAGCGGCGCTTGGCTGGAAGGAATGCGATAGCGTGGCGGAGTTCGAGACGGCTGAAGAGTTGGTGCGCCAATCGGCGCCGGAGCGGCCCGTATTGTGCGTGCGGCCGCACGCGGCGGCACGCGCGGCACGCTGGTTCAGCGAGCATTTTCCAGGACCAACGATCTATGCGCTGAAGGCAAACACGGCCCCGCAAATTCTTGCTGCGCTGACAGACGCCGGTATCACTCGCTTCGACGTTGCGTCTCTGCCGGAGATCGATCAGGTGTCGGATGTGCCCCAAGCACGGCTTTACTTCATGAATCCGGTCAAGGCGCGCGAAACCATCGCGCGGGCCTATTTCGATTATGGCGTAAGGGCTTTCGCGTTGGATTCATTCGACGAGCTGGACAAGATCGTCTCGGCCACGGGCAACGCAGCCGATCTGCAGCTGTTTGTCCGCTTGGCCTGTCCCAATCCGCATGCTCTCATTCCGCTTGAGGGCAAATATGGCGTCAACGAAGCGGACGCGCCGGAGCTGCTGATGGCTGCGCGCCAGCGGGCCGAGCGTCTTGGCGTTACATTCCATGTCGGCTCGCAGGCGATGACGCCGCAAAGCTTCGGCGAAGCGTTGCAAATTGCCGGCGAGCGCATTTGCGCAGGCGGCGCGATGATCGACATGCTCGATGTGGGCGGAGGCTTTCCAAGCCGCTATGTGGGCGTCGAGCCGCCACCGCTCGAAGCGTTCGTTAGCTCGATCGTCGAGACGTGCGAGCGGCTGACGATCGGCGAGGGCGTTCAACTGATGTGCGAACCAGGCCGCGCTTTGGTGGCGGAGGCGGAGTCCGTATTGGTGCGCGTCGAAGCCCGGCGCGAGCACGACCTCTACATCAATGACGGCGCCTTCGGCACGCTCTATGACGGCGCCTATTCGGGCTTCACCTATCCCGCGCGCTTGGTGCGGCCTGATGGCGGGCATCCGGGCTCGGTTCAACCATTTCGTTTGCTGGGCCCCACCTGCGACAGTGTCGACGTGATGCCAGGGCCTTATTGGTTGCCCGGCTGCATTGGCGAGGGCGACTATATCGAGATCGGGCAAGTCGGCGCCTATGGCCGGGTTCTGGCCAGCGGTTTCAACGGCTTTGGCGCTTATGACGAGGCGGTGCTTACCGATGAGCCGATGGTGACGATGTATGGCGATGCGCCCAAGCGAATGAGCGATCGGCGCAGCGCCCAGTGAGGGGCTCGTAGAGAACGTGAGCAAGCTCCAATTCCAACCACAGAAAAGCGCCTTCATGGGCGAGGTTGCGCCAGACGCCCCCCATCCCGACGCCGCGCGGGCGCTGCTGATCCCGTTTCCGCTTGAGGCCACCGTGACTTTTGGAACCGGCACGGCCAAGGGGCCTGAGGCGATTATCGCCGCATCGGCGGCGCTCGAATCCTATGATGAGGAACTGGCGCGCGATCCGATGAACGAATTCGGTATCGCGACGCTGGCAACGCCGAAGCTGGCCGGCCCGCTGGAGGCCACGATCGATCAGTTAGAAGGACTGGTCGAGGCAAGTCTGGTGGCCGATAAGCTGCCACTGGTGCTGGGCGGCGAACACTCGCTCACCGCCGGCGCGATACGTCCCTTTGCGGCGCGCTTTTCCAACCTTGCAGTGTTGCAATTCGACGCGCATGCAGATTTGCGCCAAAGCTATCGCGGCGAGCGCTTCAATCATGGTTGCGCCATGGCGCGCGTGCTCGATCATGAGGGCGTGCGTCTGGTTCAGGTGGGCTTGCGCAGTCTCTCGGGCGGTGAAGCGCGTTTTATCGAAGACAACAGCACCCGGGTCTTTTCCCACTGGGCCCATGAGCGGGCGGCCTGGGACATCGACGAGATCGTCGCGCCGCTGAAGGGCCGGCCGATCTATATCAGTTTCGATCTCGATTGCTTCGATTCAAGTCTGATGCCGGCCACCGGAACGCCAGAGCCAGGCGGGCTGTTTTTCGACGAAGCGTGCGCCATCCTGGCAGCTGCCGCGCGCGCCGGGCGCGTTGTGGGAGCGGATGTGGTCGAACTATCGCCCATCGCC
>JAJFHN010000088.1 GCA_021775595.1 Hyphomicrobiales bacterium
CTCGTAAGGCTCCTGCAGAACGGGGTTGATCCAATCCTGCCATTCGAGCCAGTGGGCGGTCTCGGTCACCCGCATCACGTGTGCGGCCGTCTCTGGATAGAGGTGGGTGGAGACCGGAATGCCCGCTGCCCCGGCAATTGCCGCGGCCCGCAGCCAGCCGGTGACCCCGCCAATCCGCATGAAGTCGGGCATCACCAGATCGCACGCTTGCATGGCGATCGCTCTGTGCATGTCGCGCGGTCCGTAAAAATTCTCGCCGATCTGCAACGGCGTCTTAAGGTCGGCGGCGAGCCGCGCATAGCCGTCGAAATTGTCGTAAGCGACCGGCTCCTCCAGCCAGGCCAAACCCTGATCATCGACCGCGTGGCAGAGCAGCAGCGCATCTCCAAAGGAGAGCGCTTGATTGAAGTCGACCATCAGCGCCATGTCGGGCCCGACCGCCTTGCGCACCGCGGCGATGGTCGCCAGATCATCTTGGATCCGCTCGCGTCCAAGCCGCATCTTGAGGCCGGTGAAGCCGCCCTCGTCGCGCAGCTCAAGCGCCTGGGCCGCCACCGCCTCTGGCTTATCGAGCCACAAGCCGCCGCTGTTGTAGGCCTTGACGGGTCCAGGTACGCCACCGAGCAGGACGCAGAGCGGCACACCCGCAGCGCGCGCCAGCGCATCCCAAGCCGCCATGTCGATGCCGGCGACGGCGATCACCGAAAGGCCCTCATAGCCCACCGTGTGGAGCGACTTGCGGCCGGCTTCATACATATCGACCGGCGCTATGGGCTGGTCCTTTAGGAGCTCGCCCAAGTCTTCGAGCGCGGGCAGCAAATAGCGCATCGCCTTGACGAGATAAGGTTCCAGATAGGCCCGTCCAATGATGCCCTGGTGGGTCTCCAGGTCGATCAGGATCGCGGGCCAATCGGTAAAGGTCAGAACACGCGCAACGATCGGTCGCTTCAGCTTTAGAACGACAGGCCGCGCCCTTATGCTCTTCAGGGTCAGGGTTTCAAGCTGCATGAGGTCCCTCTCAGCGCTGTTGATGGCCGTTCAGCGGCGAAGATTAGCGCAACACCACGGGGATGTCCGCCCCCCGGGATGATCCAGTTTGGTTAGAGAGAGCAGGAAGTCGCCGCTCGAGTGGCTGCTGTGGCCGGCTCCGCCTGGCGCCGGAATGACGTTTACGTAAGAACTTGCGCCTGCCGGTGCTCGATCCAGGCCGAACATACCCGATTAAAAAACTCAGGTAGTTCAATCCGTTACCATCTAATGCATTGATTCTGCTGGAGTTCTGAAATTGAATTCAGACTAAATTTACCAAAAAGGCCCCACGTTGCGCCCGGTTTATGCGACGACCGAGATGCAACGTATACGGAACAATTTGGCCCGGTCATCGCGCTCGTTCTGACATGGGGGCTTCCGATGAAGGCTTTGGCAAATCTTTCGCTCAATAACATTCGCTTTTCGCTCAATCTGCCACTCATCATCGTCGGCGCCGCGCTCGGTGTCGCGCTGGCGGTCGGCAGCGCCAGCTTCATAACGGCGCAGCAACAAGCCAACTCGATGATCGAGGAACGCAAATCGGCGATTCTCGAGGCCAAGAAGAGCGAGCTTTCTGCCTATCTGAATTCGATTGAGCAGGACCTGCGCATTCTGGCGGCCAGTCCGACGGCCGCAGCCGCGCTGCGGGACTTCAGCGACGCCTGGCAGGAGCTGCCGGGCAACCACACGGCGATCCTGCAAGACGCCTATATCAAGAACAATCCGCACCCCACCGGCGAAAAGGAAAAGCTCGACCGCGGCAATTCGGCCAGCAGCTATGACGCGGTGCATGAGCGCTACCATCTGTGGCTTAGAAAGCTGCAGAAGGAGCGTCAGTATTACGACATCTTCCTGTTCGATTTGCAGGGAAACCTCGTCTACACGGTGTTCAAGGAGCTCGATTACGCCACCAATCTCAACAGCGGCGAATGGAAAGATAGCGATCTTGGCAACTCATTCCGCGCTGCTGCCAAAAGCAGCGAAGCCGGGTCGATACATTTCTTCGACTTCAAGCCTTACGCGCCCTCGCATGACGCGCCGGCGAGCTTCATGTCGACGCCGATTTACGAGAACGGCGCCAAGGTCGGCGTTCTGGTGTTTCAGATGCCGATCGACGTGATCAACGCCATGATGGCGCAGAACGCCGGTCTCGGCGAGACGGGCGAATTGATGATTGTCGGCGCCGATAATCTGATGCGCAACGACTCACGCTTCACCAAAGACAACGATATTTTGAGCAGCAAGATTGCCAACGCCGCCATCGACGGCGCGGTTGCCGGGGCGCCAAGCCATGGGCAGTCGGCGGATTACCGCGATCTGGCGCTCGAATTTTCCGCCATTCCATTCGCCTATCGCGGAACCAATTGGGCGCTGGCCGTCGGACAGTCGATCGACGAGCTCTACGCGCCGATCGCTTCGATGCGCAACCGCATTTTCTTGATCAGCATCGCCGCACTGGCGCTCATCGCCTTCGGCGGCTATCTGCTGTCGCGCTCGATCACGGGTCCGATTTCCTCGCTTGTGGCGCAAATGCGTCGCCTGGCCGAGGGCCAAACCGATATCGAGCTCTCTGCCGATCAGCGCAAGGACGAAGTT
>JAJFHN010000089.1 GCA_021775595.1 Hyphomicrobiales bacterium
TCAATCACAAACAAATTGCTGGCAACGGCCGCGGTATCGGCGCTTCTCACCTGTTCGCCGATCGCAAGCGACGCGCAGGCCCAGGAAGAACTCTGGCACGGCCTGTATCTCGGCTCCAACATGGGCTGGGCCTGGGGCGACTCAGACTTAGATTTCAGCGCACCTGGATCCATCGCGCCGACGTTTAACTCCAGCCTGAGCACTGATGGTTTCGCATACGGCCTGCAAGCCGGTCTCAACCATCAAATGGGCATGCTGGTTGTTGGCGTTGAAGCCGACATCATGTGGATGGACGAGAAAGATACCGTCCAGTTCCTGCCGGGTGCTGGAATTACACAAGATTTCCGTCAGAACGTTGACTATGTCGGTACGATCCGCGGCCGCATTGGCGCTGCCGTTGCCAACGCCATGCTCTACTTCACGGGCGGTTGGGCCTTTGGCCAAATCGACAACGAAGTCGAATGGCAGGGCCCCGGCCTCTCACCCTTGCGGGTTGAAGACGGCGACAGCGGCTCGGGCTATACACTCGGCGGCGGTGGCGAAATTCATCTGGGTACCGTGATGGGCCTGCCGATGTCGGCCAAGATCGAGTATCTCTATATCGATCTCGATGACACGACGGTCACAACGCCCGGTACGCTGGCTTTCGTGCCGACCACGACGACCTTCGACAACGAAATTCAGACGGTTCGCGTGGGCATCAACGTTCAGCTCGGTGGAATGGATCACTAGCTGACGGCTCAAACGCAAAACTGATCTCTGATTTTTTAAGGGGAGAGACGAAAGTCTCTCCCCTTTTGCTTGTCTTGAGGTCGCCGCCAAGCAGCGGATTTCAGCGGGTCTTTCGCAAAATCATTGCAAATGAACCGCCGCCGGCCGCCAGCAGCTCAGAGAGACGCCATTTCTCCCAATCATCGAGCTCGTCGTAACGGTCCGCCCACTCGCGCGGGATCAATTTTTTGTTCTCGCGCCCCTGCGCCAGCATGCGGACGACTTCGAACCCGCTGGTCTCCACGAGTTCTTGCACCTGAGGCACCTCATAGGCGCGCTCGCAAGGGTGACAAAAGTGATCGATCCAAGGCGCGCTTATCCGATCGTAGCGCTCGCGGAACGAGGGCGACCAGGAGACGTTGCGCCGCCGGCGTTTGAAGTTGCGCCACGCCGCGCGAACCGCGCCGATCGCGTCGCCGGGCATCGTTAGAGCGAGGCGCTTTG
This sequence comes from Hyphomicrobiales bacterium, assembly GCA_021775595.1. Classification (GTDB taxonomy): domain Bacteria; phylum Pseudomonadota; class Alphaproteobacteria; order Rhizobiales; family Methyloligellaceae; genus JAJFHN01. The sequence continues at coordinate 1,216 of JAJFHN010000089.1, forward strand.
CCCAGCGCCTGCGCGTGTGGTCCATCAAGCCCGAATAGAAATTGAAACGCGCCTGGTGGGCCCTTAGGTCCGGCTCGAGGATCGACAGCGCTTCCTTGATGTCGAATTTTTCGCGATCGCACCTCAGGCCATAAAGATGAAGCAGCAAATAGCCATCATCTCTCAAGTGTTTTCTCAGGTTGCGCATGGCCGCAAGCGGGTCGGCGCAATGGTGGATCGTGCCCATGGCGCTGATCACGTCGAATTGGTGATCGAAGGGCAGGGGGTCGAGATAGGAACCCCGTTCGATTTTGACCTTGGCGCCGTGCATCTTGCTGAGCTCGGCGGCAACGTCGAGCGATGCCTTCGATAAATCGATGCCGTAACAATCCCACTGGGGGTGCGACTTGGCGACGCCGACAAGAACGTGGCCTGTGCCGCAGCCGACGTCGAGAAATTTGATCCCGTCCCGCTTCGACAGGTCCGCCCGGATCGGATCGAGATAAAGGTCAAGAGCCTTGAGGTCCGATCCAAGGTCGGGATAAGGCGCGTCCTCATACATGCCGCGCACGGCGTCTTCATCGGCTCCTCTGGCCGAGCGCGAATGGTCGACATCCATTTTTGAATTGCTATAAAAGGACGCCATATTATTGAAAAATCACAATAAAACCTGTTTGATCTCGCCAGCCCATGCGTCGGTCGGGGTCATTGCGGCCGCGCGTTGCTTCCAGTATGTGTCTCTAGCGCGCCGAGTGCGCGAGCGCCACGGCCCTAAGGCCATGCGATCTCCTCATCGAGCTCGTCGCGCAACACGATTTCGATCTGATCAATTTCGCTTTTTGAAAACAATTCGTCGAAGCTTGCCGCTTGCGGCGCCGTTTGGCCATTTGATTGGCGATTGTTGATGAGAGCCGTACCGCCATTGGTGGGCTCGCCTTGCGTGGCTGGCGATTGAAGAGAATCGAGCGTTGCAGCCTTGCACGCCACTGCGATGGTCTTGTCGCTGAAGCCGAAATTGCAAAAATCCGATATGCGCTTCAGCTGGCCCGTACAGTCAGATTTCAAATCGTGATAGCGGACATCCAGGCAATCTGGATTTTTTCGGCACCAACGCTGCCATCGCCCAACAAAGCGCGCCATTTTTCTCACCCCCACAATATTGTTGTTGATCATGTCGGCTGGGCCGATGTTGTGGAAGTCCAGATGGGTGCGCAAATCGTGATAGGTGGCTGCAAGCACCTCGCGGGGATCACGCGATATGTAAATGACCCGCCGGCTCCTCACCCATTCGCCGGGGCTGTAACTGCGCATGTCGTATTCGTTCAGCATGCGGTTGCGCCAGCCAGAGCCCGCGTGGCTGAAGCGCAGTGTCGGCAGAAAGGGAAACTGCGAGCGCAGTTCGCCATAGCTTTTGACGCCGTTTGTCGCTGCAGTCGCGTGATTTTCGGCGGCGATCAAAATGATATGTCTCAGCCAGTTCAAGCCCGACAGGGGATAGGCCACAAGCGTCACATCGATCATCCACGGCAACAGCTCGCTGAAATGCATAGGCGTGTGGAAACGCGACGGCGAGGGGCGGCGCCCGAAATATTTCAACTTCGCGAGCACTGCTTGGCGAAAAAACAGGAGCTTCGAATCGGGCAGCATGCAGAATCTTCAGCTTCGAGGCAGATACACTAACAAACTAAGCCTGTAATGATGGCAGGCTCCGGCAAATGTCAATCTGATGCAAATACAATGTCAGCGCTCAAAGATCCGGCAATATGCATTGCCATTGTGCGGGCTTCGAAGTAACACGCGAAACGGTGCGCCAGTGCGTTGTCGGACAATGGCATTCCAAAGGACCTGCTTGTGAATATCTGCATGATCGGTGCGGGCTACGTCGGCCTGGTATCAGCGGCGTGTTTTTCCGAATTCGGCTGGAACGTCGTTTGCGTAGATACTGACGCAGACAAGGTCGAGAAGCTCAAGTCCGGCGAAGTGCCGATCTATGAGCCCGGCCTCGATGATCTGCTTGCCCGCAATTTGCGTGACGGCCGCATCGAATTCACTGGCGATCTCAAGAAAGCTGTGTCGGGCAGCGAGTTGATTTTTTTGGCCGTCGGTACGCCGATCCGGCGCGGCGACGGATACGCGGACCTGACATTCATATATGAAGCGGTCGAGCAGCTGGCGCCTCATCTCGACGGGTTCACGGTGATCGCAACAAAGTCGACCGTACCGGTTGGCACCAGCCGCGAAATCGAACGCCGCTTGCGGGCGCTGCGACCGGACGGCGAATTCGCGGTCTGCTCCAATCCCGAGTTTTTGCGTGAAGGCTCGGCTATCCAGGACTTCACCCATCCCGACCGAGTGCTGGTCGGGTGCGACGACCCGCGCGCGCGCGAGGTGATGGAGCGGCTCTACAAACCGCTCACATTGCGCAATGCGCCGTTGATGTTCGTCAGCCGCGAGTCCGCCGAGCTCGCCAAGTATGCGGCGAACGCTTTTTTGGCGCTAAAAGTCAGTTATATCAACGAGATGGCAGATCTTTGTGAGAGCGTGGGTGCGGATGTGCACGACGTGGCCAGCGCTATCGGCGCGGACGGGCGCATCGGCAACAAGTTCTTGCATCCAGGACCTGGATATGGCGGCTCATGTTTTCCCAAGGACGTTTCGGCCCTGATCCGCACGGCGCGCGAGGCCAAAGCGCCGCTGTCGTTGATCGAGCAAGTCGAGAAGGTCAACACCGAGCGCAAGATCTCCATGGCGACGCGGATCGTCGATGCCGCCGGCGGATCGTTGCAGGGCAAGACTGTTGCCGTCCTGGGGGTGACCTTCAAACCCAACACCGACGACATGCGCGAGGCGCCCAGTCTGGTCATCGTGCCGCTGTTGCAAGAGCGCGGCGCGGTCGTACAGGCCTATGATCCCCATGGCCGCAAGAGTGGTTCTGCCGAACTTGCCGGTGTTGAATGGTGCGATGGCGCGCTGGAGGCCGCCAAAGGGGCTGATATTGCCGTTGTGTTGACCGAATGGAACGAGTTCCGAGCGCTCGATCTAGCGGCCCTCAATTCGGCAATGCGCGGCAATGTGCTTGTCGATCTGCGCAACATATATCGCCCCGATTTGGCGCTTGAGGCGGGGTTTGAGTACACCGGCATCGGCCGCTGATGGCCTTGGCGACGCTTTCCGGCGCGCCCACGGACTGATAAGCTCGACTCAAGTTAAGTTCCGAATAGGACGCCTGCAGGTGGCTGAGACTGATCAACCGCATGCGGGCGCGGGGAGATCGAGTGACTGGGCCGAGCGATCGATTTCGCGCGGCTGCCAGCGGACCGCGCAGGCCCAAACGTTTGCGCGAAGGCTCCGACAGAGGTGAACCCGCCCACATCGCGGTCGCAGACCCCGGTGATGGCCGGACCCGATCGGGGGCAAAGTCCAGTGGGGCAGTCAAGCCGCGCCGCAGCAGAAGTGGTCGTGCGAGGCGCTCGCAACTACCCGCCTATGGTGCCTTGGATCTTGGCACCAACAATTGCCGTCTCTTGGTGGCGCGGCCATCGCGCCGCGGTTTCTTCGTCATAGACGCTTTCTCGCGGATCATTCGTTTAGGCGAAGGCGTGGCGCACTCTGGCAGATTTTCAGAGGAGGCGATGGTGCGTACGATCGATGCGCTCCAGGTGTGCGCCGACAAAATGAAGCACAGGCGGGTCAAACGCGCCCGGGCAATCGCCACCGAAGCCTGCCGCCTTGCCGAAAACAGCGATGAATTCATCGCGCGCGTGCGCGATGAAGTTGGCCTCGAACTCGAGGTGGTCGATCAAGAGACGGAGGCGCAACTCGCGGTGTCGGGATGCGCTTCTCTGCTGGATGCCAAAAAAGACTGGGCGTTGGTGTTTGATATCGGCGGCGGCAGCTCGGAATTGGTTTGGCTCGATTTGCGCGAATTGAAACCGGGCTGGCGCGTCAACGGCCGCGTGAGGGTCGATATGCAGACCCGGATTGCGGCCTGGACGTCATTGCGGCTTGGCGTGGTGACGCTGGCAGAAAAGCATGGCGGACACGTCGTAACGTCGGAGACGTATGAGGCAATGGTAGAAGATGTGATGGGCGAGTTGACGACCTTCAAAGCCCAGAATCAGCTGCACGATGAGGTTGAAAACGATCGCGTTCATTTGATGGGAACGTCCGGAACAGTGACGACCATCGCGGGCATTCATATGGAACTTCCGGCCTATGACCGCAGCCGCGTGGATGGCTGCTGGATGCAGACAGGCGAAGTGCGTGATGTTTCGAACCGGTTGCTTGCCATGGGCTATGAGGAACGCGCCGCCCAACCCTGCGTTGGCTCCGAGCGCGCCGATCTCGTGTTGGCGGGATGCGCAATCTTGGAGGCGGTGCTGCGCACCTGGCCGTGCACGCGCTTGCGGGTCGCCGATCGCGGTCTGCGCGAAGGCATGTTGGCAAATCTGATGGCCGAAGATGGTTTTCCCGAGTGGCGCCGGCAATCCCGCCGTAAGCCCTCTGCTGATTGAGAATGCGGCCGGTATTGCCATGACAAAAAGCAAAACGCCCAAGAGCAGGCGGGCAAGTGGCCCCGGCACCGATGGCCGTGCCCTCAAAGTCAAAGTGAAGAAGGCAAAGGGCCGCAGTACGAGCTCTGTGCGCTGGCTCGACCGCCAACTGAACGATCCCTATGTTACGGCGGCCAAACGCGATGGGCTGCGCTCCAGGGCTGCCTATAAGCTCATGGAAATTGATGACGCCCATTCGATTTTGCAACCGGCCCAAACGGTGGTTGATTTGGGCGCCGCACCCGGTGGTTGGTCGCAGATTGCGGCCAAACGCGTGAATGCCGAGACCGGTGCAGGCCGGGTCATAGCGGTCGATCTCTTGGCCATGGAATCCTTGTCCGGTGTTGAGTTCATCCAGCTCGACTTTGACGACGAGCATGCACCGCTGGCGATCGAAGAACTGATTGGCGATACCAAAGTGGATGTCGTTCTCTCGGATATGGCCGCGGCCAGTACCGGCCATCGGCAAACCGATCATTTGCGTATCGTTGGGCTGTGCGAAGTGGCTTTGGATTTTGCGCGCAAGATCCTCAAGCCGAGAGGGACATTTTTGGCCAAAGTGCTGCAGGGCGGGACTGAAAAAGAGCTGCTCGCCGCCATGAAGAAGGATTTCGAGCGCGTGCGTCACGTTAAGCCGCAGGCGAGCCGCGCACAGTCTTCTGAACTCTATGTGCTGGCGCAAGGATTTCGCGCGACAGCAAAAATTTGAACCCCCTGGCGACAAGCTGTTGACAGTTTCATCACGTTGACGCGGCGCACCTATGCAAC
>JAJFHN010000090.1 GCA_021775595.1 Hyphomicrobiales bacterium
CCGACCAGCGACGAGGCGTGCCAATCGAGCGCGCTTGTGTTCGCCATGATGGCGTCTTCGCTGCTGGCGCAGATGAACCCGGAAGCGATGGAACGCGCTTTCGCCGAGCTCGACACGTCACTGCGCATCAACACCAAGGCGTCCATGCGATTCATGCTGCAAGAATCGCGGGAACTTGGCGCGCACATGGTCAAGCATTAGCGCGCGCTTCATTTGGATGTGAGTGTTGGCTGCCGCGCCGCGGACTTAGTTGGCTCCGGCGGCACTCTCGACATTGGCGCTCGGTTTGATCTTGGCGATGCACGGCGTGCCAGCGGCGTGACACTGGATCAGCCCTTCTTTGCCGATTGCCTTGCATTCGACGCTGGTGCGGCGGGCGAAATGCCATTGGGCATAGTCGTCGCCGTGCTGCATCACCGCATCTGTCCAATTGCGGACGGCGTTGATTTCGGCGACCGATTTCAGCGTGTGGGGAAATCCCGGCACTTCGATCTTTTGCTTGCAGCCTTCTTCGGCGGGCTTGCCTTTGGCCAGGACGGGCCCCGGCGCGGCGCTGAACGCGGCGAGCACAACCATAACTGCGAAGGTTTGGGACGTCATTGAGGTCTCCCTGATTTTGTATCTGACAAGCGGCTATCCTAGCCGAGGGTTCTTGAAAGACCCTTAAAACCTGCGGAATTCCCGGTCTGGTTGTAAATTCAGTTTAGTGCTGATTCACGGTTGAACCGTCAGCGCGGCTCATGAATGAGAAGGCAGCCAAGGCGTCATCGTTGGGATGGGCGCTGGAAGCGTTCGGCCGGGCGGTGAGCGCGCCGCGTACTGCAGTCAGCGGCAGAGCTTCAGACACGTCCCAGATGGCGTGGAAGGCCAGCATGCCAAGCCGCACGGTTTGCGGCGCGCTGGTCTCGAACAGATCCAGGCCATCGCATTTGCCAGGCTCCCGGCGCATCGTATCGCCTGACCAGCACATCGAATTGCCCATGGTCAGCTGTTCGTGGGCGTCCATCAGGCAAGACTTGTTGGCCCAGCGGGCCAGCTCGCGCGCCTCTTTGGCGTCGCTCAACATGATCAGCGCCTGGGTCAATTCGCGCAGCTCTTGGCTTGGCTGAGCATAGCAAATGATGGCTTTTACCGTGACGTTGCGCGCTTTGAGCTCATCGGCATTGTCGATGAGGGCGCGCACGACAGGCGATTGGGAGCAACGGGCGATGATCGAAACGCTGCGGACTTCGGGCCGCGCGTCGGGGTTCTCATCGAGCCACTCGATATAGCGCGCAAAAAACGTGTTGTGGCGGCCAAGACCGATGTTGCCGGTCTTGATTTGTGTTTGTCTCACTTGCGATAGCAATCCCATGATCGTGCCCCAGACCCCCGAATGCCTCGATTGGTTTGTTGTGTGCCGACGCTGAACGCCGGTACACGCAACCATAAGGCGCTGCGGGTTAAGGAAGCCTTGATAAGCGTACGGTTTTGGGAAGATGAGCGGGCCGAGCGGCCCGTTCACACCATCGGCCGGTCAGACGGCGCCGCCATTGCCTCCGCCGTTGCCGGGCCGGCCGCTCGGTCGCGGCAGGGCGGGCGGGGTGTATTGGCCCGCCGGAGGCGGCGCGGCGGCCTCATCGGAAGGCCCGTGCGGACTGGCGCCGTTCAGGCCATCGGCGTCGGCCTGTGCGCCAGGCGCGCCGGAGCCCAGCACCGCATCCAGCACCAGCTTCGACCAGGCGCCGCGGCGGAAGCGGTAGAGCCGGAAGAGCGACTCGCCGGCGAACTGGCTGCCCTGTTTTTCCAGTTTGCGGCGGAAAACGAAGACCGGCGGCAATAGGGCGCGGTCGACGATGCCCTTGCCCTCGAGACTGACGAACAGGTTGGCCAGATAGCGGGCATCCGAGCGCTTCGCGCTCAGCGGAATGGCGGCATAATAGTCGCCGAGAAAATCGAACACCACGTGCTGGAAAATCTCGAATTCTTCCGCCAAGCCCGTTTGATGGGTGCCGTGAAACCGGCCGAGGAGTTCGGCCATCGGTCCCTCGCGGGCATCGCGGGCCAGCGACACCAACATCTGGAAGCGGTTGATCGGCCGGTTGACCGAAACCAGCAAAATGCAGAAATCGACGAAAATGGCGATGAACAGCGGGATGTAATCGCGCGATCCAAGCCCCGGCTCCTCGGCGAGCGCGCTGGCTTGGGGCAAGGCGCCGTTTTGGGCCGTTGAAATGGCGCGTTTTTGCAAAGCGCGCAGTTCGTCGGGACTGGGGGGAAGTTTAAAGCTCAGAATGCCGATCGCCGTCGTTGTCAGCCGCCTGAAGGCCTCGACAATCGCCTCGGCGCCCTCGACCGCGGCGATGTCCGTCTTTTCGATCAGCGGCAATCCGTCGATCGCCTTGACGGCGCCGCGCAGCGCCGTTTGCAATTGAATGTCGGGACAGGCAAAGCCGCCGCCCGAGGCGTCCTTAAACTGTGTCTTGGCGGCGCGTGTCGCCAACATGTCGCGCTGTTCGAGCAGCTGCGGGTCGCTGCGAAGCGCGTTGAAGCGCGCGATGGTCAGATCGAGCCGGCGATTGATACCGCGCAGGAAGTTGTTGCGCGTGCCGCTCTTGGGATCGACGGTCGTGGGGTCGTTGGAGAGCACTTTGGAGAGATCGCCGTTCAGGGCGTCGAAATCCTTCGCCACGGTGGCCGTCCTGGTGCCGATGAATTCCGAGACG
>JAJFHN010000010.1 GCA_021775595.1 Hyphomicrobiales bacterium
CACCGGCCACGCTCAACTGCAAATCTGCACGCCCCGTCGCCATCGGCACAGTCCGGCCAAGGGCGCTGACGTGCGCGAGATCGGCCTGCTTGATGAGCGCTTCGCCGGAGAAGGCAAGCCCCTGCTCGCGCTGCTGCAAGCTGGCAGAAAGCACGGTCTGGCCGCCCGCCCAATTGCCGGCGAGCTTGGCGACATCGATCTTGCCATTCTCCATGACGGCCTCAAGTTCGGCATCACCCATCACCAACCCGCCTGCAAGAGCCAGCCGTTTGGCCTTGAGCGACAAGCGCCCCTTGAGCTTGGAAATGGCGTCTGTATCGAAACTGCGCTCGGCCCAACGCGTATCGGGTGCGGGCGGCGGCGCGTCTGGCGCACGGCGTCTTGCGGTCCTGCGCCGCTGGGCGCGCCCGGCGGGCTTGCGGTGCCAGGCCAGTAGCGGTCGCAGTATTTGCGCCATATCGGCGCTATCGACCGAGAGATCGGCCGCAAATGACGGCTGCTCGCCGGTAATGTCGAATTCGACCGCGCCAGAAAACGCGTCGGCGCCAAGCTGGCCTTCTATGGCGCTGAAGCGATGCACGCCGCCGGTCGATTTGAGGTTAGCCTTGGCGATCACGGTGGCCGCTTCCGCTCTGGGCCCCAATCGCATTCCAGCCAGAGCAAGCACGCGCTCGACGTCATTGGCGCGCAGCGTGCTTTGTCCTTCGAATGTCGCCTGTTCGCCGCTGTGGTTCGACGTGCCTTCGATTTCCCAACGGAATTGCGAGGTTTCCAAGCTGGTGCGCGAAGCGACATCTCCACCAATCTGGCCATCAGCCTTTAGCGACACCTCGGCGCGTTGGCCGCCAAACAGATCGCTGTTCGTCGGATCAAGCTCGGGGAACAATTGGCGCACAAGCGCCGCGCCGTCGCCGTTGCCGATCGTTCCCGCCACGTCGAAGCGGCCCTGTGCGAGTTCGGAAATGTCGCCGGAGTAACGGGCCAGAATCTCGATATTGCTTCGGTCAAATGCACCGCCCAAGCGCGCCTCAAGCCCCTTTGCGTCATCGCTCTTGGATTCGATGGCAATGGCTATGCGCATCGGCGCAAGACGCTCGGTGCGCGCAGCAAGCGCCTCGCGGGCCGGCAGGTCCAAGATCGACCAAAGCGCTTCTATGCCTTCAGGCTTGGCCGCATCGGCGGTCAGCATAATGCGTCCGCTGGGCTTGCTGTCCAAACCGATCAGGCCGCCCTCAGCCCGCAGCACCAGCCCGTTGCTCGATCGCAAGGTGAGTCTTTGAATGGTCAGGTCACCACTGGCCAGCGACACCTTGATGGCCAGATCACCGTCCTTCACGCCGGGCAGCACCGCGGAGGCCACGCGCAAATCGATGCGGGCATTGCCCGAGGTCAGCCAGCCTTGAGTGGCGTTGGCATCAGGCGGGGACTGGGCGTTTGCCGATTGGCTGGCGTCGGCGGCCTTATTGGCGAGGTCCAACAGAGACGCGACGGTGGCGTGCCGTCCGAACACCTTGGTGAAATCGAGCCGCTCGCTGGCCAAATCCATGGAAAACGTCGGGCGCTTGTCCCATTCGTAACGCAGGCCGCCGTCGAACGACGATCCAAACAGCCGCCCCTTCGCATCGCTGATAATAAAACGCGTGTCGTCTTTTTGAATGGCTGCCTCTATGGCGAAGCCGGAGTCGTCGGAGACGGCCAAGTGCTCGTATTCATAACCCGACCATTTCAGCAACTGACTGAGATCGCCACCCTCAAGCGCAACTGATCCAGCAAATTGAGGCGCGCCCGCATTGGCAACCAAAGTGCCGTTAAGTTGCAAGCGATTGGACCCCGGCAGCCCCAGAGAGAGCGCCGACACGATGATTTCTTCACCTCGCAATTCAAACTGACCGTCGATGTCACTCACGACGTCGCCCGCCAGGCGGGCTTTTTCGAGGGTCAGGTGCAATTGACCGCGAGCGATACGCGCGCTGTGGCCCATGCTTTTTTCGAGCAACGACATGACCGTTCGGTCCAGCCGCTGGGAGGCGCTGTCCGTCGCCACGCCGAATGCGTCCAAATCCAACCATCGGCTGGCGATGTCGCCGTTGATATTGAGCCCATCAAGCCATGAGACGCTTAAGCGGCCACGCATGGTTTGGGGCTTGTCGTCATTGCGGATTGTCAATTCAAGTTCGTCGAGGATGGCCTTGTCCAAGCCTGTTGCCAGTTTGGCTCTAATCTCAAGCGGTGCTTGGACGGGCGATCCGGCCTCGCTGGCCGTGCGCGAGAGCCCATTTTTCTCCTCAGCGAATTGGGCGAGCAAACTACCTTCAAAAGAGGGCCGTGACGTCAGGCTCGATATGCTTCCGTCCAGCACGATGTTTTCCGTCGCCTCGCCGTCACGAAGCGCAAGCTTGAGGCGCAAGCTGCCGTCGGGCTGGCGTACGCCGGTGGAAAAACGCAGATCGCGCGCGACGTCATCGTAGCGAAAGGCGCCGGCGAACTTGTATGGCCCGTCGAGACCCCTGGCGGAGAACTCACCCGTCAGGTCTTCGATTTTGATGGGTGCGCTGACGGGCGTGCGATAAACCACGATGGTCGCATCCGTCAGCTTGACCGAGCCGAGCGCAACTTCACGCGGCATAAAAGAAAGCTCGCTCTTGCGCGGGCCCATATCGCGCCAGTTTGCCTGTCCGTCCGCGCTCAGGCGCAAATTGACGACCGGACGCTCAATTTCGATTTCGCGCGCTTCGATCGTGCCGCTCATCAGCGCCGGCGCCGAAAGCCAAACGGTGAACGACTCGGCTTGGACGAACGGCGTGTCGATCTGTCCCTTGTCGTCGGCGATGCGCACTTCGCCAAAGCGCAGCAGCGGCGTCGGCAGCAACCGCAGGCGCACGTCGCCGCCGACGAACACATTGCGGCCCACAAGCTTCGAGGCCTGGCCTTCGAAGACATGCCGGTAGCTGTTCCAGTCGATGAAGAGCGGAAGCGTGAAGGCCAGCGTCAATGCCGCAATGACAAACCCGGCGACTGTCAAAAGAAATGAGTTCACTTATCCAATCCAGCTCGCATCCCGGCCGCATATTCAGGATTCTTGCGCCAATCCGCGGCGCAAATTCGAGGCTGCGCGGCCTACCCGGCTCAACAGACTCTATCTACAGCTCAAAGATTTTGCCGGGATTGAGAATATTGTGGGGATCAAGCGACCTTTTTATGGCAGCCATGACCTCAATGCCTGAGCCGTATTCGGCGCGCAAATGTTTCATCTTGCCCTGACCGATGCCGTGTTCACCGGTACAGGTGCCCTCCATGTGTTGAGCGCGCTTCACAAGACGGTCAACGAAGGCTTCAACCTCATTGACTTGTTTGACGTTTTTCATGTCCACCAAGACAAGAAGATGAAAATTTCCATCGCCCACATGACCCACCAGCGGCGCGACAAAACCGCTGCGGGCTATGTCTTCATGGGTTTCGTTCACGCATTCGGCCAGACGAGAAATCGGCACGCAAACATCAGTGATGACCGCGTCCAGGCCAGGACCCAGGCCGCGCGAGGCCCAATAGACATCGTGGCGGGCCTTCCACAACCGATTGCGATCTTCTTCGCGTTCAGCCCACTCGAACGGGCCTCCGCCCTCACCCTCAGTGATTTCGCGTAGGGTTTCGACCTGCTCGCGCGTGGCCGCGGGGCTGCCGTGAAATTCCAAAAACAGCGTGGGCAGCTCCGGCAGATCCAGTTTCGAATACTGATTGCAAGCCTTGACCTGAAGTGCGTCCAGGAGCTCAATCCGCGCCATGCCCAGACCAAGCTGGATGGCGGTGATGGTCGTGTTGCAAGCGCCCTCAAGGGTCTCGAACGGGCAGACCGCAACCACGGCGCTCTCGGGGATGCCGTACAACCGGGTGGTCAGCTCGGTGATGATACCGAGCGTGCCCTCGGATCCCATCAGCAGATGGGTCAGATCGTAGCCAGCGGCGGTTTTGCGCGCCCGGGTACCGGTCTTGATGATGTCGCCATTGGCCATGACGGCCGTCAGATTGAGGACATTGTCTGCCATCGTGCCGTAGCGCACCGCGTTGGTGCCCGAGGCGCGGGTGGCCGCCATGCCGCCGAAGGTCGACTCGGCGCCAGGATCGACCGGAAAGAACAGCCCGGTGTCACGCAGATGCTCATTCAGCTGCTGGCGCGTTACGCCCGCCTCGACGACGCAATCAAGATCATCTGCGTGCACCTCTATGATTTTGGTCATGCGGGAAAGATCAATACAGATGCCGCCCGATGGCGCGTTCAGTTGGCCCTCCAGCGAACTGCCTGCGCCGAATGGTATGACGGGCACGCGCTGGCTGGCGCACAATTTGACGATCTCGGAGACCTCCTGGGTCGATTCCGCGAAGACAACGGCGCTCGGCGGCTCGTTGGGAATCCAACTCAAGGTGTGACCGTGTTGTTCGCGCATTGCCTCACCGGCCGCGAAGCGGTCGCCAAATTGGCCAGAGAGCGCACTCATGACGTCGCTGAGGCCGCCTTCTGACATGGGCGCGGCGGGTGCTGCTTGCGTCATCTCTCAATCCCTTTGGAACCAACACTCGTTCGGGTTTCGATCCTAGCAAATGCGAAGGCTTGGCCGAAGACAAATGGCGGCGTAGGCTTAAACCAACACACCTCGGCCCGATGCGGCCCCATCACATGATGACATCAGCCAACAAAAATACGAGCGGCCAACACGCCTCGAAGACCTCCCAAGCGTCATCGCCGGAGTCTGGACCAGCAACTTTTCCCAAACGATTGTGGCATCTCATCTCGGCACGCGTGCAGCCGAATTTGGCGGTTTTCGTCGGCGAAAAACAACCGTTGGTCTGGCTGCTCGCACTGGCTGTGGGTGTCGGCGCGGCCTATCTCGCAATCGCGTTCCGGATACTGATCGGCATCATCCAATTGCCCTGGCTCGGAACCACGAGCGAAACGGTTTATGAGGCGGCAAGCGCCCTGCCCTGGTGGGTGGTGCTCACCGTACCGGCGCTGGGCGGGCTCATTGTCGGCTTGCTGCTCACTTATCTAATGCCCGGCAAGCGGGCCCGCGGCGTACCGGACGTTATTGAAGCGCGCGCCCTGCTCGGTTGCCGCATCCCGGCCCAAGAGGGCCTCAGCAATGCGCTGGTTTCGGCTGTTTCTCTTGGCATGGGAGCAAGCGCCGGGCGAGAAGGCCCCGTGGTGCATCTGGGCGCCACGTTGGCTTCGGTGCTGAAGGATCTCTTCGCCCTGCCCCACTCCGCCCAACGCACGCTGCTGGCTTGTGGCGTTGCGGCCGCCGTTTCGGCGTCATTCAACGCGCCCATCGCCGGCGTACTGTTTGCCCACGAAGTGATCCTCGGCCATTACGCGTTGCGCGCCTTCGTACCGATCGTAATTTCCAGCGTCGCGGCAACGGTGGTGGCGCGGCTTCATCTGGGCGATTTTCCTGCCTTCATCATTCCCGCCTATCAGATCACCACCTATTGGGAGTTTCCGGCCTTTGCACTGCTCGGGCTCGTCTGCGCCGGGGTCGCGATCGCCTTTCAACTGGCCGTGGCCGGCAGCGACCGGGTGGCCAAGTCGATCGACATTCCGCTGTGGTTGCGGCCGGTGATCGGCGGATTGATGGTGGGCGCAATCGCCATTTGGTTTCCGCAGGTTTTGGGCGTGGGATACGACGCCACGGACGCGGCGCTCAACCACCAGTTCCAGATATCGCTGCTGTTGGCGTTGCTCGTGGCCAAGACGGCCGCCACCGCGATCACGCTTGCCAGCCGATTCGGCGGCGGCGTGTTTTCGCCATCGCTCTATTTGGGCGCGATGGCCGGTGGCGCTTACGGACTGATGGCGGCGGAGGTTTTTCCGGTGATGATATCGAGCGAAGGGCTTTACGCGCTGATCGGCATGGGCGCGGTGACGGCCGCCGTTCTGGGGGCGCCTATTTCAACCGTGTTGATCGTGTTCGAGCTGACCGGCGGCTATGAAATGACGATCGCTCTGCTGTTGGCGGTCTCGATCTCAAGCGGTCTCAGCCAAGCCACGTTGGGGCAGAGCTTCTTCCACTGGCAGCTCGCCATGCGGGGGCTCTTCCTGCAGGAGGGGCCGCACAAATCGATCGTGCAGAGTTTGCGGGTGCGCGATTTCATGAGCGCGCTCGAGACCAACGAAACGCCCGAGCCGCCCGAGCTTGAAGGCGATGTGGCCTGGCTGGCGGCGGGCGACACCATCGAGACGGCGTTGCAGGCTTATGATGCTGCGGGCGAAACGCGCATTGTCGTGGTCGAAGGCACGCACGATATGACGCCAATCGGCTGGGCGGAGCAGATCGACGCGCTCAATGCGCTGAACAGCGCGCTGATTGAGGCGCATGAGGAACACCACCTCTAGGCGGCCATATTCCGCTTCTATCGGCATCGGCGATGCTATAGTTGGGGATTCATGCAAAAGATTCGCAGCGCAGCCCAAGAAATGAGCGTGCCAGAGACGACCGGAGCCGGGCCGTCGCTGTCGGAGCGCGCGTTGGGCCAGGCGCCCTATATGGAAGCGCTCAACGCCGAGCAGCGCGAGGCGATCGAAAGTCTCGATGGGCCCGTGCTGGTTTTGGCGGGTGCTGGTACGGGCAAGACGCGGGTGCTGACCACGCGCATCGCGCACATTTTGGGGTCGCACAAGGCGCGCACCAACGAGATCCTCGCCGTGACCTTCACCAACAAGGCGGCGCGCGAAATGAAGGCGCGGGTTGGCCGACTGGTCGGCGGCGTGGTCGAGGGCATGCCCTGGCTTGGCACCTTTCATGCCATCGGCGTCAAGATCATACGCAGCCATGCCGAGCTTGTCGGCCTGCGTCCGGGCTTCACGATCCTCGACACCGACGATCAAATCCGCTTGTTGAAGCAGCTCCTCAAGGCCGAGAACCTGGACGAGAAACGCTGGCCCGCCCGCCAACTCGCCAGCTATATCGACGGCTGGAAGAACCGCGGATTGACACCCGAGAAGGTGCCCGATGGCGAAGCCTTCGCGTTCGCGAACGGCCGCGGCCAAGAGCTATACAAAATTTACCAGTCGCGCCTGAAAGACCTCAACGCGGCTGATTTCGGGGATCTGCTGCTCGAATGTCTGCGCCTGTTCCAAGAGAATCCGGACGTGCTGAAATCCTACCAAAAACGCTTTAGCTACATCTTGGTCGACGAGTATCAGGACACCAACGTTGCCCAGTATCTGTGGCTGCGTTTGCTGGCCCAAGGCGGAGGCAACATCTGTTGCGTCGGCGACGATGATCAGTCGATCTATGGTTGGCGGGGCGCCGAGGTCGACAATATTCTGAGATTTGACGTTGATTTTCCCGGCGCCAAAGTGGTCCGGCTTGAGACCAACTATCGCTCGACCGGCCATATCCTGGCCGCCGCATCGAGCCTCATCGCCCACAATGAGGGCCGCCTTGGCAAGACTTTGCAGACAGATGCCGGCGACGGCGAAAAAGTGATGCTGCAGAGCTGCTGGGACGATGAAGAAGAAGCCCGGGTCGTTGGCGAAGACATCGAACAACACCAACGCAACGGGCACATGCTCAACGACATCGCGATCCTTGTGCGGGCCAGTTTCCAGATGCGCGCCTTCGAGGATCGCTTCGTCACGCTTGGCCTCGACTACAGGGTGATCGGCGGTCCACGCTTTTACGAGCGCCAAGAGATCAAAGACGCGATCGCCTATCTCGACGTGGTGATGAACCCCGACAATGACCTTAAATTCGAGCGCATCTTCAACACGCCCAAACGCGGTTTGGGCGACGCCACGCTACAGATTCTGCACACCCATGCGCGCAGCCAGTCCATTCCGCTGGTTCAAGCGGCGCGCGCGGTCGTCGAAACCGAAGAACTCAAACCCCGGGCACGCACCACGCTCAGCGAACTGCTGCATCAGTTCGATCGCTGGCGGGCGCTCACAGAGTCCATGGCGCACACGGAAGTGGCGGAGCTGGTGCTCGATGAATCCGGCTATACGGCGATGTGGCAGGCCGATCGCTCGCCCAAGGCCGAAGGCCGGCTCGATAATTTGAAGGAGCTTGTGCGCTTCATGGACGAGTTTCCGGGTCTGCCGGAATTTCTAGAGCACGTGTCGCTCGTCATGGACACCGGCAGCGACGACGGCGAAGACAAGATCAGCCTGATGACGCTCCACAGCGCCAAAGGGCTCGAATTCGATACGGTGTTTTTGGCGGGCTGGGAGGAAGGCCTGTTTCCCCATCAGCGCCATTTGGATGAATCGGGCCAAGCGGGATTGGAAGAAGAACGCAGGCTGGCCCATGTGGGCCTCACCCGCGCCAAGAAGCGGGCCAAGATCACATTCGCGCAAAACCGGCGGATGCACGGTTTGTGGCAAACCGCCCTTCCATCACGCTTTATCGACGAGCTTCCCGAAGCCCATGTCGAGGTGGCGGAGGCCGCTCAATCCTATGGCGGCTACGGAATGAGCCGGTTCAACGAGCAAGAAACGCCGTTCGTTTCACCTTACGGCACGCCTGGTTGGCAGCGCGCTCAACGCCGCCATAAGAGCGGGCACGCGACCAAACGTGGACCGGTGACGATCGAAGGTCAGCTGGTTGCCTCGAGCGCGGCGACGGGTTCGGGCTTTAGCGTCGGCGAACGTGTCTTCCACCAGAAATTCGGTTATGGCGCGATCCGAACGATCGACGGCAACAAGCTCATCGTCGACTTCGAGAAAGCGGGCCGCAAGCGGGTCCTCGACTCCTTCGTCGACCGGCACTAACGGTCGCAATACGCCCATTCAAGACGCGCGGGTCTTTCGCCTGACCTGCATCTTCGGCTTGCCATCGACGATGCGCACCTCGCGCTGCGGGAATGGTATCTCGATCTTGTTCGCCTTCAACGCATTCCAAACCAGAAACAGAATATCGGAAGAGAATTTGTTGGGGCCATCGTCGATGCCTTCAACCCAAAACTCGACGCCGAAATTCACGCCGGATTCGCCGAAACCGCGCAACTCGCAATCGGGCGTCTCAGGCTCCTGCAAGACGCTGGGATGGCTCGAGACGGCAGCCACGATGACCGGTGGCACCTTCTCCAGGTCGGTATCGTAGGCGACT
Organism: Hyphomicrobiales bacterium; assembly: GCA_021775595.1. Taxonomy (GTDB): domain Bacteria; phylum Pseudomonadota; class Alphaproteobacteria; order Rhizobiales; family Methyloligellaceae; genus JAJFHN01. The sequence goes on from JAJFHN010000010.1 coordinate 9,102, forward strand.
GTGAATTCGACCTCATAGCGTTGCCGCGGATCGTCATTGGTCCAGTTGATGAACTGGGCAGTGATGAAGGTTTCGTTTGGCACGAGGATCTCTTTGCCATCGAAGGTCGAGAGCGTCGATGAGCGCATATTGATTTCCTTCAAAATGCCGGTGCGCCCGTTGTCGAGTTCAATGAAATCGCCAACCTTTATCGAGCGCTCGAGCAGGATGATGATACCGGATATGAAATTGGACGCGATTTGCTGCAATCCAAAGCCAATGCCCACACCGAGCGCGCCGCCGAAAACGGTAAGTGCGGTCAGATCGAGGCCCAAAACCTGCAGCAACAGAATGAAGATCGCGACGAACAGTGCGATCTCGAACAGTTTGGCGAAGAGCTCGCGGGTTGGCAGGTCGAGGGACTTCTGTCCCCTGATGACCTTTTGGCCGGCGGAATTCGAAACGCGCCCCAGCCAAAACAGAATTCCGGCAGCGACGGCGGCCTTCACCAATAAATAGAGCGAGACGCGAATGTTGCCGGCTTCGAGCGAAATGCCGTCCAAAAAGGTAATCGTCTCATCCAGCCAACCGAAGACTTGAAGCGTGGCGACGGGGATACCGACCCAGAGCGCTGCGCCGCGAATGAGGTCGTGGCTGATGAAGCGGTTGATCGTGGTGTAGAGCACGGCCACGACGCTGGCGCTTTGGGCCAGGCGGACCAACCAGTCGCTGCCGAGAACGGCTGACGAAAACTCGACCGCCACCGCCAGAAAGAACACCGCGAGCACAGAAAACAACAGATCGCTGCATGCGAAAGCCATTTGTCGCAATTTGAGGAAGGCGCCTTTTTTGGGCTCTTTTTGAAAGAACGGCACGCGGGTGCGAATTTGCCGGGCGACAAACTGGGCCAACGCAACCGCGATCACGATCGCGGCCAATTGGGCATAAAACTGCGGACTGGTTGCCCAACCAATCAGCGTTTTAAGAACGTCCCAGGCGAACGCCTCGATGCGTGCCAAATCCACCATCACCTAGTCTCTCCACATTTGGCTTGTCCCATAAGCCAACATTGCTTCTTAGCTTGTTGGAATCATTCGCTGCACGTACATCAGGCATATGGCGAAATTGGACCAAAAGATACTGGTTGTGGGCGCCGGTCCGGTGGGCTTGACGGCGGCGATTGAGCTCGCCCGGCGCGGCTTCAAACCACGCATCATCGACAAGGGCGATGGGCCGGTGATCGAGTCGCGCGCGCTTGGCGTCAATTCGCGCACGCTCGAAATCCTAGAGCCATGCGGCGCGACCAAAGCAATGTTGTCGCGCGGTCTCAAAATGCAGCGTTTGAATTTCTGGGATTGGCCCAATTTGATTTTCTCGATTCCCATCAGGGAGCTGAAGCATCGCTTCAACTTCATTTTGGCGCTGCCGCAGGACGAGACCGAGCGGGTTCTGATAGATGCTTTGAAGCAACTTGGCGTGACTGTCGGCTGGAAGCGCGAGCTGACCAAGCTGGAACAGGCGGCGGCGGGCGCCCGGGCAACGATCAAAAGGGGCTTGAAGACGGAAATCTTCAACGCCGATATCGTGATCGGCGCCGATGGCGCCCACAGCACGGTGCGCCATGCGCTCGGCATTGGTTTTCGCGGCGCAGCTTATGAACAAGACTTCGGACTGCTCGATGCGGTCGTGACCGGTCCCGTCAGTGAAAACGAAGCAAATGTGTTCCGCGTCGATACCGGAATATTCGGCATGTTTCCGGCCGGCCACGGACGGTTCCGAATGGTCGCCGATCAACCTGACGTGCAAGCTGCAATGCCCGACCGCTACGCCATAAAGAAAATCGTCTGGCAATCGCGCTTCCGCATCTCCCATCGGCAGGTGGAGACCTATCAAAAGGGTGACGTCTTTCTGGCGGGCGACGCCGCCCACATCCATTCGCCCGTTGGCGGGCGCGGCATGAACCTCGGTATCGAAGACGCCGCCACGCTCGCTTGGCTAATCGCCGAGGGCCGAAGCAGCGAATACACAGAGCGCCGTTTGCCCGTCGGAGCGCATGTCCTGCGGCAAACAAACGCGCAGACCAAGCTCATCACCTCACACAATCCACTGGCCAAGCTTATGCGGCGACAAGTGATGCCGCGTTTGCTCAAACTTGATTTCGTACGGTCCAGGCTGCTGCCGGAAATGGCCGGACTGGCGGCGCCACCGCCCGAATGGCTTTAAGCGCCCGCGGTGGCATGACCGGAGATCAGCCGCGAGAACCAACCTATCGGGCGAGCATGTCTCTGCCGCCGGAAGAGGCGCGCCGGACGGCCGCGCTTTTTTCGGAGTTGCTGTGGCCGCCGGCTGACGCGGTTGGTTTGGTTGAAGCTGACGACGGGCCCTGGCGCGTTGACGCCTATTTCGGTCATCCGCCCGATCTAGATCTGCTCAAAAGGTTTCTGCGCGAGGACTGCCAACTCAACGAGCTCCATGAAATCATTGTCGAAACACTGACCGAGACCGATTGGGTCGCCGCCTCGCAGCAAGCGCGCCCGCCGGTGGTTGCGGGCCGGTATATCGTGCATGGTGCCCATGACCGCAACCGTCTCGGGCGGCGCAGATGGGCCATCGAGATCGAGGCAAGCCAAGCGTTTGGAACGGGCCATCACGGCAGCACGGAGGGCTGTCTTGTCGCGCTCGATCATCTGCTGCGGCATAACCCTGCCCGACGCGCGCTGGACATAGGCGCGGGCACGGGCGTGCTGGCGATCGCGCTTGCAAAGTCGGGTTGTCCCTTGGTGCTGGCCAATGACAGCGATCCGCTGGCCGTGGCCGCAGCACGCAAGGCGGTGCGCCAGAACGGCGTGGCGGATAGAGTGCGGATCTTGCTGGCAGCGGGACTGGAACACGCTCAGATACGTAATCACGCACCCTTCGATTTGGTGGTCGCCAATATCCTGGCCCGACCTCTCGCCGCGCTTTCCGGCGGCATTGCGCACCACACGCGGCCTGGAAGCTTCGTGGTGTTGTCGGGACTGTTGCGTACGCAGGCTTCGGCCATAGCCGCATGTTACCGCGCCCACGGCTTTGCGCTTGAGCGACGCGTGACGATCGGCGATTGGGCGACCCTCGTGCTGCGGCGGCATTGATCGCACCCCGTCCCCAGCCTAAAACTCTTGCCATGTTTCAAAGCTTTGACGAAATCGCCAATCCGGCAGCAGGCACCAAGCACATCGCGCTTCTGCGGGTGGAGCTGAAACAGCGCAAGCTCAAAGGCTTCCTGGTGCCCCGATCCGACGAGCATCAGAGTGAATACGTGCCGGCATCGGCCGAGCGCCTGCTCTGGCTGACGGGTTTTTCGGGCTCAGCCGGCTTGGCGATCGTGTTGGAGGCCAAGGCAGCCTTGTTCATCGACGGCCGCTATACGCTCCAGGCGCGCGACCAGGTGGACACCAAAACGATTGAACCGTTGCAAACACCGGAGACAAAACCGAGCGGCTGGCTGAAGAAACACGTCAAGAAAGGCGACCGGATCGGTTACGACCCGATGCTGCACACCGTCGATGCGATCGGTCGGCTGGAGAAAGCGCTTGAGTCCAAGGGTGCATCGCTCGTTGCCTTGGAAACAAATCCGCTGGACCAGGTTTGGAAGGACCAGCCAGACCCACCGCTTGCCGCCGTCTCTCCGCACAGCATCACATTCGCGGGCGTACCCGCCGCGCGCAAAATCAAAGCCTTGCAAAAAACGCTGAAAGACGCCGACTGCGACGCCGCCATTCTGACCCTGCCTGAATCGATCGCCTGGATGCTCAACATCCGTGGCCATGACGTGCCCCACACGCCGCTGCCTCTGAGTTTTGCAATCCTCACCGCGACGGGAAAGCCCCAGCTCTTCATCGCGCCGGAAAAGATCGGCGACAATGTGCGGGGCGTTATCACAGAGGTCGCCGAGATCCGCGCACAAAGCGAACTCAAGGCCGCGCTTCAGGCGCTGGGCAAACGAAAGGCACGTGTGCGGATCGATCCCAACTCGGCGGCGCGCTGGTTCAGTGACGTGCTCGCAGAAGCGGGCGCAAACATCCAATCAGCCGCCGATCCTTGTTTGTTGCCCAAAGCGTTGAAAAATAAGACCGAGATCGCCGGCGCCCGCACAGCCCATGCGCGCGACGGGGTCGCGGTCTGCCGGTTTCTCGCCTGGCTCGATGAGCAGGCACCGTCGGGCAAAATCGATGAGATCAAAGCCGCCCAAAAACTCGAAGCGCTGCGCGCGGAGTCAGGCGAGCTCAAGGATCTGAGCTTTGATACGATTTCGGGCGCCGGCCCCAACGGCGCGATCGTGCACTATCGGGTCAACCGGGCGAGCAACCGCAAGCTCAAGCGCGGCGAACTCTATTTGGTCGACTCGGGCGCGCAATATCTCGACGGCACCACGGACATCACGCGAACGCTCGCCATCGGCAAACCAACGAAGGAGATGAAGCGGCACTTCACTCTGGTGCTGAAAGGTCATATCGCGATTGCGACAGCGCGCTTTCCCAAAGGCACCAGGGGCCAAGACCTCGATCCGCTTGCTCGGGCACCGCTTTGGCAGGCGGGACTGGATTTTGATCACGGCACCGGTCATGGTGTGGGCAGCTATCTGTCGGTGCACGAGGGACCACAGCGCATCTCGCGCCTTGGCGGAGCCGAACTCGAGCCCGGTATGATTTGCTCCAACGAACCCGGCTTTTACCGGGAAGGCAAATACGGCATCCGCATCGAAAACCTCGTATTGGTGACGCCTGCCGCCAAAATCAGCGGCGGCGAGCGCCCGATGATGGGATTCGAAACCCTAACGCTCGCGCCCATCGACAGGCAGCTCATCGAACCCGAATTGCTGTCGGAAGCCGAGCGCGCATGGCTCAACGCCTATCACGCCCGCGTGCGGGCGGCGATCGGTCCCAGTCTCGACGAACCAGAGGCGGCGTGGCTGGAGGCGGTCACAACCGAATTGAGCTAAACGAACGTCCGACGGCGCTATGGCTCCTGCGCTTCACCAATGAGCTCGTACCACGCGTCTTCGCTCAGCACCGTGAGCCCGAGTTCCTCCGCCTTCTTAAGCTTGGATCCGGCGCCAGGCCCCGCGACCACATAGTCGGTTTTGGCCGAGACGGAACCTGCGACCTTGGCGCTTAGACGCTCGGCCCGCGCTTTGGCCTCCGAACGCGACATGCGCTCGAGCGTGCCGGTGAACACCACCGTTTTTCCGGCCACTGGTGAATCCGTCTGATCCATCTCGAACGGCAGCGGTGCGATCTCGGCCAGTAGGCTATCAAGAACTTCGGCGTTGTGGCGTTCGGCGAAAAATTCGACGATGGCGCTGGCGACCACCTCGCCGATGCCGTCGATGTTGTTGAGCTCAGCGAAGGCGTCGCTTTGCCGGTCGCCCGCCTCGACCATGGCGGCCCAAAACGCTTCGAAGGTGCCGTAAGTCTTAGCCAGGATCCGCCCGGTCGTCTCGCCCACGTGCCTCACGCCGAGCGAATAGATCAAGCGATCGAGCTCTATCTGGCGGCGCAGATCAATGGCGGCGAACAGGTTCGCCGCCGACAGCGCTCCCCAGCCCTCTCTATCTTCGAGCTTTTCCTGCGAAACGTCATCGCGGGCCTTCAGGGTGAAGATGTCGGCGGGCTTGAGCACGCGGCCTTCCTCGAAGAACGCCTCGATCTGTTTGGAGCCAAGACCATCAATGTCGAAGGCGTTGCGCGACACAAAATGCTTCAACCGCTCGACCGCCTGGGCGGGACAAATAAGCCCGCCAGTACAGCGGCGCACCACATCTTCTTTGCCCGTCTTGGGATTGACTTCGCGGACCGCGTGGCTGCCGCAGGCGGGACAGCGGTCGGGAAAGATGAATGGTTTCGAATCCTTAGGCCGTTTTTCCTCAACCACGCTCAAAACCTGCGGGATAACGTCGCCGGCGCGCTGAATGATGACGGTGTCGCCGGCGCGCACGTCCTTGCGCGCGATCTCGTCCTCGTTGTGGAGCGTGGCATTTTGGACCACGACACCGCCGACGGTGACGGGTTCGAGCTTGGCGACGGGTGTGAGCGCACCGGTGCGGCCCACCTGTATCTCGATGTCGCGCAGCACGGTTGTCGCCTGTTCGGCCGGAAATTTGTGAGCCACGGCCCAGCGCGGCGAACGCGAGACAAAGCCCAGTCGGTCCTGCCAATCCAGACGGTTGACCTTGTAGACGACGCCATCGATGTCATAGCCCAATGTGGCGCGTTGGGCTTCGATGTCACGATAGGCAGCGAGCATCTCATCGGTGCTTTGGCACAGACGCATCAGTGGGTTGACCGGAAATCCCCAACGTTGAAGGGCTTGGGCAACGCCCATTTGGGTGTCGGACGGCAGCGCGCTGACCTCACCCCAGGCATAGCCAAAGAACTTCAAGGCGCGCTCGGCCGTCATTTTGGGATCGAGTTGGCGCAGCGATCCGGCGGCGGTGTTGCGCGGATTGACATAAGTCTGACGGCCCGCCGCCTCCTGGCGTGCATTGAGCGCGGCGAAGTCGGCATGACTCATATAGATCTCGCCGCGCACTTCGAAGCGCTCGGGATAATCGGCATCCGCAACCCGTTTGGGGATCTCGGCGATGGTCTCGACATTCGCGGTGACGTTTTCGCCCTCATTGCCATCACCCCTGGTCGCGCCCTGGACGAGCTGGCCGTGATCGTAGGTCAGTGCGATCGACAGGCCGTCGATCTTGGGTTCCGCCGTGACCTCGATCGTCTCGTCTGGTTCGAGCCCCAAAAAGCGGCGAATGCGGTTGAGAAAATCGACGACATCGTCTTCGCTGAAGACGTTCCCCAGCGACAGCATGGCCACCTTGTGGCTGACCTTGGCAAACTGTTCGGACGGCGCCGCACCAACCCTATGGCTCGGCGAATCCGGCCGCACCAGATCGGGAAAGCGCGTCTCGATCGCTTCGTTGCGGCGACGCAGCTCATCATAGTCGGCATCGGAAATTTCAGGGGCGTCTTGACGGTAATAAAGGGCGTCGTGGCGGGCGAGCGCGCCTGCAAGCCGTTCCAGTTCGGCTTCGGCTTCGTCCGGCTTCAGATCTTCAACCGGCTTGGCCTGCAGCTTGTCGTTCACGCGCTGCGCTCCATCAACCGCTCGGCCGCCGCACGCGCTTCGTCCGTCACCGTTTGACCGGCCAGCATGCGGGCGATCTCCTCGCGGCGTTGATCGCTCCCCAAGACCGCAACGCGCGTCACCACGGCATCGTCATCACCCAGCGGTTGCTTGGAGATCCGCAAATGGCCGCTCGCTTGGGCCGCGACTTGAGGGGCATGGGTGACTGCCAACACCTGCAGGTCGTGCGCCAAGCGCGCCAAGCGTTCGCCCATCGCCGCGGCCGTTGCGCCGCCGATTGCGGTGTCAATCTCATCGAATATCAGTGTCGGCGCGCTGCCCCTGGCGGCCAAGACCACTTTGAGCGCCAAAATAAAGCGCGAGAGTTCGCCGCCCGAGGCCACTTTCATCAACGGTCCAGGCGCTGTGCCGGGATTTGTACGCACCCAAAAGGCGACCCGGTCGAGCCCAGATGGACCGCCCTCTTCGGCAGGGCTTGTTTCAATGCTGGTGAAAAACTCCGCGCCTTCGAGCTTGAGGGGCGCCAGTTCGACCATAACGGCGGCATCAAGCGCCTTGGCGCCTTCCCGGCGTTTTTCACTGAGCGCCTCCGCCGCCTCGACATAGGCTTGCCGGGCATCGTGAGCGGCGCGGCGCAGCTCAACCAGCCTGTGTTCTCCGGCATCGAGGGCATCGAGCTCGGATTGGAACTTCGAGACCAGATTCGGCAGGTCGGCCACCTGAGCCTTGTGCTTGCGTGCAAGGGCGCGCAGGGCAAACAAACGCTCCTCCGTCTCTTCGAGCTCGCTGGGCTCGAATGTGGTCTGGCGCAACGCCGCTTCAATGGCTGCGCGCGCTTCATTGGCCTCGCCAAGCACGCGCTCGATCGCCTCCGCTACACCAGAGAGCACCGCGCCCGTCGTCTCGCCCTGCCGCTCCAATTTGCGCAACGCCGCGTTGAGGCGAGCATCAGCGGTGCCTTCGCCAGAAAGTGCAGCCCGTGCTTCTTCGAGATCGTCTGCGATTTTCTCGGCATGCATCATCAGTGTGCGACGTTCGGCAAGCGCGGTTTCCTCATCAGGCTGGGGATCGAGCGTACGCAACTCTTCGAGGGCGTGGGTGAGATAGTCCGCATTGTCCCTGACGCGGGCAATGTGGGCCTCGTGTTCGGCCGCCGCCTCGAGCGCTTGGCGCCACGCCCGATGGATGGAGCCGAGCGCAGCCGCCTCGCGGCCAAGGCCGCCATAGGCGTCGATCAGGTCGCGATGGGTGGCCGTGTCGGTCAGCGCGCGGTCGTCGTGTTGGCCGTGAATCTCGACCAGCGTGGCGCCGACGCGCCGTAAAAGCTGAACGCTGACGGGTGCGTCGTTGAGGAATGCCTTTGTGCGCCCGTCGGGAGATTGGCTGCGGCGCAAGATCAGTTGTTCGCCCGGCTCTATGGCGATTTCGCTCTCGGCCAGAACCTGGTAGGCCGGATGGCCGCCAGCGAGCTCGAAGACAGCCGTGACCTGGCCCAGCTCCGCGCCGCTTCTTACCAATCCTGCGTCGCCGCGCGCGCCCAATGCGAGCGCAAAGGCATCAAGCAAGATCGACTTGCCGGCGCCGGTTTCACCCGTCATGACGCTCAGGCCCGATCCGAACTCGAGGTCCAGACGATCGATAAGAACTATGTCGCGAATGGTGAGCGCGGTTAACACGGCGCGCCCATTAGAAGGATGTGATGCGTCCCCATGTCCGGCTGATCCACGAGCCTTCGCTTTCCTTGGGTTCCAGACCGCTTCCTTGGAGGAGACTGTAGGCTGGCGGATACCACTTACTATCTGGAAAGTTGTGTCCGAGCACGGCGGCGGCTGTTTGCGCTTCGTTGGTGATACCCAGCGCCATATAGGCTTCCGTTAGACGCAGCAAGGCCTCTTCGACGTGCGCGGTGGTTTGATACTCGACCACCACGGTACGGAACCTATTGATCGACGCCAAATAGTTCTGCTGCTTGAGATAGTAGCGCCCAACGGTCATCTCCTTCGCCGCCAGAAGATCTTTCATGATCCTTATCCGATTCCTGGCCTGCTCGGCGTAGCGCGAATCGGGATAACGGGTGACAAGGATGTTGAGGGCGGCGAGCGCCTTTTTTGTGCGCGTCTGGTCGCGTTTTGGATCCTTGACCTGATCGTAATAGGAGTTGGCGATGATGTGGTGAGCGAGCGCCGATTCCTTGGTTCCGGGATGCAGCGTCACGTAACGCTCGGCGGCGGAAATGGCGTCGGCGTAGTCACCCGCCTTATAGCGGGCATAGGCCGACATCACGATGGCGCGGCGGGCCAGTGGCGAATAGGGATGATCGCGGTCTACTTCCTCGAATTTCTTGGCCGCATCCTTGTACTCGCGCTCCCCCATCATAGCGTCGGCTTCGGCGTAGATGGTTTCAGGCGGATTTGGATTCGAGATGCCCGAGACTTCGGAGTCGGACGAGGCGCAACCGGCCAAGACAAGGGCCGTCAGCAAGCAAACTACGGCCTTGACCGTCCGGGATAAGATCCGGTCGATTGCGCCATTTGCTTCTGAACCAATCCTCAGCATCGACGTCCCGTGCTCACGATGGGTGACCAAACCACGTCCGCGCCAACGCTCAAACTGCCGGTGGCATAGACCCTTAAAACAGAGCCCAACTCAGACGCCTTCGACGAGGTCGCGAGGCTGCCTCGGTCAGGCTGAATCACTTTATAGCGCAATCACACGCCATAACGGCATTGGAACAATTTGAATGTGGTGATTTTGTGCCTGACGCAGCTATGGGCGAGCGACGCGGCAAAGCAGCAGACAGCGCCTCACACGCGCCAAAAACGCAGAAAATCCGATGCTTGGATCTGGCTTATGACCGGTCGGCGGCGTAGCTGGCTGCAGCAAGGCCCAGATTGAGCTCGCCATGGCCGACTTCCATGTGACGGGCGGCTTCGACGAGCTCCCACGCCTCATTATCGGCAAACAGCATTTCCAGCGCACGGTGGTTCAATTTGTGACCTCCGCGGCTCGACCTGTAGGCACACAGCAGCGGCGCGCCCGAAAGCGCCAAGTCGCCGACCGCATCCAGCGCCTTGTGGCGCACGAACTCGTCGGGAAAGCGCGTGCCTTCCTGATTGACGATCCGGTCGTCGCCAATGGCGACGGTGTTTTCCAGCGATGCGCCGAGCGCCAGACCGGCTGCCCATAATTTCTCGACATCGCTCATGAAACCAAAGGTGCGCGCGCGCGCCAATTCGTGCCGGAAACTTCCCGGTGTCACTTCGATCTGCAGGCGCTGGCGGCCAATAACGGGGCTGTCAAAATCGATCTCCACGTCGAGGTGGAAGCCGTAATGGGGATGGATCTCGGCCCATGAGGCGCCCTCGCTCACGCGAACGGGCTTCAAAACCTTGATGAACCGGCGCGGCCGATCCAATTCGTGAATTCCGGCATCGTCGATGGCGTCGACAAAGGGTTTGGAGCTGCCGTCCAAAATCGGCACTTCGCCGCTGTCGATGTCGATGAGAACGTTGTCCACGCTGAGGCCGCGCAAGGCTGCCAGCAAATGCTCCACCGTGGCCACAGCCGTACCGTTGCCGTCGCTCAAAACCGTACAAAGTGTCGTGTTGCTCACGGCCCGGTAATCGGCTGGCAGCACGACACTGCTCGAATTATCGCCAGAAACGATAAAGCGAATGCCGGTGTCGGCTTCGGATGGATACATGGCAATGGCAGCGGGTGCGCCCGTGTGCACACCAGTACCGGTTAGCTCAATATCGTTGGCAAGAGTGGTTTGCCGCGCCCCAATAAATTTGGCCATGAATTGTTGCCGTCCTCAAAGTTCCCATTACCGGCCAGGACAAGTGTCCTGAGCCCCCAACTTAAGTTTCTGGGTCCTTAGACGCCCCATGACATCGGAACTATTCGGACTGCCCCGTGCCCCACGCGTACTGTGGACCAACTTGGGCAAAGAGTACCGCCTGGCCCGGGGAGCCGACAAATCACGGATTTTTACAGTCTGTTACGAAGCGCGCGCCAAGGCTGCTCGCGACGCCATCCAACACGGCTGCCTGGCAACAAGCGGGCCCGGTCGCGATGGGTGCCAAGAACCCACCCCGATCGAACACCGGCGATCTTCTATTGACGCCGCAAAAACGCAGGTATTTCAAGGTCTTCGACGTCATTCTCAGCAATTGGCTGCGCGGCAGATTGAGCGGTTCGAGCTGTTCGCGCCGGTGCGATAGGCCCATCAGTGCCCGTCGCTTTGACCTCTTCGACGGCAATCTGGGGCTTCTTTGCGCGTTTCATCGGCGGCTCGCGATCACGCGAGATTTCCACATCCTGTGTCTTTTCTGCACGCCCCATGCTGGTCAGGCGTTCGAAAAAACCGATTTTCTTCTTCTGGGCCGCGAGTCCAACGTCAGATTCGCCACCCTCTTTCGCCTTCAATTGATTCTGCGCGACCGCGGGCAGGTCCTCGATCGCCGGCATTTGACGCGCGGAGCGCTTTGCTAGCGACGGCGGTTGGGGAACGAAGGACTGGTCAGCGGGGGCTTGGGCTGCGGCTTTTTGCGGCGATTGGCCGGTCTGTGCCGCGATTTCAGGCGCCCGCTTTTCGATCGTCACGTCATTGGATCCCTGCCAAACGGTGGCTTGATCCGCTTCAGGTGCGACGTCTTCGCTCACCACGTCCTCGGCGTCGAGGTCTTGAATGCGCTCGTTCAAACTGGCCGCCAAAGTTTTGACCAGCGGCTGGGCCGATTCCTCGGGCGCGATGGCGCCCGGCATGGCCGACTGATCGAGCCCGGTCGCAACGACAGAGACCCTGATTGTTCCATCGAGCTTTTCGTCGAAGGTGGCGCCCAAAATGATGTTGGCTTCCAAATCCACCTCTTCGCGAATCCGGCTGGCGGCTTCATCCACCTCATAGAGGGTGAGGTCATTGCCGCCGGTGATCGAAATCAGCAGGCCGCGGGCGCCCTTCATGGAGACGTCATCGAGCAGAGGATTGGAAATAGCGGCTTCGGCTGCCTCGCTGGCGCGGTCGTCGCCAGATGCCTCGCCCGTGCCCATCATGGCCTTGCCCATGCCGCGCATGATGGCGCTGACGTCGGCGAAGTCGAGATTGATGAGGCCTTCCTTGACCATCAGGTCGGTGATGCAGGCAACGCCCGAATAAAGCACCTCATCGGCGAGCGCGAAGGCATCGGCGAAGGTCGTCTTCTCAGTCGCGACGCGAAACAGATTCTGGTTCGGGATGACGATCAGCGTATCGACGACCTTTTCCAATTCGCGGATTCCGGCCTCAGCCGTTTCCATGCGGCGCTTGCCCTCAAACTGGAACGGCTTGGTCACAACGCCAACGGTCAGAACCTTTTCATCAAAGGCCGCGCGCGCGATCACCGGCGCGGCGCCCGTGCCGGTGCCACCGCCCATACCGGCTGTGATGAAGACCATATGCGAGCCCGCAACCTGTGCCCTGATCTCGTCGATCACTTCCTCGGCAGCAGCGGCGCCGATTTCCGGTTTGGAACCGGCACCCAGGCCTTCAGTCACGTGCGTGCCCATCTGGATGCGCCGTTCAGCACTCGACATGGCAAGCGCTTGGGCATCGGTATTGGCGACGACGAATTCGACACCCTCGAGCCCGGAGGTGATCATGTTGTTCACCGCATTTCCACCGGCACCACCAACGCCGACGACGGTGATGCGAGGCTTCAGTTCGGTCATGTCGGGTACCTTGAGATTGATTGTCATGGCAGCACCATTGCTTTGCTTCTTGAATTTCTACGCTTGCTTCGTTTCTTTTTTCCAAATCCAGGCGCTAAAAACTTTCCCTGATCCACTGTCCGACGCGCGAGAGATAACCCGCATCTGCGGCGATCGCGGTTGGATGAATCTGATTTGGACGGTCACTTTGAGCCAAATTCGAATAACTGAGCGCGCCGACGGCGGTCGCGAACCCGGGGTTCATGCATCCGTTTGGCAGGCCGGCCGCTCCGCGGGGAATACCGTGGCGCACGTCGGAACCCAAAATGCGCGACGTGAGCTCGGCCAAGCCCGGCAGCTGGCTCGCGCCGCCGGTCAATACGACGGGGTGGCCGGCAATCGCATCCAAGCCGTTGGCTTCAATACGATGACGGATGTGCTCCAGAATTTCTTCTATTCTGGGGCTGACGAATTCGGTGATCTGGGCTTTGGTCACCCGATTGAACTGGGGCGCCTCATGGGCCTCGCCGACCATCGGGAAGGAAATGCCTTCGCGCTCGTCGGCCGATGATACAAAGGCGCTGGCGTGAAGAATTTTCATGCGCTCGGCCTCGCTGAGCGGCGAAGCTAGCGATCGCGCCAAATCCATCGTCAAGAGATTGCCGCCAATCGCCAGGGCGTCGGCGTAAACGAATTGACCTTCAGTAAAGACGGCGAGCGTCGTCGTGCCGGCGCCGAAGTCAATACAGGTGACGCCAAGATTGGCTTCATCCGGGCTCAATGTGGCCAACGCGCTGGCATATGGCGCCGCCACCATGCCGGCAATCGAGACATGGCAACGCTCGACGCTCAGCATCAAATTGCGCAGCGGCTTTTCATCGACGGCGATCGAATGAATGTCGGCCTGAAACCTGTCGGCGATCATGCCGCGCGGATCGACGATCGGTGTGCCGCCATCGAGCCGGTAAGCGGTCGGAATCGTGTGCAGCACGATGGCGCCGTCGCGCATGGCATAATCGCGCCCGGCGGCCAGTACGCGGTTGATGTCCTGATCGCGCACCGCGTTCGAGGCAACATCAACGCTGGCTTGGAAATTCTCGCTTCTGATGCGCCCGCAGCTGACCGTCAGAACGACTTCGCCGACGGTGACGCCAGCCATGCGCTCGGCCTGATCGATGGCGGCCGCGATCGATTTCTCGGCCAGTTCCATGTTGACGACGCAACCGCCCTTCATGCCGACGGCCTGCTGATGACCCAGACCGATCACCTGGAATTGCGGCGCATGAGTGTCAGTCTGCCAATCCGAACCACCCATTGGTTTTGCGATCAGGCAGCAGATCTTGCTGGTGCCGACGTCAAGCACGGCAACGGTGCGTTGGCGCTTGGATTTGTATCCTTGGTTGGCGAGCATCGTTTAGGTGCCCCGCCCTGTTGGCTGCGCGGTCTGACGGGCAGCTTCCTTGCGCGCGTTCTCGCGGCGCGCCACAGCCTCATCGGTCAAGCGCATGCTGATCCGGTCGCCAAGGCGAAAATCAATCGATTTGATGTCGGCAGAGAGAACGCCGCGGGCCTGTTCGAGTTCGGCCAAGCGATCCAGCGCGGAGGCGATACGCTCTTCCGGCAGCTTGATCTCGACACCGTTCTGGAGCTTGAGGGTCCAACGCCGTTCAGCAACCCTGACGACCGCGAGCACGCGCGACTTTAACTCGGCATGGGCATTGAGCAGAGCAAACAGCTCGCGCACCTTGGTCGGGCCACCCTTGCCCACCACCAGCGGCAAATTCGGGTAATCTTCGCGCGCAACAGGCGTGATAACCCGGCCCGCGACGTCGATCAGACGCATCTTTCCGTCGATCTGCCAGACTGCGAACGGTATGCGTTCTTCGACGACCACGTGCACGGTCGAGGGCAGAAATCGCATTACCTTGGCTTCGCGCACCCAGCTCAGCTTCTCCAAGCGCTGCTTGGAGGTGATGCTGTCGACATTGAATATCGGCGTGCCTTCGCCAAAGCCCAACGTCTTGACGATGTCTTCGCGCGAAGTTTGATTGAGGCCTTCGATGGCGAGCTGCTGGACGGTGAAGCCCGCATGAACCATCGCGGCGCGCGCCTGGTCCTGGATATTGCCGGCCAAGCGCCCGGCATAGCCGCCAACCGCGACGCCGTAAATAATGGTGGCGCCGATAAAGAGTCCCGCCGCCATGCGGGCAGCCGCCAGGGCGCGATTTGGCGCGGAGGCGCCGGGCTGGCGGCGAGCAGGCGCGCGGCCGCCTATGCCAACCGCCGCCAATTGATGCGATGGGGCAAGGGAGAGCGCCGCCTGCATGGACGGGTGTCCCTGGCCGGCGCTCGAATTCGATATTGCGTCAACAACTCCGTCTAGCGATCGCAAGACGCGTCCTCCACAATCCAGCGGACCAAATCACCAAATGAGCGGCCCGCATGGGCCGCAAGCTCCGGGACAAGTGACGTCGTTGTCATACCGGGCTGGGTGTTTACCTCGAGGCACACCAGCTCGCCGTCGCTCCCGGATTCGTCGTCAAACCGGAAGTCAGAACGGCTCACGCCACGGCACCCCAGAGCCTGGTGCACCGCCAGTGATAGCTTCTGAACCAATTGGTAAACATTTGGTGAAATTTGCGCTGGGAGGACGTGTTTTGAGCCTCCAGGAGCGTATTTCGCCTCGAAATCGTAAAAGCCGAGGCCTTCGGCCGGCAAAATCTCAATTACGCCCAATGGGTCATTCCCCATCACGGCGCATGTGAGTTCCCGGCCGGGGATGAAGCGCTCGACCAAAAGTTCTTCGAGCGCCCATTTGGACGAGGCGAGTTCGGCGGGTGGTTTCGCCTCGTCTTTTCCAACGATAAACACACCGACGCTCGAGCCCTCCGCAACCGGCTTGACGACGTACGGGGGCACCATCACGTGGGCCTTGGCGGCGATGCTGCCGGCCACCACGACACCCTCGGCAACGGGTACGCCAGCTGCGCGCATAACGTCCTTGGCGCGCTCCTTATGCATGGCTAGGGCCGAAGCGAGCACGCCTGAATGGGTGTAGGGAATTTGCAGCGTCTCCAGAATTGCCTGGGCGCAACCATCTTCGCCCCAGCGGCCGTGGAGAGCATTGAAGCAAACGTCGGGTTTGACCTCGCGAAGTCGCTCGACGATATCGCGATCCACATCGATGACGGTGACGCGGTAGCCCTCGCCCTCAAGCGCATCAGCACAGGCCTTGCCCGAATTGAGCGAAACCTCGCGCTCGGCCGACCAGCCGCCCATCAGCACGGCGACGTGCTGGGCCTTGCCCGTCATGACCGCGCCTCCCCTGCATCGCCGATGCGTCTGATTTCCCACTCAAGATCGACGCCGCTGGTCTCCTTGACCCGCGCGCGCACGGTCTCGCCCAGCTGCTCCAGATCCTGTCCCGTGGCGCCGCCTTCATTGATCAGAAAATTGCAGTGTTTTTCCGAGACCATCGCGCCACCCACGCGCAGTCCCCGGCAGCCCGCGGCATCGATCAACTGCCAAGCCTTATGGCCTTCTGGATTCTTGAATGTGCTGCCGCCAGTTCGGCTCTTGATGGGTTGGGCTTGCTCGCGATACTCGGTGATCGCCTCCATCTCTTTTTCGATGTCGGCAGGATCGCCGGGCGCACCCTGAAACAACGCTTGCGTGAATATGAGATCCTTGGGCGCACCGCAGTGGCGATAGCTCATGTTCATCTCATCCAGCGACAGCGTCACTACCTTCCCGGCCCGGTCGAGCGCGCGGGCCTCGATCAGCACGTCCCTGGTCTCGGTTCCGTGGGCGCCGCCATTCATGCGCAGCGCGCCACCGACAGAGCCAGGGATGCCGCGATAAAAGGCAAGCCCACTTATGCCCGCCTCGGCAGCCGCGCGGGCCAGCCTGACATCGGGCACGGCGGTGCCGGCACGCATTCTGTGACCATCTTCGACAGCAATCTCTCCAAAGCCACGTCCAAGCCTGATCACGACGCCCCGCACGCCGCCATCGCGCACCAACAGATTGGAGCCCAGTCCGATGATGGTGACGGGCAATCCGGCAGGCGCGTGGTTCAGAAAATAGGCGAGGTCATCTTCATCGGCCGGGGTGAAGAGATACTGCGCGGGTCCGCCGACGCGGAACCACGTGATCTGCGAGAGCGGCGCATCCGCCTTAAGGCGTCCGCGAAGCTCCGGCAGCGCATCTGCGAGGGCATCGACATTGGCCAACATCGTCATGCCGCATCCCCAGTCGCGGATGCCTCGTTCAACAGCTTGGGCAGGGCATGGGTCCAGTCGGTGATCGTACCGGCGCCAAGACCGATCACCAGGTCGCCGGATTTGGCCGATTGGGCCAACGTTGCCGCCAAATCGTGTTCGTCCTCGATCGCCACGACGCGATCGTGACCCTGGCGCTTGATGCCCTCTATCAGCGAGTCGCGGTCTATGCCTTCGATGGGCTCTTCACCGGCCGAGTAAACCGGCGTGACGATCACCGTATCCGCGTCGTCGAAGCAGGTGCAGAATTCGCCAAAAAGATTGCGCAGCCTGGAAAAGCGATGGGGCTGGACGACGGCGAATACACGGCCCCGCGCGGCGCTCTTGGCCGCTCTCAACACAGATGCAATCTCGACAGGGTGATGGGCGTAATCGTCATACACGTCGACACCTTGCCAGACGCCGACATGGGTGAAGCGCCGCTTGACGCCGCCGCAGCCCGCAAGGGATTGGCGGATCTGTTCGTCGCTGATACCGATTTCGCTGGCAACCGCGATGCCGGCCAGCGCGTTGAGCGCGTTGTGGTCGCCGGGCATCGGCAAGCGCAGGTCCATGAGAGAGCGCGCGCCGCCACGCACATCGGGGCCCACGTCCACATCGAACAAAATCGCGCCGCCATCAGCGCGAAGATTTACAAGGCGCAGATCGGCGTCGTCGGCCATCCCATAGGTGAGCACGCGCCGGCCGGCTTCTTCACGACGCAACGTCGAGATCATTTCGCGCACGATCGGGTGATCAAGGCCGGCGACGACCAAGCCATAGAAGGGGATGTTGCTGAAAAAAGAACGGAAGGCCGCGTGCAGCGCCTCGATCGAAACCCAATAGTCCATGTGCTCGGCGTCGATGTTGGTCACCACGCCGATCTGGGTTGGCAGCTTGGTGAAGGTGCCGTCGGATTCGTCGGCCTCGACGACCATCCATGATCCCGAGCCGATGCGCGCGTTCGAGCCAAAAGCGTTGATGATACCGCCATTCAAAACGGTGGGATCGAGATTGGCCGCATCCAGCAGCTCGGCGATGATCGATGTCGTTGTGGTCTTGCCGTGGGTGCCGGTGACCGAGACGGTGGCATAGCCGCGCATCAACTCGGCCAACATTTCGGCGCGGCGAATAATGGCGGTTCCGTTGGCGCGGGCTGCTTCGACCTCCGGATTGTCCGGCTTCACGGCGCTGGAAATGACGACAAACTGGGCGCCCGCCACGTTTTCGGGCTTATGGCCGACAGTGCAAGGAATGCCCATGGCTTGCAGGCGTTCGACATTGGCGCTTTGTTTCATGTCGCTGCCGCGCACCGCGTAGCCGCGGGTATGCAGCACCTCGGCGATGGCGCTCATGCCGATACCGCCAATGCCGATGATGTGAAACGGACCGATGTCGCCCGGCATCTGCATACGCTTTACCCTTCTCCGCCACGCCTGGCTTCGACCATCTCCTCGACCAAATCGGCCAGCCGGGAAACGGCATCGGCCCGCCCCATGGCGTGCGCGCTGGCCGCTGCTTTGCCGAGCCGTTCGGTGTCCTGCAGCCAACTTTCGATTTCATTCGCTAGGCTTTCGGGAGTCAAATCCCCTTGTCTGCGGCAACGCGCGCCCCCGGCCTCGGCAAGACGAGTTGCATTCTCAAGTTGATCGTTGTCAAGGGCGTGCGGCAAGGGCACCAGGATCGCCGGACGGCCGATCACGGTGAGTTCGGCGACCGTCGAAGCGCCTGAGCGCGAAATCACCAAATGCGCTTTGGCGATGCGCTCGGGAAGATCGTCGAAGAAGCTCTCGACCTCGGCCTTGATGCCCGCTTCCTCATAGGCGAGGCGCACGCGCCCGACGTCCTCCTCGCGGGCCTGCTGGGTAACGACTAGGCGCTTGCGCAATGGCTCCGGCAAGCGGCGCAGGGCGATGGGAGCGGAATCAGAGAAAAAGCGCGCGCCTTGGCTGCCGCCAAAGATGAGGATGTTGATGGCGCCGCTGGCGGCAGGCGGCTTATAGCTCCGCGTACTGCGCTCGACGACCGCATCGCGCACGGGCGCTCCGGTCATGCGGGCGCGCCCGGCCGCGGTCTCGGGCAACAAACGGGTGGTTTCATATGACAAGGCGATTTTGTCGGCGAACCTGGCCAGCAAGCGGTTTGCCCGGCCCATTACGGCGTTCTGTTCATGGATGGCGGTTGGCACGCCCGCGAGTTTTGCGGCAAAGAGCGGCGGCAGCGTCGGATAGCCGCCAAAGCCGACCATGACCAATGGCCGGGCGGCCCGAACGAGCTTCCAGGCGCCATAGGTGCCGCGCATCAACGTCCAAACGCTCGCGGCAATGCACCATGGCGTGCGCGACGTCAGCGTTGCCGATGGAACGCGATGGACGGTCTTGGCCGGGAAGCCCGCACCATAGCGCTCACCGCGACGCTCGGTGACGAGTTCAACATCAAACTCACGCCGCGCCAATTCCTCGGCAAGCGCCCTAGCTGGGAAAAGATGACCGCCGGTTCCACCCGCGGCCACCATGACCAGGCCCTTCAAGCCTCGAGCTCCCGTTCGGCGGTGTGGTGGGTATCGATCCGGCGCGCGATACTGACCGACCGCGGTCTGCGGCGCATCAGTCCCAGGGCCAGGCCGAGCGTCAGCGCCATCGATATGAGCGATGAGCCGCCGTAGGAAATGAATGGCAAGGTCATGCCCTTGGCCGGCAACATGCCGAGATTGACGGACATGTTGATCAGCGCCTGCAAACCGAAGAGCAGCATCAGACCGGCCACCGAATGGCGAATGAAGCTGTCGGCTTCGTGCATGGTGTGGCGCATGCCGCGCAGCACGATGAACGCGAAGATGGCGACCAACGCCAGGCAAACGATCAGACCGTATTCCTCAGCGGCGACGGCGAAGATGAAATCGGTATGTGAATCGGGAAGCACCTGCTTGACCTCGCCTTCGCCTGGTCCCCGGCCAAACCAGCCGCCTTGGACGAACGACTGGATGGCGTGATCCATCTGATAGGTGTCGCCAGAGCGCGGATTGACGAAGGAATCAATGCGGGCGGCGACGTGGGACACGCTAAAATAGGCGACTACCATGCCGATGACGGCGATTGCCACAAGAGCTGCCACCCAAACAAGGTGAATCCCGGCTAGGAAAAACAGCGCGCCCCAAACGACCGTGACCAGCAGAACTTGGCCGAAATCGGGCTGCAGAATGAGCAATCCGGCAAAAACGGCATAGAGACCCAATGCCAAGTGCAGGCTGGGCACATCCGAGCGGGTCTGAGCCTCGGCAAACAGCCAGGCGCACAGGATTACGAATCCCGGTTTCAGCAGCTCGGAGGGCTGTACCGAAAATGGACCCAATTTCAGCCAGCGCGTCGCGCCTTTGATTTCTGGGCCAATGATGAGCGTTGCAATCATCAGCGCCAAACCGCCGGCGACAAGCACCAGGCACAGGCGGCGCATTTGCCGTGGATTGAGCAGAGAGGCGGCCACAAGGGTCAAGACCGAGGGGCCTAAGAACATGGCGTGCCGCTTAACGAAATAGAACGGCTCCAGGCCGAGCTTAACGGCAACGGGCGGACTTGCCGCGAGCGACAGAACCAATCCGCCGGCCATCAGCGCGACGATGGCCGAGAGCACCAGATGGTCAATGGTGAACCACCAATCGCTCAGGATGCTGCGGTCGGAGCGATTTAACCTCACGCGCCTTCTCCGCTCTTGCCTGCCGCTTGCGCGAGGGCGGCAATGGCGGCCCGGAAAGCATCTCCGCGCTCGGCGAAATTCGCAAACTGATCGAACGAAGCGCATGCCGGAGAGAGCAGCACGACCGGGCGCGGCGCGTTTTCTGCCGCCGCATCTGCCGCCGCAGCCGTAACCGCCTTCGCCAGGGTGCGTGTTGTTTTGGCGCGCAGCTTGCCCTCGAGTTCGCCGGCAAATTCGTCCGCCGCTTCGCCGATCAAATAGGCGCAGCGAATTTTCGGAAAAAATTGTTCGAGCCCCGTCAACCCATCCGCCTTGGCCCGCCCGCCGACGATCCAATAAATGTCGTCGAAGCAGGCAAGCGCCTTGGCGGCGGCTTGGGCGTTGGTCGCTTTGGAATCGTTGATGAACTCGATGTTGCCGGGCGCGGCGATCGGTTCCAAGCGATGGGCAAGCCCCGGGAAGGCTGAAAGACCGGCCGCGATCTCCTCAGGCGAAAGGCCACACGCGCGCGCCGTTGCAAAGGCGGCGGCGGCATTTTGCCAATTGTGCTCGCCGCGCAAGGACGCGATGCCATCAAGCCGCAGGCGGGACGTTTCTCGGCCCGCACGCATTTCGACCAATTCGCCATCCCGCACAAAGACGCCGTGCTCGAGCGCGGTCTTGGTGGAAATCCGCATAATGTCATAGGGGCCCGGCAAGCCGTCGGCAATCTCGCGGCTCGGCTCATCATCGACACCGACCACGGCCCATCCAGCGCCATCCAAGCCATTGAAGATGCCGCTCTTGATGCGGGCATAGTTCTCGAAGCTGCCATGCCGATCGAGATGATCTGGCGTGACGTTCAAAAGCATGGCGCCCGATAACGCCAGCGATGGCGTCAAATCCAGCTGATAGGACGAGAACTCGATTACATAGGTCATGTCGTCCACAAAGGGGTCCAGATCCAAAATTGCGGTTCCGATATTTCCGCCCAATAAGGATTTGTGACCCGAGAAGGCTAAAAGATGGTCAACGAGGGCCGATGTTGTCGACTTACCGTTGGTGCCGGTTATGCCGATTATCCGCGCATTTGAGCCCAAAGTGGCGTGTTCGAGAAAAAACAGCTCGGTGTCGCCGATGACCGCGACGCCGGCCTCTTGCGCCCGTTTTACGCTCCAATGGGGTTCGGGATGGGTGAGCGGCACACCCGGCGCCAGCACCAGAGCGGTAAAGGCCGACCAGTCGGCCTGCGCCAGATCGACGAGCGTAATGCCCCGCGACTCTGCAGCCTTTCGGGCCTGGGCACCGTCGTCCCAGGCGGCGACTTCCGCGCCGCCCGCCGAAAGCGCCAGGGCGGCCGCAACGCCGCTCGCGCCCAGACCGAATACTGCAACGCGCTGGCCGTCGAAAACCCGAATGGGAATCATTCGGTGATTTTAGCGCAATTTGAGGGTGGCGAGGCCGACCAAGGCCAAGACCACGGAAATGATCCAGAAACGGACGACGACGGTGGGCTCGGCCCAGCCCTTTTGTTCAAAATGATGATGCAGCGGCGCCATGCGAAATACGCGCTTGCCGGTCAAGCGGAACGAGACGACCTGAACGATCACCGAGGCGGTCTCAAGCACGAACAGACCGCCAACGATGGCGAGCACCAGCTCGTGTTTGATGGCGACGGCGATGGCGCCGAGCGCACCGCCCAACGAGAGCGAGCCCGTATCGCCCATGAAGATCATGGCCGGCGGCGCGTTGAACCACAAAAAGCCCAAACCCGAGCCGACAAGCGCGCCGCAAACCACCGCCAGCTCACCGGCGCCCGGAACGTAATGGATCTGCAAATAGTCGGAGAACACGGTGTTGCCGACGATGTAAGCAATAAATCCAAAGGTGGCCGCCGCGATCATGACGGGCACGATGGCCAAACCGTCCAGGCCATCGGTGAGATTGACCGCATTGCCCGCCCCGACAATCACAAAGACGCCGACAGCAATGAAAAAGGGACCCAAATTGAACAGCGCGTCCTTGAAAAACGGTAGCGCAAGGGAGGTCGAAAACGGCTCCTTGCCGAGCTTGATCACGGCATAGACGGCAACGGCGGCGCAAATCGTCTCCAACAGAAATTTGATCCTGCCCGGAAATCCGCGAGTCGAATGGCGGGTGACTTTTACGTAGTCGTCATAGAGTCCGATCAACCCGTAGCTCAATGTCAAAATCAGTACTATCCAAACATAGGGATTGGCCAGATTGGCCCAGAGCAGCGTCGCGGTCGTGACGCCCATCAAGATCATCAGACCGCCCATGGTCGGCGTGCCTTGCTTTTGGACGATGTGGCTTTCGGGGCCGTCCTCGCGAATGGGTTGGCCCTTGCCCTGTTTCAGACGAAGCGCGTCGATCAGCGACTGCCCGAACATGAAGACGAAAAACAGCGCGGTCATCGTCGCGCCGCCGGTGCGAAACGTGATGTAGCGAAAAACATTCAGTGGCTGGATTTGATCGCTGAGCTCAACGAGCCAGTACAACATGGCGTTCCCTCATTCTTCGTCGCTGTCTCAACTTGAAATTCGCCTGGTTAGACTCTGCCGCAGCGCCTCGACAATCGGCTCCATACGGCTGCCGAGTGACCCCTTTATCATGACAACGTCACCCGGGGTAACGGCATCAACAACCATTTCCGCCAATTCGGACGACGATGGGGCGTATCCTCCCTGGCGGTTGCCCGGCAATGCATCAAACAAGCCGGCCATCAATGGTCCACACGCAAAGACTATATCCACGCCTGCGCCGTCAACCGCCGCCGCCAGGTCCCGATGGAGCGCGGGACCGTCGTCGCCCAATTCCAGCATATCGCCGATCACCGCGACACGGCGCGGAAATTCGCCGCGCGGCGTCTGCGCCATGGCCTCAAATGCTGCCCGCATGGAAGCGGGATTGGCGTTGTAGCTTTCGTCGATGACGGCGACGCGCTGCTCGCCCTCACCCACGATGAAGCGCGCGCCTCGGCCTTTCTGGGCTTGGTGGCCCGCAAGGGCCGACGCGGCCTTGGCCACATCGATCTCAGCCGCGTGGCAGGCGGCCAGCACCGTCAGCGAATTCAACACCTGATGGCGACCGGGCGCGCCAACGCGGTAGCTCAATTTCTGTCCGCCGACCATCGCTTCCACCATGGAGCCCTCGGCGCCAAGTTCCGCGTCTAGCAAGCGGGCGAAAGCCTCTTCGTGAAAGCCGAAATCCAAAATGGCGCCAGCGCCATGTTGCTTGGCGCGGTCGCGCAGAAGTTCGAAATAAGCGCTGTCGCGGTTGAGGATGGCGGTGCCGCCCTGCACCAGGCCGATAAAGATTTCGGCCTTTGCTTCGGCGATGGCCTCAACGGAGGAAAAGAATTCGAGGTGGACCGGTTCGACGGTGGTCACGATGGCGATATCGGGCCTGATGAGATCCACCAACACTTCGATTTCGCCGGCGTGGTTCATGCCGACCTCGAAAACGCCGAACTGAGTCTCTTGAGCCATATTGGCAAGCGACAGGGGCACGCCCCATTGATTGTTGAAGGATTTGCGTGAGGCGTGGGTGCGTCCGGCCTGTTCGAAGGCAAGGCGCAACGCTTCTTTCGTGCTGGTCTTGCCGACGCTCCCCGTCACCGCCACGACCTTGGCGCCGGTGCGTGCCCTGGCTGCTCGGCCCAGCGCATTCAGCGCCGCCAGGGTGTCGGCAACGCGTATCATGCTGCCCTTGCCGGGCACGGCCGCGTCGGCCTGAGAGACGATCGCACCCGCAGCACCGCCCGAGAGCGCCTGGTCGACAAACGCGTGGCCATCCAGGCGCTCACCTTTGATGGCGACAAACAACGCATCGGGCTCGAGGGTGCGGCTGTCGATCGCAACCGAGCCGAAAGCCGTTTCGCCATCGCCGCTGAGCTTTCCGCCTGTTGCGGCAAGTACGGCTTGGCATGTCCATAGCGGATTAGACATCGGAATGCTCCGCGCCAAGAGCGGCGGCAACGGCTTCGTGATCTGAAAACGGAATGACGCGGTCGCCGACGATCTGACCGGTCTCGTGCCCCTTGCCGGCGATCAAAACCAGATCGCCTTCCTGCGCGGCATCGATCGCCGCGGCGATGGCCTCGGCGCGGTCACCGATTTCGCGTGCCTCGGGAACGCTTTTCATGATTTGCGCGCGGATGACGTCCGGTGCTTCACCGCGCGGATTGTCGTCGGTGACGATGACCAAGTCCGCCCGGTCACCGGCAACGGCGCCCATCAGCGGGCGCTTGCCGGTGTCTCGGTCGCCGCCACAGCCAAATGCCACGATCAAGCGCGAGCGGACATAAGGGCGAAGCGCGTCGAGCGCATGGGCCAGGGCATCGGGCGTATGGGCGTAATCGATAAAGACGGGGGCGCCATTGCTCGAGGCGCCGCACAGATCGAGGCGACCGTGTGCGCCCTTCAACTGGCTAAGCAACGGCAACACATCGCCTGCCGCACCCCCACAGCCGATCGCCAACCCCGCCGCGACGAGCGCGTTGGACGTCTGGAAGGCGCCAACCAGGGGCAGCGCGATGTCGAAGGATTTTCCACCAGCTCCTATAGAAAGCTGCTGACCGAAGCCCTCGATAATGGCGCCACGCAGGGTGAGATCCTCGCCCGCTTCTCCGACCGTGATCAATCGTGCGCCGCGGGTTTTTGCCGCCGCGCAAAAGACATCCGCATGAAGCGCGTCGGCATTGACGATCGCAGCGCCGGTTTCGGGCAGCAATTCATCGAAAAGACGGCGCTTTTGAGCGAGATAATCTTCAAAACTGCCATGGTAATCGAGGTGATCGCGCGAAATATTCGTGAAGGCGGCGGCTTTCAATTTTAGCCCATCAAGGCGGCGTTGTTGCAGGCCATGGCTGGAGGCCTCAACGGCAACATGGCTGACACCCTGCTTTGCGGCCTCGGCCAGCAAGGCGTGCAACACGACCGGATCGGGCGTGGTGTGGGCGAGCAGCACGCTGCCATGAGCACTGTTTAGTCCAACCGTTCCGAGGCTCGCTGCATCGAATCCCATGGCCTGCCAAATCTGCTGCAAAAAGGAGACGACGGAGGTCTTGCCGTTGGTGCCGGTGACGGCGGCGGCGGTTTTGGGTTGCCTCTTGTAAAATCGCGCCGCCATAAGCGCCAACGCCTGGCGGGGATCGGCGTCTTCGATTACGGGAACCGGCACATCTGCAACGTCAACGCTGCCGGTGGGCAGCAAGACGGCGGCGGCGCCATTTTCGATGGCCGCCTGCATGAATTTGACGCCGTCGGTTTGGCTGCCGGGCAGGGCCGCAAACAAATAGCCCTTCTCTACTTTCCGGCTGTCAGCAGAAAGCCCCTTGATGGCCACTCTGGACCAAAACCCGGGCACACCATGTCGCGGCCCAACGAGATCACTCAAGCGCATTGGCGATCCGGCGGGTTAAGCCGGCTCATTTCACATCGGATTGGAGATCGTTAATAGGAAGCGGAAATGAGTTCGTCAAACTCTTGCGAGGTCTGCGACCGGTGCGAGACGCCGAGCAAGGTGGCGGCGCGCTCGATGAATCGGCGCGCTGTCGGCGCGGCGTTGACACCCGCGGTGGCGCGATTTTGCGTCTCTTCGACGCGCTGGGGCTCATCGAGCATAACCAGAATGACGTATTTGGGCTCATCAGCGGGAAAGACGCCGATAAACGACGTCAGCAGTTGATCGCGGCTGTAACGCCCATTGACGACCTTCTCAGCCGTGCCTGTCTTACCGCCAACGCGAAAGCCCTTGGCGTCGGCCTGGCGCGCGGTGCCGCTTTCCACATTGAGGCGCATAAGGCCTCGCATTTGCTTGCTGGTGCGTTCACTCACGACGCGTTCGGCATAGGGCACGCGGCCGGGCTTCTTCTTCAAGAAGGTGGGCGTCACTTCATAGCCGCCGTTCATCAGCGCAGCGGCGCCGGCGGCGACATGGAGCGGTGTGACGGAGAGCCCATGACCGAAGGCAATGGTCATCGTGTTGATCTTCTGCCAATTGGCCGGAACGATCGGATGAGCGGTCTCACCCAATTCCGTTTCGATGCGCTGCAGCATTCCGAGCTTGCTGAGAAATGCCTTGTGGCGGGCAATGCCGATATCAAGCGCAAGCTTGGCGGTGCCGATGTTGGACGAGTAAGTGAAAATCTCTGGGACGGTCAGCCAGCGGCGCTGGGCGTGGAAGTCTTTGATGGTGAAGGACGCGATGCGAATGGGCTCGGTTGCGTCGTACTTGCTCTCCATGCCGGCCACGCCCAAATCGAGTGCCGCGGCCGTGGTGAAAATCTTGAACACCGATCCCATTTCGAACAGACCGGCCGTCAAGCGATTGAAGCGCCCCTTGTCCTGGGCCTGGCTGCGCTGATTGGGATCGAAGTCGGGAAGCGAACTGATCGCCAGAACCTCACCGCTCATGACGTCCATCACCAGACCCATCGCCGCTTGCGCCTGGTAGCGTTTGATCGCGTCCTCCAGCTCCTCGCGCAAGGCGTGCTGTACGCCGAGGTCGATCGACAATTCGATCTTGGGTTCGCTCGCTTGGCGGGCGCCGGAGGAGACCATCATCATGTTGAGCGAACGGTCGATATATCGCTCCATCCCCGCCAGACCCAGATTGTCGATGTCCACGAAACCAAGAACATGCGCCGCCGTGCGTCCGGCCGGATAAACGCGGTGGTGCTCATCGACAAAGGCTACGCCCGGCAAGCCCAATTCGTGGATGTCGGCCTGTTGGCGTGGCGAGAGCTCGCGCTCGATCCAGGCAAACCTGCCGCCGCCGCGAAGACGGCGGAGCAGCGCCTTGGTGTTGAGATGAGGCATGACATTCGACAATTGATCGACGACGTCATCCAAATCGGTGATCGATTGGGGGTCGGCATAGAGCGAGGCGGCCTGAATGTCGGTCGCCAAAATACGTCCCTTGCGATCGACCATGGTGGGCCGATGCAACGCCGTGCTGACCGGCAAGGCCTCCAAATTATCACCGCCGCCGGTTGCCATGAAGCCGAATGAAGCGAGCCGCCCGGCCACGACCGCGAACACCACCGCAAAGCACAATGCCATCAAGGCAAAGCGGCCGGTTTGCGCGCTCGTCGTCGACCGATAAATACCGGTCTTCGAAATGATCTCTAATAAACGCTTCATTTTCAACGTTCTACCGTTCTCGCTCGCTCGATCCGATGTGGCGTTTAGTCGTCGGTTGAAATCTGATTGCCTTGGATGGGCCGCAGGCCAAGATGGGCGCGCGCCAACCGTTCAAGCCGAGCCGGCCGATTGAGATGGCTCCATTCGGCGCGCAGAATAGCGATCACGTCGCGCTCTTCGGCGATGCCCCGCTGCAATGACGCGACGCGATTGTCGAGACTGCGCGTCTCGTATTTCACCTGATAAATGACGGCGGCAAGTGCGACGAGAATGGTTGCCAGAAAGAATGTGACGATACGCATGACGAACTCCGGTTTGAATCAGGTTGCCGATCCGGCAACCAGCGGCAGGCCAATGTCTTGGGTTGCGGGCGATAGGGGCGGCGAGGCTGTGCGCTCCGCGGCGCGCAAACGGGCAGAGCGTGCACGCGGATTGCGCGCGGTCTCTTGGGGCGCGGGGCGCAAGGGACGGCGATTGATCAAACGAAACGAGGGCAGCGAGGCCGGTTTATCTATCGGCGGTCGATGGCGCGAGGGCCCAGGCGCGGGCTTGGCGCAGTAATTGAGAAAGCGCTTGGCGATGCGATCTTCGAGGGAATGGAAGGTCACAACCACCAAGCGCCCTTCAGCCCGCAACAGCCGCTCGGATGCGAGCAGACCGTTGGCCAATTCCAAGAGTTCATTGTTGACGTAGAGCCTGAGCGCCTGAAACGTGCGCGTCGCTGGATGCTTGGCCGAACCGGGGCGGCGCCCGAGCACGCCTGAGACCAAATCGGCAAGTTGGCTTGTGCGTTCAAACGGTTCGCTCGCCCGCGCGCCTACGATTGCGCGAGCGATCGCGCGGGCCCGCCGCTCTTCGCCGAACACGGCGATGATTTGAGCCAGGTCGTCTTCGCTCAGAGAATTGACGGCATCGGCTGCGCTTTCTCCCTCGCCCGACATCCGCATATCGAGCGGACCGTCGGTCTGAAAAGAAAAGCCGCGCTCGGGCGTGTCGAGTTGCATGGAGGAGACGCCAAGATCAAGCGCAATGCCGTCAACGCTCTCGATGTCATGGCGGGCAGCAATGGTTTCCATTTCGGCAAACGAGCCTTGCGCGAAGCGCAAACGACCGTCGAATCTGCGCGCGAGCGATGCACCGGCGGCGATGGCTGAGGGATCGCGGTCGACGGCGATGACAATGCAGTCGGCTGCCTCAAGCAAGGCCTGTGAATAGCCGCCCGCGCCAAATGTGCCGTCTAGATAAACGCCGCCGTCCTTGGGCGCGATGGCCTCAAGCGCCTCAGAAAGTAGGACGGGAATGTGGCGGGCTGGTCCGCCAGCGGCACCCGATCGTGTCGTGCCGCGGCCCGCCGTCATTCCCGTCCCCCCTCTGCAGTGCCGCTTTCACGGCCCCCCGCGCCGAGCAATTTTTTGAGCTTAGAAAGCTTTTCACGTCCCTGAGCGAATTCGGCCTCAAAGCGCGAGGGCTCCCAAATTTGAAACTTGCCGCCAAGACCAACAAAGGTGACGCGGTTGGCGATGCCGGCGTAGTCGCGCAGCCGTTCGGGCAGCACGATGCGGCCGTCTTGGTCGAGGCTGATGATTTCGCTGGCGCCAAACAACGCCATAGCGAGGTGATCGCGCTCATCGGAATAGGGCGCAAGCGCTTCGAGAAGATTTTGGATTTTATCGACGAGACGTTGTCCGCCCGCATCGAGCGCGTCGTCGTCCAATGATGGATAGCAGTAAATGCCCTCGAGCCCGTCTTTGGCGAGAACATTGCGGAAAGAAACCGGAACAGATACACGCCCCTTGGCGTCGATCTTGTTTGTGAATGTGGAGACAAACTGATCCATCTCCCCCTCTCGCACCCTGCTGCTACGCGATCACTAGTTGCCGCCAGTGCGGCCTGACGCTGTACCGCTCTCTCATCGGATGGTGCCGGGGAGAGGCGGGCTGACGCTCCCGTGGCCTCAGAGCAGCGATGCCTCAAAAGACCTCTCCCCAAGTGGCCCCATTTTCCGAACGGGTAAAAATGGGATATCATGGGATTTTATGGGCGTCAATGGAAACAGTAGGGATTTGCGGGTTGATAGCGGGTTAAATCACCCCGCGGGGGCTCCCAGAACATCCAATGATCGCGGTTTAGGGTTAAGCGAGTATTGAAATAATTTCGCACGCAGCTGATTCACTCGCCGGTTGCCCTGCCCCATCACCGCCAATAAGGTCGTTCAGACTCACCATGTGCTTCGCCGACCACCGACCGCTGCCAGGCAGACGGCCGGAGGGTTGCGGCGGGCGCTTGCGGGGATGCGAGCATCGGAACGATGAAGACGAAGCTCATAGTGGCAGCAGCGATGTGCGCGCTGGCGATCGGCGCCTGCGCCCGGATCGCTGATCCGCCGCCGCAGCAGGCAAATCAATTCACCAACGTCGC
The DNA here is from genome assembly GCA_021775595.1 of Hyphomicrobiales bacterium. Taxonomy (GTDB): domain Bacteria; phylum Pseudomonadota; class Alphaproteobacteria; order Rhizobiales; family Methyloligellaceae; genus JAJFHN01. The sequence goes on from JAJFHN010000010.1 coordinate 39,409, forward strand.
AGGCAGCGCCGCGCCCATCAAGTTGGCTTACCGGGACGAGGGCAAAGGGTCGCCGCTGCTGATGCTGCATGGCTTTGGCGCCAACATTTATACTTGGCGCAGTATCGAACCGGCGCTTGCCAAGCACCACCGGGTGATATCGGTCGACCTCAAGGGCTTTGGCCAATCGGACAAACCGTTTGACGATCAGTATTCGGTGTTCGACCAAGCCAAGCTGATTGGCGATTTCATCGTGTCGAAAAACTTGAGGAATTTGACCGTGGTCGGCCATTCCTTCGGTGGCGGCGTTGCCCTATTGCTGGCAATGGACGAGCGTCCGCAGCTCAAGCGGCGCATCAAACGCCTGGTGTTGATCGACACCATCGCCTATCCGCAAAAAATTCCGGTTTTCTTCAAGATCCTGCGCACGCCCGTGGCCAATCATGTGAGCACGCGCGTGACGCCGCCCTACGTGCAAGCGCGCACAGCGCTCCGCATCGCCTACTACAATGACGACATGATCAGCTTCCAGGACGTCGCCGCCTATGCGCAGCCACTGACCACGCCAGGCGGCAAACACGCGCTGATCGAGACGGCCAAGAGCATCGATCTCGACGATTTCAAAACGGTCACCGAGGGCTATGGCTCGATCAAGCAACCGGCGCTTATTATTTGGTGCGAACACGACAAGGTCGTGCCCGAAGCCGTTGGCCGCAAGCTGCACGCCACCATGCCGCGCTCGACGTTTCGCCAGATGAAGAATTGCGGGCACCTGCCGCAGGAAGAAAAACCGGAAGAGACGGCAAGCGCGATCCTGGCTTTTCTGCAGCGTTGATATCCAATCCAAAATTGGACGGCCGGCGCAGGGTTTGCCTGCACCGGCCGCTATCAAGCATGTCAGCCGGCCTGTAAGCCGGGTTCTGTCCCCGCGCCGCGAACGCACAACGGATGCGCGACGCGATGGATGGCCATTCATCTGAGGGCGCCGTCGCCGGACACCTCATGCAACCAACCCGGATGGCACAGCCTGGAAACAGGCCGGGCAAACGGCCCGCCATCCCTATGCGGTCTTGCTCCCGGTGGGGTTTACCATGCCGCCTGCGTTGCCGCCGGCGCGGTGCGCTCTTACCGCACCCTTTCACCCTTACCCCTTAGGCCGAAGCCTGCAGGGCGGTTTACTTTCTGTGGCACTTTCCCTGGGGTTGCCCCCGCCGGGCGTTACCCGGCACCGTGTTCCCATGGAGCCCGGACTTTCCTCCACCGCAGCGAACGGACCACAAAGCCCCACACCGCAGCAGCAGCCATCCGGCCGACTAACATGATTTCAATAAGGGGCTTTGAGGCCCATTGGTCAAGACCGCATGACCGCCAGCGTGAACACAGACAATCCGCTAGAGCCGATCGATCAGGCGGCTGAGCGTGTCGATGGTCGAGAGATCGGCCCGGCCATCGACCCGGGCCTGACGGAAATGACGCTGAAAGGCCGTCACGGCGAGGTGTGTTGCGTTGTCATAGAGACCGCTGATCTCCAAACCATAACCGTAGCGGGCAAGACGCTGCTGCAGAGCCTCGACTTCGGCGCCGCTGTCGCCCTCGCCCAGCCCTGCATCGCCTCCCAAGGGCGCGGGCGCGACCCAATGGCCGATGCCTTTCTTGGCAAGCCGCTGCCAGTCGAACTTCTCGCCGGGATCGCGCTTGCGCGCGGGCGCCACGTCGGAGTGGGCCAGCACGCGGGCGGGCGGTATGGCGTGGCGTTTGAGGATGTCTGTGCAGATGGCCTCCAGGCCTTGCATCTGGGCATCGGGGAAGTCGGGGTAGCCGAAGTCGGGACCCGCATTGTGTATCTCGATGCCGATGGAGCACGAGTTGATGTCGTCCTCGCCGGCCCAATGCGCGAGGCCGGCATGCCAGGCGCGCATCGCCTCATCGACCATCTGGGTGACACGGCCTTCTTCGTCGATCAGATAGTGGGCCGAGACACGCGACTCTTCGCGCGTCAGCCAATCGAGCGCGCCCTCGGCCGACTCCATGCCGGTGTAATGGAGCAGCAAAATATCGACCGCGCGCCCGTCACGGCGGTCTTCGCAATTGGGCGAAGGGCACCAGAGCGTGGCAAGCGGGCTGTCGGGCTCAGACTTCATGTCAGGTTAGTCGCGGGCATGTCCGCCATGAGCGCCGGGCCGAGGCGATCGGACTGCCCAGCCTCACATGCCCCGTTCGGCCGCAATCGAATCATAGGCCTCGTTGATCGCGGCGATCTTCTCGGTGGCGATCGAGATGAATTCTTCCGGCACACCACGCGCGATCAGCTTGTCGGGATGATTTTCCGCAACAAGCTTGCGGTAGCGCGATTTCAGTTCGTCATTGGAAATGTCGGGCGTCACGCCGAGCACGTCGTAGGGATTGCGCTTGTTGGAGGCAACGTGACGGGCCTGAATGTATTTGAATTCCGTCTCCGAAAATCCAAAGCGCTTGGCGACCTCGGCGAGATATTGTTCTTCGGTTGGATGAACGACTTCGTCGGCCTTGGCGATATGGAAAAGGCCTTCAAGCACGTCTTCCAGCAGCTGACGATTGTCCTTGAACATGCTGGCCAACTGTTCGGCGTAAGCCTCGTAACCAGCCACATCCTGTTTGGCCAAATTGAAGACGCGCGCGACGTTCTTCATCTCGCCTTCGGGCACCTTGAAGACCTCTTTGAAGGCGTTCACCTCGTCTTTGGTGACCACGCCATCAGCCTTGGCCATCTTGGCGCCGAGCGCAATCACGCCAATGGTGAACGCAACCTGGTTTTCGCCTGCTTCTTCGTCGCCTTTATCGCGATCGATGACATAATGGCCGGCAAATCCGCCCACCAACGCGCCAATAGGACCGCCAACCGCCAGTCCCGCCGCAGCGCCTGCCAATTTCCCCCATATGGACATGGGCCGCAGCATAACCACTTTTGCGAAAAATGCATGGGTAGATTTTACGCAATTTGACGCGCCCGGCCGACGCCCCAGATGGGGCCCAATTGGGAGTCTAGCGCCGTTCGGTCATGAACGATTCAGGCGGCGGCCAGGTGTCGGCAATATGGGCGTTTGCCCAGCGGCACACCGCCTGATGCACGGGCAACGGATCCTCGCCCGCGATCGGCTTGGCGGGGCTCAGCGGCCTGGCACGTTGCGCCGAACGGACCCGCTGGCACCGACGATCGTCACGCGGCGGATGCCCGGAGGCAGTTTCCTCATTGGAACCTCGATGCTGAAGGGCGTCGGTATGGGCAGGAGCAGCGCGTTCTTGGTGCAACCTACAACCCGGATGATCCAATTGCCCCGGCTGGCCGGTTTGTGATCGAGCACGACATCCATATTGGCGAAGCGGCGCGAGCCGCCGATATAGAGATACCAGCCGCGCCGCCCGCCGTCCTCGAAGGAAACGGAGTCGAAATCGATCGGTTGGCACGAGCCTGCCAAAATGGCTTCCGCCCGCTGCGCGCCGCCGAGCGCCAGGGCTGCAAACAGCATCAGCGTTGCCAGGCAGGTGGCCAGTCGAACCGGTCGCAGATTTCTCATAACAATATGCCCTTCACGACGGATCAGCCGAAGGCCAGCATTGCCAAAAACAAGGCGGCAATGAGGGCGACAGCCCAGTTGAATTCATCGAAACGCCTGGCCGCCGCCTTGACCACACAGTGGGTGACAAAGCCAAGCCCGATACCGGTGCTGATCGAAAATGTAAGCGGCATGGCGATCACGATCACCGCGGCGGGAATATAGTCACTGGCGTCGTCCCAGTTCACGCCCTTGAGGCTCGCCAGCATCATGCAGGCGACGAAGACCAGCGCCGGTGCAGTGGCAAAAATAGGCACCGACTTGGCGACAGGCGCCAACGCAATCGCCAAGACGAACAGCATAGCCACGACGAGCGCCGCAAGCCCGGTGCGCCCGCCTTCCTGGATGCCGGCGGCGCTCTCGATATAGCTCGTGGTGGTCGAGGTGCCGAGTGCCGCGCCAATCACCGTGGCGCCCGAGTCGGCAATAAGCGCCCGGCGCAAGCGCGGCAGCCTGCCCTTCTCATCCAGCAGATGGCCCTGATGGCCAACGGCGATCAGCGTGCCGGCGGTATCCAAAATATCGATCAACAGAAAGGTAAAAATCACGCCGATCAGCGCCGGCGCCAATGCGCCTTCGATGTTCAATTGCAAAAAAGTCGGTGCGATCTCAGGCGGCGTGATTGGGTGCAGCATTGGCGCTTGCTGGCCGGTGAAAATGGCAAGGAGCGTGATGGCGCCGATGCCAAACAGCAACGCGCCGCTGATCCTGCGCACATAGAAATACACGATCAGCAAGAACCCGACGCAGGCAAGCAGCGTGCCCGGCTCACTAAAATCACCAAGCGTGACCAATGTCGTCGGGTGATCCTGGATGATGCCGGCGTTTTGCAGACCGATGATCGCCAAAAACAAGCCGATGCCGGCGGCGATGCCGAGCTTCAAGTCCTTTGGGATGGCGTTGATCAGCCACTCGCGAAACGGCGTGAGCGAGAGGGCCAAAAACAACACGCCCGAAACAAAGACGCAGCCGAGCGCAATTTGCCAGTTGCCGCCCAGCGCCGGCACCACGGTGTAAGCGAAATAGGCGTTGAGACCCATGCCGGGCGCCAGCGCGATCGGGTAGTTCGCCAGCAACCCCATCAGGGCCGAGCCGACCGCGGCCGCCAAGCAGGTGGCGACAAAAACGGCGCCGAAATCCATTCCCGCTTGGCTCAAAATCGCCGGATTGAGGAAGATGATATAGGCCATGGTGAGGAAGGTCGCGAGACCTGCCCGCACCTCCCGGCCCTTGGTCGTGCCCGCTTCGGCGAGACCGAAAAAGCGGTCGACTTCGTCGCCCTGCACGCCAGCTTCAGCGCGCGTCTTTTTGTTGGCCGGTTTCTTGGATGACGCCATTGCAGCCCCTCGCCCGATCGAACCGTTGTCACACCACAGGCCGGGCGGAGCGTCAATCGGCGTGGCGGGTCCTTACGGAACAACCAGGGTGGAGCTGTCACACGCCTGGGCCCGCGCGGCAGTTTCATGCCATGATTATTGCTTCGTCGATCGATCGCGACGAATTCCGAATTACGGACCTGTGGAAGGAGTTTCCGAAATGAAAAAACTTCGCTCAAATTACGTTCTTGCGGCTGCCATTACGCTGCTTCTTGGATCTCCGACCCTCGCCGACGACGCGCCCATTACGGTGAACGTGGAAAATTACGCCCGCGCCGAGACCGACATGCAGATCGACCGGATGCTGAAAATGGCAGAGGGCGTAGACAAATGGGCCCACAACCGCCTGCCAACACCGCTCGACAAGCAGAACGTCATCCGCATGAACCGCGATACGCTCTACAGCTTCGCGATCGTCGACATCTCCAAGGGCGCCACCGTGACATTACCCGATGCGGGCAAGCGATACATGTCTATGATGGTCGTCAACAATGATGGCTATATCAACGAGGTTTTTCATGGCGGCGGTACTTATGAGCTGACCATGGATGAGTTCGATACGCCCTTTGTGGTTCTCGCCGTACGCACCCTCGTCAACTCATCGGAAGAAGCGGACATCAAGGCGGCAAACGCGCTGCAAGATAAAATGAAGATCGAGGCCGGATCGACCAAACCGTTCGTCATGCCGAACTACGATAAGAAGAGCTACGACGCGACCTACCAGCCGCTTCTCGAGCTGAGCAAGGGCATTCCAAACACCAAGAAGACATTCGGCAAGAAGGCGGACGTGGATCCGGTGCGCTTCATTCTGGGCTCGGCCTCCGGCTGGGGCGGTCTGCCAATCGAGGAAGCCTATTATCTCAACGTGAATCCCAACCTTCCGGTCGGCGAATATCAGGTGACGGTTAAGGACGTGCCGGTCGACGCCTTCTGGTCCATCAGCATGTACAACAAGGATGGTTATTTCCAGAAGAATGCTCTCAACGCCTATAGCGTGAATAACCTTACTGCAAAGCCGAACGAAGACGGCTCGATCACCGTCAATCTCGGCGGCTGCGAGGACAAGCGCGTGAACTGTCTGCCGCTGACGCAGGGCTGGAACTACGTCGTTCGCATGTACCAGCCGCGCAAGGAAATTCTCGACGGCGAGTGGATTTTCCCGGGACCCAAAGCATTGAAAAACTAGCAAGCGGAGAATTGCCGGGCCGACAAGGCGCCGGTTTGCCCTGCGGCTGCATCTCTCTCAACCCATCTCGCTTCGAGGGACGCGTCTGGTTAAGGTGCGCGCTATAGGGGCCGCGGACCCCGAGGGATCAAGCGAAACGGAGCGATGAATTATGAGTGCTGAAACGATCTGCGTTGTCGGCTGCAGCGGCTTTATCGGCAGCCACGTGACGGCCGAACTGCTCAAGCGCGGCTACAATGTGCATGGCACGCTGCGTGATGCCCAAGGCGAGAAGGCCGATTGGCTGATGTCGGGTGTCGCGGCGGAGGCCAGCGGCGACAACACGCTCACGCTGTTTTCGGCCGATGCCTTCGACAAGGACTCGTTTGGCCCCGCCATGAAAGGGTGCAGCGGCGTGATCGTGTGCGCCGGATCGCCGGCAGTTCAACCCGAAACGGTGGAGCTCATGGCGGCAATCGCCGAGAACGTAACCCAAGCGGCGATCGATGCCGGGATCAGCAGAGCGGTCTACACCTCGAGCACGGGTTCCACCAACCCACCAGAGGGCGAACCCGAGCTCAAGAACGAAGTCGATCATTGGTCGGATGACACGCTGCAGCTCGAACAGGGCAAGTACGCCGCCGTCGGCAAAACCCGTCTGGACAGATACGTATTGGATAAGATGGACGCCTCAAACGGCGCCTTTCGCGCGTGCACCATCAACCCGACCATCATTGTCGGCCCGAGCTACAAACCGGAACCAGAGGGAAGCTTCGAGCGCTTTGCGGCAATCATTCGCGGCGAGCGTTTCACCGATAAAATTCCCAACGGCTCGCTCTCCTATATCGATGCACGCGATTTGGCCGCGCTCCACGTCAACGCGCTGGAGAACGATCAGGCGAGCGGGCGGTATTTCGGCGTCAAACAAAGCTGGCATTGGCGCGATATCCTGGCGGCGCTCGAGCGCGTCCATCCAGACTACAAGGCGCCGGCCTGGGACCCGGACGAGACGCCGGTGCGCGCGACGCAGTTCGACCTGACGCGGCAAAATTCGCTGGGCGTCAATGTTCGCGGGCTCGATGAAATGCTGGAAGGCTACATCGCGGAACTCAAACACCGCGAGATGATCTAGCGCGCAAGCCGCACTTCTTTGAAGCCAAACCATCCTCCATCCGGATGGCACTTGGCCCAGTTAGCATTGCGTCGAACTGGCTCTCTTCTGCGGGCGCCGGGCGGGCGGTCAACCCTCAAGCCCGCTTGCGGGCAAATGGCCCAACGCCTATTGCTTTTGGCCATGGCGCGTCAGAAAAAATGGCAGTTTTGGATCGACCGCGGCGGCACGTTTACCGACGTCGTGGCGCGCGCGCCCGATGGGCACATCCAAACGCGCAAGCTGCTCTCCGAAAACCCCGAGAGCTACCGCGACGCGGCAATCCAGGGCATTCGCGATTGCTTGGGGCTTGAACCTGGCGGCGCTGTTCCATCGGATCAGATCGCGGCGGTCAAAATGGGCACCACCGTCGCGACCAATGCGCTGCTCGAGCGCAAGGGCGAGCGAGTTTCTCTGCTGGTCACGCGGGGCTTTCGCGATGCGCTGCGCATCGGGACGCAGGCGCGACCAGATATCTTTGCCCGAGAGATCGTCAAGCCCGAGATGCTTTATGACCGGGTCGATGAGGTCACCGAGCGGGTGGGCGCCGACGGGAATATAGAAACGCCGCTCGACGAGACCACCGCACGCCAAGCGCTCGAGACGGCGAGGTCAGAGGGCATCGACGCGGTGGCGATCGTCTTCATGCACGCCTACGCCTTTCCCGCACACGAGGCGCGTGTGGCGGAGATCGCGCGCGAAATGGGCTTCGGTCAGATCTCCACCAGCCATGGCGCGAGTCCGCTCATCAAATTCGTCGGGCGCGGCGATACCTGCGTGGCGGATGCGTATCTCTCACCAATCCTGCGCCGCTATGTGAGCCAAGTGGAGAGCGAGCTCGGCATCGAGGACGGCGAACAACTGCAACTGATGTTCATGACGAGCGCCGGCGGGTTGACCAATGCGCGGCTGTTTCAAGGCAAGGACGCAATTTTGTCAGGCCCGGCGGGAGGCGTCGTCGGCGCGGTGGAGACAGCTAAGCTCGCGGGGCTCGAGCGCATCATCGGGTTCGACATGGGGGGCACGTCCACCGATGTGTGCCATTTCGACGGCCACTATGAGCGGGCCTTTGAGACGGAAGTCGCTGGCGTGCGCATGCGCGCGCCGATGATGGCAATCCACACCGTGGCGGCGGGCGGCGGCTCGGTGCTGCACTACGACGGCGCGCGCTTTCGGGTGGGGCCGGATTCTGCCGCGGCCGACCCTGGACCGCTTTGCTATCGGCGCGGCGGACCGCTCGCTGTGACCGACGCCAATGTCATGGTTGGCAAGCTCAATCCGAAATATTTCCCCGCCATTTTCGGGACCCGCGGCGACGAGCCACTTGATAGCCACGCGGTCGAACAAGCCTTCGGCAAGCTGGCTGGGGAGATCGGCGATGGACGAAGTGCCGAACGCGTGGCCGACGGTTTCCTGCATATCGCGGTCGAGAACATGGCGAATGCCATCAAGAAGATATCGGTGCAGCGCGGCTATGACGTGACGCGCTACACGCTGGCCTGTTTCGGCGGCGCCTGCGGCCAACACGCCTGCGCGGTGGCCGATGCGCTCGGCATGGAGCAGGTCTTGATCCATCCGCTTTCGGGCGTGCTCTCGGCCTATGGCATGGGTTTGGCGGACGTGCGCGCCAACCGGGTACGCGCCATCGAGCGCAGCCTTGATGCAGCCGGCATCGCCATCTGCCAAGAACTCGGACGCGATCTCGAAGCCGCAACCAAGAGCGAGCTCGAAGGCCAGGGCATCGGCGCGGCCGAGATTACAACCAAGCTTGATACGCATCTGCGCTACGCCGGAACCGACACCGCACTCGAAATCGAATTGGCAGAGCTTGAGACCATGCGGGCGAATTTCGAAGCCCTGCACAAACGCCGTTTCGGCTTTATCAGCCCCGAAAAGACGATCGAGATCGAGGCGCTGTCGGTCGAGAGCGCCGGTGGCGGCGAAACGGCGGATGAAGCCGAATGTCCCACGGTGGACGGGACGCCCGAGCCAACGGATCGGACCAAGATCTACACCGGCGGCGCCTGGCAAGAGGCACACGTCCATCTCCGCGACGGCTTGCAGCCGGGACATATGGTCAGCGGGCCGGCGCTCATTATTGAGGACCATCAAACGGTGGTCATTGAGCCCGGCTGGGCCGTTAAGGTCACAGCCAAAAACCACCTGCTCATGAGCCGCCATATGCCGCGGCCCGCAGCTCACGCCGTCGGCACGCAGGCCGATCCGGTGATGCTCGAAGTCTTCAATAATCTCTTCATGGCGATCGCGGAGCAAATGGGCGTGGCGCTACAGCTCACCGCGCAATCGGTGAACATCAAGGAGCGTCTCGACTTTTCTTGCGCGCTGTTCTCTGGCAAGGGCGAACTGATTGCCAACGCACCCCACATGCCGGTCCATCTGGGTTCGATGGACCGAAGCGTTGAAGCGGTGATACGCGCAAGCCAAGGCCAGATGCGGCCCGGTGACGTCTATATGCTGAACGCGCCATATAATGGCGGTACGCATCTGCCCGATATCACCGTGATCACGCCGGTGTTTGGGACCAATTCCCGCGATCTCCTGTTCTATGTCGCGAGCCGCGGCCACCATGCCGATATCGGCGGCGTCACGCCTGGATCGATGACGCCGCTGGCCACCAGCGTGGAACAGGAAGGCATCTATATTGAACCCTTCAAGCTGGTTGAGGACGGTCGCTTTCGCGAGGACGAGGTCCATCAGCTGCTCAGCCAAGGCCCCTACCCGGCGCGATCGCCCAAGCAGAACATCGCCGACCTCAAGGCGCAAATCGCGGCCAACGAAAAGGGCGTGCTGGAGCTTGGCCGCATGGTGGGCGATTTCGGGCTCGACGTGGTCCAGGCCTATATGGTTCACGTGCAGGACAATGCCGAAGAAAGCGTGCGGCGCGTCATCGACGTGCTCGGCGATTGCGCTTTCGAAGTCGAAATGGATGGCGGCATGCGGGTCAAAGCGGCGATCAGCGTCGACCGTAAGAACCGCGCCGCCACGATCGACTTCAGCGGCACTTCGGCCCAGCAAGCCAACAACTTCAATGCGCCCGAACCGGTGACGCGCGCCGCGGTGCTTTACGTCTTCCGCGTCATGGTGGCCGATCAAATTCCGATGAACGCCGGTTGCCTCAAACCGATCAAGATCATTCTGCCCGAAGGCTGCATGCTTTCGCCGCAGTTTCCGGCCGCGGTCGTTGCCGGCAATGTGGAAACGAGCCAGGTGGTGACCAACTGCCTATTCGGCGCGCTGGATGCTCTGGGTTCGTCCCAAGGGACCATGAACAATCTGACCTTCGGCAATGCGCGGCATCAATATTACGAGACAATCTGCTCGGGCGCGCCGGCGGGACCGGGCTTTGACGGCGCCTCGGCCGTCCACACGCACATGACCAACACCCGGCTCACCGACCCGGAGGTGTTGGAGCTGCGCTACCCCGTCATGCTCGAGACATTCGCCATTCGCGAAGGCTCAGGCGGCAGGGGCGCGTGGTGTGCGGGTGATGGCATCATCCGGCAGATCCGGTTTCTCGAGGCCATGGACTGCGCCATCCTGTCGGGCTACCGCGAGGTCGCGCCGTTTGGGCTGGAAGGCGGCGAAGCTGGCCAACGGGGAGAGAATTGGGTTCGGCGGGCGGATGGCTCGCGAGAGCGGCTGAAGGGGTGCGATCAGACCAAGATGGCTCCAGGCGATGCCATCATCATCCAAACGCCAACGGGCGGCGGTTTCGGGCGGCCCAACGAGAAGGGGCGCGGTTAGACCGCGCCCCAGGGCATTGCGTGCAAGACTGGCTGAAGAGTTAGAACGGGAGGCGCTTCAACCGGTTGCCGGAACGGTGTTCGCGCCGGGATCAGGATCCTTGTCGCGGTCAGCCATGAACTGATCGAACTCCGCTTTGTCCTTGGCCGCGCGCAGGCGTTCCAGAAAGGCGCGGAATTCCTCTGCCTCCTGCTCGAGGCGGCGCAGCGTATCGGCGCGATATTCGTCGAACGCATTGTTGCCGGTTGATCGCATCGTGCGGGCGGTGTTCTGCCAGCCCATCATCTGCTCGCGCTTCCAACCATTCCGCTTTCCACATCCCATGCGTCCGCTCCAAAACAAGTAAAACAAGATCCCCAGGCCCAACGGCCAGAAAACGATGAAACTGACAATCATCAATGTGATCCATGCCGGTTTCCCGTAATCGTCCAGGGTTTCAATAACATCCATTGTCCGACCTCTCCATATTAATGTTATTCACATTAACATAAAGGGTGCGCGAGGCCCGTTGTCAATATTGGCTGGAGAAATAATCGCAGCTGTCGCGCGTTCAGCGTGGCTGCGGGGCGCCGCCGGAACACGTACCAATGGCAATTACTTGGTGGGTGCGCCGCTCTGGGGCAACAGACCAAGACCGATCAGATAGATCAGACTGCCGGTCTCGAGCACCTCCTCGGCGCTCAAGGGTACCTTGCCGCTCGTCGGTTTTCCCTTGGCGAACAGCGTGGCTATGCCATGGGTGAGCGCCCAGACGTGCATGCTCATCAGAGCCTTGGGAGGGCGCATCTCGTCCGGCAAGCCTTGGCACAATCGCTCGCAGGCGCGCTCCAGAATATCAAAGGCGCGATCCGAAGCAGCCGCCAGTTCGGGGTGAAGTGCGGCAGGCAACTCAGTCTCGAACATCGCCGCATAGCTTGCAGGCTCTTCGCGGGCAAATTGCAGATAAGCGCGCCCCATCGCCTCGAATGCCGCAATGGCAGAGGGCTCACCGCCGGCCCAAGCTTCTTCCAACTGGTCGGCAAATCGATCAAAGCCCGTGTGCGCGACAGCGGCGAGCAACGCCTCTCGGTCCTTGAAATGGCGGTAAGGCGCAGCAACCGAGACGCCCGCCAAGCGGGCCGCTTCCGTCAGGGTGAAGCCTTCGGGGCCGCGTTTTTCGATCAGCTGACGCGCCGCCTCGATCAGCACTTCGCGCAAATTGCCGTGGTGGTAGCCGCGTCGGCGGCGCCATTGCCGAGGTCTTGAAGGACTCATGTGAAAGGTTCTTACTTGAAAGAGCTGAGCCAAGCCAGTCCACACTGGTCGCGCGCTGACGAAATGCGACGACCTTGAAGGCAAATCATCTCAAAAAAGCCCAGTTGCAGCGGTTAAGCTGCACGAAGACGCGGGGGATATGCGTTGAAGCTGCTCACCTATCTTGGTCCCGGCCAAGAACCGCAAATCGGTGTACTGATCGACGGCGGCGCTTCGGTTGCGGCGCTGCAGGTGGGTGCTGTCGCCATGGAGGGCACGCCGCGCACTTATTTCCGCGACATGTTGAGCTTTCTGCGCGAAGGCGCCGCCGCCAAATACAAGGCACACGTGCTGGCCGACTACATTGCCAGCCAGCGTCCTCCAGGCGCCGTGCTCGGCATCGACGACATCCAGGTGCTGGCGCCCGTGCCCTGCCCGGAATCGGTCCGCGACTGTATGGCATTCGAGGACCATATCATCAACGCCACCCGCGTTGTCGGCTTGGGCAAGCTGGCGCCGCTTGATGAGGCACTCGAACGCTGGCTCGGGCGCAACCGCACGCTGGCTTATTTCCTGAACCGCGCATGGTACAAGCGGCCGCTCTACTACAAGAGCAACCGCTTTTCGGTCGTGGGACCCGATGCGCCGGTTCAGATGCCTGCCTATACGAATTCCTTCGATTACGAGCTCGAATGGGGTGTCATCATCGGACAAGGCGGCCGCAACATTCGCGAGGGTAATGCCCGCGACCACATTGCGGGCTACACCATCTTCAATGACTTTTCGGCGCGCGACATCCAGCTTCAGGAAATGGCGGGCCGGCTTGGACCGGCCAAGGGCAAGGACTTCGACACGGGCAATGCCATGGGGCCATGGATGGTGACCCCTGACGAACTCTCCAATCCTTATCGCTTGACCATGATGGCGCGGGTTAATGGCGAGGAATGGTCGCGGGGTACGACCGCCGACATGCATTGGAGCTTCGAACAGATCATTTCCTATATCTCGCGCTCGGAGACGCTCTATCCAGGCGAATTCATCGGATCGGGCACTTGCTCGGGCAAACAGGGGCGCGGCTGCGGATTGGAGCTCGGCCGCAGCCTCAAGCCCGGAGATGTGGTCGAGCTCGAGGTCGAGGGCATCGGTACGCTCACCAACAAGGTCACCGCAGCGATCACCGAAGCTCCCAAACAACCCCGCCTGGAGCGGAGCAAGAGGGCATGACGATCAGCGCTCATGGCGCCAAATGCATTGCGCCGACGGGCGCGAAGCAGACGCGGTTTGGCGAAACGCCCGCCTATGACGAGGGTCTTTATGATCTGGGCACAGGTGTCTACGCCTGGTTGGTGCCGAACGGTTCCTGGGGCGAGGCCAATGCCGGACTGGTGACCGGAAACGGCCAATCGGCTTTGATCGAAACGCTTTGGGACGTGCCAAAGACACGCGTCATGCTGGAGGCCATGGGCCCGCTGTGTGCCGACGCGCCGATCGCCAGCGTTATCAACACACATGGCGATGGCGACCACTTCTTCGGCAACGAACTGGTGGGCGATCTCGAAATCATCACATCGGCCGCCGCGGCGGGCCAAATGGCCCACCACAAGCCCGCCACGATGGTGCTGCTGTCGCGCTTGGGCGCAGCGCTCGGCGCGCTCCCATTCCGCTCGACCCGGCAGACGGGACATTGGTTTCAGGCGATGTGCGCGCCTTATGATTTCGCGGGCGTCAGCCCGACGCCGGCCAATCGGACGTTCGAAGGCGAGCTCGACATCGAACGCGGCGGGCGGAGCCTCCGACTCATCGAGGTGGGTCCGGCACACACCGAAGGCGACCTGATGGTGCATGTGCCGGACGCAGGTGTGCTCTTTGCCGGAGATATCCTGTTCATCGGCTGCACGCCTGTTATGTGGGCGGGACCAGTTGCCAATTGGCTGAAGGCGCTCGATCTGATCGAACGCCTGGAGCCCGACATCATCGTGCCCGGTCACGGGCCATTGACCGATATCTCCGGCGTCGCAAGGGTTCGCGATTACTGGACATTTTTGGCCGACGCGGCGCGTAGTCGCTTTGAGAGGGGCATAAAGGCCGACGCGGCCGCCCGCGAAATCGCCGGCAGCGCCGACTTCAAAGCGCGAGGTTTTCTGGAGTGGGATTCGCCAGAACGCGTGGTGATGAACTGCCACATGCTCTATCGTGAATTCCAGGGAAAGACCGGCGCGCTCTCGACCGCTCAGGTCCTGATGATCATGCGGAACCAGGCGCTGCTGGCCCATGCCCTGCCCCGCAGCCGACCTGCCGCCATGCGCCAGAACGCGGCGGCACCACTACCCCCATCATGAAAGTGAGGCCGCATGAAGCTCCCAGGTCCCGATCATCCGATCACAATCGCACCCCATCCAAAACGCCTTACGGTCAGATTTAACGGCCTGGTGATCGCCGACAGCCAAAACGCATTGGAGTTGCGCGAAGCCGACTATCCTGCGGTGGCCTACATCCCGCGCAGCGACGTCGCCATGGAAAGATTGCTGGCGAGCGATCATTCCAGCCACTGCCCCTATAAGGGCGACGCCAGCTATTTCAGCCTGGAGGCCGATGGCGCGCGCGCTGAAAACGCGGTTTGGTGCTACCAGGATCCCTACCCCGCAATGGCGGAGATCAAGGACCATGTGGCGTTTTATCCCGATCGTGTAGACGCGATCGAAGAAAGCGATAAGTAATGGCGGGCAAGCATGTGCTCGATGATGCAGCCGTTCAGACCGTGCTTGAGCGCGAACACGCGAACGCCAAGGACGACAGCGCAAAGCTGGCTGAGGCGCGGCCTAAAATCGACGCGGCCAAGGCCGAGGGCGCTGGCTTTGGCGAGATCAGCGACCTCTATCCCAAGGACACGTATTTGGCGGTCGAGCCCGATATGGGCCGATTTCTGTATCTCAGCGTCTGTATGACCGGGGCCAAAAGGATCGTTGAATTCGGTAGCTCGTACGGCATTTCGACCCTTTATCTGGCCGCCGGCGCGCGCGAGACGGGAGGCCATGTCGTGGGCTCGGAGATGCAGCCTGCCAAAGTGGCACGGGCGCGCGACAATCTCGAAGAAGCCGGTCTGCTGGCGCATGTCGATTTGCGCCAAGGTGATGCGCTCGAAACTCTGAGCGACTTAGAGGGTCCGATCGATTTGCTGTTTCTCGACGGCTGGAAAGATCTCTATCTGCCTGTGTTGCGGATGATGGAACCCCAACTTCGACCGGGTGCCCTCGTGCTCGCCGATAACATTTTTACATTCCCCGATGACCTCAAGGACTATGTGGATGCGGTCAGCGCGCCGGGTGGCTCTTACCGTTCCATGGTCGTGCCGTTTGAATCCGGCCTTGGATACTCGCATTATCTTGGGTCATGACAGGTCATCCAATTGCACCAGGAGCACGCCGTGACCGGTAGGTTGATTGGCATCGCGCGCAAGGCCCGCAGACGCGCGCCGATGGAGGAGCTCGAGCGCTCACGCATCAGCGCCGAAGGCGGGGTCGAAGGCGACCACGGTCCACGGCCCAAGCGCCGCGTGCTGACGCTGATTTGGCGCGAAGCCTGGCAAGCAGCGATTGATGATCTGGGCGCTGGCGTAGATGCGCCCTGGACACTGAGGCGGGCCAATTTGCTCGTCGAAGGCATCGATCAACCCAAGACAGGTGGCGTTCGGCTGCGCATAGGCGATGTCCTGCTGGAAACCACCTACGAAACCGATCCCTGCGAGCGCATGGACGAGCAGCTGAGCGGCCTCAGAAAGGCGCTCGAGCCCGATTGGCGCGGTGGCCTTAGGGCGCGCGTCCTCGAAGAAGGCGAGATCGCGATCGGCGACCCCGTCTCGATCGAAGCCTCCTCCGAGGCAGAGGACTAACCGATCTCGTAGACGGTGCGGCCGCGCACCTTGCCGGCCATGATGTCGCTGGCCATCTGCACCACGTCTTCGACCGGATGGGTATGGGTCATCGACTGCAGGATGTCGCGGTCCATATCTTTGCCAAGACGCTCCCAGGCGCGCAGGCGCAGCGGCCGCGGCGTGTTGACGGACTCACAGCCTTGCAGAGTCACACCGCGCACGATGAAAGGCAGCACGCTTGCCGGTAAATCGCGCCCTTGGGCGATACCGCACGCGGTGACCACGCCGTAAGGTTGTGTCTGACCCAGCACGTTGGCGAGTATGGTGCTGCCCACCGCATCGACACCGCCCGCCCAGCGGATTTCATCGAGCGGGCGGACCTCGCCCATCAATTCCTTGCGGTCGATGACTTGCGAGGCGCCGAGCGATTTCAAATAAGATTCTTCTTCCATCCGGCCTGTTGCGGCGACCACTTGGTAGCCGTTCTTGGCGAGCAGCGCGATGGCGACCGAACCCACGCCGCCCGAGGCGCCGGTGACGATGATCGGACCGCGATCGGGAGCAAGATCGTGATCCAGAAGACCCAGCACGCAGAGCATTGCCGTGTAGCCCGCCGTGCCAACGGCCATGGCGTCATGGCAGCTCCAACCAGGCGGCACCGGGACGACCCACTCCGATTTGACGCGGGCGCGGGCCGCATAACCACCAAAATGCCGTTCTCCCAAACCGCAACCATTCACCAGAACCTGGTCGCCGACATTAAATTCGGCCGAGCTGGAGTCTTCCACGACACCCGCCAAATCGATGCCCGGAACCATCGGATAACTGTCAATGACAGGCAGCGTCTTGGTGATCGCCAAACCGTCTTTGTAATTGAGCGTTGAGTGCGAGACGGCGATGGTGACATCGCCCTCCATCAGGTCGCCATCGTCAAGTTCGCTCCATTCGACTCGCTGCCCGTCACCCTCCTTCGAGGCCACCAGTGCCTTGAACTTTGCCATTCACAATCTCCTTTTTTTTATTTTTAGAGGGCGATCGTGCAGCGCATCATGCCGCCTGACTGCTTCCCTCAGCCACCTAAAATGCTCGTGATTACTTATCATTACGCCGCATGGTGCTGCGAATATATCCACAATTGTTGCATCGCACCTCAATGGTGCGCCGCAGCGACGATTCATGATGGTGGAATCGGTCGAAAAAATTTAGACTTTCGTATAGGGCCGAAACGACCCCCCGTACATGAATCCGGCCCAACCAAGAACAGACCAATGACACAGGAGGCATGCTATGGAACGAACCCCCAAGCTCACCGCCGCCACCACGATGGTCGTGTTTGGTTTTCTTGCCGCGATCATTCTGGGAATGATCTAAGCTCCTGGCAGGAGCTGGGCTGTACGACCCCTTGATCCAGTGATGTCGCGATCGCGCTTCCCGTAAAACAGGAGGCAGCAATCACTCGTGCATAGGTCATCGGGCCGCAGAGGTGTGTAGCAGCGCATCAAGTCCGCTTAACATTGCGTCGATATCCTGTTGCGAATTGTAGCAATGGGGCGAGACGCGCACGAGGTCTCCCAGAGACCGGGCCGTCGCATCGAGCAGCGTGCCCTCGGGCGAGGTGACGCCAACAAAGATATTGTCGCGGGCTAGCGCCACGCGAATGGCCTCGGCCGGGATCTTGTCGTGAGAGAACGTCACGATGCCGCATTTGACCGATCCTAGGTCTTGCAGCGTAATGCCCGGACGCGAGGACAACACTGTGCGCAATTCGCCAGCCAGCGCGCCAACGCGGTCGTGGATTTCCTCAATGCCAAGCGACATGGCGTAGTCGATCGCCGCGCCAAGGCCGAGCGTGGCGCCGATGGGCCGCTCGTAAGTCTCATAACGCCGCGCATCGGTGCGCAGCTGATAGGCATCGGCGCTCACCCAGCGCCCGCCCGTGTGATCCAGCATGGCCGGCTCCACGCGCTCCAGCATCGCAGGCGAGACATAGAGAAATCCCGTACCGCGGGGTGCGCGCAACCATTTGCGCCCCGTCGCACTCAGAAAGTCGCAACCCAGCTCCACCACATTGGCTGGCATTTGACCTATCGCTTGGCAGGCATCGAGCAAATAGGGAACGCCGCGGGCACGCGCGATATCGCCTATTGCCGCGGCAGGATTGACCAAGCCGCCATTGGTCGGCACCCAGGTGACGGCGATCAACTTGACGCGCTCATCGATCATGTCATCCAGCGCGGCGGCATCGGTTGCGCCGCTTTCATCGTCTGGAATGACGTCGATCTCGCAACCCGTGCGTTTTTGCATTTGAAGAAAAGCGACGTAGTTGGCGCCGTACTCGGCGCGCGAAGTGAGAATTCGGTCGCCCGGGCGGAATTCGAGGCCATAGAAGGCAAGCTGCCAAGCGCGCGTGGCGTTGGTCATGAGCGCCACCGAGCCTGACGCCGCGCCGAGCAGCCCCTCGATCGATGCGTGGACGGCTTCTAATTCATCACGACGTTTCATCGCAGCGGCCTGACCGCCAATTTGCGTCTCCAGCCGCAAATGCCGCTCGAGCACATCGACCACAGATGCGGGCATCAGCGCCGCACCGGCATTGTTGAGATTGATGCAATGGGCGATGCCCGGCGTGTCGGAGCGAAGTTTGTCAATGTTCACGCGAATTTTCCCGACGATTGGTTGCTTCGTGCCGCTATATTGCATTTTGCGCCAAAAGCTTAGTTTAGACCGAGTCGGCGCCGCGCGGCCGAATGGTGACCTCAGTGACCGCGGTGTCGGTCTTAAGCGATCAGCGAATCCAGTCCCGATGCAGAAGCTCAACGATCCCAAGCAGCAGCCTCAGGAAACCTCCTTTCCCACCGGCACAATTGTCGTCGACGTTTATCGGGCCGTGATCAGTGATTTCGGCTATGCCTGCCGCATCAGTTGGGCCTGGATTCTGGTGGCTGCTGCAGCGCTTGTGGCTGCCGATCTGCTGTTGGGCGAAGCCTTCAGCAGCAAGGCCAACCGCGACGGCGTGGCGGACTGGTCTTCCTTTGCTGTTGTGCTGATCTATGCCTTGCCACTGGCCTCGATCGCTGTGGCTTGGCACCGTTGGCTGCTGCTGAAGGAGAAAGATCCGTCATGGATCTACCTCAGATTGGACGGCTACGTGCTGTCCTACCTGGGCTTTGCCATATTGGTGCAGGTCATCGCCTGGTCCCCCTATATTGCTCCCTGGCTGCTCCGCCAGATGTTCAAGCTGATCACCGTGGTGGTTTTCGGATTACCGGGCGAGCGCCCATCCGCAATCGAATACGTTCTCTCCGACCAAGGCCTGTTGGCCTCGCCAATCGTCCAGATTTTCGCCCTTGTCGCATTCTTCGTATTCGCCACGCGCTTTGGCATCATGTTGCCCGCCAAAGCCATCGGCGTAGCCGGCATAACCCTAAAACGCGCTTGGCTCACCACTCGAGGACAGACCTATGGCCTGGTCGTGGGCCTGCTGCTCTCGGTGATGCCTATCGCCATCGCGTTCGTCGGCCTGCGCTTGGCTGGCCTCGATTTTTCGGCCGAAGACGGATCGCTGTTGCACATTTTGGACCGGTTGGTATTCGTCATATTCGAGACATTGCTGGGTCTGGTGCAGGTGGCGTATCTCTCCTTTTGTTTCATGTTCTTTTTTCCGCCGGATAAAGTGCCCGCAACCACCTGACGCGCCAACCAGACAGACAGCGGACACGACGATCCCCCCAAAGCCATGACGCAAACCCAGCCACAAGAATTTCCGCTCAGCCGCGCTCTCGAGATGGCCTTTCGGTCGCTGTTTGAGAACGCCGGCTACGCGCTGCGCATTTGTTGGGCGTGGATTGTGATCATGACGTCGGCGCGGGTGGCCTCCGATATTGCGAAGACGCGATTTTTGAGCGACGCCGAGGGCCAGCCGCTGCTCGGCTTCGACCTCACATTCTTCATTGGCTGGTTTCTGTTCATTCCGCTGGCCTCGATCGCCATCGCCTGGCACAGGCTGCTGCTGTTCGGCGAGCGGGACAGCGCCAGCATCTATCTGCGTGTCGATCGGTTGGTGTGGAGCTATTTCGGGCTGGCAATCGTGCTCTATCTGACCGCGTTGGCGCCAGTTTTTACGGTGGGCGCCATTTCGAAATTGATGACGCTGATGTGGGGCCTGCCCGAGGTTGGCGCTGGGGGTGAAACGGTTGGGCCAAGCTTCCTGCTGGCGCCCACCGCAAAATCAATCATCTCCGGTATGCAAGTGATCGCCTTCCTGATTTTTCTCGCGCTCTCGGCGCGCCTCAGCGTCGTGTTGCCGGGCAAGGCGCTCGGCATGCGGGGACTGACGATCAGGCGCGCTTGGGACGCGACGCGCGGCCACACCTGGAGCCTGACGATGGGTTTTGTCGCCTGCATCGTACCGTTCTTGATTCTAACGGCACTGCTGCGGCGCAGCGGCTTTCATTTTTCCTTAGAGGACGGCGCCCTGCTCCATATCGCCGACTGGTTTGTCATCGAAACAATGGGCGCGGTGCTCGGATTGATCGAGCTCGCCTATCTTACGTTTTGTTTTCGTTTCTTCTTACCCCAAACCGATGAGCAGCTGGGCGCCGATCAAGACGCCCGCGCGCAAACCTAATATGACATCAACCGATCTGGCCGCGCGCGCATATCAAGCAGCTTCGGTTTTAGAGGCAAGGGGATCGTAGTTGAGAATTGGCGCCAACCATTTCTCGGCTTTGGCCAGGCTCCACCCCTTTCGGCCCGCGTAATCCTTGACCTGATCGCGCTCTATTCGGCCAACCCCGAAGTAATGGCTTTTGGGATGGGAAAAATAGACGCCGGAGACGGCCGCGCCGGGCCACATGGCAAAGGACTCGGTCAGCATTACGCCGCTGCGCTTTTCGGCTTCGAGCAAATCAAACAACGTGCCCTTCTCGGTGTGGTCTGGTTGGGCTGGATAGCCGGGTGCTGGTCGGATGCCGCGATACTTCTCCGCGATTAGTTCTTCGCTTGAGAGGTTCTCCTTGGCGGCATACCCCCAAAACTCCTTGCGCACGCGCAAATGCAAATGCTCCGCAAAGGCTTCAGCCAAACGGTCGGCTAGCGCTTTCAGCAGGATCTTCGAATAATCGTCATGGGCCTCGTCGAAGGCTTGGGACCTCGCCTCCTCGCCTATGCCCGTCGTCACCACGAAGGCGCCGATGTGGTCGGCCAAAGACGTCTCCTTTGGCGCGACGAAATCGGCGAGCGCGGTGTTGGCGCGCGGCCCGACGCGCGTCATCTGCTGGCGGAGAGTGTGCAAGGTATGAAGCGGAGCGCCACGTTTTTCATCGGCATAGACTTCGACATCGTCGCCAACCGCGTTGGCTGGCCAAAGACCGATTACGGCATTGGCGGTCAGCCACTTCTCCTCGACGATTTTGGCAAGCATCGCTTGGGCGTCGTCGTAGAGCTGGCGCGCCGCCTCGCCCATTTTGTCGTCTTCCAGGATGCGGGGGAAACGCCCCTTGAGTTCCCAGGTGGCAAAGAACGGCGTCCAGTCGATGAGCGGCACGATTTCGCTCAAGTCGTAATCGAGGAAGTCCTTCAATCCGAGGAACTTGGGCGCAGGCGGTTCGTAATCCGACCAGTCGATGGCGAATTTGTTGGCGCGCGCATCGGCCAAGCTTGCACGCACCTGAGTCTTGCGGCCCTTGGCATGGGCCTCGGCAACACGGGCATAATCTTCTTTGATTTGAGCCACATAGGCGGGCCGCTCGTCATCGGACAATAGGTTGGAGACGACGCCAACGGCGCGGCTTGCGTCGGTGACATAGATGGCTTGATTGCGGGCGTAGTTGGGTGAGATCTTCACGGCCGTATGCACCCGGCTCGTCGTCGCACCGCCGATCAAAAGCGGGATGTCGAAGCCCTCGCGCTCCATTTCCGCGGCCACGTGGCACATCTCATCCAGGCTCGGCGTGATCAATCCGGAAAGGCCAATGATGTCGGCTTTTTCGTCGCGCGCTGTGTCGAGAATCTTTTGCGCCGGCGCCATGACGCCAAGGTCGATGACCTGATAATTGTTGCACTGGAGAACGACGCCAACGATGTTTTTGCCGATATCGTGCACGTCGCCCTTAACCGTCGCCATAACGATCTTGCCGGCGGCGGGCGCTTCCAGCAGCCCCAAACGCTTTTTCTCCTCCTCAAGAAAGGGCTGCAGATAAGCAACGGCGCGCTTCATGACCCGCGCCGATTTGACGACCTGGGGCAGAAACATTTTGCCCGCTCCAAACAGGTCGCCGACCACATTCATGCCGGCCATCAAGGGGCCTTCGATGACATGCAGCGGGCGTTCGGCGCGGCCGCGCGCTTCCTCGGTGTCTTCCTCGATATAGGCGTCGATGCCCTTGACCAGCGCATGTGTGATGCGGTCCTCGACGGGCGCCTCGCGCCAAGAAAGATCTTCCTCCCGGGCCTTACGGCCACCACCCCGATAGCGCTCTGCCGCCTCAAGCAGACGGTCGGTGGCGTCGTCGCGGCGGTTCAAAATGACGTCCTCGACGAGTTCCCTCAGCTCCGGCTTGATGTCGTCATAGATGGCGAGCTGACCGGCGTTGACGATCGCCATGTCGAGGCCGGCCGGAATGGCGTGAAACAAAAACACCGAATGCATGGCCTCGCGCACTTGGTTGTTGCCGCGAAACGAGAAGGAGAGATTGGAAATACCGCCCGATACATGAACGTGGGGGAGCGTCTCTTTGATGCGTCTGGCCGCCTCGATAAAGGCGAGCGCATAACCATTGTGCTCCTCGATGCCGGTGGCCACGGCAAAGACATTGGGATCGAAGATTATGTCCTCGGGTGGAAAACCAATCTCGTCAATGAGCGTCCTGTAAGCGCGTTCACAGATCGCAACCTTCCGGTCGGCCGTCTCGGCCTGACCGGTTTCGTCGAACGCCATGACAACCGCCGCCGCACCGTAACGGCGGATCTTGCGGGCCTGTTCCAGAAACGGCTTATCGCCCTCTTTGAGGCTGATCGAATTGACGATCGATTTGCCTTGCACGCATTTGAGGCCCGCCTCGATGACCGACCATTTGGATGAGTCGATCATCACCGGCACCCGCGCGATATCGGGTTCAGAGGCAATGAGGTTGAGGAAGGTCGTCATCGCCGCTTCGGAATCGAGCATGCCCTCATCCATATTGACGTCGATGATTTGGGCACCATTTTCGACCTGCTCGCGGGCCACGTCGACGGCAGCCGCGTAATCATCGGCTTCGATGAGTTTGCGGAATTTGGCCGAGCCAGTGACGTTGGTCCGCTCGCCGATATTGACGAATGATTGGGCTGCGTTGCTCACGTCGTTTGCGTCCTTGGCGTGATCTATTGGGGAAGCGCGTAGGGCTCGAGGCCCGAGAGGCGCATTCGCGGCTCGGGCACCGGCACCTCGCGAGGCGGATAAGGGCTGACAGCCTCGATGACGGCTTTGATGTGGTCTGGCGAACTGCCACAGCAACCACCGATGATGTTGATGAGCCCGGATTGGGCCCATTCTCCGAGCAGCTCGGCCATCTCCTCCGGTGATTGATCGTACTCGCCCAATTCGTTCGGCAGGCCGGCATTGGGATAGGCGCAAATGAGCGTATCGGCGACCGCCGCCATATCGGCCACGGCCGGACGAAGTTGCTCGGCGCCGAACGCGCAATTCATTCCGGCAGCAAAGGGGTTGAGGTGCTGCATTGAATTCCAAAATGCTTCTGGCGTTTGGCCCGATAGATTGCGCCCCGACAGGTCGGTGATCGTGCCAGATACGATGATCGGGAGCTCAAGACCGAGTTCATCGAAGACCTCAAGCACCGCAAAGCCCGCCGCCTTGGCGTTCAGAGTGTCGAATACGGTCTCGATAAGCATGATGTCCGCGCCGCCCTCTATCAGGCCACGGACCTGCTCGCCATAAGCTTCGACAAGTTGATCGAAGGTCACGTTGCGGAAACCTGGATTGTCGACATCGGGCGAGATCGATGCGGTCCGATTGGTTGGGCCGATCGCACCTGCCACGAAGCGCGGCTTGTCCGGTGTCTTGGCGCTCCAGCGGTCGGCGGCTTCGCGGGCCAACTGCGCGGCCGCGACATTCAACTCACGGGCGAGCCCGCCCAGGCCGTAATCGTCCAACGAAATCGACGTGGCGTTGAAGCTGTTGGTTTCAACGATATCGGAACCCGCCTCGAAATAAGCGTCGTGGATGGCGCGAATGATGTCGGGCTGGGTCAAGGCCAATAGGTCGTTGTTGCCACGCAGATCGGAGGCGTGATCCTTGAAGCGCTCGCCGCGGTATTCGGCTTCGCCCAATTTGTGGCGCTGGATCATCGTTCCCATCGCGCCGTCGAGAAACAGGATTCGGGCCGCGGCGGCGGCCTGAAGCGTTTCCAGTGTTTCTTCGCGCGTCATGAAGAGACTTCCTCCTGCACGTCTTCACTCCCCAGTTGCAAACCAAGCTGGCTGCAGATCTGCTCCACAAGAGGGGCTCGATTGAGGGTGTAGAAATGAAACTCCCGAACGCCCGCCTCTTTAAGAGCAAGCGCCTGCTTGCCCGCCACATCTATCGCCACTTCGGCGTGCTCTTGGGGATTGTCTTCGAGCCCCTCGAAGCGCTTCACCAGCCAGTCGGGCACGTCGGTGCCACAGCGCGCGGCAAAGCCCGCGACCTGCTTGAAATTGTGAATCGGGATCAAACCGGGCCGAATGGGCGCATCGATGCCGCGTGCCCGGGCCGCATCGAGAAAGCGAAAGAAGCCATCGTTATCGAAGAAGAATTGGGTGATCGCCCGACTCGCGCCCGCATCGATTTTTGCCTGCAGAATATCGAGGTCCTTCTCAAGGCCGACGCTCTCGGGATGGCATTCGGGATACGCCGATACCGAAATGTCGAAGTCGCCAATACGGCGAATCCCCGCCACCAGCTCGGCCGCGGTCGCATAGCCGTCGGGATGGGGTTCGAAGGCCGTGCCCAAACCCGTCACGGGATCGCCGCGCAGAGCCACCAGACGGCGAACGCCCATGTCGAGATAGCTGCGGATGACTTCGTCGACCTCGTCGCGCGAGGCGGCCACACATGTCAAATGCGCTGCCGGCACAAGTTGTGTCTCGTCAAGAATGCGCGCTACGGTTGCGTGGGTGCGCTCCCGCGTCGAACCGCCAGCGCCGTAGGTCACGGACACGAATTGAGGTCCGAGCGGCGCCAGTTGATTGATGGACGACCAAAGGGTCGCGGCCATCTTATCTGTCTTGGGCGGAAAGAACTCGAACGATACGCTCAACGGTTCTGCGGACATGGTCTGTTGTGCGTCTGTCACGAAACGGCCTCCAGCTTTTTCGAGCGGCTCACTCGCGAGACAATGGGTTCGCGCTCGCCAAGCCAAAGACGGACCGTCAGTTTGTTGCCGCTCTCTTTCTTCTTAGGCTCGAGCTCGCGGACAGCCGTCATGGTCAAGCCGGCGTCCTCGAACCATTGAGCCATTTGATCGCGCTCGAATCCCAATCTCAAATGAGCGAATTCTTCGCGCAGAAAATCGAGACCGTGGGCTGCGAAATCGACCACCAGCAGGCGGCCGCCGGGTGCAAGAACGCGCGCGGCCTCGCGCAAGGCCGGCGCTGGATCGCTCAAAAAATGCAGCACTTGGTGCAGGATCACGGCATCAGCCAGTCCATCGCTCAATCCAAGACTGAACAAGTCGCCCTGGCGCACCTGGCAATGGCGCATGCCGGCCTGCTCTAGCTTTACGCGGCCGTAGGCCAGCATATCGGGGTTCATATCAATGCCGATACCGCGCCGGACATAGGGCGCGAACAGTTCCATGATTCGTGCCGTTCCGGTGCCCAGATCAACCAGCAGATCGAACGGACCCTCACCCAGCGCCGCAAGCATTGCCGCTTCGACCTGCTGTTCGGTGATATGTAGCGTGCGGATGCGATCCCATTGATCGGCATGGGCCCTGAAATAGATCTGAGCGGCTTCGGCGCGCTCTTCGCGAACCGCCGCGGCGCGGTCGCGGTCGCGTTTCAAAACCACGTCTTCTGAATCCAATGCCCTGATGAACTCCTCCACGAGGCGCGCCGGCGCGCCGGTTTCGGCAAGCCGGAAAAACACCCAACTGCCCTCGCGGAAGCGCTCGATCAAGCCGGCGTCGGCGAGCAATTTGAGGTGACGGCTGATGCGCGGTTGGCTCTGTCCCAAGATGCGCGTCAGATCGCTCACATTGTGTTCGCCCCGGGCGAGCAGCGCCAAGAGCCTAAGCCTGGTTGCTTCGCCGGCCGCCTTGAGTGAGGCAAGCGCACCGGCGCTGGAGAGCGGGTCGGACATGGCCGCGATGATCTCTGATGTCTGTTAACAAGAGTTTACGATATAAAGATATCTTTATATGTCAATCGCAAATAGTTTGCGCAAGTCTCCTTGGCTGTAACCATGGGCCGGGTTGGGCTTTCGCATCCAGAGACAATTTGGCTAAGATAACTGCCATAGTCCGGTTTCAGTTCAGCCACATCAGCGAGCCCCCATGCTTACCGCCGCAAAGATTTCCAAATTCTCCATCAAATTCGCGCTTATCACCACTATATGCCTGACGACATTCGAGCTGACGGCGCCCGCCGCTCGGGCCGAAGCGCCAAGCGATGCCGGCAGCGCCGGTCTCGAGGCCGTGATCGCCGGCAATCACCGCGACCCAAAGAACGCCGCACGCGATACGTTCAGACATCCCAAAGAGACCTTGAGCTTTTTCGGCCTGAAACCGGATATGAGTGTGGTTGAGATTTGGCCCGGAACGGGCTGGTACACCGAGATCTTAGCGCCCTATCTCAAAGAAAGCGGCACCTATTATGCCGCCAGTTGGGACAAGGACGAAAAGCGCAGTTTTGTCCAAGAGAACTTGAAAAAATATCACGACAAACTGAAGAGCCGGCCGGATATCTATGACAAGGTCACGGTCACGGAACTCTCCAAATCCAAAACCAACATTGCGCCCGCCGGCTCGGCCGACATGGTTCTTACCTTCCGCAACGTTCACAATTGGATGCTGCATGGATTTGACCAGGCCGTGTTCGAGACAATGTTTGCCGTGCTCAAGCCGGGAGGTGTTCTGGGTGTGGTCGAACATCGCGCCGACCCCGAGGCCTTTCCTGATCCGCAAGCCAAATCGGGCTACGTGCAAGAAGATCAGGTGATCCAAATGGCCGAAGCGGCTGGATTTAAGCTGGTCGAAAAATCGGAAATCAACGCCAATCCACGCGACACCCGCAAGCACCCCAGAGGCGTGTGGACGCTGCCGCCGACTTTGCTGCTGAAAGACCGCAATCGCGAGAAATACCTCGCCATTGGCGAGAGCGACCGGATGACACTGAAATTCGTTAAACCAGCGTCCTGAGGCCGCGCGCCGCCTGCTATTTCACGGTGATGGTGATCGTCTCCGATTCGATCGGCGGATCGTGCGGTATGTGGTTGAGGTCGCCGACGATCAGCTGAAGCGTGTGTTGACCGGGCGCGAGCTCGATGCTCGTTTCGGTCTGGCCGCCGCCGAAATGCTTATGGGTGTCGTCGGCTGGAATGGCGGCGTCATAGTCTTCGAGCTTTTGATCGATCAGCAGATGATGGTGGCCGGTCGCCGCCTTCTCGGTTCCTGCTGGCGCCACTCCCAATCCCTTAAGACCAAAGCTTACGGTCAGCGGACTGGCGACTTGCGCGCCGTCGGTGGGCGTAATGAAATAGACCGCAGCGCTCTCTGGCGCCTTGGTGCGTTGTGCCCAGGCGGGCGCCGGAGTTATGAGAAGCGCGAAAACGAGCGCGGCTGCAACGCTGCTGTATTTCATTCTGCCTGTCTCCTGTTTGGTGGCTGTGGGCTTGTCTCTTCAAACTTAGCCTGGATATGGCGGGAGTGGGAGGAACATCAAGGCTGGCTGCTCAATCGCGGGTGAAGCGCTTGTACCGAATGCGCTTGGGAATGATCGAATCCTCACCCAACCGCCGCTTCTTGTCTTCTTCGTAGTCGGCAAAATTGCCTTCGAACCATTCGACGTGGGAATCACCCTCAAAAGCCAGCATGTGGGTGGCAATGCGATCGAGGAAGAAGCGATCATGGCTGATGATAACGGCGCAACCGGCGAAGTCCTCCAGGGCTGCCTCCAAGGCTGAGAGCGTCTCGACATCGAGATCGTTGGTCGGTGCGTCAAGCAGCAGCAGATTGGCGCCGAGCTGGAGCATCTTCGCCAGATGCACGCGGTTGCGTTCACCGCCCGAGAGCTGGCCGACCTTCTTTTGCTGATCGCCGCCGCGGAAATTGAACCAGCTGACATAGGCGCGCGATTGCACCTCGCGTTTGCCGAGCTCGATCACGTCGTTGCCGCCTGAGATCTCCTCCCAGACCGTCTTGCCGTCGGCCAGCGTGTCGCGGCTCTGATCGACATAGCCGAGTTCGACCGTATCGCCGATCCTGATTTCGCCGGAATCAGGTTTCTCCTGTTCGGTGATCATCCGGAACAGCGTGGTCTTGCCAGCGCCGTTGGGTCCGATGACGCCAACGATGCCGCCGGCAGGCAGCTTGAAGGAGAGGCCATCGATCAACAGTTGATCGCCGAATCCCTTTGCCAGGTCCTTCGCCTCAATCACCAAATCACCCAACCTGGGTCCGGGGGGGATGGTGATCTGTGTCCGCTTGACGTCATCGCGATTGGCCTCGGCCAACAGCTCATCGTAGGCGCGAACGCGCGCTTTTGATTTGGCTTGGCGAGCCCGAGGGCTCGCTTGGATCCACTCGAGTTCGCGCTGCAAGGTCCGCTCGCGGGCTTCGTCATGGCTCTTTTCTACGCTCAGACGCTTCTGCTTCTGGCCCAGCCACGAAGAGTAGTTGCCTTCGTATGGAACGCCCTTGCCACGATCGAGCTCCAGCGTCCAACCGGTGATGTTGTCCAGAAAATACCGGTCATGGGTGACCATCGCCACGGTACCGGTATAGGCCTGCAGAAAACTTTCCAGCCAGGCGACGGTTTCAGCATCCAGGTGGTTTGTCGGCTCGTCGAGCAGCAGAATGTCGGGCCGGCGCAACAGAAGACGGCAGAGCGCCACCCGGCGGCGTTCACCGCCCGAAAGCTTGTCGACCTGACTATCGCCCGGCGGGCAGCGCAAAGCTTCCATGGCCATCTCAACCCGAGACTCCAAGTCCCACAAATCATGCGCGTCTATTTCATCTTGCAGGCGCGACATCTCCTCGGCGGTTTCGTCCGAATAATTCACCGCCAGCTCGTTATAGCGCTCGAGCATCGCTTGCTTTTCGGACACGCCTTCCATGACGTTGCCGGCGACATCCTTGGTTGCATCGAGTTCCGGCTCTTGGGGCAGATAGCCGACCGTAATCCCCTCTGCCGCCCACGCCTCGCCCGTGAATTCGGTATCGAGACCCGCCATGATGCGCAGCAGCGTCGACTTGCCCGCGCCGTTGACGCCGACGACACCGATCTTGGCGCCGGGCAGAAATGACAGCGTGATGTCCTGAAGCACCGCCTTGCCGCCGGCATAGGCCTTCGACAAATGATTCATGACATAAACGTATTGCGGTGTGCTCATGGGTCGGGGTTGCCTCGAAGCGAAAAGAGAATCGCTGATGTGGAAGAGAGTGGCGGCTCTTCTAGCCAATCTGTCCGCCAGGCTCAATAATGCGATCGATAAAACAGGGAGACGACCTTGAACCAGCCCAACAGTTCACCGGCTCCAGATCAAAAGCAACTGCTCTATTTCGCCGATCCCATGTGCTCATGGTGCTGGGGCTTTTCACCGGTGATTATGGCGATCGCCGAAACCCATGGCGAGCGTCTTCCGATCCGGCCGATGATGGGCGGGCTGCGCCCTGGCACCGACAAGGCGATGGACGAAAGCGATAAAGGCGAGATCCGCAGTCATTGGGAGCACGTTCAAAGCGGCACGGGGCAGGATTTCGACTTCGACTTTTTCGAGCGCGACGGTTTCGTCTACGACACCGAGCCGGCCTGCCGGGCAGTGGTGACGGCGCGGGGGCACGGTTCGGTCCAGGGCCTCGCGATGCTGGCGCGATTGCATCGTGCGTTTTATGCGGAAAACCAAGACATCACCGATGCCGGCGTCGTCGCCAAGCTGGCGCTGGAAGAAGGGCTCGATGAGGGAAATTTCTCCGAGATTTTTGCCTCCGAGACCGCCAAGCAAGTGACCGAAGCCGACTTCCAGATTGCTCAGCGGCTTGGCATCCGGGGCTTTCCGACGCTGTTGGCCGGCACCGAACAAGAGGGTTTCGCGCTCGTCACCAACGGTTATCAACCGCTCGAGGCGCTGGCCGGGCCGATTGCGCAGTGGCTGGAAGATGAGGTCACCTGAGGACCTTGGCCATCAAGCGCGAAACAGTTGCGGCAGGCGGTCCTTGATGTCGGCCGCCAAGCGGTCGAGATGATTGTCAGACATCGGGCGCACGTCGCCGAGCGCTGCGGAAAAAGTCTCAATGCCCAAATTCGCAATGGACAGACAGCGGCACCAATCGTTGGCCAACAGCCATTGCCGGTACTCGGCCTCCTCCGGCTTGAAGGAGTGATGCTCGGGTGCGACGCCGATCACCGGCAAGCGCGCGGCGATCGCCTCCGAGAGCATTGTGCTTGAGTCCTCGGTGCAGACGACGATATCGCTGCGGCCAAACAGCTTGGGCAGCGTGCCCGGACCAGCCCAGCGATAATCGATGAAGTCGGCGACGACGTTTTTGTCTTTGGCCAATTCGAACACCGCCTCGCCAACGGATCTGTCGGTGCGGCGCGATGTGGATATCAGCCAGCGCGTCCCCCAGGCCGCCGAAAGCGCGCGAAGGAAAGCGATCAGCGCCTGCCATTCCTCCGTGCGATAACGGAACAGGCCAGAGTCCCCGCCGATCAGCAGACCGGCAAACTGGGGACGATTTGCGCCATTGAAGACGGGTACTGCAGCGGGCCGGCCAAGCGCATCGGGATCCATAGCGCTTGGCTTCAAGGTGACGAGATGGCGCGGACGCCCGGCAAAACGTTCATATGACGTGATGACCAAAGACAGATCTTCCGGCGGCACGTCCCGCAGCGATCCGCAAAAAATATTCGGCACGTCCAGCGCGCGCGCCGCAGCTACATTGGCGGGCAAGGTCTCGCCGCCGGCTGAGAGCACGAGATCGGCATCGCCCAGCGCTTGCGGCCCAACGCCATAACCCAGACGCAGAATAAGCCGCGGCGGCAAACCTGCAGACAGCGCGCGCCGCAGGATGCGGGTCGGTATCAAGGAATTGCGGTCGATGCGCAGCTCGCGGATACTGGCAGACCCCAACCGCGCCAGAGCGGCTCCAACGCCCTCGGCCAAATGATAATGGCCGGGCCGCCCGTCGGAGAGCAGCAAGACTTTCAATTCATTCATGCCGGCTCACCCATTGGCGTTGCGTCTGCGGCAGGCATCATTAGAGTCCAATCCAAATTATACCCAAGCACCCGCCGAAGAGAGTCTCCCAACATATGTCGCACGCTCGATCCCGCCTCATCCCCCGCACCAAGCTGTTTGGCAATCCACAACGCGCCATGTGCCAGCTTGCTCCTGACGGCGCAACGCTTTCCTGGCTGGCTCCGCGCGATGGCGTGCTGAATATTTGGACCGCCCCAGCCGACGACATCGACGCCGCCGAACCGGTAACCGATGATCGCGGGCGCGGCATTCGTTTTTATGCTTGGGCGCGCAGTGGATCGCATCTGATCTACATTCAAGACGAGGCCGGCAACGAGGATTGGCACGTCTACGCCACGCAGGCCCAAGGCGGACAAGCACGCGACCTGACGCCGATCAAGGGCGTGCATGCGCAAATTTCCGGCGCGAGCTGGGATCAGCCCAATGTGTTGATGGTGGGACTGAACGACCGGGATCCGCGCTGGCACGATATCTACCGGATCGACATTGAATCGGGCGAGCGCGAGCTCGTCGTCCAAAACGACATGGAATTCGGCGGCTTCACGCTCGATCGCGCGCTGCAGCCGCGTATCGCGCAAAAAACGCTGCTGCAGGAGGGTGGCCGCGAATTCTTCCGCTTCGATGGCGACACCTGGGAGCCCATCTTCCGGATTGGCCACGAGGACGAGCTCGCAACCGGTTTCATCGGCTTTGAGCGATCGGGTGATCACGCTCACATTTTGGATTCGCGCGGCCGCGACAAGGCCGCGCTGGGGCGCATGGCGCTGGCCACTTGCGAGGTCGAAATCGTCGCCGAAGATGACAAGGCCGACATCTCGGATGTGCTGGCTCATCCCACCAGCTATGAGATCGAGGGCTATGGCACCAATTATCTTAAGTTGGAATGGACCCCGCTCGATGAGGCCATGGGGCAAGACCTTGCCCACCTACAGGGCGCGATCGAGGGCGAAATCCGCATCACCAGCCGCAGCAAGGCCGATGACCGTTGGATCGTATCGGCCGTCGCCGCCGATGCGCCCGAAACGACATATCTTTATGAGCGCGGCGCTCGCTCGCTGACCCGGCTGTTTTCGAGCCGGCCCGATCTCGAAAACGAAACGCTCAGTCCGATGCACCCGGTCGTCGTCCCGTCGCGCGACGGCCTGGAGCTGGTGTCATATCTTACGCTGCCCGCCGAGGCCGATATCGACGGCCGACCCGAGAAGCCGCTGCCAATGGTGTTGTTGGTCCATGGCGGACCCTGGGCGCGCGATGGCTATGGCTACAATCCCCAACACCAGTGGCTGGCCAATCGCGGTTACGGCGTGCTTTCGGTCAATTTCCGCGGCTCAACGGGCTTTGGCAAAGCGTTCGTCAACGCCGCCGATCTCGAATGGGGCGCGCGCATGCACGACGACCTGCTTGATGCGGTCGATTGGGCGCGCGAAGCGGGCATCGCCAAGCCAGAGATGGTGGCCATTATGGGCGGGTCTTATGGCGGCTATGCCACGCTGGCCGGGCTCGCGTTCACGCCAGAGGTATTTGCCTGCGGCGTTGACATTGTCGGGCCGTCGAACCTCGAAACGCTGCTTGCGACCATTCCGTCTTACTGGGCGTCGTTTTATGAGACGCTGGCGCGCCGCGTCGGCGACCCGCGCAATGATAACGGCTTGGCGCTGCTGAAGGCGCGCTCGCCGCTCCATGCCGCAGACAGGATCGCCCGCCCGTTGCTGATCGGTCAGGGCGCCAATGATCCGCGCGTCAAGCAAGCCGAATCCGACCAAATCGTCACGGCCATGAAAGCCAACGATCTTCCTGTCACCTATGTGCTCTATCCCGACGAAGGGCACGGCTTCGCCCGGCCTGAAAACCGCATGTCGTTTTACGCCATCGCCGAGGCCTTTCTGGCCCGCCATTTGGGCGGCGGCGCGGAGCCGTTTGGCGACGACTTTAAAGGCTCCAGTCTCGAGGTTCCCGAAGGCGCCGATCAGTTGGATGGGCTGCCCACTGCTCTGGCGCGCGAGTCTGACGGCCAAGCGGCGACGCAAGAGAAGGCGGGGGCATGAGCGACAAGTCCGAACGCGACAATTTGATCATGCGGGTGATGATCGCAATCGCCGCAGCCGATGATCGCTTGGTCGAGGACGAAACCGCAACGATCTGCGGTATCTACCAAAAACTGACCGGCGCCACGATTGGCGCCACCGAAGTCGCCCAAGCCATGGAGGCCGATGGCGCCGCTGACACTGACCGTCTGCGGAGCGAATTGGCGCAGCGACGCGACGAGCTCGACATGGCGACGAAAGAAATGCTGATCCGCGCCGCCTATATGGTGCTGATGGCCGACAGGCGCATTTCTGCAGGAGAGCGCAAGAAGCTGCACGACTATGCGGACGCCTTGGAAATCCCGGAAATTCACCTGACTGCGATACTCGAAGACCTCTCATCGCTCAGCGACTGAGCGCGCGATGGCGCGCGCGGGCGCGATTCCACAGTTCTTAACCATTCGCCTCTAGGCTCGCTTCCGGGTCGTGTTAGTTGGGGTGAGTAGCCATGTGCGGGCTTGAGTCTCGCGTCGCACTGTTTGTCAGTTCTTTTCTTGTCGCGTTCGGTTTCTTTGTGGGCATGACGTACGCCCCGGATCTCGAGCAAGAGCGGCGCACATTCGTCGATACCTACTTCTTTGTTGGAAAATTCGCTCGGTCTGAATTGTTTCGGGCCGGCCTGGTTCGACCCGAGCCCGAAGACATTGGCGCCTCCACCCAGGGCTCCCGCGCCGAATTGGCGATACCGGTCAACAGCGCATTGCAAAAAGATCTGGAACTGCTGATCGAATTTTCGCTCGATCCGAAACTGGCTCAGCGCGGCGTTGAAATCGTCGTCAACGGTGAAAAGCTCGCTGAGTGGACCTTCAAGCCGGGCAAACGGCGGCTGGCGCGATCGCTGCGCATTCCCTCCGGCTTGTGGCAGCCGGGCGCGCCGCTGAACATAGCGATCTCCGCCAAGAAAGTGCGGACCATCGAATCGGCGTCGGCAGCACTGCATCAGCCTACGCTCGGCATGATCCTTTATGCCGTTTCCGTCTATCAGATGTCTTGAATTTTGGTGGGCCCGGCAGGACTCGAACCTGCAACCAGACGGTTATGAGCCGTCGGCTCTAACCAGTTGAGCTACGGGCCCACCCCGTACGGCAGCGCAGCTATAGCAATTCAAGCGACGAAGCGGTAGCGGGCGTGTTCGCACGCTGCCGCAATGGCGACGGAATCGGCTGACAGGTTGCGTACCAGTCGAACACCCTCACGCATTCAGCGGACCAATTCCCATGAAAAACATGACTTATTCGACCCTGCTCTTTCTCGCCATCTCACTGCTGGCTCTTTCCCCGGCACACGCAATCTCCAAGGACGACAGGCGGACGCTCGCGATCAGCGCTACCGGCACCGTCAAGGCGCCGGCCGATATCGCCCATATTTCGACCGGCGTGGTCAGTGAAGCCAAGACCGCACGCGCCGCTCTCGATGCAAATACCGCCGCCATGGCGGGCGTCGTTGGCGAACTCAAGTCCCAGGGCATCGAGCCCAAGGACATTCAGACATCCAACTTCGCCGTTTTTCCGCGCTATCAGAGAAACAAAGACGGCGTGACCCAATCGGTCATCATCGGCTACCGGGTGACGAATTCTGTGACGATTACCGTCCGCGATCTTAAGAGTCTCGGTGGAATTCTCGATTCCGTGGTGACGTTGGGCTCCAATAAAATCGGCGGCATCACCTTCGCCATCGATGATCCGACGAAACTGCGCGACGAGGCCCGCAAGCGGGCGACTGCCGACGCCCTGCGAAAGGCAAAGCTCTATGCCGAATCCGCCGGCGTGGGTCTGGGCGAAATTCTCTCGATCAACGAAAATGTCATGTCGAGGCCACCCCGTCCGATGATGGCGCGTATGGCGATGGAGGCTAAGTCAGCCGACGTACCGATCGAATCGGGTGAGCTTTCGATTGAGGTGCAGGTCAATATTGTTTGGCAGATTGAGTGAGCTTGCGCCAACAGGCTGACGGCGTTTGCGTGTTTCATGTTGTCAACGAGAGCTGCGCGGGTATTTACTGGCGCCGAATCTGGAGCGCCGCTCCGAATTTTCTCACGCGCTTGTGTCTTCTAAAAACATGGTGTGGCAGGCTATAGGTCGATCGAGACTGATCGCTGAATGATGGGTGAGGTATGAATATAGAGACCGTCAAAGACTATTACGGCAAGACACTCAAGACGTCGTCCGACCTCAAGACCGAAGCCTGTTGCACGCCCGACGACATTCCGGATTTTGTCCGGGTCCTGCTCGCCAATATCCATCCCGAGGTTCTGACCAAGTACTACGGCTGCGGCCTGGTCACGCCGCTGGCGCTTGAGGGCGCGCGGGTTCTCGATCTGGGCTGCGGCGCGGGTCATGACGTCTATGCGCTTGCCCAGCTCGTCGGCGAACAAGGTGAAGTCGTCGGTGTGGATATGACGCCCGAACAATTGGATGTAGCGCGCGCGCATGTCGGCTGGCACACCGAAAAATTCGGATTCAGCGCCGACAACGTTCGCTTCCTGGAAGGTTATATCGAAGACCTGGGCGCGCTTGATTTGGAGCCCGCCAGCTTCGATGTGATCGTTTCCAATTGCGTCATCAATCTCTCGACCGACAAGCCCGCCGTGTTTGAAGGCGCCCGGGCCCTGCTTAAGCCCGGCGGTGAGTTCTATTTCTCAGACGTCTATGCCGACCGGCGGCTCTCCGATGAGCTGCGCAAAGATCCCGTGATCTATGGCGAATGCTTGGGCGGCGCCCTCTATTGGAACGACTTTAGCGATATCGCCAAACGAGCGGGCTTTAAGGATCCCCGCCTTGTGGCCGATCGGGTGCTTGAGATTTCGGACGCCGCGTTGGCCGCGAAGCTTGGTCAAGCACGTTTCTTTTCAGCGACTTACCGGTTGTTCAATATCGATGAGCTCGAACCGGCCTGCGAAGATTACGGCCAGGCCGTGATCTATAAGGGCGGCATCGAGCATGCCGGCGACGCGTTCGTGCTGGATGATCATCATGTGATCGAAAAGGGCCGCACATTCCCGGTCTGCGGCAACACCTGGCGCATGCTCGAGGCCTCGCGCTTCAAAACCCATTTCGAATTCATCGGCGATTTCTCGACCCATTGCGGCATCTTCCCGGGATGCGGGACAACGCTGCCCTACGGCGAGAAGGAGCCCGAGGCTAGCACCAGCGGCTGCTGCTAAAGCAGCAGGTTGCAGGACGGCAGGCTTCTGGGATCAGTTGTCCAGGAACGAGCGCAATTTGCGTGAGCGCGAGGGGTGCTTCAATTTCCGCAAGGCCTTGGCTTCGATCTGGCGAATGCGCTCGCGGGTGACCGAGAACTGCTGCCCCACCTCTTCCAGCGTGTGGTCGGTGTTCATACCGATGCCAAAACGCATGCGCAGCACGCGCTCCTCGCGCGGGGTGAGAGAAGCGAGCACGCGGGTCGTTGTCTCACGCAGATTCGACTGGATCGCCGCGTCGATCGGCAAGACCGCGTTCTTGTCCTCAATGAAATCACCGAGATAGGAATCTTCCTCGTCGCCAATCGGCGTCTCGAGGCTGATCGGCTCTTTGGCGATCTTGAGCACCTTGCGCACCTTCTCGAGCGGCATGGCGAGCTTTTCGGCAAGTTCTTCGGGCGTCGGTTCACGGCCAATCTCGTGCAACATCTGGCGCGATGTGCGCACGATCTTGTTGATGGTCTCGATCATGTGCACGGGTATGCGGATGGTGCGGGCCTGATCGGCGATCGAGCGGGTGATTGCCTGACGGATCCACCAAGTGGCGTAGGTCGAGAATTTGTAACCGCGGCGGTATTCAAATTTATCAACCGCCTTCATCAGGCCGATATTGCCTTCTTGGATCAGGTCAAGAAACTGCAGGCCACGGTTGGTGTATTTCTTGGCGATCGAAATCACCAACCGGAGATTGGCCTCGACCAGTTCCTTCTTGGCGATGGCCGCTTCGCGTTCGCCCTTTTGCACGATTTGAACGATGCGGCGGAATTCCGAAATCTCAAGGCCGGTCTCGGTGGCGAGCGACTGGATCTCCTTGCGGAGGTCCTTGATCATGTC
This sequence comes from Hyphomicrobiales bacterium, assembly GCA_021775595.1. Classification (GTDB taxonomy): domain Bacteria; phylum Pseudomonadota; class Alphaproteobacteria; order Rhizobiales; family Methyloligellaceae; genus JAJFHN01. The sequence continues at coordinate 77,118 of JAJFHN010000010.1, forward strand.
GCGCTCGGCTTTGACGAATTTTTCCCAACCCTTGCGCTTGAGCCGTCCCACTCGGCGCAGCCAGTTGGGATCAAGCTCATTGTCCTGATATTCGTTCAGAAAATCCAATCGGGCGACACCGTACGAATCGGCAAGTCGCAAAATACGCCCCTCAAAGCCCATCAGCCGGCGATTGATGTTGTAGAGCTGCTCGACCAAGGCCTCGATGCGATTGTTGTTGAGCGATAGGCTCTTGACGTTGGCGACAATCTCTTCGTCGAATTTCTGGTAGCGCTTTTCCTGGCTGGAGCTGAGCGAAGAAGCCTTCAGTTTCTTTTCGACCAGCTGGTCCTGCAATTTGCGCAATTTGCGGTAGTCGCCGGCAATCAAGTCGAAGGTCTCAAGCACTTGAGGCTTGAGCTCGGCCTCCATGGCGGCAAGCGACAGGGAGTTCTCCATGTCGTCGTCGTCGTCTTCTTCAAGTTCCTCGCGTTCGTTCGAGCTTTCGCCATCACCGGAGTCTTTGGCGGCATCAGCGCCATTGGCCTGTTCTGCGCCCGGCGTCCCATCGGCCGCCTTGGTCTCACCCTCAGCGCCCTCTTCGTCGTCGGGCGACTTTGGCGTTTCCTTGGCGTCGGGTCCGGCATATGTCGCTTCGAGATCGATGATGTCGCGCAGCAGAATGCGGCCCTCATTCAACTCGTCGCGCCAGATAATGATGGCTTGGAAGGTAAGCGGGCTTTCGCACAGACCCGCGATCATTGCCTCGCGGCCGGCTTCGATGCGTTTTGCGATGGCAATCTCGCCCTCGCGCGACAACAGTTCGACCGATCCCATCTCGCGCAGATACATGCGCACAGGATCGTCGGTGCGTTCAGCCGGCTCGGTGGTCTTTGTCTGCTTGGTCGGCAGCTGCGTTACGACGGCCGGGCGCGGGGCGGCACCCTCTTCGGCCTCCTCGGCCTCTTCCGTCTCTACGACATTGATTCCCATGTCCGAGAGCATCGACATGATGTCCTCGATCTGCTCGGAGGAAACCTCCTCAGACGGCAAAACCTCGTTGAGCTCGTCATAGGTGACGTAGCCGCGCTGCTTGGCGGTTTTGATCAGCCGCTTGACAGCGGCGTCCGACATATCGAGAAGCGGTCCGTCTTGTCCCTCGCCGGACGCGGCTTCGCGATTCTCAGTTTGAGCGGTTTTCGTCGCCATGTACGTCTCCGAAAAACATCAATTACTCTTGATCCGGCCGAACCCGCCGTCTTCAAACAAATCGGGTGCGAACCACACAGTGAACGATGCTTCGCTTAATGCAGCATTAACTATGGGTCGCGCCATTTGCCAATTACCGCCTGTCACGCCGCCCTTGTGGGTTCCTGATTTGGCGGGCCGTAATCATCGCTGCTTGCTTCCGTGCCTTCGGCATTCAGCACTTGCAGGCGAATGTCAACAAGCTGCTCATAAGCCGTTTCGGTCCCTTCGTCCCGATATGCCTTTTCAGCAACTGCCAATTCCCGCTCCAGATCCAGCGCTTTGCGATGCAGCGCCAGCACCTGCCGCCAGCCCGCCTCCACATCGTGTGGTGATGCATGGGGCTCAGCAAATCCATCGCTTTTATGTGTGATCGCGCGCTCGACGCGGGCGACAATAGCGCCAAAGCCCTGCTGATTCAATTGAGTACGAATGCCATCGGAATCAAGGGGTGAGGATAATGTGTGAACGCCGATAACGGCGTCGCGTAATTCGCTCAGCGGTTGGGTGGAAAGGCGCATTTCCGCGACTTCTTCGGCATATGTTTCTAGCAGCCATGGGTGGTTAAGCAAGGTTTGCAAAATCAGCGCCTCGCGGGCGTTTAGGGCGAGGGCTGGCGTGCGCACCAGCGCACTTTGTTTGAGGCTGTCGCTGGCGCCGCCTTGGGCACGCGCTTCCCAAGGCCGGTCCTCCGGCCGGCCGCGCGTCCAACGCGAGCTGCCTTGGTCGCGGCGGGAACGGCCTGGCGCGTTGCGCTGGCCCTTGCCGCGAGTGCCCGCGCGCGGCCCTCCCCTGGCGTCTGCCACGGCGCGCTCGAAGCGCCGCCGCAATTCCTGCTGATATTGGTGGCGCACCTTGGGATCGCTGATTTGGCCAAGCAGAGACTCGATACGCATCTCCAGCGCCGCGCGGCGTTCGGGCGTTTCGAGCTGTTGGCGCGCCGCCTCGCGCCGCCACAACACATCGGCAAGCGGCTGGGCAGCTTCAATAAGACCGCCAAAGGCTTCCCGGCCCGCATCGCGCAACACATCATCGGGGTCCTGACCAGCGGGCAAAAAGGCAAAGCGCAGGCTGAGACCGGGTTTGAGATCGGGTAAGGCGGTGTCGAGCGCGCGTGAAGCAGCCTTCTGTCCAGCCTCGTCACCATCGAAACAGAGCGTGGGCTCTTGCGCCATACGCCAGAGCAGCTGAAGCTGATTGGCCGTGAGCGCGGTGCCCAGCGGCGCGACAGCGTGATTGAATCCCGCACCCGCCAGTGCCACCACATCCATATAGCCCTCAACGACCAGGATCGCACCGCGGTCGTGGGCCGGACCGCGGGCGCGGGCGGCGTTGAACAGCACCGAACCCTTGTGAAACAACGGCGTTTCGGGCGAGTTGAGATACTTGGCCGGGTGGCTGGGATCGAGCGCGCGGCCGCCAAAAGCGATGACCCGGTCCTTCAAATCAGTGATTGGAAAAATGATGCGGTTCCGAAACCGGTCATAGGAGACAGCAATTTCTTCGCCCGCCACAACGATGCCGGAGCGCTCCATCTCTTCGGCCGTGAATCCCTTGGCGGCCAAGTGCTCCTTGATGGCATACCGATCCTTGGGCGCAAAACCGATGCGGAAGCGCTCGCGGTCTGTTTCGCTCACACCGCGGCCATCGAGATAATTTCGGGCGTCACGCGCAGCCTTGCCCTCGAGTGCGGCCTTAAACCAAGTGGCCGCCTCTTCCATCAGCGCGCGCAAGCGGTCATTGCTGCGCTCGCGCTGCTCCAATTCGGGCGAAGCCTTGGGCACAGGCAAGCCCGCCTCTTGAGCCAGGCGTTCAACGGCTTCGTGAAATCCCAGGCCTTCGGTCTTCATCAGAAAGGTGAAAATGTCGCCGTGCTCACCGGATGCGAAACAATGATAGAAGCCCTTGGCGTCATTGACCGTGAACGAGGGCGTTTTTTCTTGCTTGAATGGACTGAGGCCGACGAACTCCCGGCCCTGGCGCTTGAGTTTCACGCGTTTGGCGACGACGTGCGACACGGGCAGCCGCGTGCGGATTTCGTCAAGGAATGTAGCGGGAAAGCGCATGGGTGATTCGGGTAACTCCCAAGTCCCTGATTATAGGGAATTGGGGTGGTAATCGCGAATTATGATTGGCGCGCAGGGTCGCTTTGAGACGCTATTTCAACAGCTCTTTCACAATTTGACTCGCTTTGCCGAAGTCCATTTGACCGGCGTAGCGCTCCTTAAGCGCGCTCATGATCCGGCCCATATCCCGCAGGCTTTCACCACCCATTTCCGTCACGACCGCCTCGCATGCCGCGCGCGTCTCGTTCTCGGCCATTTGCTCGGGCATGAACGTCTGGATGATGTCGATTTCTTCCTGCTCTTGCTGGGCAAGCTCGAGCCGGCCGGCATTTTCGTAGGCCTCGATCGATTCGCGGCGCTGCTTCACCATCTTGGCGAGGATTTCCAAAATCTGGGTGTCGTTGAGACCGTCTTGGCCGCCGGAGCGGGCCGCGATGACGCGATCTTCGATTGCGGCATTGATCAAGCGCAGCGTCGACATGCGCCGTTTTTCTTGCGCCTTGATAGCCGCCTTGAGCGCAGCGTTTATTTTTTCACGCATATGAGGTCGCTTAACATGACGATGAAAGCCATAAGCCTAAAGCAGCGCTGGGTCACGAGCAACACGTTTTTTTAGTTTAACTCATTGAAAAACATGAAGAAAGTTATGCACAGATCGGTTGACCCGCCGACCCGATTCCCCTAGTCTCCGGCCAATTTGGCCAATATCGTGCTGCTGACCTTAGACAATGGCGCGTTCGGCCTGTGTCCGCTTCAGCCCTCTTTGGCACCGGTGCCATGACCTCTGCAAATGATGCAACTGGATCCGCCTCGGTCAGCGGAAAACACGTCACGCGCGCAAACACGCCGCGGCGCGGCGGCGCGCCATTGCCATGGTCCGATAGAAAATCAACCGCCCGGCTGGTGTTGGATGATGGGCGCGTGATGACGGGCTACGGCATCGGCGCGGAGGGTACGGCGGCAGGCGAAATCTGCTTCAACACGGCGATGACGGGCTACCAGGAAATCCTGACCGACCCCTCTTACGCCGGGCAAATCATCACCTTCACGTTTCCCCATATCGGCATTGTCGGCACCAACCCAGACGACGGTGAGACAACCAATCCGGCCGGATCGGCCGGCGTCCGAGGCTGTATTTTGCGCGCCGATCTATCGGAACCATCTAATTATCGCGCGCAGTCGAACCTCGATGCCTGGCTCAAGACGCGCGGTATCGTCGGCATGTGCGGCCTCGACACACGCGCGCTGACCACGCTGATCCGCGAGAGCGGCATGCCGAACGCCGTTATAGCTCACAACGGCGCTGGCGATTTCGACATCGAGGCGCTTAGGAGCGAAGCGGCGAACTGGCCCGGAATTCAGGGCATGGACCTGGCGGCCGAGGTCACGTGCGGACAGAGCTACAGCTGGGATGAGACGCGCTGGGCCTGGGACAGCGGCTACGGCCGGCAGGAGGCGCCGAAGTACCATGTGGTTGCGATCGATTACGGCTTGAAATCCAATATTTTGCGTTCGCTTGCCTCGGAGGGCTGCAAGGTGACGGTGGTGCCGGCCAGCTCAACGGCAGAAGACGTTTTGGCGCGCAAACCGGATGGTGTTTTTCTCTCCAACGGTCCAGGCGACCCCGCAGCAACCGGCGCCTATGCGGTGCCCGAGATCAAGAAGATCGTGGCGTCGGGCACGCCGGTCTTTGGAATTTGCCTGGGTCACCAGATGTTGGCGATCGCGCTCGGCGCTACGACAAAGAAGATGCACCAAGGCCACCATGGCGCCAATCATCCAGTCAAAGATTTTACCACCCAAAAGGTCGAGATCACGTCGATGAACCATGGCTTTACGGTGGATCGCGACAGCCTGCCGGCGGAGGTGGAGGAAACCCATGTCTCGCTGTTCGATGGCAGTAATTGCGGCTTGAAGCTCAAGGATCGGCCCGTGTTTTCGGTGCAATATCACCCAGAAGCATCGCCCGGACCCCAGGACAGCCACTATCTTTTCGTGCGGTTCGTGAATTTGATCCGTGCGGTCAAGGGCGAGAAACCGGTTGGCGAGCGATGAACATCATCGCGCCCAAACCGGCGAGCGCTTGCTCTTGATGCGCATTCAGTTATAAGCGGCGCCGACCCCAGATGCCCAAGCGCACCGACATCAAATCCATTCTCATCATCGGCGCCGGACCTATTGTTATCGGTCAGGCCTGCGAGTTTGACTATTCGGGTACGCAAGCCTGCAAGGCCCTGCGCGCCGAGGGCTATCGCATTATCCTGGTCAACTCCAATCCGGCGACGATCATGACCGATCCCGACGTCGCCGATGCCACCTATATCGAGCCGATCAGCGCAGACTTCCTCACCAAGATCATCGCCAAGGAGCGTCCTGACGCGCTGCTGCCAACCATGGGCGGCCAGACGGCGCTCAATGCGGCGCTCACTCTCAACAAGCGGGGAGTGCTCGAAGAGTACGGCGTCGAGTTGATCGGTGCGCGCGCCGAAGCGATCGATATGGCCGAAGACCGGGAGCTGTTCCGCGAGGCAATGACGCGGATCGGTCTTGAGACGCCGTTGTCGATGCTTGCGCATGACCTAGCCGAGGCAGCGTCCGCGCTCGAGCACGTCGGACTACCGGCGATCATGCGCCCCTCGTTCACGCTTGGGGGAACCGGCGGCGGCATCGCCTTCAACCGCGAAGAGTATTTCGAAATCGTCGAACAAGGGCTCGATGCATCGCCGACCAGCGAGGTGCTGGTCGAGCAGTCGGTGTTGGGCTGGAAGGAATATGAAATGGAGGTTGTCCGCGACCACGCGGACAACTGCATCATCGTGTGCTCGATCGAGAACATCGATCCGATGGGCGTGCACACGGGCGATTCGATCACCGTCGCGCCTGCCCTGACCCTGACCGACAAGGAATATCAGGTGATGCGCAACGCATCGATCGCGGTGTTGCGCGAAATCGGCGTTGAGACCGGCGGTTCCAATGTGCAATTCGCCGTCAATCCCGAGGACGGCCGGCTCGTCGTCATCGAAATGAATCCGCGCGTCTCGCGCTCCTCGGCGCTTGCATCTAAGGCGACAGGTTTTCCGATCGCCAAGGTGGCGGCGCGGTTGGCGGTCGGCTACACGCTGGACGAGCTCGAAAACGATATCACCGGCGGTGCCACACCCGCCTCCTTCGAGCCGACAATCGACTATGTGGTGACCAAGATACCTCGCTTCGCCTTCGAAAAGTTTCCAGGCGCAGAGGCGACGCTGACCACCTCGATGAAGTCGGTGGGCGAAGCGATGGCGATGGGGCGCAGCTTTCCCGAGTCCCTGCAAAAAGCACTGCGTTCGATGGAAACGGGGATCTCGGGCCTCGATGAGGTGGCGATCAAGGGGCTGGGCCAAGGCGACGACAAGAACGCCATCCGCGCGGCGCTCGCCACGCCTACGCCCGAGCGCCTTCTTAATGTCGCACAAGCGATGCGCCTGGGTGTCACACACGACCAGATCTATGCCTCTTGCAAAATCGATCCCTGGTTTTTGGCTGAAATCCAGAGAATCGTGGACACCGAAGCGCGCGTGCGCGCACACGGCCTGCCCACCACGGCGGGCGCTTTCCGTGACCTCAAGGCACTGGGTTTTTCAGATGTGCGGCTTGGCGAGCTGGCCGACCTCAGCCCGCAAGAGGTGACCAAGGCCCGCCGCGCTCTTGAGCTTCGGCCCGTCTATAAGAGGATCGATACGTGCGCTGCCGAATTCGCTTCGCCCACCGCCTATATGTATTCGTCTTATGAGAATGGCCTTGACGATGCGCCAGTGAGCGAGGCGGCGCCCTCTGAGCGCGACAAGATCATCATTCTGGGTGGCGGGCCCAACCGCATCGGCCAGGGAATCGAATTCGATTATTGCTGCTGCCATGCCGCGTACGAGCTCTCGAGCGCGGGCTTTGAGACGATCATGGTCAACTGCAATCCCGAGACGGTCTCGACCGATTACGACACGTCCGACCGGCTCTATTTCGAGCCGCTGACGGAGGAGGATGTGCTCGAAATCGTGTCGACCGAGCAGCGTTCGGGATCGCTCAAGGGCTTGATCGTGCAGTTCGGCGGGCAGACGCCGCTCAAACTCGCGGCCGCGCTGGAGCGCGAAGGCATACCGATCTTGGGAACCTCGCCCGACGCCATCGATCTCGCCGAGGACCGCGACCGCTTCAAGGAGCTGATCGACGTACTCGGCCTGCGGCAGCCCAACAACGCCATTGCCCGAAGTGACGACCAGGCACGCGCCATCGCGGCGAAGATCGGCTATCCGCTGGTGATCCGACCCTCTTATGTGCTCGGCGGACGGGCCATGGAAATTGTGCATGACGACGCCCAACTCGATACCTACATCTCCGAAGCGGTTGTCGTTTCAGGATCGAGCCCGGTGCTGCTCGACTCTTATCTGCGCGACGCCATCGAAGTCGACGTGGACTGCCTCGCCGACGGCAAAGATGCATTCGTTTGCGGGGTGATGGAACACATTGAAGAGGCGGGCGTCCATTCGGGCGACAGCGCCTGCTCGCTGCCTCCCTATTCGCTATCGCAACCGATCATCGACGAACTCAAGCGCCAAACAGTGGCGCTTGCGGGCGCGCTCAAGGTGGTCGGCCTGATGAACGTTCAATTTGCCATCAAGGATGACGACGTATTCGTGCTCGAGGTCAATCCGCGCGCCAGCCGCACGGTTCCCTTCGTCGCCAAAGTGATTGGCGAACCCATCGCCGGCATCGCCGCGCGCATCATGGCGGGCGAGCCGCTGGCCTCATTCGGTTTGGTCGAACGCAAGCTTGGTCATGTGGCCGTCAAGGAGGCGGTGTTTCCATTCGCCCGCTTCCCCGGCGTCGATACCGTGTTGGGGCCTGAGATGCGCTCCACCGGTGAAGTGATGGGGATCGATACGGATTTCGCGGCCGCCTTTGCAAAAAGTCAGCTCGGTGGCGGCACAAATGTGCCCGTTTCGGGCACGGTCTTCGTGTCGGTGAAGGACGCCGACAAGGACCGCATCATTCCTGCGGTCAAAGCGTTGTCGGAGATGGGCTTCAAGGTCATTGCCACCGGCGGCACCCAGCGACATCTCGATGCCAACGGCATAACATGCGAGCCAATTAACAAGGTTCTGGAGGGACGCCCGCACGTTGTGGACGCCATGAAAAACGGCGATGTCGACATCGTCTTCAACACCACCGAGGGAGCGCGCGCGCTGACCGACAGCTACTCAATCCGCCGCACGGCCTTGCTCTACCACATTCCATATTATACAACGCTTGCTGGCGCCATGGCGGTTACCAAGGCGATCGAGGCCGTAAAGGCCGATATATTGAAGGTCCAACCACTTCAGAGTTACGTTAACCGATAGGATCGAATCTGTCGGTGCGGGTGGTTGCGGCATCCCAACGGCAATCCCATAATCTGTATGCCGGAATAATATCGCCGCTGTTGGCGAAGAAAACGAATTGATGGTGACGAGATGGAAAAAGTCCCCATGACGACGGAGGGCTACGAGGCCATAAAGGTGGAAATTCAGCACCTTAAGACCGTCGAGCGGCCGCGCATCATTCAAGCCATCGCCGAGGCGCGCGCCCATGGCGACCTGTCGGAGAACGCCGAGTACCACGCTGCTAAAGATCAGCAGGGCCTGACGGAAGCCCGCGTCGCCGATCTCGAGGACCAACTCTCACGCGCCGACGTGATCGACGTCTCGAAGCTGTCTGGCAAACACGTGAAGTTCGGTGCGACGGTCACTCTGGTCGACGAAGATACCGAGGAAAAGGTCAGGTACCGCATCGTTGGCGAGTTTGAAGCCAACGTGAAAGACGCAAAGATTTCAATTACTTCACCCATTGCCCGGGCACTGATCGGCAAGACCATTGGCGATTCGGTTGAGGTTGCCACGCCGGGCGGCGGCAAATGCTATGAGATCTTGCAGGTCAAGTTCGCCTGAAGCACTCATTGAATCTCCTCTACCTGCTTCAGGGCAGGGCATTTGCGCCGGTTGCGAAAATTCTCACGAAGATGAACTGACGCGGGTCCGGCTCAAACCGAATTCAGGATCGGAACGCCCGGCTCGCGCTTCGAGCGGCGAATGGCAAGCGACGTCTTGACGTGATCCACATTGGGCGCGGCTGTGAGTTCGTTGATGATGAAGTCCTGAAAGGCGGCCAGGTCCGGCGCAACACATTTCAAGATGAAATCGATTTCGCCGGAAAGCATGTGGCACTCGCGCACGATCGGCCAGGAGCGCACATGTTCTTCGAAAGCGACGAGATCGGCCTCAGCCTGGCTCTGCAGTCCCACCATGGCAAAGGCGACAACGTCGAAGCCCATCTGCTTCTCGTTGAGCAGCGCACAATAGCCTTCGACAAATCCCGCCTCTTCCAAGGCGCGAACCCGCCGCAGGCAAGGCGGCGCAGACAAGCCAACCCGGCGCGCCAGCTCAACATTGGTGACGCGTCCGTCGTCCTGCAGTTCGCGCAAGATCTTCCAGTCGGTTTCATCAAGACGTACGGAGACCAACGGCTCAATTCTCCAGTGGGCGTGATTTTCCGCACGTGCGCGCCATGGGCGGATGGACGGCTTATGTGCGAACGGCTACAAGCGACCGCGCCAAGCACAACGGCTCCACGAGCGGGTATCTAGCAATATTATTTCAGATATAAGACCTTATCACAAATGATTGCGCCCATTCACATCTTGATTGTTACTCAAGCTCGTGCGCCGTGCCCTCCGGGGCCGCCTGCATTTCGGATTGGGAGGCGCGGTACGTGGTAAAACCAACCAAGCGCAAGCCGCGTTCGCGGCGCGCGGCGCCGAAGCATACGGCTGGCACGCCACTCTCCAATAAAAGTGTGCTGGTGATCACCGACGGCAAGCCCGGCATGGAGGTACAGTGCGTCGGCGTGGCGCAGGCTTTGGGCGCTGTTCCCGCGATCAACCGCGTGGCGCCAGGCTGGCTCTGGCGCATGCTGGCGCCTTGGGGACCGCCGGACCCAAGCGACCGCGTGCGGCCGCCATGGCCCGACATTGCGATCGCGACCGGACGCCAGGCCATCCCGGCAGCGCGCGCACTGGCACGCGATTGCGACGGCCAGACCTACACGGTCGTCATTCAAAACCCCCGCACAGGCTCCGGCACCGCCGACCTGATATGCGTACCGCAGCACGACCGCATCAGCGGCGACAACATCATTACGACGCTAACATCGCCGCATCCCTTCGCACCCGATGTGCTCACCAAATTGCGCAAAAAGCCTCCGGCCCAAATTGCCGCCCTGCCCCGCCCGCGCGTTGCCGTGATTTTGGGTGGGCCCAATGCCGTCTACCGGTTCAGTGCAGACGACGAAAACCGGCTGTCCCAATCGATTGCCGGATTGGCCAAATTGGGAGCGAGCTTCGTGATCACACCATCACGGCGGACGCCAGCCAGCTTGTTGAAGGCCGTGCTGGCCGCCAGCAAGAACGCGCAGCGCTATATCTGGGCCGATGGTGACGAAGTCAGCTACGGGCACATTCTGGCCAGCGCCGATCAATTCGTGGTGACAGCGGATTCGGTCAATATGACCGGCGAAGCCTGCGCCAGCGGCAAGCCGGTATACGTCTTCAAGCCCTCGGGGGGATCGGCTAAATTCGCCTGGTTTCATGAAGCCTTGCGACAATATGGCGCGACACGCCCGCTGCCCGAACGCTTCAAGAGCCTTGAAAAATGGTCCTATGAGCCATTAGATGCTGCCGCCACGATCGCTCGGGAAATCGAGCGGCGTTGGTTGGACCGCGCGAGATCGAGCGGACAGTCTAACTCCAAGGCGTGAGCGTCAGTGAGAATCCCGTCATGAGCCATCTCAACATAAACAGGCTGAACCAGGCTGAGCTGCGCAAGGACCCGTTCGACTACACCGTCGTGCCGGGATTCCTTTCGACCAAGTCGCTTGGCAGCGTGATCGGCAGCTATCCCGACATATTCCAAGGCGGATCCTATCCGCTCGATACGGTGACCGTTTCGCCCGACCTGCAAGCGGTGATTGATGAAATGAATGGACCTGAATTCGAGAAAGCGATCGAAGACAAATTCGGCGTCGAGCTTGCCGGGTTGCCGAAGATGTATTCACTGCGCGGCTATTGCAGAAAAAGCGACGGCAAAATCCATTGCGACTCCAAGGACAAGGTGATTACGGTCCTGCTCTATCTCAACGACACCTGGGCACACGAGGGCGGTAAGCTTCGCATCCTGCGCTCGGCCAACGATCTTGAGGCCTATAGCGAAGAGGTGCCCCCTGATGATGGCACACTGCTGGTGTTCCGCCGCTCGGACACGTCATTTCACGGTCACGGGCCCTTCGAAGGTGTCCGTCGCTCGATCCAGATGAATTGGATGATCTCGGAAAACAAGCGCGCCTTTCACAAGATCCGCCACAAAATCTCAGCGGGCTTCAAGAAACTGGCGGCGGCCGAATAGGCCCGATTGAACTTTCCACAGGCGTTCGCGGCGCTTGATTAGGCCGCCAATCGCCAATACATCAAACGTCTTACCCATTCATCGCGACGAGGCGCCAAAACCCATGGCCGACACCCACGCCAAACTCATCATCATCGGGTCAGGACCGGCCGGCTATACGGCCGCGATCTATGCCTCGCGCGCCATGCTGGAGCCGATTGTCTTTGAAGGCATCCAGCCCGGCGGGCAGATGACGATCACCACTGACGTCGAGAATTATCCCGGATTCGCAGAAGTTATCCAGGGACCGTGGCTGATGGAGCAAATGAAAGCCCAGGCCGAAGCGGTCGGCACGCAGCTCATCGCCGACACCATCACCGATCTCGACCTCTCCCGCCGGCCGTTCACGATGACGAGCGACTCGGGAAAACGCTACAGCGCCGATGCGGTCATCATCGCAACAGGCGCCCAAGCCAGGTGGCTCGGGCTGCCATCGGAGGAGAAATACAAGGGCTTTGGCGTTTCGGCTTGCGCCACGTGCGACGGATTCTTTTATCGCGACAAACGCGTGCTCGTGGTGGGCGGCGGCAACACGGCGGCAGAAGAGGCTCTGTTTCTCACCAATTTCGCTTCGAAGGTCACGCTCATCCACCGGCGCGACGAACTGCGGGCTGAGAAAATTCTACAATCGCGAATTTTCAAGCACCCCAAGATCGACGTCGTTTGGGACACGGTGCTGGACGAGGTGCTTGGCGGGGGAACGCCACCTGGCGTCACCGGCGCGAGGCTCAAGAATGCCAAGACAGGCGCCGTTAGCGAAGTGGAGGCCGAGGGCATCTTCATCGCCATCGGTCACGCGCCTTCGACCGAACTGGTCAAGGATAAGCTCGAACTCAAGCCCAATGGCTACCTGTTGACCGCGCCCGATTCCACCAGCACCGACATCGAAGGTGTTTTCGCAGCCGGCGATGTGACCGACGACATCTATCGCCAGGCCGTGACAGCAGCGGGCCAGGGCTGCATGGCGGCGCTGGAGGCTGAAAAATATTTGAGCGGACTAGAGGCGCGCCATAGCGAAGCCGCCGAATAACCGCGGCCTCAGATCATAAATAGAGCTGCTGGCCTTCCTTGTCGGTGTAGAGCGCCGCGACGAATTCGCCATAGCCATTGAAGAGCTGTGTCGGAATTTCCTCGTTCGTGCCGAGCACACGCTCCTTGGCCTGACTCCAGCGCGGATGACGAACTTTCGGGTTCACATTTGCCCAGAAACCATATTCACGCGGCGTTATTTTTTCCCAAAAGCTCACCGGCTGCGTGTCGGTAAAGGATATGCGGACGATCGATTTGATCGATTTGAAGCCGTACTTCCATGGCAGGGCCAGACGAATCGGCGCGCCGAATTGTTTGGCGAGCGGTTTGCCATAGGCGCCCGTCACCATGAAGGCCAAATCATTGTTCGCCTCTTCGATGGTGACGCCTTCGACATAGGGCCAAGGATACCAAAATGCCTGTTGGCCACTGGCGATCGCCTTGTTTTGGAAGGTTTCCAACCGCACAAATTTCGCGCCTGACAGCGGTTTGGCGAGCGCGACCAGATCGCGCATGGCAAAGCCCGACCAGGGGACGGTCATCGACCAGGCCTCAACGCAGCGATGGCGGTAGAGCCGTTCCTCGAGGCTCATCTTTGCGATCAGGTCATCGATCGAGATCGTGAAGGGTTTCTCGACCAACCCATCGATTTTGATCTCCCAAGGGCGGATGGGCAGCGCTTGGGCGGCGCGCGATATCTGCTTATGAGAACCAAATTCGTAAAAGTTGTTGTACTTGGAATTCACCTTTTCGGGCGTAATCGGGCGGCTCAGTTTGAAGGTCTCGTTGCGCTTGACGGGATAGAGACCGGCTGTCGGGTCGGCTGAACCGGCGGCGTGCGCAAAACCAGGCAGCAGAGACGAGGCCGCGATGGCGCCTGCGCCCGTCATCAGCGTGCGCCGGTTGAGTGCGATATCCTCAGGTGTCGCGAGTGATTCAGGGATTTCCCATCCCTTGAGCGATTTGATCAGCATGTCCGTTCCCAATTCATCCGTGTTAGGCCCAATATGGTGCAGCGGCCCAACAGTACAAATCACGCTTTGGCGAGCAGCGCGTTATCGCGGGCAACCGCGCCCGCAAACGCGCAAAATGGCGTAGAGATCTCTCAGGCGGAACTTGCCTTGGGGGCGCGGCTGCTTCAATATTTCCGCTTTGCTGAAAATGGATGCGCCGCATGTCGAAATGGAAAATTGTCGCGATTGCTCTGGTTGCTTTCCTGTTTGCTCCGCCACTCTTTAGCGCGGTGCTGCGGCCCTTTGCCCTTTCGTGCCGGCAGGACAACAGCATGCCGCTGGTCAAGGGCATCGAGCTTGAATTCTTCGAGTGCGATTTTGGCTGGCCGCAACCCTTTGAATTTCTTGCTTTTACTTTTGCTTCCGGCTCCTACACCATGGCGCTGCTCGGTATGCTGTCGCTCGGATTGCTCAGTCTACTCGGCTGGATGGTTTGGATCGTTCGCACGACCTGAGCGTACGCTTAAGCGGTTTCAGCTGCTGGGAGCTTGGTAGGTCACCCGCCAAATCGCACCTGAAAAGTCGTCGCCAAAATAGAGCGTGCCATCGTCGGCTTCGATGATATCGAGGGGGCGCCCGCTGACCTCGCCCTCAGAGTCAAAGCCCGTCAGAAACGTTTTGTGGCTTATCCCGCCCGCGTCGTCCCAATGCAGCGAAACGATGCCAAAGCCAACCCGTTCGCGGCGATTCCAACTGCCGTGCTGGGAGACGAGCGCGGCACCCTGGAGGTCGGGCGATTTGGAATGGCGCAAAAACCGGATCGCCATGGGCGAAACGTGTGCGGGCAAATTGTAGACCGGTTTGCGCGCCGTAGAAACGCGTTCCGCGCCCTGGGTGCCGAGGTCGGGATCGGGAATGTCATCGCCATGGACATATGGCCAGCCATAGAAGCCTTCCTTGACGATGACGTTCACTTCGTCGGGCGGTGTGTCGTTTCCAAGCCTGTTGCGGCCCATATCCACGCCATAGAGATCACCCGTTAGAGGGTGCCAATCAAAGCCAATGGTGTTGCGCAAGCCCGTGGCGTAGATTTCCGCCTCTTCGCCTGGCCGAAACCTGATCATCGAGGCGCGCCAGGGATGGTCTTCGATGCAGGCATCGCAACTTGCGCCAATAGAGACGTAGAACCAGCCGTCGGGCCCTTTATTGATGGAGCGCGACCAGTAGCCGTCGCCCGTCGGCAAGCCATCGACCAAGACCTCTCGCTCGCCCACCACTTTGCCGTTTTCGGCGTCGTAGCGAATGCGGATGACGCGTCCGGTCTCGGCGATATACAGCCAGTCGCCGTCGAGCAGCAGACCGTGCGGGCTGCGCATATTGTCCATCAATGTTTCGACGCCATCGGTGCGCCCATGACTGGTGCTGTCGGCCTTCACCAATTTCAATTCGGTACCAGGCGAAGCGACAATGATGTCGCCCTTGGGCGTCAAAACCATACCGCGCGCACGCCCCAAATCGGCGGCATAGAGATTGATCTGGAAGCCCGGCGGCAGACTGATGCGCTTCAAGAAAGCGGCTTGGGTCGAGAAGGTGGCGCTCATCTCCGTCACGTCCGGCAACATGGCCAGAAACATGCGGCTCAAGCCGATCATGAATGCGACGGCGAGCGCGATTGCCGCCAGACCTTTCGCGGTCTGCCAGGCTGAGCGTTTCTCCCTCTTGTTTTCGGTGTCCGCCATGGTTGCTTCGGTTTGTTCAGAACGGGGATCGGGCGAGAGGGACGAATTCTAATCCAAAGTCCGGATGGACGCGATGAAGTTTGCGCTCAACGGAATTGGGCCGAGCGAGGCCCGGCCCTTCTGATAATCGTGCGGTTGCTCACAAAGCCTCAAGCAGCTTCCTTGGCATGGCTCGCGAGCACCTGATCGGCGAGCTTGCCGGTCAGCTCCGCCAGATGATCAAAATTGGCGATAAAGGTGCCGACACCGGCTGTCGCCGAACGCAACTCAATTATGAGATCTCCGAGCTCATTTTCAGGAATCTGTGCCTGAACCAGGTCCCAACTTGGCCAATCGGGCCTGCCGTCGAAGCCCAGAATCTGACCGCGGCGGGACGAAATGATGCCGTTGACCTTGGCGGTCGCTTCCGACGGCACGGCGATCTCGACAGCCATGATCGGCTCAAGCAGCACCGGCTGACATTGCGGCATGCCTTCGCGCATAGCGATCTGGCCTGCCGTACGGAACGCCATGTCCGATGAATCGACGCTGTGATACGAGCCGTCCTTCAAATTGACCGCGACATCCACGACGGGAAAGCCGAGCGGACCGGACGTCAAATAGTCTCGAATGCCCGCCTCGACGGAGGGAATGTATTGCTTTGGCACCACGCCGCCGGTGATGCTGTCGGAGAACTCAAAGCCCGATCCGCGCGGCAGCGGCTTGATGTCGACCACCACATCGCCGAATTGGCCATGACCGCCCGACTGCTTCTTGTGGCGGCCGCGCACTTCCATCGGCCTGCGGATGGTCTCCTTGTAGGGCACCTGTCGGGCGTGGGTATCGGCGGCAATGCCGTATTTGCGCGTCAGGCGCTCAAGCGCCACCCGCAAATGCATCTCCCCCTGCCCCCACAGCACCATTTCGCCGAGTTCCTGGTTGTGGCCCAGGCCGATAGAGGGATCCTCCTCGATGATCCGCCCAAGCGCCGAGGTCAGCTTGACCTCGTCCTTGCGCTCCTTGGCGGAGATAGCTTTGCCAAAAACCGGCCGTGGCGGCGGCGGCGCATCGATCTTGGTCGATCCGGCTTTCTCAAGCCGCAATGTGTCGCCCGTCCTGACCGAGTCGAGGCGTCCGATGGCGACCGTATCGCCGGTCCTGCCCGAGCCGCCCTTATTGGGCTCATGGCCCAACAGTGTGAACAGACCAGATGCGCGCTCGTCGTCTTCCGCGCCATACAAGGATGAGCCATCGGCGATTTCGCCGGTCAATACGCGCGCCAGCGAAAGCTTCCCACCGTGGGCTGTGTGAATTGTCTTCATCACTTGGATGCAAGACGGCGCCCCGTCGACACCCAACCGCTTGGCCGTTTGAGAAACCGAAGGCGCCTCGTGACGCAGCGCCTTCAGCAGACGCAAGATTCCATTGCCGTTTTCCGCCGATCCCAGCAGAACGGGACAGATGTGACCTTCTCGCAGCTCAACGCCCAGATCATCAAAGACCTTATCCTTGGGCGGTTCGAGGTCTTCGAGCAGCTGCTCCATCAGCTCGTCATCGTAGTCGGCGAGCTGTTCAAGCATCGAGTAGCGCGCCTCAGATTTGCGGTCCGAAATGGTTTCCGGTAGCTCAATCACTTCGCTTGGCTGATGCTCGCGGTAAACGAAGGCGCGCTCCAGGGCCAGGTCGACAAAGCCAGTAACGATCTCATTTTCCCAGATCGGGATCTGACGCAGCACCAGCGGCCTCGAGCTGGCGGGCTGCAGGGCTGTGAGCACGCTGCGGACGTTGCCCTCGGCTTTGTCGATTTTGTTCAGAAACAAAAAATGGGGAATGCCGCGATCCTCGAGCTGCTTCAAGATCAATTGCAGCGCCGCAACTTTCTTGATGTCGGCTTCGCAAACAACGACTGCCGCGTCGCAGCCGGTCAGCGCGGCGTCGGCGTCGTAACGAAACTCAATGGATCCCGGGCAATCTACAAAGGTATAGCTGTCGCCAAGAAATTCGGTCTGCGCCACGTTCAGTTCGACGCTCATGCCGTGGTCGCGCGCTTCCTGCGAAGCGTCGCCCACGGTGTTTTTTTCGTTGATGCTGCCCTGTCTGCCGATCGCCCCCGTGCGCGCTAAGATCGCTTCAAGCAACGTCGTTTTGCCGCTCAAATAGGGGCCGACCAACGCAATGCAGCGAGGACTGGTTCCATTTTGGGTGCCTACTTCGCCCATGTGTTCCTCCTGTTCTTACGCATATTTTTAAGCACGCCGCATCTGAAGGCGGCATGGGCTGACAACATCGTTGCAACTGGAATCAGCTCTGGCAAGTTTTCTTGCCAAGAATGCTTGCTTGGCGGAGATTTCGAACATGTCGAGCCACCTGAAAATCGTCCACCTTGCTGACGTGCCCGAAGTCATTCCGGTGCTTGAACAGTTGTTCGCCCAAGAATGGGAACCCTATTACGGCGCACTGGGCCCCGGGGACGCGGCGCGTGACCTTGCGGAAAGTTGCCAGCACGATGAACTTCCCGTCGCGTTGGTCGCGATCGATGCCGATGGCAGCGTGGCCGGCACGGCGGCGCTCAAAACCCAATCAGTTGGCTCCGAAGTCGCTCCTGGGCCCTGGCTCGCAGCGTTTGTCGTCCAGCCCGACAACCGCCGCCAAGGCGTTGGCAATGCGCTGGTCGGTGCGATCGAACGCGAGGCCAGGAGGCTTGGCTTGACTTCGATTTTCGTTTCGACGGACGCGGCGGAGGGGATCATCAAGCGGCGGGGCTGGCGCCGCGTGGGCGCGGCGGTCTCGTTGCGCGGGGAAGTGGCGGTTTACTCGCTCGATCTATCGCCAAGCCCGTCTCCAGGCCAGTAGCAGCATTCGGTCTTGAGGATTGGCCGGGCGGTTCAGCAAAAGACGCCCCTCAAGAAACGGCCCGTTCGAGCTCCGGAACCGCGATCCATTCGAGCACGTCCGTGAAGTGATCGAACACCCAATAGTGACCCGCCCCGGAAAGACGCGTGAATTCGCAGCCTGGAATGAGGCCCGCCAGGACCTTGGCGGCATATGGGGGGACAACGGTGTCGGCATCGCCTTGCCAGATGCGGCAGCGGGCGCTGATTTGACTGAAATCGATTTCCCAAGGTTCAGAAAACAACCGCAAGTCCTGCACGCACCCATCTACTCCGGTGCGCACGCCTTCATAGAAGCTTTCCACCAAATTGGCGGCAACGCGCGGCTGACGCAAAATTGCTCTGTCGGATGGTGTGCCGCGCGCGATGACCGCCTGCAGGGCGATGGTTGGCGCATTGACGATGTTCCAGCGCATTGCGCGGAACATCAGATTGCTGCGCCAATTCGATCTTGCGATGTCGATGAAAATGCGCCGTTCAAATCGCGACAGACTGGCGGCGACATCCTCCTGGCCAAGGGGCCCGATAGGCGAAATGAAGGCGGCGTGGGTGACCCGCTCGCCCAGATGAGCAGCGCAGGCGGCCGTGTAAGGACCACCGCCCGAGACGCCCGCAAGCGCGAAGCGCTCGATGCTTAAATGATCCGCCAGTTCGGCAATATCGCGAGCCCAATTGGTCAGGCTGCGGTTGGGTTGGGGTGTCGAGAGCCCGCAGCCGGGCCGCTCGGGCGCGATCAGCCGCAAGCCCAACTCCTTCGCCCGGGCATCGGCCAGTTGAAACATGAAGCGCGATCCCGGCGTACCGTGCAGGCCGAAAAACGGCGCGCCATCGCTGGCACCATATTCGGCAAATCCCATCTGACGTTTATCGGCCAGCCGTATGCTTTGATTTTCGTTCATGATTTCAACGGCTTTGGCCACATTCGTGGGACGCGCTTGGAGAATGCTAATTGACGCCCGATCCGGCGGAGCGTCCTATTCGGCCGGCGCTGCTTGGGTCTTTACCACGCGCTTAGGCGTCGGCGTCTTGGTTTCCAGCGCGCCGACCACCAGGGTCAGCATAGGCGGCACGATAAGAAGCGTGAGCAACGCCGAGAACGATAAGCCACCAACCACGACCGAGCCCAGGCCACGGTAGAGCTCGGACCCGGCGCCGGGAATGAGCACCAACGGCAGCATGCCGAACACGGAGGTGAGCGTTGACATGAAGATCGGCCGAATGCGGTTTCGCGTGGCTTCGATGATGGCTGCATCAGGACTCATGCCGTCCTCGCGCAAATGGATCAGCGTCTGGTGGACGAGAAGAATGGCGTTGTTGACGACAATGCCAATCAAGATGACGAAGCCCAGCAGGGTGAGCATGTCCAAGGGCTGGTAAGAGAAAAGGTTGAGAATGACCAAGCCGGCGACACCTCCCGCCGCGGCGAGCGGGACAGATAGCAAAATGATCAACGGATAGATGAAGCTCTCAAACAGGATCGCCATTACCAAAAATACAATGATGATGGCGACGATTAGATCGCGCACCATGGCATTCCATGTCTGGCTCAACTTATCCGCCGTGCCTGAAATCTGAAGCTTGACGCCAGGCGGCAATCCCTTGGCTCGCAGAGGCGCGATCACGTCGGAGTTGATCTTTTCGATCGCTTCCTCAAGTGCCAATTGCGGCTTGGGAAGAATTTCAAGCGTCACCGTGCGCCGGCGTTCGCGATGGCGGATCTGGGTTGGTCCGGCGGTGATCGTGACATCGGCCATAGAGGAAACCGGCACGATCTGACCGGCCTCGGTCACCACGGGTAAATTGGCGACGCCCTGGGTCGAGGTGATGTCGTGTTTGGGGCCCTTCAACATCAAGTCCAGCCGATCATTGCCAACGGTCACTTCGACGACGCGCAGACCGTCATTGAATGTGTCGATCGCTTCGCCAAGCTCGCGCGCCGTCACACCGTTGTCGGCGAGTTTCATACGGTTGGGTGTGACCCGCACTTCGGGCGCGCCGAGCTCGAGGCCCGGATTTGGCCTGAACTGATTGCCCTCTTGCAGGGGCAAAATTGTCGTGATCAGACCAGCGGCCTGCAGGGCGACGCCAAGAACTTCCTCGAGTTCAGGTCCCGATACGTCGAGCTCGATCTTGCGGCCGCCACCCAGGCCACTGGCAAATATCGAAAGTTGATTGATGATTGCAAAGGTGCCCGGTTCGTCGAACACGG
Organism: Hyphomicrobiales bacterium; assembly: GCA_021775595.1. GTDB lineage: Bacteria > Pseudomonadota > Alphaproteobacteria > Rhizobiales > Methyloligellaceae > JAJFHN01. The sequence continues at coordinate 97,718 of JAJFHN010000010.1, forward strand.
GTTTGGCGAGCACGTCCTTTAGTTCATGCGCCCTTGAGGGATCGACGGCGGCGGCGCCAAGAAATGTCGATGCACGCGTCGCGACGAAAAAGAACCTGTCGATCTTTGGCGGTTCGTCGGAACCGGCTTCCTCGCCTGAGACATTTTTCCAATACGGTTTGATTTTGCTTTCGATGCGCTTGGCAATTTCCGTAGTGGTTTCGAGATTGTATCCAGGCGGCGGCAAGACGATGCCGAACATCAGATTTCGATTGCCGTCGGGCAAGTATTCAAGCTTGGGCAGGAACGCCCAGGCTCCAAGGGTGGCCACGATCGAAACCGATGAGACGACAATGAGCGCGGCGCGCCGGTCGCGCGTCACGTATTTGGTGAACTCGACCACGCGTTCGACAAATTCCGCCGCAAAGCGGTCGAGCACATCTAGGGGCAGCAAGGCGACGAACCGCTCAAGTAGATTGGGCGTTTTCTTGCGACGCCGATTTGTTTTCAGATAAGGCGCGATGAACGTCCTGACATTCTCGGGCAGCGGCGCCTTTTTCAACCACCCCACGATGAGCGGACGAAAATTGTTCGGCTTTGGATCGGCCAGCAAGCGGCTGGCCAGAGCCGGCAGGACGGTGATCGACACGACAAGCGAGAGCAGCACTGACACGGAGATCGCGACTGCGATATCGCGGAAGAGCTGACCAACTTCGAGCTGCATGATCAGAATGGGTATGAACACCATGACGGTCGTTAGCGCCGAGACAAGAACCGCGCCCCACACTTGCTTGGTGCCCTCATAGGCGGCGACTGGAGCGGATTTGCCCGCTTCTCGAAAGCGGTAAATGTTCTCGAGCACGACAATCGCCGCATCGACGACCATGCCGACGGCGAATGCGATGCCGGCAAGCGAAATCACGTTGATGGAGCGGCCCAGCGCCGCCATCGCAACGAATGAGCCGATCACCGAGACCGGAATGGCGATCGAGACAATCAGCGTCGCCCGCCAAGAACGCAGGAACAGCAGCAAGACAATGGCGGCAAGTGTTCCACCGAACCAAATGTTTTGGCGCACAAGCTGCACGGACGAATTGATGTAGACCGTCTCGTCATAGACCTGAACGAGCTTCAAGCCTTGTGAGGGCACCTGTACCTCACTGAGTTCGCTCACAGCCTCGTCGATCCCGGCCATGGTTTCGATCACGTTCGCGCCCGTTTCGCGCGTGGCGTTGAAGGCGATCGCCGCTTCGCCCTGAAGACGGATTTTTGAAGTCGGCTCCTTATAGGCAAAGTCGATATTCGCTACGTCCGAGAGCATAACCCGCGCCAAGCGCCCGGTAGCGGGATCGCGCATGGAGCGCAGGATGACATTGCGCACGGTCTCAAGGGTGTTGAGCTCCGCCTCGGTGCGCACCACGTAGCGGCGTTTGCCTTCATCCACGTCGCCGGCGCTGATCGCCGCATTCGCCCGCCGCAAGGACGAGAGGACCTGCGCCACCGTCAAGCCATAACGCGCCAGCAAAGACGGCTCGATCACAACTTCAATTTCGCGCTCGCTCCCGCCATAGGCGGTGACTTCGCCGATGCCGACGACGCGTTCGATCCTGTCCTTGACGACATCTTCTACAAAATCGCCATACTCATGGATCGGCTTCTCATTTCCCGGTACGCGCGTGATGATGAACCAGGCGATCGGATTGTCTTCGGCGCCGGCCATTTTCAGATTTGGCTCGTCGGCCTCATCGGGATAACTCGTCACGCGATCGAGGCGATTGGAGACCAGCAGAAGCGCGCGGTCCATTGGCGTCCCGACGGCGAATTCGAGCCTGATGCGGGCCCGTCCCTGTTCGGACGTGCTTGTGATTTCGCTCAGTCCGCCGATGCCTTTGAGCACCTCTTCCTGGCGGATGGTGATTTCGCGTTCGACTTCGGCGGGGGCGGCGCCCGGCCAATTCGTCGTGACTGTGATGACGGGCCTGTTGACGTCAGGGGCCAGCTGGATCGGGATCGTCTGCAGTGCGACGATGCCGAACATCACCACCATGAGCACCACGGCGATGACGGCGCTGGGCCGGTCGATGGCGGTGCGGATCAGGTTCATGAAGCGCCTTTGCCAACGCGCACCGCCGCGCCTGGCTGCAAGCGCTCATTGCCGCGCACGACAACTTCATCACCTGCCTTCAGGCCGTCGGTGACCTCCATGCGGCTGCCAATGGATTCGCCCAGAGTAATGGTTCGTGGTTCGGCGACACCCTTACTGACCACATAGACCAGATCGCTGCCCTGGCGCTTCAGGACGGCATCTTTATGGACGGTCAGAACGCGACGGTCGGCACTGATAGGAATTTCGATTCTAACCGATTGGGAATGGGCGAGCTGCCGGTCGTCGCCATCGAATTGTGCTTGGAAGCGCACCGTTCGCGTGCGCGTCAAAGGATTTTCAGACGGCAGGATCGCCCGCACATTCGCCATGTGCTTGCTGCCATCGTCGAGGATGACGCGCAGCGATCGCCCGGCCTTCAAGCCCGAGAGCCGCCGGGACGGGACATCGGCTTCGATCTCCAAATTGGTATCGCCAATAAGGCTTACGATGTCTTCGCCCCTGTCGACGAATGTGCCGACATCGGTGTGGCGGCGCACCACCACGCCATCGAACGGCGCGCGTATTTCGGCGTATGAGACGTCGAGCGATTTGCGTTTAAGCGCGGCGTTTTTTATCGCGGTGTTGGCAACGGCGCGGGCAACTTTGGCGGCGGCGACGGTGACTTTCTTTTCTGCATCCTCAAAGCGCGCTTGCGAAAATGCGGACGATTTGCGCAACCCTTGCTGGCGGCGCAGATCCGTCTTGGCGAGTTCCAATTCGGCGACCCATGTCTGGTGCTCGGCCTGGGCTTCCGCAAATTCGCTTTGCGCCAGATCACGATCGGCCTTCAGCGTCTCGGCGTCGAGCACGGCTAGGACTTCTCCCTTGGTGACGCGGTCACCGACCCGAACCTGAACACTCTCAACCGGTCCGGCAACGCGGGCAGCCACGCCACCGGAATTGAGAGAAATCAGCCGACCTATAACCGGTACGGTCTGGCTCAGCGGCTCAAAGCGCACGGCATCGACGCCCACCAGCGATGTTTGCTGTGCGAAGGCGTGCGTGCTCACGAGTAGACCAACGGCCATGATGGCAACGAGCGCCAACCACTTACACTGGTCGATCCATAGGTTGAGACGTAGCGTCACTGGAAATACCTGTCTGTTGCTTCCATCTAAGATGCGCCGACAATAAAACGAAATTATAGCAGCTCAACGCTGCTCGATCGCACGCGCAATCAAGGTTTCGTGCGGCTGGGGCTCATGCCCTAGAGTATGGGCCCGGTGCGGCCCTTGGAGATCCGCAAAACAAACGCCATGTGGCCCTCAAAGGACACGCTAACATGAGCAGATATGTATCAGACATCGCATTTACACCCACAGTTAAGAGTGAGCAGGAAAAACGCGGGTCGCGAAAGGGCTATCAGACACTGGCCGACAAGCGCGATTGGCAGAACAGCGTCACCGACGAGCTGTCCGCCTATTTGGCCGAGCGCGACAGTTTTTATATCGCAACCACCAACAGCGCCGGCCAACCCTATATTCAGCATCGCGGTGGGCCGAAGGGGTTTGTCAAAGTGGTCGACGCGACCACACTGGCGATCGCCGATTTTGCCGGCAACCGGCAATACATCACACTTGGCAATCTGAGCGACAACGACAAAGTCGCATTGTTCTTCATGGATTATCCAAATAGGCACCGGGTCAAGATGTGGGGCCGGGCACGCTTTGTCGAAGACGACACGGAATTGCTGAAGAGCTTGACGGATGACGGCTATGAGGGCCGGCCCGAGCGCGCCCTGGTGATGAGCATCGATGCTTGGGACGTCAATTGTTCGCAGCACATCACGCCGCGATTGGACGGCGAACAAATCGCCCAAGTGAGCGAGAGCCTGATGGCGCGCATCGCCGAACTCGAAGCCGAAAACGCTGCGCTGAAGGCCGAGCTAGAGAGCTGAGCGCGGCAACGCCGGCCAGCCTCCCTAACGCCTCGATCACTTATCGCCTCCTTGCCCTGCGCATTACCGCCGGGGTCGAGCCATAGTGTTTCTTAAAAACGCGGATGAACGCCGCCTCCGAACCGTAGCCCGCGCACTCGGCGACATGCCGAATGCTGGCGTCGCTTTCGAGCAGCTGACGTCGCGCATGTTGCAAGCGCCATTGCGTCACATATGCCAGCGGCGCCATGCCGATCAGTCTGCGAAACCGTTCAGCGAAAGCCGTGCGCGACATGCCTGCCTCGCGACCAAGTGACTCGACGGTCCAGCGACCGATCGGATCGGCGTGGATGGCGCTCAGCGCGCGGCCGATTCTAGCATCGGTTATGCCAGCCAGAGAGCCGCTCGCTTCGCCCGTGCGTTCGACGTGAATTCGGATTGCTTGAATAAAGATGATCTCGGAAAGCCGGTAGACGATGGCGTCTCCGCCCGGTCTGTCGGATTGCGCTTCTGAGGTTGCGAACTTCATAATGCTTTCAAGCCATGTCTGATTGAGCGTCTCCGATCCCGTCACGTGAATGAATGGCGGCAGAGCCTCCAAAAGCGGGTGCGGCGTATTGTCGTCAAACTCGAAATGCCCACACAGCATGGCAGTCGCATCGCCCCCATCGGGACCGCCAAGCACCAATGCGCCCTCGCCGGCAAAGCCCGTGTCCTTGACGACCTGATCAACGCTCGGCGCCGAGCCCTTGGGTCGATCTGAGAGAATATGCGCAGCCCCGTGCGGGATCACGATGAGATCGCCTTGACCGAGCCTGGCCGGCGCTTCAACTCCTTCGACGCGCACCCAACACTCGCCACGGGCAACCAAATGAAACCGGGCGACGTTTTTGTAGCTCGGCACCGCAACGCCCCAGGGAGACGAAAACTCGGTTCGGAAATAGATCGAGCCGCGTAATTTGACGGCTCCCAAAATGTCGCTCAATGCGTCCTTGGCCATGATTGGATCATGTCCTAATTGATAGATCGTCTCAAGAGATAGGACGATCTATCAATTTTCTAGGACGATCTCCCATAGATCATTCCATTGCCCCGCCCAATCTAAGGTCTGCGCCCCATGTTGATCGTTTCCGATGAAAGCCGGCAACGGCCTGGATGTCGCGCAAAAAGCAATTCGCATCACTCTATGGAGAACATCATGATCACAGCGAGAACTGCAGCCTCAGCCTTTGCCGCGACGTTCGTCGGCGTCGGCATTCTGGGCTTTGTCCCCAACCCGCTCGTCGCGCCGGACGGTGTATTCGCCGTCAACGCAATTCATAATCTTGTTCACGTCATCACCGGCGCCACGCTCGCAGCCGGCGCGATCTGGCTGGAAAAACCAAAAACGACATTGCTGGTCGTCGGTGCTCTCTATGTGGTCGTGGCAATCGCAGGATTTCTAACGAGCGGCAACACGCTGCTTTGGCTCATCCATATCAACACCGCAGACCGTTGGCTTCATTTGGCCCTAGCGGCCGTCATTCTGGCGGCTGGCGCTGCGCTGCCTGAAAAGGTTGAAGCTTCGCAGACAGCTTAAACGACCAGCCAACGTCGGTCGTCGCCGGACCCGCCCAAAAGTTCTGCTTTTGGGCGGGTTCTGCCCGTTCCGCTGCGCTCTATTGCAAGGCAGCGCAAAAGCGTTGGATGCGCCGGCAGGCTTCTTCCAACAGCTCGTTCGATGTCGCATAGGAAATGCGGAAGAAGGGTGAGAGACCGAAAGCAGCACCGTGCACGACGGCGACGCCCTCTTCTTCCAACAGGGCGGTCGCGAAATCCTCATCGCTTTCAAGTTTGGTCCCCTTGGGCGTCGTCTTGCCCATGCAGGCCTTGCACGATGGGTAGACATAAAAAGCGCCCTCGGGCGTCGGGCAGTCGATGCCCTTAGCCTGGTTCAGCATGGCGACCACCAAATCGCGCCGCGCCTTGAAGACGCCGGCGCGCGCGGCGATGAACTCTTGCGGTCCCTCCAGCGCCTCCACGGCAGCCCACTGGCTGATCGAACTTGGGTTCGAGGTCGACTGCGACTGGATCTTGCGCATGGCCGCGATCAATTTTTCGGGGCCGCCCGCATAACCGATGCGCCAACCGGTCATGGCATAGGCCTTGGAAACGCCGTTCATGGTGAGCGTGCGTTCATAGAGCTTCGGCTCCACCTGGGCAGGCGTTGTGAAGACGAAGCCGTCATAGGTCAGATGCTCATACATATCGTCGGTCAAGACCCAGACTTGCGCGTGGTCGAGTAGGACGTCGGTAAGCGCCTTGATTTCATCGCGCGTATAGGCGGCGCCGGTCGGATTGGACGGCGAATTGAAAATCAGCCACTTGGTTTTTGGCGTGATGGCGTCAGCGAGCGCCTCGGACGTCAGTTTGAAGCCGTCTTCGATGTGCGTCTCAACCGCCACCGGTTCGCCGCCACCCAGCAGCACGATGTCGGGATAGCTCACCCAATAAGGGGCCGGGATGATCACTTCATCGCCCGGATTAAGCGTGGCCAGCAACGCGTTGTAGAGCACCTGCTTGCCGCCGGTGCCGACATTGATCTGGGCCGGCTCATAATCGAGGCCATTCTCGCGCTTGAACTTTGCGCAAATTGCGCGTTTGAGCTCGGGCGTGCCGTCGACGGCGGTGTATTTCGTCTCGCCGCGATTGATCGCGTCAATCGCCGCCTGCTTGATGTTGTCGGGCGTGTCGAAATCAGGCTCGCCGGCGCCAAGACCGATGACGTCCTTGCCAGCGGCCTTCAGTTCGCGCGCCTTGTTGGTGACGGCGATGGTCGGTGACGGCTTTACGCGCGCCAGATTCTTAGAGAAAAATTCCATGTGCTCGACTCCGCAACGGGAGGTAGCGCTGCTTCGCCGGAATGGCAAGGAAAAGCGCGGAGGACATCCCGCGCGGACAGGAGTTGGCGAGAGGCTAGGCCGAGGCGGCGCGCCGATGGGCGGATCGTATTTTTTCCTCGGCGATGGCGTCAGCGACATTCGATGTCGTGCGATCCTCTCGCTCAGCCCGCTGGAAGATGTGCGACAGGGTCTCGCCGATACGCGCCACATCGCGGCGCATGAAGCCCATATCGAAATCCGGGCCTTCGTGGGAAATCGAGATGACGCCACCGGCGTTGATCACATAGTCGGGCGCATAGAGGATACCGCAGTCTCTGAGCCGGTCGCCGTCGCGCGCATTACCAAGCTGATTGTTTGCCGCACCCGCTACGATGCCGGCGCGGATCTCGGGGATCGTGTGCTCGTTTAAGACGCCACCAAGGGCGCACGGCGCATAGACGTCGCATTCGGCGGCGTGGGCGGCTTCGCTGGTGATCGCCGTTGCCCCAAAGCGCTCGCATGCCTCAGTGACGGCGGCTTGGCGAATGTCGGACACAACAAGCTCCGCACCAGCGTCGTGCAGCAATTCGGCCAACGCCATGCCGACATGGCCGAGACCTTGTACGCAGACACTCAGGCCACGCAATTTGCGCCTACCGAGCCGATGCTCGAGCGCTGCGGCGATACCCCGGTAGACGCCGAAGGCCGTATGCGGCGATGGGTCGCCGGCGCGCCCCTCGGCGATGCCGCGGACGTGCCGGGTTTCCTTTCGCATCTCTTCGACATCGGCGAGCGATATGCCGACATCTTCAGCCGTGATAAAGCGCCCAGCCAGGCGATCGACGTGGCGAGCGAATGCCCGCAGCAGCGTGGGCGGCTTGCCGACCGCCCGATCAGCCAAAATCACCGCCTTGCCGCCGCCAAAACCGCTATCTGCAAGCGCGTTCTTGTAGGTCATGCCGCGCGCGAGATTGAGCACGTCCCGCAGCGCCGCGGCCTCAGAATCGTACGCCCACATACGCGTTCCGCCCATGGCAGGGCCGAGCGCGGTGGAATGAATTGCAATGATGGCCTTGAGACCGGTCGGCTTGTCAGAGACAAAGACAACCTGCTCGTGATCGGCCAAAGCGTCGTTGCCGAAGACAATATGTACGGGTGAGGCTTTCATAAGCGGGCTCCATTGCACGAACCGCCCCCCAATTCAGCATTTGCTAAGCATATTCGACATTCATTGATTTGGGGTTACTTGCCGGTTCTGGCAAGGCGAGGTCAACGCATCGTGAGAAACACCAGGAATCAGGGGCTTTTCCGCACAGATTCTATCGTGCCCGCATGACGCCAGCGTAACATTGGGCCGGTATGGCGTTTGGTCCCTCGCCCGCATTCGGCAAAGCGTTAAGCGCGCCTTAATGCGTGCATTCTTATCCTTGAGCCGCAATTCGCAGACGACGATGGCGCGGTAATTCCATGATCGATTCCATACGCAGCGGCAGTTGGCTGACCGGCGAGCGGGTGTGGGCCTATACGCTTATTATGGTCGCGCTCACGATGGCGGCGATCGTGATCTGGGTCGCGCTCGCCGACGGACTCATAGACCGCAACGGCAAGCCGCTCGGCACCGATTTTTCCAACGTCTGGTCTGCAGGAACGCTGGTGCTCGAGGGCACGCCCGAGGCATCTTACGACCCGGCCAACCATTACGAAGCCCAACGCAAGGCATTCGGCGGCCGCGACGTTCCATTTTACGGTTGGCATTATCCGCCGATGTTTCTGGGCATGGCCGCTTTGCTGGCCTTGTTCCCCTACGGCTTGGCGCTGGCGCTCTGGATGACCAGCACGTTGGCCGGCTATCTCGCCGCGATGCGGGCAATCGTCCCGACACAGGCATGCGGCGCCGTCATGCTGGCCGCGCTCGCTTATCCAGCCGTCTTCGTCAATATCGGACACGGCCAAAATGGCTTTCTGACTGCCGCCCTGCTTGGCGGCGCTCTCGTCCTGCTCGACCGCAAACCCGTTGTGGCGGGCGTGTTGATTGGCCTGCTTGCTTACAAGCCGCAGTTCGGCGTGCTGATTCCCCTTGTATTGGCGGCAACCGGCCGCTGGCAGAGCTTCGCTGCGGCGGCCATTACGGTGCTGGCAGCAGCTGGACTTTCGTTCCTCGCCTTCGGCACGGAAACGTGGCTCGCCTTTGGCGAGAGCACGGGCTTCACGCGCGATCATGTGCTGGAGGCCGGCGGCACCGGCTGGCAGAAAATCCAAAGCGCGTTCGCCGCGGCCCGCAGCTGGGGCGCGCCAACGGGCGTGGCTTATGGACTTCAGGCTCTCTTCGCGGTTTCAGCGGCGATTAGCCTCACCTGGCTGTGGCGTTCGCACGCGGCCTTCGCGCTGAAAGCAGCTGCATTGGCCGCCGCGAGCCTGCTGGCAACGCCCTATGTGCTCGATTACGACATGATGGTGCTGGCGGTGGCCCTCGCGTTCTTCGCCGCCCACGGGTTTGAGCGCGGCTTCCTGCCATACGAGAAAACACTGTTGGCAGCCGTTTGGCTGGCACCGCTTATCGCCCGCTCTGTCGCCGGCGCGACGGGCGTGCCGCTTGGCTTCATCGCTATTGCAATCCTGTTCATTCTCATCCTGCACCGCGCGGTCAGCGACCTCGCGGCAACGGATGCCTTCACACGGAGAGAGAACCTTGCCCAAGCTTGATCGCGTAGAAGAGGAGCTCGATGACCTGTTTCCGCAGTCGTCATGGGTGCGCAACAAGTCGATCGCCGTGCTGTTGCCTTGCTACAATGAGGAGGCTGCAATCGCAACGGTCATCGACGGCTTTCAGAAGGCGCTGCCGGCAGCCAAGATTTACGTCTACGACAACAATTCGACGGACGCGACGCGCGCCAATGCGGCCAAGGCCGGCGCCATCGTCCGTTCCGAACCCCATCAGGGCAAGGGCAATGTCGTGCGGCGCATGCTGGCCGACATCGACGCCGACATCTACGTGCTGGCCGACGGCGACGCCACCTACGATCCGACCGCGGCCGGCAAATTGATCGACACGCTGGCGTCGAACAATCTGGACATGGTCGTTGGCACGAGAAACGGTGGCGGCGAGGCCTACAGGCGCGGCCACCAGTTTGGCAACCAACTCTTCAATCGCATCGTGGCGACGTTGTTCGGTCCAGGCTTCAGCGATATTTTGTCGGGCTACCGCGTGCTCTCGCGACGCTTCGCCAAATCCTTTCCCGTCACGTCCTCGGGATTCGAGATCGAGACGGAACTCTCTGTGCATGCCCTCGATCTGAAGATTGCAACGGCGGAAATCGCGCTGCCCTATGGCGCCAGGCCCGAAGGCTCAGAGAGCAAGCTCAACACCTATCGCGACGGACTGCGTATCCTGGCGACGATTGCCATGCTCTATAAAGAGCTCAAGCCGTTCCGTTTTTTCGGCGCAATTGCCGCAGGCTTGATCCTTGTGGCGCTGGCGCTCGGGCTGCCCATTATCCACACCTTCCTGCAAACCGGCCTGGTGCCGCGCTTGCCCACTGCGGTTCTGGCAAGCGGCATCATGCAACTTGGCTTTTTCAGCTTGGGCTGCGGTTTTGTCGTGGAATCGGTGAGCCAAGGCCGTCGCGAAGCAAAACGCATGCGCTATTTGGATCTCCAGGCGATCGCCGGAAAATCATAATGCGCGCGGCAGGTCACGCACACGCGGATCTAGCGAGTTTCATCCGGTTCTGCGCCGTCGGAGCGATCGGCTTTGCAGTCGATGCGGGCGTGCTGATGGCACTGCTGGCGCTCTACCCCGACGCGCTCATCGGCGCGCGGCTTGTTTCGATCCTCGTGGCGCTGACGCTGACTTGGGCGCTCAACCGGCGCCATACATTCAGTTCGCGCGACCCAAAATTAATCGCCGAATGGGGCCGCTTCACTGGCGTCAACGGCCTGGGCGCAGCACTCAATTTCGCCACTTATTCCGCACTGCTTTACGCCTTTCCAAGCACGCCACCGCTCGCCGCGCTGGCAGCCGGATCGGCGCTCGCACTCGCTTTCAACTATTTGGGCTCGCGACGGTTCGTCTTTACGGGTGGATCCTCGCGCGCGGCTTAATCCAACTCATGGGCCGGCAAAAGGCCAGTCTTCACAATTCCGCCATACATGGGGCGGGCCAGACACAAAATTTGTCCTCGCAGGCCTTATTCCCGGCCCACCAGCGCCTAAAAAGGATGGTTAGTAACGATGCTTCTTGATGATCCGGCAAACCGAGGCAAGTTAATGAGAGTGTACGGTTCGACAAAACTCTTCCGCGACACCGCGGCTGACTTCGTCACCGGTCTTCTTATTTTCTTTGCTGTCTACGGATTGGCCTTAATTGATTCACGCCAAGCATGGCCGGCACCCTCGGGCGCCGATGTCCTGCTGGTCCACCACCAATCAAACACTGCGGGACAGCCAACAGGCGCAACCCGTGGATCTACGTCTTTGCAGTCGACAATCGATGGACGTGGCAACAGCGATAAGATCGTAATTGAAACGTTTCAACGCGCCACACCATCTCTCTCTTCTTCATCTCCAATGAAATCAGCCGGTATGCGGGTTGCTCAGCTGAGCAAATCACGTCCGGCTTATACACCGCTTGGAACAACGGCCAATAATCGCATGGGTGCACTTGCGGCTATGGCGCTGTTCTTCGCGGCAATGTGTGCGGTGACGCTGGGATTTTGGCGACACATCCGCCGCGCGTACGCCTCCCCGCGGCGGAATTAACGGGAGGAGGACCCGATGCCGGAACGGGGGCCGGCACAGTTCCTCCTCCCACCTTTCTCCCTGATCCACAGACAGACCAAACGCAATGCGGCCGCTTGGCTGCAGTTCGTGGCGACATGACCGGTCTGTCAGACCAGCCGCTCACGCCTTGGCGAATTCATCGCGCCAATTTTGCGGAAGTCGACCCAGGCGTTTCTCCATAGATCGGCTCGTTGCGCTGAGCTGATGGCGCAGATGGTCGCGAAATCCCTCGGGCATTGTCGCGCGTTGCGAAGGATTGTAGCGGCGCTTCAGGTCGCCTGGCGGCGCCAGCGCATCTTTCACACCGATAAAGCGGCAAATGCGCTCGAGTGCCACTTGGCGATCTGCATGGATATCCTCATAAAACTCAACCGCGATCTGGCCGCTATCGAACACGCGCTCGAGGTTCGCCAGCACGCCGGCGTAATCGCCATGCGCCTTGAATGATGCGGCGTCCGTCACCGTCGTAAACGCTTCAAATGAGAGCGCTCGCGCATCCATTCCAGTTTTCCGGCAGTGATGGAGGACCTGCGACCAGGCGCGTTCGACTGGATTTCGCACGATATAGAGCAGCCGCGCCTTCGGCGCCAAACGCTTGAGATGGTCGAAGCCCTCACGCCCGATCAGCGCGTATTCGGGCGTCGCCTCGCCCGCGAAAGCGCGGCCGGCGCGCTCGGCAAACAAGCTGCGATACCAGTCGTCGTCAATCGGGTCTTTCATATAGTCGCGGTACCATTCGCGTTGAGCGCGGTATTCCCCCCAACGGTGCAGCTGCGTCCAGTGCCGTTGATAGTATTTGCGGCGGCGCGAGCGACGCTTGTTATCGCTTAGGTGTTGGCTCAATCCCTGGATGTGATCGAAATAATGGATCTCCTTAACCGGCGTCATGAAGATCTCGGGATGGTTCGCCAAGACACGCGCCAACCACGTCGTCCCTGCTTTCTGAGCTCCGAGGCAAACGAAAAATCGCTCGATCGTAGCCGCGTCATTCATTGCTGCCGGAGCCCTAAGGTGATCGATTGAGGAGCTTTATGTGAATCCATTCGCCATGTTAGGGTCGCGCGTTTCGAATCGTATTGTGAGGCAATATCAAAAATGGGAATTACTCCTCCAACCAAGATGGTTTTTCGGTTGTCGATGGCGATCTGGATTTTTGCGCTGTTGATGTACTTCGTCAGCATTTTTACCGTTGGATTCCTCGCCACCTGTATGTTCGCATACTGGTTTGCCATGATTGCCTGGGCAGTCCTTGCAGCAGGCGTCGCTTTCAAAACCGTCTGACAACAATTGGTGGTCGCCCGTTTGCTGGTTCAGCACGGGCGCCCAGCCATTGGCTTGCGAGCGTTGGCGTCAAACGCCTCAGCGGGCCTGCGCGATGCGCTGTTCGAGGCGCGCCAGACCAGCCTCGTAATCAGCGCCGATCCAGCGATCGAACATCAAGCCAATCCAACGCATCATCGGATTGTTTCCGACATCGGTCGAAAAGCCCCAAGTCACCTTGGTGCCCGCACCCGAGGGTTCGAGCGTGAAATCAGCCTCACCGCCGCCCTGCCCTTCGAACGACAGCACGACTTTGAGATACTTGTTGGGATCGCTCTCGATGATTTCTTGAGATCCCGTGCCGACCTCGGGATTGTCGCTGCGCCACGTCATGCGCGCACCAACGCCTTGGGGTGGTCCCTCAAACGTGTAGACGGTCTTGGGATCGCGTGCTGCCCAGGGTGACCACTCGTTGAACTTTCTATAGTCGTTCAAATAAGGAAACACGTCGGCCTCCGGCGCATTGATCACCCGCGAACGCGCGACTGAAATATTCTGTGGCAACGCGAAACTCACCGCCACCAAAACGGCGGCAAGCAAAACGAGACCCAGGCCCAAACGCTTGATCGGATTCATTGCCTTTTCCTCTTCAAGTCGAGCTGACGAGCATGCTTGGAAGCGGGCATGTCAACAGCTGCGGGATTGCTAACGCCCGCTGTCGCTCACATAATGCAACTGGCGCACCGGCGCCACCCCGTATCAGCGTCACAAACCGGTCCCAAGCGCTGCTGGCGGCACATGTGCCGCCCAGTGGCGAGAAAAAATCCAAGGAGACATGATCGTGAATCTGAGCGCACCGACGTTCCCAATTTTTGTTATTTCTCTCGTGCTTTTCCTGCTAGCGGTTATCGGCATGTTCATTCCGCTTCCCTTCGTCTCAGGCAATGCACTGTGGCTTGCGTTGATAGCTTATGTCGTTTTGCTCGTGGGCAATGTGGCAAAGGGTCTGTAGCGGAGAGCCAAAGCTCGGCACGACAAATGAGCCGCGCGCGGCCGCCTGGTTTGGCGGCGCGCGGCGCATGGTTCCGGCGGCGTGGCCTGCGCTCAATCGTTTTCGATGAAGAGAAGCGATAACGCGGAGTTGACCACGCCCCATTTAGTGCTCTGAAGCGTTGTTCGGACAACTCGTGCTAAGATATGACGCACAAGTAACCGACGGCTGTTTCCTTTCGAGGTTCGTATGTTTTTGTATCTCGGCTGGGACGAGGCAATTCTTGCAGGACAGCTAAGCGTCGACTTAACAAAGCTGCCGGCAATGGCCGAGATTTCCCCAGCTCGTGGACCAATGCTGGTCAAACTACTTTTGGCGGTGATGTGGCTTCTGCTGTCGCTAGCCATATTCTCGACATTTGCGCCAGCGCCAATTCGCATCAAAATGTTCTTGCTGGTGCCGCCGTTGGGCGGTCTCGCTATGATTGCGATGTCGCTTTACGGCCTAATGCGCAGACGCCGGGTCCGCTTCGGCGAAGATCGCGTCGTGGTGCAAGACAGACACTGGTGGCGCAGCGTTGCTTGGTCGGCTCCCTATTTTGCCTTTCAGGGTGTGCGGTTGCGCAAGAAACTCATCAATGGCGGACCTACCGACCGCACTTTCCATATCGTCGAGCTGACCCACCCCAATCCAGCCATGTCGCTGCCGTTGCTGGTCACACACAATGAGCCGCCGCCACGCTCGGCCCTGGTGAGTGTGGCAAAATTGTTCGGACTGTCAGTGCTGGATGACGACAATGCCGCCGAGGCATTCATGACGCAGGCCAAGGTATTCAATCGGCCGTTACGTGACCTGCCGCACGACCACAATCTGGCCGATCTCTACGACACCGGCGAGCCCTTACCGCGTGAATTGCAGGTCCAGAATGGGCCGGACGACACGCTCGCCGTCACGGTTTGGCCCCGTCGACCCTCGCGTGCCTGGCAGGTTGCTCTCGTCATTGGATCGCTATTGCTGCTGCTGTTCACCATTGCTCTGACGAACATCGTGATCCTGGTGGATATTCTGGTCGTTGTGGCGATCGCGGCGTATGTCCTGGTGAACGGATGGCGCCGACGACGGCGTATAATCTTGAGTCACGAGGAGCTGATATGGGAGCCGCCCTCTTTGAATATCTCCGGCCAGACCGCCAGCCGGGTGAAGCTCTCAAATATTCGAGGAATATATATCGAGCAGCCCCAACCCAACGGCACGCCTCATATCGAAATTCGAACGGCGCGGGACAGCATATTCCTGGGCCAAGGTCTCTCACCTGATTCACTTGATTGGCTGCGCCGGTTTCTGCTCTCGGCCATTGTGACCGCTTGAGAGACGGCTGCCGCACACCCTAGCCAGCGACGGAATGAGCCGTCATATTCAGTGTCATGGCACGCAGCATCAACACCTTCGGCAGCAGGGCAGAGCCGCGCGGCGTTACGGGTGAGACTCATCCAGTTGAACGCCCGCCGGGAATGGCCCAAGCGCCTCAGCCTCTGATCGATAGCCATCCGCTGGTGGCGGGCACGGCGATGCCGATCTATGTGCCAGAACGCCTCGAACGGCCGGAAAAAACCGAAGGTGGCATCCCGCTTCAAATCGAATCGGACTTCAGCCCGCAAGGCGATCAGCCTGAGGCAATCTCCGAACTGGTCGCGGGCGTCCAACGCACCGAACGCGATCAGGTGCTGCTGGGCGTCACCGGCTCAGGCAAGACCTTCACCATGGCAAAGGTGATCGAGGCAACCCAGCGACCGGCTATGGTGCTGGCGCCCAACAAGACGCTGGCCGCTCAGCTCTACGGCGAATTCAAGAATTTCTTTCCCGGTAATGCGGTCGAGTATTTCGTCTCCTATTACGACTATTACCAACCCGAAGCCTATGTACCGCGCACCGACACCTACATCGAGAAGGAGTCGTCGCGGAACGAGCAAATAGACCGGATGCGCCACTCGGCGACGCGCTCGCTGCTGGAGCGCGACGACGTCATCATCATCGCCTCGGTCTCGTGCATCTACGGCATCGGCGGCGTCGAGACTTATATGGCGATGACATTCCAGCTCAAAATCGGGGAAGCGATTGAACAACGCCGGCTGCTGGCCGACCTGGTGGCGCTGCAATACAAGCGCAACGATCACAATTTCATGCGCGGCACGTTCAGAGTGCGCGGCGATACGATCGAGCTCTGGCCAGCCCATTTGGAGGACCGCGCATGGCGGATCTCGTTGTTTGGCGATGAGGTCGAGTCGATTACGGAGTTCGATCCGCTCACCGGGCAAAAGACGCTCGATCTCGACGTTATCAAGGTCTACGCCAACTCGCATTACGTGACGCCGAAGCCAACCCTTCAACAAGCGATGAAGGGCATTAAGCGGGAACTCAAGCAGCGGCTTGACGAGCTCAACCACATCGGCCGTTTGCTCGAAGCCCAGCGGCTGGAGCAACGTACGGTGTTCGATCTGGAAATGATGGACGCCACGGGTTCGTGCCCTGGCATCGAGAACTATTCGCGCTATCTCACCGGCCGCAACGCCGGCGAGCCGCCGCCCACGCTTTTCGAATATTTGCCCGACAATGCCTTGGTGTTTGCCGATGAAAGCCACGTCACGGTGCCCCAGCTCGGCGGCATGTTCCGCGGCGATTACCGGCGCAAGGCGACGCTGGCCGAATATGGCTTCCGTCTGCCGTCCTGCATCGACAATCGACCGCTGCGCTTCGAAGAGTGGGACGCCATGCGGCCGGAAACAACTTATGTCTCGGCGACGCCTGGCCCATGGGAACTCGATCAGACCGGCGGTGTCTTTACCGAGCAAGTGATCCGGCCGACCGGGCTGATCGATCCGCCGGTCGAGATTCGCCCGGCCGCGACACAGGTTGACGATCTGATCGATGAGTGCCGACGGGTTACGGCGCAAGGCTACCGGGTCCTGACCACCACGCTGACCAAGCGTATGTCCGAGGACTTGACTGAATACATGCACGAACAAGGCCTGCGCGTGCGCTACATGCATTCGGACATCGACACGCTCGAGCGCATCGAGATCATCCGCGACCTGCGGCTCGGCACCTTCGATATTCTGATCGGCATCAACTTGTTGCGCGAAGGTCTCGACATTCCCGAATGCGCGCTTGTGGCGATCTTGGATGCCGACAAGGAAGGTTTCCTGCGCTCAGAGACGGCGCTTGTTCAAACCATTGGACGCGCGGCGCGCAACGTCGATGGCCGCGTCATTCTCTATGCCGATCGGGTCACGGGCTCGATGGAGCGCGCCATTGCCGAGACCGATCGGCGGCGCGAAAAACAAAAAGCGTACAATCTGGAGCACGGCATCACGCCGGAATCGATCAAGAAAAATATCGGCGACATCATGGAGTCGATGTATGAGCGCGATCACGTGCTTGTCGACGCCGGGCCTGGGTTTGGCGAAGGCGAACAGGGGCCGCTTGTGGGCCACAATCTCTCGGCGGTTATTGAAGAGATGGAAGGCCGCATGCGGGCTGCAGCCGCTGATCTCGAGTTCGAAGAGGCTGCGCGGCTGCGCGACGAAATCAAGCGCCTGCGTCAAACGGAACTTGCGATTCTTGACGATCCCCTGGCGCGCCAGGCCGATGTCGAGGCCCGCACCGGCGGCGTGGCGCCGGGCAATCCCAAACGGGGCCGGGCGCGGTCCAAAGGCGGCAAGCCCGGAACTCGAACCCACGCCAGCAAAGGTGTGGGCGTAAAAACGACGTTCGGGAGTTAAAGGCGCGGTCCAATCGTCTCGCGCCGTAGGCATCGTGGGAGACCAATATGGCGACAGCAATCGGCCGAACCATCTTGATACTCGTCTGTGTGGGCTTTCTCGCCGGCCAGTTCGCGCCGGCATTGCGCGCCGAGGAACGCACCGATGATTTCTTCCAGGTGGTCTTCGACGTGACGCCGAAAGCCGCGCCGGGCTTCGAGCAAGCCTTCGGCTATGCCGTCTTTATTCGCTACGACGGCAAGCAGATCCTGTTTGATACCGGCGCCAATCCGGACGTGCTCGCCAAGAATTTGAAACGGGCGGGCATCGCCCTCGAAGACCTCGATGTCGTCGCGGTCAGCCATCGCGATAACGATCATGCCGGCGGGCTGCCATTGATACGAAAGGCGCGCCCGGACCTGAAGGTGATCGTGCCCGAAGGTGACACGCTTGATGGCGGTCCCGTCGCGCCGCTCGCCGACCACATGGCGCTATCGGCCAATGTGCATCTGATCCGCACCCACGTCGATAAACCGGCCATGGGCATCACGGACGAGCTTTCACTTGTCATCACCACGCAAAAGGGCCCCTACCTGATCACCGCCTGTTCGCACACGGGCCTGCCAACGATCCTCGACAAGGCCATCGAGGTAGCGGGCCAGGACATCTTCTTCCAGACCGGCGGTACCATGTATAAGTTTCGCTCGATGGAAAACACGAAGTCAGTGGTCAAGCACTTGAAGAAACGCAAGCTTGCCCAGGTGAGCCCTGGCCATTGCGGCATCGACCACGGCGCCATGCAACTCCTGGAGGAGAGCTGGGGCGAAGGTTATGTCGCCTCGAAACTCGGCGAGCGCGTCACGCTGCCA
This sequence comes from Hyphomicrobiales bacterium, assembly GCA_021775595.1. Classification (GTDB taxonomy): domain Bacteria; phylum Pseudomonadota; class Alphaproteobacteria; order Rhizobiales; family Methyloligellaceae; genus JAJFHN01. The sequence continues at coordinate 116,237 of JAJFHN010000010.1, forward strand.
CCCCCGCCATCGGCTGGCGGCTGAGACCACATCGCGAGCCGAACAACGCCTGCAAAAAATAAACGCCTAAGGAGAGTTCCATGCCAGATGTACATGCTTCACTCGTTATCGACGCGCCGATCGCGCAAGTCTGGGAGCAGATCAAAGACTTTCACGATTTTTCCTGGGCGCCTGGCATCGTCACGTCATGCGAGGATGTCGGCGACACGCCTGGAAATGCGCCGGGCGCCAAGCGGCTCATCAACGAAGCCTTGGTTGACCGCTTGCTGGAATACGATGCGGGCGCGCATGGCTACAAATACGCCATCGAAGAAGCGCCCTCACCTGTATCGCCAGCTGAGGTGAGCAATTTTGTCGGCCATCTACGTCTGTCTCCGACGGGCGACAATCAAACCTTGGCGGAATACAGCGGCAGCTGGGAGGCCCAGGATGACGCGGCCGTCGAATTCATGGACGGAATCTATTCGGGACTGTTGAAGGAACTGGCTCAGCAGGCCAACTCCTGAGTTTCGCGACAACTTGATGGCAAAACTTCAATCCCAAGGCGTCCACCACATCACGCTGGTGGGCGCCGACCGCCAAACCTCGATCGACTTTTGGGAAGGCGTGCTCGGCATGCCGTTTGTATTTGAACAGCCCAATCTCGACGATCCGGAACAAAACCACCTGTATTTTGACCCGGGCGATGGCCGGCTGATTACGATTTTTACCGAAGAGACGCGCAAAGCAGAAAGCGCGCCCAACCCAAATGGCATAGGCAATTTGCACCACATCGCCTTTGCCGTCTCGCGGGCAACCTATATCCAAGCCCAAAACCGGCTTGATGAGCGCGGCATTTTGCACTCGGGCGAAGTGGACCGCGGTTTCATGGATTCAATCTATTTTCGCGACCCGCTGGGTCAGCTGATCGAACTTGCCTGCTACAAGTTCGAGCCTCCGGCCGGCTGCAGCCATGCAGACGTATTGCGCGAAGCCCACAGTATTCGCACTGCAGCAAAAGCGATCAATATCGACAGCGAGCATCTGGCCGACGCAATTGAAGCGTTGAGCAAAGGCGCCAAAACCGTCAAATAGATTACAGTTTCTTCATCATTAGCTTAAGACGCCACATAAGCGCCGCTATTGATTCGCCGAATCCTTCTCATATTCCCTCACCAATACTGAGTTTTTTGAAGATATTCTGATATTTTCTCTTCATTCTGAGGCGAAGTTGCTGCCTAATTAACGCCTCAGAATTTCCACGAGCGATTCACGATTTCGCCCCGTTCTCCAATACATTCCCGCATCGCACAATAAATACAACCGAACCGATTCGCGCGGCGTCTCCTAGAGGCGCGGTGAAGAGAATCATGTGGAGATTGAATGTAATGAAGATGCGGATTATTTCGATCGGCGCACTGGCGCTGGTGGCGACGGCGGGTCTCTCTGTTGCCAAACAAGGCTTCATTCAGCAGTGCGGAACTGCCTCTTGGTACGCGCTCACCTCGCCAACGGCCAATGGCGAGACTGCAGATCCAGACGCCATGACGGCAGCGCACAGGTCGCTGCCCTTCGGCACGTCGGTGAGAGTGGAAAATCTGCAGAACGGTCGCGCCCTGAGACTGCGCGTTAATGACCGCGGACCCTTTATCGACGGGCGTATCATCGATGTCACTCGCGCTGCTGCCGACAGGCTGGGCTTCAAGGATCAAGGCACGGTGCGCGTGCGCGTCACGGTCGCCGATGCAAGGCCCGATGGGCGCCGCAGCGGGTGCTCATAAGGCCGCGGCGAGGCCACTTTTCTGCGCTAGGTATGGGAACAGCAGACCTGACTGCGAGCCTCGCGCACATTTTGCGACGGAAATGTCCCGCCGAAACGATTGAAGGCGGGGCCTCGGAAAATGCCGAAGGTTTCGGGGACGTGCCCCGTTCAGCGTCCGTTCATGTTTCGGCGCGCAAAATGCGCTGAAGATACGAAGCAGACACGTCAATCATTCGCGCTTAGCCATCGGCAATGTGCCGGTGAACCAGAAAAGGGGGAGTGACCCAATGACCAGTTCAATCGCAAAGGCCGCCGCACTCGCAACCGTCATCGCTGTTGGCGCGATGGCCATTCCCGCACCAGCCGAAGCCGGACGCGGCGGACGGGCCGTAGCAGCAGGCGTTCTCGGTTTCGCCGCCGGCGCCATCATCGCGGGCTCAGCCGCACGCCGTCACAACGGCTATTACAATGACGACTATTATCGCAGGCCGCCGCCGCGCCGGGTCTATGCAGCGCCGCGGGCATATTATTCGCCTGAGCCCTGGACGCCGGAATGGTACGATTATTGTTACGCGAAATACCGTTCGTTCGACGGGCGCACCGGCACGTACCAGCCCTATCACGGTCCGCGCCGCTTCTGCCGCTAGAGCGGCCGGCAGCGCAGCGATGGGTTGACGCCACATCGCAACCAAACAGTTCAGGCGGACGAACTCAGGCCAAAAATGGGTTCGTCCGCCTTTCTTCTCCGATAGTGGACGGCGGCCCATGGCCGCAAAAGAACGTCACGTCGTCGTCAAGCGGCAGCAGCTTGGTTTTGATCGCATCTATCAGCGCATCATGATCGCCGTAGGGGAAGTCGGTGCGACCGATCGATCCCTTAAAGAGCACATCCCCCAACACAGCAAATTTGCTGGACGCGTCAATGAAAACCACGTGGCCGGGGGTGTGGCCGGGACAATGCAGCACATCAAAACCGAAGGGGCCGAACTCGACCCGATCGCCCTCGCTCAACCAGCGGTCCGGCGCGACGACGCGCGCGTCGTTCATGCCGAATTCGGCGCCAGCCTCGGGCAGGCCGTCGAGCAGAAATGCATCCGCCTCATGCGGTCCTTCAATTGTCACGCCCAGGGCTTCGGCCAATTCGGCCGCGCCTCCTGCGTGATCTATATGACCGTGGGTGAGCAAGATTTTTTCAACGGCGAGCTGCTGGGCGTCGATGGCCTCGCGGATACGGTCAACCTCGCCGCCGGGATCGATCACTGTGGCCGCTTTGGTTTCCTCGTCCCATAAAAACAGGCAATTCTGCTGAAACAGAGTGACCTGCAGCAGACCGGCTTTCAAAGTTGGCATGGCGTCCCCCGATTATGGCGCAGCGTGGCCGAATCTGACTTGGCGCTGTTTAAAAACCGGGTAACTATCACCATTTACAGTTCGTGGCCCGCAATAACGGCGCGGCGCAAACGGCTTGGCGCAAAGGGAGGCGACCTCATGAAGCGTACACTCATCTTATCAGCTGCCATCGCTGTGGCATTGGGACCCCTATGGTTTGCCGCACCGGCGGCCAAAGCCGACGGACTGGGTCTGTTCAAACGCAACAACTCTGGATACAGCACCTCGCGTGCGAAAAAGAAGACCCGCCCGCAAGTTCGCGGCTTTGTGTTCCAGCCCGGCGGCTTTTCCTATCGGGCGCCGGACATCTATAGCTATGATTACATGGCCCGGCCGCCGAGTGATTTCGGCCCCTATTTGGACTACGGACTTTCGCCCACCGGCACGATCTCCAACGATCTGTATCACTGACAAGCGACCTGCCGTAAGAGCTGAATTTCATTGGTATTTTTCGCTTTTGAGCGCCGCTTTTGGCGACGCCAGAGGGTGCTAATGCGGGCGCCTGGGGGCGAATCACTTCTTGCCAATATTTGGTATGACCCATAAATTGCCGGTCAACCGGCAGTCTGTCGAACCGGTGGAGACCGAGTACCAGGCGTCAACGCACATCGCGGTACAGCCTTTCCCCGACTTCCGAATTGCCTGCCTGGTGCGGAGCTTGCCCGTCGAGGCCAGTTATTCGACAGGTTGTGCACCGATTTGATGCTGTGGGGAGAGGAGAACCCTTCAAATGAGTCAGACTGGTACGGTCAAATTTTTCAATCACGCGCGCGGCTTTGGTTTCATCACACCAGATGATGGCGGCAAGGACGTTTTTGTGCACATTTCGGCATTGGAGCAATCCAATTTGCCCGCACTCGACGAAGGCGCACGCGTGACCTTCGAGACCCAGCCCGACCCGCGCGGCAAGGGCCCACAGGCGGTCAATTTGCAGATGAGCGAGTAGGCATTCGGCGCCATAGGCGGCGCCCATAGATCTCTAGATCTTTCGACGGCGGGTGCGGCAACGGCGCCCGCCGTTGTCATTTGACAAAGCGTAAGGCGACCCATGCGCAAAGGGAGAAGCGGCCATGAAGCGCAACATTGACGCCGTCCTGCAAGCACTCGATGCGAACGGCGAAGACGCGCTCGCGCGGCTGTTCGAGTTTCTCGCGATCCCCAGCATTTCGACCGATCCCGCTTATGACGCAGATTGCCGACGGGCGGCCCAGTGGGTGTGCGATCAATTGAGCGCCATAGGTCTGCAAGCGACTGTCCACGCCACCGAGGGCAAACCGATGGTGGTGGCACACGCCAAAGAGGCGCAGAGAAAAGACTCTCCGCTGCACGTGCTGTTTTACGGCCATTACGACGTTCAACCGGTTGATCCGTTGGATCTATGGCACGCGTCCCCCTTCGAACCGCAGCTCAGCGAAGATCCGGTCAACGGCACGGTCATCGTGGCGCGCGGCGCATCCGACGATAAGGGTCAGTTGATGACGTTTTTGGAAGCTGCCCGGGCTTGGCACGACACGCATGGTCAGCTGCCGGTCTCGATCAGTTTTCTGTTTGAGGGCGAGGAAGAATGCGGCAGCCCTTCTCTGGCGCCCTTCCTGGCCGACCACATGGATGAACTGAAGGCCGATATCGCCTTGGTCTGCGATACCGGTCAATGGGACGCCGACTCACCTGCGATCACAACCCGACTGCGCGGCTTGGCATTTTCCGAGATCGTCCTAACGGGTCCCTCCCGCGATCTTCATTCGGGAATGTATGGCGGGCCGGCCGCAAACCCCATCCGTGTATTGAGCGCGATTTTGGCGGGCCTTCATGACGATGAGGGCCGCATTCAAATTCCGGGCTTTTATGACGACATCATTGAGCCGGACGATGCGCAAATGGCCCAATGGCAGGGCCTCGGCTTCGATGGCGGGCAATTTCTGGGCGAAATCGGATTGAGCCGGCCGATGGGCGAAACCGACCGCAGCGTATTGGAGCAGCTTTGGGCGCGTCCGACGGCTGAGATCAACGGCATCAGCGGCGGTTATTCTGGTCCGGGCACCAAGACGGTTATTCCGTCTCAGGCCTCGGCCAAGGTTTCATTTCGTCTCGTGCCTGGCCAAGATCCCGATAGCGTGCTGAAGAAATTTCGCGCTTTCGTGACCGCGCGCCTGCCTGAAGACTGCAAGGTTGATTTCGTCGGCGAGGGTGGCACGCCGGCGGTCGGATTCGATGTGAATGCCCGACCGTTCCAGGCTGCCGCCGAGGCGCTCGCAGAGGAATGGGGCAAACCGCCCGTAATGATGGGCAGCGGCGCGTCGATCCCCATCGTCGAGTCGTTTCAGGGCGCCCTTGGAATGGAGTCGCTGATGCTTGGCTTTGCGCTCGATGACGACCGCATCCACTCACCGAACGAGAAATACAATCTCGCGAGCTTCAAGAAGGGTGCGCGCAGCTGGGCCCGTATTCTCGACAAGTTCGCGGCGCTCTAAACTCGGTACCTATCGACGGGCCGAGTTATACAGCGCAGCCAATCGGTCAGGCGGGGCGCCAAGGTAATAGAGGACGTGCATAACGATCCAGCCCGTTACGATGCGCCAGCGCTTGCGCCCGGCAAAGCGGCGCGAAGAACTGACGATCGGTGGTTCTTCGATGCAGGTCGTCTTGCCCACCCGCTCCAGGCGCTGCGAGAAATCAAAGTCCTCCATCACGGCTATCGGTCGAATGCCGCCAAGTTGCTCGTAGACCGAGCGCCGGACGAAAATTCCAGAATCGCCGTAATAGAGTCCGCGACCACGAAACCAGGCATAGAAGTCGGTCAGCCACCGGGCAAATTCGGTGTCGCCGTCGAAGATGATGCTGAAATTTCCGCCGACGATCTGATCATCGGCCTCGAGCGCGCGGACGATCGCAACGAGGCCGCCCGCGGGAAAAATCGTATCCGCATGCAAATGCAGCAAAACGTCGCCACGGGCCTCAGCGCAGCCCGCTGAAATTTGCTGTCCCCTGCCCCGCCGGGCTTCGAGCACGCGCGCTCCGGCTGCCTCGGCAACACGTTTGGTGTCGTCCTCGCTGTTACCGTCGACGACAATGATCTCGCATTCTACCGGCTCGGCGCTCAAAACGCCGATCAATGGCGGCAGGCGGTCAGCTTCATTGAGTGCTGGGATGATCACTGAAATCAACATCATCCAACCCTTAGAGACCGCCGGGGACCGATTGCCGCAACTTGGCTTATCCGTGCTTGACTTCGCTGCCTGTGACCGTCTTGTCTTCCACTGCAAAGCACTGATGTGCCGCGCCCGGCTCGGCCACATCTGACATCGCTTGGGCCGACGCAAATATCGGGCAGAAGCGTCATGACAATCAGGCAGTGAGGCATCCGATTGGCGTTAAAAACAAGAAAGATGGCCTTAATGGCGCTTTTGGCTGTTTTGGCCATTTTGTTCATATCCAACCGTTTGGGATTGATCAGCACCTCGGGGCCGAGCTCACAGGGCGACAACCCATTCGCCTATTATGTTCTGGCACTCTCCTGGTCTCCCAGCTATTGCGCCAGCGAGGGGCGGGCCAAACGGGAGCGGCAGTGCAACGGCAAGCGGCTCTATGCTTTCGTGCTGCATGGCCTCTGGCCGCAATATGAAACGAAATGGCCGCAATTCTGTCGCACCGGAAAAAGCGCCTTTGTGCCTGAAAGCATCATTCAATCCATGCTGGATATTATGCCGTCGCGGCGGCTGATAATCCACCAATACCGAAAACACGGAACGTGTTCTGGCCTCTCGCCAAAGGTCTATTTCGAAGCCGCCCGACGCCTGTTCGAATCCGTCAAAGTTCCGACGCGCTATTCCGGTTCACGCAATTTCATCAGCCTTCCGACAGAACAGATCAAGAGTGATTTCATCGCCGCGAACGACTGGCTGAGAGCGGACGGGATCGCGATTGCCTGCGGGCGCGGTCGCCGGCTGGATGAGGTGCGCATCTGTTTTTCCAAAGACCTGAGGCCGCGGGCCTGTGGCGCCAATGAGAGCCAGTCGGCGCTGTGCCGCCTGCCGCGGGTCGTACTGCCGCCTGTTCGCGGCCAATAACACACACGCGCGAGGAATGGAGAAACGCGTTGGGTCTTGCTCAAACCGCGCGCTCCTAGCATTCTTAAGCTCCAATCGCGACGTGCGCCGGCGCGATGCATAACCATGCGGGATAAGCGTCCATGCGCGGCAGTACCCTAACGACAACCGTTTTGATTTTCATTGCGGCCGCCATGACCAGCCAGGTCGCGCGGGCGAAATCGGCGCAGGTCTTTAAGGTGTGGCAGGCGGCGTGTGACCACGGCGTGTGCGCGGCGGAAACCAAATCGCTATCGGGCCAAACCTTACTGCGGATCAGCCGGTCAGCGAGCAGCGCAGCGCCATGGCACGTCTCGCTGCATGGGCTGGAGGGCCAGCTCGACAGGGATACGCAAATCTCTTTCTGGCTCAACGGAACGCCAGCCGCCCGGCTTGAATCACCGGCCGCACTTCGGCTTATCGCGGGCAATCACTTCGTTGCTGATGAAAATGCGCTCGCCGCGCTGTTTCCTGGTTTGCGGGCGGGTCGGCGCCTGGCCGTCACCTACACACGCGCGCGCGGTGCGCGGCAAAGTCTCTCATTCTCGCTGAACGGACTCTCAAGCGCGCTGGCCTGGATCAGCGCTCAGCAACGGCGGTCAGGTTCGAAAGAGGCGGTGGGGGCGCCGGGCGCGCGCGGCCGGAAGCTGGCACAAGAGTCAACAGTGCAAGCGAGACAAAAAAAGATCGCCGATGCAAAATCGGCCCTGCCCGAGGCGATCGCGAAAACCCATGGCAGAGATGCCGAGTGCGACCTGCGTGAGCAGCAGCCAGACCTCTTTGCCAAGAGCATGGTGCGCGGCAAGCTCGACGCCGACAAGGTGCTGTTCATGCTGCCCTGCTTCGTTGGGGCCTACAACATGATCTTCCGGATCTATGTCTACGATGCGCGCTACCCGAACGATGTTCGGCCGGAATACTTTGCCTCCTATTCAGACCAGCGCGGTTGGTTTGGCAAAGCCAACTTGATCAATGCCGACTACGACCCAGAGAGCAAGACGATCACGGCCCGCGAGCTTGGGCGCGGACTTGGCGATTGCGGCAGCCTGTTGCGCTACCGCTGGACGGCGGACGGCCTGCGGCTCATCACATACCGTTACTGGGCAAAATGCGACGGCACGCATATGCCGAAGGATTGGCCTGTGATCTACGAATATGAAAAGGATGGCCGCCCCGGCGCTGGCCGGCGTTCGCGTCGATGAGCGCGCGCATTTCGCCGTGGATCATTTTGTGGATAAGCTGTTGATAATCCAATATGGCGCTGGCGTTGTTATATTTTTGCCGCCCCTGCCCCGATGCCCGGCTGTGCATTAACTGGCCGGGCCAGGCATTTTCCCGCCGCCGCAATGGCCCGCAAACGCGCGTTTTCACGCGATTGCGGGCGCACCATTGAGGTGGGCTTGGCCACTGCCTGCAGGCGCTTGGACCATCGCAGGTCCAATGCGTTTGCATTCAGATCTTGATGTGATGAAAAAAACTCGCCTGCTTCAGCGAAAATTCAGCGGAAAACGGTTGAATTCCGAACTCAAACACCACATGTCTACGCAGTCATAACGACGAATCAAGGGAAGCCGCAGCGCCGGCCCCCGGACATGGCGATCAAGGGCCAGATTACGAGACGTGCGTACGCAGTACATGGTCTCACGTCTTCTACGCCTGGTTCCCTCCGGCAAGACCGCCTACGCAGTCCGACCGCCAAGCGCTGACGGCTCCAGGGCAGTTACCTGCCCTGGGCAATTGGGTACAAGGGAATCTTGGGGAAATAAGGGCAATTAGTCACATTTGATTTGACAGCGTTCGAATCAGTCCAGCCGCATCGGCTGGACACCCCGTTTCCCGCCCTTTGCCGCGCACGCGGCGCCTGTAAAAAAACCAAGCCCGCCAGCTCCGCAGACCGACCGTCTATTCAGCGTCCGTGTGGACCACGCGCCAGATGACGCCCGAAAGGTCGTCAGAGACGTAAATGGTGCCATCGGGGGCTTCGACAACGTCAACGGGCCGTCCAACGACGTCCTCGTCCACCTCGAAGCCAGTTAAGAATGGCCGCTCTGTGATGTTGCCATCACCATCCCAGTGCAGCGAGACGACTTGATATCCCGATCTTGACGAGCGGTTCCAACTGCCGTGCTGGCTCACCAAAGCGGCGTTTTTGTAATCCGGTACTTTGGATGCTCGCAGAAACGCTAAACCGAGCGGTGCGGAATGGGCATCGAGGTTGTGGACGGGCTTGATGGCTTCACTGGCGCGGGCTTTGCCACGCTCGCCGAGATTGGGATCAGCGACATTGTCGCCATTAAAAAATGGCCAACCATAGAAGCCACCCTGTTTGATTTCATTGACCTCTTCGGGCGGGTTGTCGTCACCCAGCCAATCGCGGCCATTGTCGACGCCATACAGGCGGCCGGTATCGGGATGCCAATCAAAGCCGACCGTATTGCGCAGACCAGTCGCGTAAAGTTCCGGCTCCGAACCCGGCTTAAAGCGCACCATTGCGGCACGCCATGGATGGGCCTCGATGCAGACGTTGCAGGTTGAACCGATCGACACATAAAACCAGCCATCCGGCCCCTTCTTGATTGTTCGGGTCCAATGCGCACCGCCGGAGGGAATTTCTCCAACCACGCTCTCGCGTGGACCGCTCACGCTTCCGGTTTCCGGGTCGTAGCGCATTCGCACCACACCGCCGGACTCGGCCACATAAAGCCAATCGCCATCGAGCAACAGGCCATGGGGGCTCTTCAGGTCCTCCAACAAGGTCTCAACCCCGTCGCTGCGGCCGTCGCCATTGCTGTCGGCCTTAACGCGCAGCAGGCGGCGACCTGGCGCGGTGACCAGAAGATCGCCGGTCGGCGTTATCGCCATGCCGCGGGCGCGTCCAAGCCCGACCGCATAGAGATTGACCTTGTATCCCTCGGGAACCTTGAGGCGCTCCAAGAAATCCGGCTCGGTTTCAAACGCGGCACGCGTCATGGTTACGCCAGGGATTTCGAAGGAAGGTATCCAACCCAAGCCGATAAAGATGAGCAGCCCCAGTCCCATGCCGATAAGTGTCATGGAGAACCGGCGTACGCGCGCCGCGAGCGTGGGTTTGGCCGGCTGGCCGGCTGCAGCACTCGACTTGGTCGTCGAGCCATCATCTGAACGTGCCATGCATTTGCCTCCTGCGAATGAGCCAACAAAGGAGTCCGACCAGACATAAGTTGCAAGGGATGATGCTGCAACGGTCCTGATGGCACAAAAAAGGCCGGACCAAGAAGGTCCGGCCATACATGCCATCATCGGTGTCCTCAGAATGGCATGGGGGATTGCTAGAATTCGGCTGACAGTGTGGCCACGACACGCTCGTCGCACTGGAAGATGGTGTTGGAGCCACAGCCGCCGATATCGGTGTCCCAGTAGCGCACGTCGACACTGAACTTCTCGGCAAATCCAAGGCTCATGCCGGCATTCCAGTACCAGTAGTCGACGCCACCTGCGCCGACATCGCCGTCATTGTAAGCCACCAGGCCACTGACGCTCGGTGAGAACGGTCCAAAATCTGGCAACGCCCGTTCAACCGATCCCTCGAACACCCAGTTCCTGCCGATCTCGCCGGTGTATTCGGGCGAGTAGTATGTGGTGAAGCCCAAATCGAAGCCTGCTGCCGATCCGGCCAGGCCACCCTTGAATTCGATGTAGTCAAGCTCGGCCGCCGGCCGGCCGTCAAAGGCGTGCGGATAGGCATAATAGATGAAGCCCAGATCGACCTCGACGCCGTGCAACTCCTTTTTGATGCCGGCGTATAGGTCGATTTCGATGTTCGCGACGTCTGAATCGGCGATCCCGTCAGTGTCTGTGTCAGCGCCGCCGAAATCGAGGTTCGAGGCCCAGACGCCCGCGTAGAGAATGTTGTAGACGAGGTCGAAGCCGCCTTGGATTGCCGGACCCTCATCGGTCTGCGAAATACCGCGAAACACATAGTCGGTGGTCAGCGCGACGTTTGCCGAGAGCTCTAATTCGCTCACAGGTGCGGGTGGCATCGCGGCCGACGCCGGAGGATCATACATACCTCCAGCTCCTGCCGGGCCACTCACGCCACAGGCCAATCCCCACGCAACTACTGCAACTGCGAGCGTCCTTTTGGTCGATGTTAAAATCATTGCTTTTGTCCCTATTGTTCGAACCCCGTGCAACACGCGGGACGCTTCTCGCCTACGCGTTTGCAATTGCAGCAGCCTTAAGAGAGAGGGGGTACAGCGAGCAACTAAGATCGCGATTGTTTCAACGCCGTATCTTGGGTGCGTTGCAAAATTACAAGTTTTTCACGAATCTGCTTAACCAACGCGCAGGCGTGTGCAATATTTGAGCAGTCGTATGATATTGATATTGCTTAATTATTGGGCTTTTGCCGGTTATTTAATCTGACAAGATCTGTCACAAGACTGTCAAATAGTTGCGACCTAAAACTCTGCCGAAAGCGTTGCGACGACGCGCTCGTCGCACTGGAATAAGGTGGCGCTGTCGCACCCGCCTAGATCGGTATCCCAATAGCGAACATCGAACGCGAAACGCTCCAGGAATCCAAGTTCCAAGCCCGCGTTCCAGTACCAATACTCGATACCGCCGTCGCTTCTCTCACCGTCATTGTATGCAATGAGGCCGCCGATCGTCGGCGAGAACGGTCCAATAACAGGCAGCGGCCGCTCGAGCGTCCCCTCAAACGCCCAGACCTCGCCCACCTCGCCGCTGTAATTCCACGAATAGGTCACCGACGCCCCTGCCTCAAAGCCGGCCCTCACGGGCGCTGTGACCGCGGCCACCACTTCCCAGTAGTTGAGATCGACGGCAGGATTTCCCAAAAAGGCATCCGGGTAGCTCGTGTAGTTGGCGCCTAACTCGATTTCAGCGCCGTTGATTTGGGTTCTGACACCGCCGTACCAGTCGAATTCAACCGGTGCGATGGCGCTGTCGGGAATGCCGTCGCCATTGGCGTCGGCGCCGCCGTAATCCAGGTTCGAGGCCCACACACCGGCATAGAGCCAATGATAGCCGAGCTCGAATCCCCCTTGGACGGCGGGGTTTGCGTCGGTCTGCGAGATACCGCGATCTATGTAGTCAGTGGTCAACGCTATATTCGCCGAGAGCGACAGGTCGTTGAGCGCGCTCGTCGCGCCGGCAGATGCGCCACCAGATTCCGGTTCGCCGATCGTACCGGTCAAGCGCGCGACCACGCTTTCGCCGCACTGAAACACCGTTCTGGTTTCACAGCCGCTGATATCGGTATCCCAATATCGAATGTCGAAAGCATAGCGTTCGGCAAAGCCAAGCGTCAGGCCCGCATTCCAAAACCAAAAGTCGGGCCGCACGCGGCCCGTTTCATTGTCGTTGTAACCGAGCAGCACGCTCGCGGTCGGAGACAACGGGCCCAGCTGAGGCAAGGCCTGTTCCAGCTTGCCCTCAAGCGTGATGTTGCGGCCGGTTCTGAAAGAGTATTCAGGCGTATAATAGGCGGTGAAGCTCGGTTTGAAGCCGGAGGTGGTCTCGGTCGAGACGATGCCCCGGATCTCCCACATGTCGACGTCACCGCCGAAATCCACCGCATTGTTGTAGCTGTAGAAGAAGTAGCCAAGATCGAAGTCCACGCCCTTGAACGACGTTCTGAGGCCGGCATACCAGTCGGATTCAAAGTTTGCTCCGTCGCTGTCCGCCAGACCGTCATTGTTGGTGTCGGCCGCGCCAAAGTTGAGGCTTGAGCCATAGACACCGGCATAAAACCAGCCATTGGTGATGTCGAAGCCCCCTTGAACCGCAGCGCCTTCGGAGCTCTCGGCGATACCGCGCGCGATCCATTCGCTGGCCAGCGAAATATTCGCCGTCAGCGTCCAGTTGGGCAGAAGATCGACAGGCGGCGGCGGGGCGGTGTCGTAAGGCGGATCCTGTGCCCAGGCCGGCGCCAGCGACGGTAGCGCGAGTAAAGCTGCGGTCAAGGCGACGATACCAAACGCCCGAGCCCGGTGTAATGGAGTCGCTTGTGGTGTCACCCTGGTCATGCGGCCAACCCAGCTGGCAGTCCGAAACGGATCCCAACAAGAGCTGCTGACGACCGCTCCGAATTTGCTGTAAATGCGGCTGCCATCAATACGTGGGCTGCGTGGTACGGACAACTGCAAGGAGGCGTTCAAGCACGTGTTTGCCCAGCAGGTGTGACAAATTTACAAAGTTGCCGGCAACGCTTCGTGCTCGATTATGCAGACGGCGTATGGAAATTCATCGGATCGCATAAAAATCCCTGATCTTCAGCGGTTTGAGTGGTAAAACCAATTTTCAATTGACTGCCTATCCTGCCTTCCCTTTGCCACACCGATACCTATATACAGGCGAGCCTCTGGCGGCCATTTGGATGCCGGATGTGGGGTGCTTATCGCTGAGCTTCGTGCTCATGGGAAAGCGCGAGGGGACTGACAAAGAACAATATGGCTTATTTGGAACTTGCCGCTGGCATCGCTCTACTCTTGTTTTGTGGAGATATGCTTGTACGCGGCGCCGTCGCATTGGCGGTCAAACTTGGAATTCCCACGCTGGTTATCGGGCTCACCATCGTGGCGTTCGGTACATCGGCGCCTGAGCTGGTGGTGTCGTTGCGGGCTGCGCTCTCGGGCGTACCGGGTATCGCCATCGGCAATGTGGTCGGCAGCAACATCGCCAATATCTTACTCGTGCTGGGTCTTCCCGCGTTGATTTGCGCAACCAGCTGCGACCAACCCTTGGTCATTCGAAACACCGCCTATGTGATAGGCGCCAGTTTGCTTTTCATCTTGCTGTGCCTCGCCGGACCGCTCTCGTTCCTGCATGGCTCGATCCTGTTTGCCGCAATGGTCGCGTTCTTGATCGAGTCGGGCCGCCGCGCGGCGCAGAGCTCCGATGCGGCGATGGTTATCGGCAGCGAAGCAATCGAGATTATCGACGGGGTATCGGGCCTGCCGGCGCGCCCCTACATGGTCAGTCTGTTCATGCTGATCGGTTTGGTCGGGCTGCCGTTCGGCGCCACGCTGACCGTCAGCGCGGGTTCGGAAATCGCGCGCACATTCGGCGTCAGTGACGTCGCCATCGGCTTAACGCTGGTGGCGATCGGCACCTCATTACCTGAACTTGCAACCACGCTTACCGCAGCGATCCGCGGCTATGCCGGTTTGGCGCTCGGCAATGTCTTGGGCTCCAATTTGTTCAATATTCTGGCGATTATGGGCCTGACATCGATGGTCACGCCCGTGCCGGTACCCGACGTGATTTTGCGCGTCGACATGTGGGTGATGCTGGCGGCAGCACTCGCAATCACCCCATTTGTGATGAACAAAGGTTCGATCACACGCATGACCGGTCTCGTCTTCGTGCTAAGTTACATTCTTTATATTTACTTGGTGCTTGCGCCGCACATTTCGACCGCTTCCGACTTGGCAAGCAACTAACCGCCGGACGCAGCAGACGCCCATACCGCAATGACGGCCGACCAAAGCCCACCTCGCACTGTCCTCATCACCGGCGCTGCCAAGCGCATTGGGCGCGCCATCGCGCTTGGATTGGCGCAAGCGGGCTGGCAGGTGGGCGTCCATTTCAACCAATCACAGGACGAGGCGGACACGCTTGTCGGCGAGATCACGGACCAGGGCGGGCGCGCCTGCGCCTTGCAGGCCGACCTCGCTTCCTGGAGCGACACGTCGGGTCTGATTCCGGCATGTTCGGAAATGCTCGGACCAATCAGTTGCCTGATCAACAACGCATCCATCTTCGAGCGCGACGAGATCGAGACCATAAGCGAAGCGGGTTGGGAGCGGCACATGGCGATCAATTTGCGAGCTCCGATTCAGTTGGCCCAAGCTTTCGCCGCCGCGCTGCCCAAAGGGATGGACGGCAACATCATCAGCATTCTCGATCAAAGGGTGTGGAAGCTCACGCCAAAGTTTTTCTCTTACACGGTTTCCAAGTCGGCGCTGTGGACGGCGACACAAACGCTCGCTCAGGCAATGGCGCCGCGCATTCGCATCAACGCCATTGGTCCGGGTCCAACGCTGCCCAGCCCGCGCCAAAGCAAAGAGATGTTCGATCGCCAGCAGCGCGCCGTGCCGCTTGAGCGTGGCGCATCGCCGGATGAGATCGCGCGCGCGGTCGGATTTGTCCTTGACGCTCCAGCCATGACCGGGCAGATGATCGCGCTCGATGGCGGACAGCATCTCGCCTGGGAAACACCCGATGTTGCGGGAAGCGACGAATGAGCAGGCAACCATGACCGAACAGCGAGCCAGCCATCGCCAGCCCCGGGCAGACGGCGTGCGTGGAACGCGACATGTGTTCGTGCGCGAGCTGGCGGTGAAGGCGCTTATAGGCGTTCACGATCATGAGAAAAACCAAGCGCAGCGGCTGATCATTTCTGTCGATCTGACGGTTGCTGAGGAACCTGCCGGTCACGACGACAAAATTGAAAATGTCGTCTGCTACGGCGAAATCGCCGAGCGCGTGCAAACGATCTGCGGTCGCGGCCATGTCAATCTCATCGAGACGCTGGCCGAACACATAGCGCAGGCTTGTCTTGAAGATAGACGGGTGCGGGCGGTGCGCGTGCGGATAGAAAAACCCGATGCACTTGCCGATTGCAGCAGCGTTGGCGTTGAAATCGAACGGCTTCAGGCTCTAACCTGAAGCCACTGGATACGCGGGCTCTATTGGATTGATCTGCGTGTCCCGCCACCGGGCCCGGGCCCGCGGATCTATGCCATTGAACGATAAAGACAGCGAGCGGCTCACCTCCGCCACCGCCCGAAAGGGAACCGTTTCGTCACGAGAGACGGGACCAAAGGTCATCGCGCGCATTCTCAAGGATCTGCCCTCGAGGCCCGGCGTATATCGCATGTTCGACCGCGACGGCGAGCTGCTCTATGTCGGAAAAGCGCGCAATCTTAAGAAACGCGTTCAGAGCTACTCGCGTTTGGCTGGCCACACCAACCGCATCGCACGCATGATTTCCGCCACGGCCGCGATGGAATTCGTGACCACCGGGACCGAATCCGAAGCGCTGCTGCTTGAAGCCAATCTGATCAAGCGGCTGCGGCCGCGTTTCAATGTCTGTATGCGGGACGACAAATCGTTCCCTTACATTCTGCTGGCGAACGATCGCGACGCGCCGCCAATTCTCAAACATCGCGGCGCACACAAGCGGGAGGGTGATTATTTCGGTCCATTCGCGTCGGCCGGCGCCGTCAACCGAACCATCAACACGTTGCAGCGTGCCTTTTTGCTGCGCTCGTGTTCGGACTCCTACTATGTGAGCCGCAGCCGGCCCTGCCTGCTGTATCAGATCAAACGCTGCAGCGCGCCGTGCACCGGCGAGATTTCGCTAGAGGACTACGGCGTCCTGGTCGAAAACGCCCGCGCCTTTCTTAATGGCAAGAGCGGACCGGTCAAAACCCAGCTCAATCAATTGATGGAAAAGGCCAGTTCCGAACTCGAATTCGAATTGGCGGCCACCTATCGCGACCGCCTGGGCGCGCTCAGTCACGTTCAGGCCCATCAAGGCATCAATCCGAGAACGTTCTCAGAAGCCGACGTGTTCGCCGCATACAGCGACGGCGGCCAAACTTGCGTGCAGGTGTTCTTTTTCCGCACTGGTCAGAATTGGGGCAACCGCGCTTATTTTCCGCGGGCCGACAAATCCGTTTCCACCGACGACGTGCTCGATGCTTTCATCGCCCAATTCTATGACGACAAGCCCGTTCCCAAACTTGTGCTGCTGTCTCACGCCATTGCGGGGCGCGCGCTGTTGGCGGATGCCCTCAGCACTCGTTCGAACCGCAAAATCTCGGTCACCGTACCCAAGCGTGGCGAGAAGCGCGAACTGGTGGTGCACGCCCTTGCCAATGCACGCGAGGCGCTCGGCCGCCGGCTTGCCGAATCCGCTTCGCAGCGCAATCTTCTTGAGGGCGTGGCGCGCGTGTTCGGACTCGACGAGCCGCCACAACGCATCGAGATTTATGACAACAGCCACATCCAGGGCTCGAACCCGGTCGGCGCCATGGTCGTGGCGACAGAAGAAGGTTTCGCCAAAAACCAGTACCGCAAGTTCAACATCAAATCTGAGGAGCTCACGCCTGGCGACGACTATGCGATGATGCGCGAAATGCTGATGCGCCGTTTCAGCCGGCTGCTCAAGGAGGCAGACGGCGAGCGCGGCACGGGGGACGAGGTGCCGGTTTGGCCCGACCTGGTGCTGATTGACGGTGGCGCGGGCCAGCTGTCGGCAGCCCGCGCGACGCTTGATGAATTGGGCGTCGGCGATATACCGACGGCCGGCATCGCCAAGGGTCCCGACCGCAATGCCGGACGTGAGCGCTTCTATACGACCGGCCGGCAGTCGTTCCTCCTCGAACCGCGCGACCCGGTGCTCTATTATGTTCAGCGCTTGCGCGACGAGGCGCACCGGTTTGCCATCGGCTCACACCGCGCCCGGAGGAAGAAGGCCATCAGCGCTTCTCCCCTGGACGACGTGCCCGGAATCGGTCCATCTCGTAAGCGAGCGCTGCTCTCCCATTTCGGCTCGGCCAAAGCGGTGAGTCGGGCCGGTCTCGCAGATTTACAATCTGTGGAAGGCATTAGTGCGCAGATGGCACAGACCATATATGACTATTTTCACGAGCAAACGCCGTGATAGCGGGTGGGCGGCGGTCCCTCCCCGCTTAGGCCGCCATTGGCAGGTACGCACGGACTGTTGGAAACACAGATGGATCAGATCACACCAGAGGACCAGATCGCGCAGCGCAATCAAACCGCGCGGGAAGATCGGACGCTGAGTCTGCCGAATCTGCTGACCTACGGCAGAATCGCGGCCGTGCCGGCGCTGGTTGCGTGTTTTTTCATGGAAGGCGACACGGCCAATTGGCTGGCGGTCGGCATTTTTGTCGCCGCCGGCATCACCGATTTTCTGGACGGCTATGTAGCGCGGATCTGGGCCCAACACTCTGCCCTGGGGCGCATGCTCGATCCAATTGCCGACAAACTGCTGGTGTCGGCGGCGCTGATGATGCTGGCGGCTAACCAAACGATCGCGGGGTGGTCGCTTTGGGCGGCGGTCATCATCTTGAGCCGGGAAATTCTGGTGTCGGGATTGCGTGAATTCCTTGGCGAGCTGTCGGTCGGCGTCCCCGTCACGCATCTGGCCAAATACAAAACCACGCTGCAAATGATCGCCATCGCGTTTTTGCTGTCCCATCCGGCGGGCAATAAGGTGTTCGAATACACAACGCTGTCGGGCCTGACCCTGCTATGGATTTCGGCCATTTTGACGCTTTATACGGGCTATGACTATTTACGGGCCGGGCTGCAACATGCCTTCGACACCGAGGATCATTGATGAGCGTTAAGTTGCTGTACTTCGCTTGGGTGCGCGAGCAAACCGGCATTCGCGAAGAGACCATCGAACTCCCTCAAGAGGTCGCTACTATTTCCGATCTTATGACATGGCTGAAGGAGCGCGGACCGGAATTCGCGGCCGCCTTTGCCGAGAGCCATGTCATCCGCGCCGCGGTCGATCAGACCCATGTGAACCATGATGCGCGTGTCGCCGGAGCCACTGAAATCGCCTTTTTTCCGCCGGTGACAGGCGGTTGAGGTCGTTATGATCCGGGTTCAAGAAAACGATTTCGATATCGGCGCCGAGCTTGCCCGCTTGACGGAAGGGCGCAGCGATCTTGGCGCCATCGTCACATTTACCGGCACCGTGCGGCAGGGCGCGGGCGACGACAAGATCGACGAAATGACGCTCGAGCATTATCCCGGCATGACCGAGGGCGAACTCGAACGCGTCGAAGCGGAGGCCCGTTCACGTTGGCCACTTGCCGCCAGCTTAATCGTTCACCGCTTTGGACGGCTCGAGCCCGGCGACAATATCGTGCTGGTGATCACGGCCTCGGCCCACCGCAAGGCAGCTTTCGAGGCGGCAGAATTTCTGATGGATTATCTTAAGACCAACGCTCCCTTTTGGAAGCGCGAAGTGAGCGGGGACAAAGCCCGCTGGGTGGAGGCACGCGCCAGCGACGATGCCAACGCAAAGCGCTGGGACGCGCGCGGCAAGGCGGCCGAATAGGCCGCCGGCCTTATCCTGTCGCGGCGACCGCCGCCTTGGGCTGAACGAGCGCCATGTAGTCGTTCAGCAAATTCTTGGAAATCTCACCCACCTGATAGCGATGCGGGCCGATCTCGGAAACCGGCGTCACCTCGGCCGCCGTGCCGGTGATGAAACACTCGGAAAAATCGTCAAGTTCTTCGGGCATGATGACCCGCTCGATGACTTCGTAGCCGCGATTTTTGGCCAGCTCGATCACCGTCCGCCGCGTGATGCCGTCGAGAAAACAGTCAGGTGTCGGCGTGTGCAGGACGCCATCCTTGATAAAGAAGATGTTGGCGCCGGTGGCCTCGGCGACTTGGCCGCGCCAATCGAACATCAGGGCGTCGGCATAGCCGTCGCGCTCGGCCCGGTGCTTTTCCAAAGTGCAAATCATGTAAAGACCCGCCGCTTTGGATTTCGCTGGCGCAGTTTTGGGATCGGGCCGGCGGTACTGAGCGATCGTCATTCGGATGCCCTTGAGGCGTTGCTCGGGATCGAAATACGATCCCCAATCCCAAGCGGCGATCGAGACATTGATGCGATTTTTTTGCGCCGAGACGCCCATCATTTCGCTGCCGCGCCAGGCGACGGGGCGCACATAGCCTTCTGAAAGACCGTGACGCCGAACGAGTTCGCGTGTCGCTTCGTCCAGCTCTTCAACTGTATAAGGGATTGAAAAATCTAGTGCTTTCGCAGATTCATGCAGGCGTTCGCTGTGCTCGGTCAGCTTAAAAACCTCACCGCCATAAACGCGCTCGCCCTCAAAAACACAACTGGCGTAATGCAGCCCATGGCTCAAAACGTGAAGCTTGGCGTCTGGCCACTGGACAAACTCGCCGTTCATCCAAATGACGCCCTCGCGATCGTCGTAGGGCAAATCCGCCATGACCCTTCACTCCCCAATCATACCGCTATTTGGCCGCCCGGGACGCCGGCCAGGAACCGGTTGCGTCCAGATCGACACCGCCGCATTGTGCGTCGGTACCCCAAATTTTGCATAAAATAACTGTTGCCAGCAGTAACAATCGGCTCAAAATAAGTCAACATGACTGACATAAACGACCATTCGCTCTCCGCACTCAAATCGCGCCGCGCCAATCGCGATCGGGGTTTCGACGACGAACCGCGCGTCAAAGCCGCATCCGACAGCGATTTGATTGGTATGGCGGAGATGCTGTTCTTCGCTTATCGCGACTTTATCAGCGATCCCGATACGGATTTGAGCGCATTGGGATTCGGGCGGGCACATCACCGCGTGCTGCACTTCGTCAACCGGCATCCAGGCTTGCGGGTCGCCGATCTGCTCGACATTCTGAAAATCACCAAGCAGAGCTTGGGCCGGGTGTTGAAGCAATTGATCGATCAGGGCTATATCGCCCAAGAGGCCGGCCAAGCCGACCGCCGGGAGCGTCTGCTCTACCCGACCGAGCGAGGACGCGCGCTCGCCGAGCGTCTGATCACGCCGCAACTCGAACGCATCGCCCGCGCCCTGCAGGCGGCGGGCGCAAACGGCGATCAGGCCGTGCGGGACTTCCTTCAGACCATGGTTGGCAGCAGCGAGCGCGCCAGGGTGGCCGACCTCATCGCACATGGCCGCGAGCGCAATGCAAAACGCTGGACGCCGTCATGACCGCTAGGATCGAGAAAGTGCAGCCGCTGCCCGATAACGCGCCCCACGTGCTGGTTGTAGATGACGATCGGCGCATCCGCGACTTGCTGGCCCAGTTCCTGGCCGAAAACGGATTTCGCGTGACGACGGCCGAGGACGCGGCTAACGCGCGCGCGGCGATGCGTGGAATCGCATTCGATCTGCTGGTTCTCGACGTCATGATGCCCGGTGAATCGGGCTTCAGTTTCGCCGAGACCATTCGGGCCGATCGCGACACGCCGATCTTGATGCTGACGGCGCGCGCAGAGCCCGACCACCGGATCAAGGGGCTCGAAATTGGCGTCGAGGATTATCTGACCAAGCCGTTCGAACCGCGTGAATTGCTGCTGCGCATCAACAACATCCTGCGGCGACAAGGCGGCGCGAAGAGTCTCTCCGACGCCATCCGCATGGGTGATTTCATCTTTTATGTCGATCGCGGCGAGCTGCAACATCAAGGCAAGACCGTCCGGCTTACCGAGCGCGAGCGCGATCTGATGCGCCATTTCGCCCAAAAGCCCGGCACCGCCATTTCGCGGCTCGATCTGGCCAATACCGGCATGAACGGCAGCGAGCGCGCGGTGGATGTTCAAATCAATCGCTTGCGGCAAAAGATCGAAGCTGATCCGGGCAACCCGGTCTACCTTCAAACAGTCAGGGGCAAGGGCTATATCTTGCACGCCGAATAATGGTCGCCATTCCAGAACGCACAACACCGGCAAATGATACGCCCGGCCTGCTCAAGCGCACGGCGCGTTTCATCGCCAATCAAATGCCCAAAGGGCTCTATGCGCGCGCGCTCATCATCATCATCGCGCCGGTCGTGCTGCTGCAATCGGTGGTCGCTTTCGTGTTTCTCGAGCGCCACTGGGATTTGGTGACGCGCCGCCTATCTACGGCGACGACGCGCGACATTTCCATGTTGCTCAGTGTTTATGACAGCTATGCCCAAAACGACAACTACGCCAATCTGATCAAGATGGCGCAGCGGGATCTGAACCTGTCAGTACAAATTCTGCCCGACCAAGATCTGCCGCCAGCCCGCCCCAAGCCATTTTTTGGGCTGCTCGACCGGGCGCTCTCCAAAGAGCTTCGCAAGCGCATCGGCAAACCTTTCTGGATCGATACGGTCGGCCAATCGCACCTGGTGGAAATTCGCATCAAGCTCGATGACGCCGTCTTCCGCGTGCTGGCGCAACGCAGCCAGACATACGCATCCAATTCACACATTTTCTTGCTGTGGATGGTCGGCACGTCGCTTGTGCTGCTGACGGTCGCAATTCTCTTTCTGCGCAACCAGATCAAACCGATTCAAAAGC
The DNA here is from genome assembly GCA_021775595.1 of Hyphomicrobiales bacterium. Lineage (GTDB taxonomy): Bacteria > Pseudomonadota > Alphaproteobacteria > Rhizobiales > Methyloligellaceae > JAJFHN01. Next base: position 138,549 of record JAJFHN010000010.1, read on the forward strand.
TGGCGGAGGCCGCCGAGCAGTTCGGCAAGGGTCGACCTGCTCCGTTGGATTTCCGGGCGCGCGGCGCGCGCGAGGTGCGGCAAGCTTCGCAAGCCTTTGTCGAGATGCGCAATCGCATCGAACGTCAGATCGAGCAGCGCACCACGATGCTGGCCGGCGTCAGCCATGACCTGCGCACGATCCTAACGCGCTTCAAGCTGCAACTGGCACTGGTGGGCGACAGCTCCGAGGCCGATGCGCTGCGCCGCGATGTGGATGAAATGCAGGCGATGCTCGAAGACTACATGTCGTTTGCCAAAGGCAACAGCGCCGAAGAAATCACGCGGGTCGATGTGGACGATTTGTTGCGCGAGGTGGGCGAACAGGCCGAACAGGAAGGCAAACACGTCTCCGTAAAATCCGGTGCTTCGCCGATCATAGTCTCGCTGCGACGCCATGCATTCAAGCGCGCCGTCGACAATGTGGTAAGCAATGCGGTGCGGTGTGCCGACAATATCACCATCGAAGCCGCAACGACGCGGCGTTGGCTTACCATTCATGTGGAAGATGATGGGCCGGGCATTCCCGACGACCAGCGCGAGCAGGTCTTCCGCCCCTTCTACCGTCTCGACAACGCCCGCACGCAGGCCTCGGGGAGCACGGGGCTGGGGCTATCGATCGCCCGCGACATCGTGCGCGGCCATGGTGGCGACATCACATTGTCCGAGTCGGCGCTGGGTGGCCTGAAGGCGATAATCCGCGTGCCGGTTTAGGATCCTAGGGCAACGCGAATGTGAGGGAGGCCCACAGGCTCTGCCATTGATAGGTCTGACCTTTCACGTCAATACCCGTCGGCTCCATCATATGCACGGCATTCAGCAAATAAACGCCTGAGGCGAGCAGTGGAATTTCAGCGCGACCGGCCGTATCGGTTCGAATGCGCAACGGTTTGGTCGGCGTATCCTTGTTGAAGGCCTTGACCAACACGCCGCCAGCCGGCTTGCCTTTAAAGAGCACGCGCACAGGCAAGCGATCACCCGCAGCAAGATCATAGGGATTGCGGAGCGCTACGAGTTCGAGCGGCAATCCGATCGCCCGGTCCTCGCCCTTGCCGCCCGCCACGCCAATCAGAGCCTTGGCGCAGCGCGTGTAGTATTCCTGTATCTGCGTCAGCGGTTTGCCGCTGCTTCGGTGCAGTGCTTCGAAGCGCTCCAGCCCCTCGTCATTCAGATATTTTAGGAACTTGGGCCAAGTTTCGAAGGTGATCGCGTTGGGATTGCTTTGATATGCGAGGATCGTCAGACCGGGCTCTTCCAGCGTCAATTTGAGCGCCGGGTCGTTGCCATCAACGCCTTTCGCATCACGCGTTTGCTTGGCATCGGCAATCACATATTTCTGAAACCAGTTGCCGACATAGGGAAAGCTTTCGCCTTTAAAATTCTCACCGACAAAATGGGTGACCGCGACAACATCGCCCGTATCGGGTTTGTAGTCGGTGACTTCCAACCAGAATTCGTGGGCCGCGAGCGGAGCGCCGGCCAGCAACAAAACAACCATAGAAGCCACTATGGAACGCGGCCGCAGTGCTTGGGCCATGAGACGTATCGGTTTGGGCAACATGAGCTTGGTGCTCCTGAGGATTGACGCTAGATACATTTGGCGGCCATTGATGCCTATATTAGCTGCCCAACATCAAGCCCTTAGGCGGAAAAATGAGTCCCTGGCCTTTCATCCTACGCGCACTGCTGGTTTTTTTAGCGGCACACGTGATTGCGCCGACGCCGGCGGCGGCGCACGAAATCCGGCCTGCCATCGTCACCGTCAACTTCGTTGACGAGACCCGCTACGAGATTACGGTCGTCGCCAATCTGGAGGCGCTGCTGGCTGGCATTGGACCCCAGCATGCCGACACCGACGATGCGCCCAGTGCGATGGTCTACAACGAATTGCGGGCGCTTCCCGCATCAGAACTCAAAGCGCGCTTCGAGACCTTCGAGCCCAAATGGCTCGGCCAGATCAAGCTTGCCTTCGGTGGCGTGCGCGTGATGCCGCGCTTTACCGGCTTGGACGTACCAGCACCTGGCGACCTGTCGCTGGCCAGGCTTTCGACTGTCCGGCTGGCGGGCGAAGTGCCGAGCGGCGCGAAAGATCTCACATGGTCCTACCCCGAGGCTTTCGGCTCCAGCGTCTTGCGCGTCACCCAGCGCGACAGTGGCGCGTTGGTGACAGATTGGCTATCCGCCGGCCGCGTCAGCGAATCCGTACCGCTCAGCAGCGCGGTGCCAAAAAGCACGGCGCGGCTTTTTGCCGACTATTTCGAGCTCGGCTTTATCCATATTCTGCCCGACGGTTTGGATCACATTCTGTTCGTGCTGGGCCTCTATTTGCTGAGCACGCATCTCAAGCCCCTGCTCGTTCAGGTGACCGCATTCACGGTCGCTCATTCGATAACGCTTGGTCTGGGGCTTTATGGCGTCATCCAGCTGTCTCCAGCGATCGTTGAACCGCTGATCTCTCTCTCAATCGTTTATGTGGCCGTCGAAAACCTGGTCACCACACGGCTGCATCCATGGCGCCCGGCGATCGTCTTCGGGTTTGGCCTGCTGCACGGTTTGGGCTTTGCTGGCGTGCTGCAAGAAATCGGCCTGCCGCGCGCGGACTTCGTGACCGGATTGATCGGCTTCAATGTCGGCGTCGAGTTTGGCCAACTGGCGGTGATCGCGCTTGCGTGGCTGAGCACCGGTTTCTGGTTCAGCACCCGGTCGTGGTATCGGGCGCGCATCGTGCAGCCAGCGTCGGCCGCAATCGCTCTAATGGGCTTGTATTGGACCGTCGAACGCGTTTTTCTGGGTTAAATTTCTGCGCAACTGTGCATATGTCTGAAACTCGGCAGCCGATTGCTCGATCCCATCAATATCGAAGACGCCGGCGGCCGCGACTTTTTTGAACGGAAATTGATTGTGCCCGACGTGCAGCCAAACCCAGACGACTACGAATTTGAGCTCGAGCAAGCGCTGAGCTCGGTCGTCGGTATCACGTCGATCGTATCGGCAGACGCCCACACCGCCGAGGTGCTCGGCACCGAACGCGCCGGTTACGGCGTGTTGATCCGCAGCGAAGGCGTGGTTCTGACGATCGGCTACCTGATCGCAGAGGCGGAAACAATTTGGATTAAGCTCTCCGATGGGCGCGCAGTGCAAGGCCATGTGCTGGCCTATGACCACGAAACGGGATTCGGCCTGCTGCAGGCCCTTGCGCGTCTCGATATGCCCGCGCTCACCTTCGGCCAGTCGAGCGAAGCCAAGGTGGGGGACCGTGTGGTGGTGGCGGGATCCGGCGGTCGGAAAAACGCCGTGGCGGCGCAAATCGTCGCCAAGCAAGAGTTCGCGGGCTATTGGGAATATCTGCTGGACGACGCCATTTTCACAGCCCCCTCCCATCCCAATTGGGGCGGAACGGCTTTGATCAGCGCGAAGGGCGATCTGCTCGGCATCGGCTCTCTCCATCTCCAACAGACCCAAGACGACGCCCACGCCGCCGACGTCAACATGGTCGTGCCGATCGATATTCTCAAACCCGTGCTGAACGATTTGTTGACGCTCGGCCGGCCCAGCCACAAGCCCCGGCCCTGGCTTGGCATCTACACGACCGAGATCGGAAATCGCATCATCATTGCGGCGATTGCCTCACACGGCCCGGCACAGAAGGCAGACCTCGCCGTCGGCGACATCGTCATGGGAACAGGCAACAACGAGACCAACGATCTCGCCACACTCTATCGCCAGATTTGGTCGATGGGCGATGCGGGTGTCGAGGTGCCGCTGCTCGTCCATCGCGATGGACGCACCTTCGAAGTTCGCGTGCGCTCTGGTGATCGAAACGAATTCCTCAAATCACCAATGCTGCATTGACCGGCGCCACCTAGAGCGCACATCGCATCGACCCCGGCTTGAAGCCGTGCCATGAATGCGTGGTTGCTGTTCTTGCAGTTAAGCGTCTTTGGCCTGCAGCTCTGCGAAAATCTCATCCATGATTGCGTAGCCGCTTTCCCATCCCTTACCCATATTGCTGACGGCGCCAGCGAAACAAGCGATCTCGGCCTCGGTCGCTTCGAAAGGCTCCCAAACCAGCCGCACCTTGGTCTTGGCGCCTTCATCTTCAAATGTCACCGTCGTCAGGAGGACACGCGGCCAGTCCGGCATCTTCGGATTTGAAACGGTATTCCACTCTGAATCTGTCGACGAGTGGTGATGCCAAACGAGCCGTTCCGGCGGCGCTATCTCCAAGAAAACAACTTTACTGAGCATGGAGTTTTCACCCCATTTCATCTCATTGAGCCACACCCCACCGGGTTTTAGATCAAATTCGTGGATGACCGTTTCCACACCTGGGCCATACCAGCGCGCGAGCAATTTGGGATCAGTCCATGCCCTCCAGACCATTTCACGGGGCGCATCGAACACCCGGTCAAGTATGTACTCAGATCCTTCACTCATGGCCTGCTTCCTTCGCTTCGACTTGTTTCATATGGGTCAGGACATCATCCAGCTGACTGAAACTGGTGCCCCAAAATGCTTCAAATTCAGCAAGCCAGTCGACAGCCGCCGCCATGTTTTCAGCCTTCAATCTGGCGGGGCGGCGCTGTTCGTCGATGTCGCGCTCGATCAATCCCGCCCGTTCCAACACCTTCAGATGTCTCGAAACCGCGGGCTGGCTAATCTCAAATGGCGCGGCGATCTCGTTTACAGAAGCCTGGCCTTCAGCGAGCCGCGACAGTATTGCCCGCCGCGTGGGGTCGGCTAGCGCAGCAAAAACTGCGTCTAGGCTCACTTGCGAGTTTTCATAACCTAGTTGTTCCATAATGATATAGTTATATAAATGGACGATAACGTCAATGGCTTTCTTTCGATGCGATGCCAGCTTCCCGCCCGCTGCATCGGCGCGGCGATGAATCGCTGATTTAAAGAGTCTGGGATCTAGTTGCGGGCCGAACCGTTGGGTTCGGTATTCGGGCCCGCGGCAGTCGGTCCGGGTTCTGTGGTTGGAGGCGTGGCGACGTCATCATCGAAAGTCATCGGCGGTTCAGCGCGGCCAGTCGACGCCCGCCTCCCGGCGCCCGCGCCCCTAAACACGCGGCGCACGGCACCACCCAACTTCATGAGCGCTGTCGCGGCACCCTCAGCTTGCCGCATGGCACGCTCGCCCCGCCGCAATTCCCGATCGAGAGCGGCCATGGTCCGCGCATTTCCGGGATCGTCTTCCTCCAGCCAAACTTGCATAACGCGGGCATAGAGTGCGCTGATGCCAGGCACCTTGAGCGCACCCAGCGGCGTCTGCGTATCGACGCCGGCGGCATTCAGCATCCAATATTGTGATGTGGCGACCGTTTCGAAAAGCGCGACGGCGCTCAGCGGCGCGGCGCGCATGTCGCGCGCGATGGCACGCAGCGCCGCCTTGAAGGGCGCCATCACCTCGAACCGCGTCATCAGAACTTCGAAAATTCTGTCGCGCGTCGGTTCCGCCGCATCGGGCTCGGCCTGGCGTAAAACGGTGCGATCGAGTTCCCGCGCGAAAGCGCGTAAAATGTCCCGTTTGCCTGAGAATTCGCGGCGCATCTCTGCAATGGTAACACCGGCCTCTCGCGCGATTTCGGCAAGACCGGTGGCCTGCCAGCCACGGCGTTCGGCAAGTCTCAGCGCGGCCCGGATAATCCGCGTGCGTGTGGTGTTGTCATCTAGCATACGCAATACGCTCCACTCTCTACATAGCCTATGGACCGGACCAAATGAAGATGGACCGGCCAAACGTGCTTAAAAATCAGCTGCTAGCTCGAAAGGTCTCGTGAGCGCTTGGTCGCGGCTTCGACGGCCTGCTTCATCAGCTTTTCGAGTTGTTTTTCGCCATTGAGCATCTCAAGCGCTGCCTGCGTCGTGCCGCCTGGCGATGTGACATTCTCGCGCATTTGCGAAGCGGATAAGTCGGAGCGCCGCAACAGATCGCCCGCACCCGAGACCGTTGCGCGCGCCAACCGCTCGGCGATATCTGGGTCCAACCCAGCATCGATCCCCGCCTGGGTCAGGCACTCGCACAACAGGAAGACGTATGCGGGCCCGCTGCCGGAAACGGCCGTTACGGCATCGAGCAGGATTTCGTCGTCGATCCACTCGACTTCGCCGACGGCGCTCAGCAGGGTGATGCAACGCTCGGCCTGGCCTGGCATCACGTGTGCATTCGAGCAAGCCACCGTGATGCCGCGTCCGATCGAAGCCGGCGCATTGGGCATAGCGCGAACAATCGCCGTCTTCGCGCCGAAATACTTGGCAAGGCTCGCGAGTTTCTGGCCAGCCGCGACCGATAAAATGACCGTGTCCGCGCCGACAAGCGGCTTGAGCGGCGGCAGCACCTCGTCCATCGCTTGCGGCTTGACGGCGAGCACTATGACGGCCGGTTCCGTCGGCAAATCTGGTGGAGCTCCAGTCGCGATGACGTGCTCGCCCAGCAAATCCGCCACATCCTGCGGCGGATTTGGATCCTGCACATATGCGCTTTCCGCCGGCAGCCCCTGCTCGAGCCACCCTTCCAAGAGCGCACCCCCCATCTTGCCAGCGCCAACCAGCAAGAGCGGGCCACCCAGGGTGATTGTCATGCCTGTCCTTCGGTCTCGAACATGGTCGTGGCAAGAGCATCGTTGGCGCTCTTGCCGGCCCAAATCACGTACTGGAAGGCCTGATAATAGCGCTCACAGGTGCTGAGCGCAGCATGAAGTAGCGCTTCGCATTGGGCCCCAGTCGGTTCAGCGCCGTTCAACATCAAGCTTTGACGAAAGAGCAACATGCCCTCTTGGCGCCAAATATCGAAGTGGCCCAACCAAAGCTGCTCGTTGATGGAGGCGATCAGCAGGTAAATTTCGTTCATGCGTGGTTTGGAGGCCTTGAGCTCGAAAGCGCATGCCATGTGAAGCGCCTCGAGATCGTCGCGCCAGTTGAGCGAGACATGGTAGTCGCACCAGCTGCCCGCGACCGAGAGGGTGATCTCGTCCTCCGCGCTGCGCTCGAACGCCCAGTCGTGCGTGGTGGCCAGACTCTCGACGAGATCGACCGGATGTGAGGCTCGCTCGAATGCGCTCTCAATCGAAGCCATATATGCCCCTGCGTTTGCAATTCAGCCGCCGCCGGAAATCCGGTGACGCAACCCCCGATGACACGAATCCACGTGAAAACACAATATATCGCGCAAAATCACTTCAATGCCACTATCCCTGCGACATGAGCAAAGCGCTGGCTGAGTCGCAAGGCCACCCCTGGACTTGTCCCCGGCTATTTGCGTTTTGGAGCGGTTGGCGGCCCTCAGATCGCTATCCATCCACACGAACCGGACAAATATGGCCGCCGGCCGAGTTCACGGTCTCCTCCGGCGCGCGATCGGTTTTGCCGTCTAGTAGCTTGGCTTGGGCTTGTCGTGGCGAATGGGGCGCGGCGTGGAGGCCGACACGGAGTCGGTGGCCGCTTCCACCAGCAGCGCCTCCAACTCTGAGATCCGTGCTTCCAACCGTTCGTTTTCCTCGCGCGCTTTTTGCGCCATTGCCTGCACCGCTTCGAATTCATCACGTTTGACAACGTCGAATTCGTTGAGAACCCGTTCGGCTTGGGCCCGCAGCGCCGTCTCCACTTCCTTGCGTGCGCCGTGTGCGGCGCCGGCAGCGTCGGTCATCAGCTTGGCGACTTCGTCGAATAGCCGGCTGGTCGTCTGAGTCATGACTTACTTTCCATCTCTAACGCGTCTGACATGACTATGGTTGTGCGAGGGGGCGGGTTCAAGGGCAGCAAACATTCCGACCGCGGTCCACGCCGGGACATGGTGGGCAAAACACGCTATCTTGTTGATCTTACTTCAGCCTTGACGACGAGCCGAAGCGCCGGCTCAGTCGACGGATCGCCAATCACGTCTCAACAGCTCAGGAGACACCCTACCATGTCAGCCCGTCGCGTGTTTTATCTGATATCCGTTCTTGGCCTTCTCTCGCTGATCGTCATTCCGGTTTTTTGGTGGCCGTATCAATGGGCGATCGTAATTATCCTGCCCTATATCGTGGTCGGACTTTACGACTTATTCGTCTCAGGCAGCAATGTGTTGCGCAATTATCCGGTCATCGGTCACCTGCGCTACGCGCTTGAGTTCATCAGCCCCGAAATTCGCCAGTATTTCATCGAGACCAACCGCAGCGGCCGGCCGTTCGACCGGGAGCAGCGCCAACTGGTCGACCGCCGCTCTAGGGGCATGCCGGACTTTCAACCCTTCGGAACGCAATTGGATGTCACCGACGTTGGCTATGAGAGCGCCAGCCATTCCATGTCGCCCAAAACGGTGGCCGATGAGGAGGCGCGCGTCACGGTCGGCGGCGCGCAGTGCAAGCACCCCTACAGCGCGTCGCGGCTCAATATATCGGCGATGAGCTTTGGTGCGCTTAGTCCAAACGCCGTTGAAGCTCTCAATGCCGGCGCCAAAATCGGCAATTTTGCGCAAAACACCGGCGAAGGCGGGTTGAGCCCGTACCATCTGGCCCGCGGCGGCGACATTATCTGGCAAATCGGTACCGGCTATTTCGGCTGCCGCACGAAGGACGGGAAATTCGATCCGGCGCAGTTTAAGGAGCGCTCGAGGCAAGACGCCGTAAAGATGATCGAGATCAAGATCTCTCAAGGCGCCAAGCCCTCCCATGGCGGCGTACTTCCCGCAGCCAAGGTCAATCATGAAATCGCCAATGCGCGCGGCGTGCCGATCGGCGAGGACTGCTTCTCGCCGCCAGGACACTCGACGTTTTCGACGCCGCATGAATTGCTGGAATATGTGGCCCAGCTGCGCGAATTGTGCGGCGGAAAACCCGTCGGCTTTAAGCTTTGCGTCGGCCGCAAATCGGAATTCATGGGGATCTGCAAGGCGATGGCGGAGTCGGACATTTTGCCCGATTTCATCACTGTCGATGGCTCGGAGGGCGGCACGGGCGCAGCGCCGCTGGAGTTTTCCGATCGGCTTGGCATGACCGTCAACGAGGGGCTGATATTCGTCGAAAATTGCCTGATCGGAATCGATAAGCGCGACAAGCTCAAGGTTATCGCATCGGGCAAGGTCGTGAGCGGCTTCGATCTTGTGCAAAAAATCGCGCTGGGCGCCGATATGTGCAATGCGGCGCGCACAATGCTGTTTGCGATCGGCTGCATTCAGGCGGTGCGCTGCAACACCAACACCTGCCCGTCAGGCGTTGCGACCCAGGACCACCATAGGATGAAGGCGGTCGTCGTCGACGAACGAAAATACAATGTCGCCAATTATCACAGGGTCAATATCGAAAGTTTTCTCGATCTCGTCGGCGCGATGGGCCTGACCTCGCCCGATCAACTCACGCCCAACCACATCTACCGACGGACCTCAAATGAGATGGAGAAGACGTATGGCCAGCTCTATGACTTTCTTGAGCCGGGCCACCTGCTGCGGGCCAAAAAGATCGATGAAAACTACGCAGAGCACTGGGCAATGGCCAAGTCAAACGCGTTCTAAATACACCGAGGCCAAGGGGTGACGATCGGATGAACGGGACAGACTTTATTTTGAAATCGCTGGTCGCAGATGGCGTCGATCACCTGTTCATGATGACAGGCGGATTGGTGGATCCGTTTCTGCCGGCGATCGCGCGGGTTCCCGAGATCACGCCCGTCGTCGCCGCACACGAGGGCGGAGCGGCGGCGATGGCGGACGGCTATGCGCGGGCTGGCGGCGGCATCGGCGCGTGCTTGGGAATTGGAGGTCCGGGTTTGACCAATATGGTCACGTCGGCCTCGGCAGCCTACACGGACGAGTCGCCCGTGCTGTTGCTGACCGGTGCGGTGGCAAACCATATGCAGGGACTTGGCCTGTTCCAAGATGCGACCGCCAGCACATACGACGATGTCGCGATCCTTGCCCCGGTCACGGTCGAATCCTACAGCGTTCCCGACATCAGGCTGTTGCATCATAAATATCGCGGCGCGGTCAAAAGTATGCTGGATGGAGCGCGTCTACCGGCCCATTTGACGATTCCGCGCGATGTTCAAACCGGCGAAATCGACGTCACGCCGGAGCCAGTGGTGCCGCAGTTGCTCTCATCCACGTCGCTGGATGATGAAGCGGCCAAGAGATTATGGGACAAAGTCGCTGGCGCGGCGCGGATCGCCATCCTTGTTGGCGGCGGTGTGATCGCCGACGACGCCACCGCAGATTTGGTGGCGGTGGCCGAGAAATTCGGCATTCCCATCGTCACCACCGAGCACGCCAAGGGCACCATACCGGAAGACCATGCCATGGCGCTCGGCGTCTTCGGCTATGCTGGCACCCAGCACGCCACCCAGGCGATATTGGAGCAGGGCCTCGATCTTCTGATCGTTCTGGGCAGCACCTTGAACGTCCGCGATTCCATGTACTGGTCGGAAAAACTGGCGCCCAAGCACGGCATTTTCACCGTCAATGTTTCTGCCGTGCATGTCGGCTGCCACGCACAAAACGAATATTTCGTGCGCGGTCACGGCGGCGCCTTTTTGAGCTGGCTCAAGCAGGCATCGGAAGGCGACGCCAAAGCGTTGCTGGAGACCAAAGCCGATCGCCTCAAATGGGTAGACAAAATCCAACGGGGCCCGCGGCTTTATGATCAGGAGAATACGGCCAGCGACCAGATCCCAATCCACCCCTCGCGCATGGTCGCCGAGTGTCGAAAGGCCATGCCCCGGGATACCATCGCCGTTGTCGACAGCGGCGCGCACCGGGCGTTTGCGTCTCACTATTGGGACAGCTACGGACCACGCGAATTCATCACCGCATCGAACCTCGGCCCGATGGGTTGGGGCATTGGCGCTGGCATCGGGGCCAAGGCAGCGCGCCCCGATCGACCGGTTGTGGTTTTTACCGGCGACGGCTGCCTTAGGATGCACGGAATGGAAGTCCAGACGGCGGCGCGGTTTGACCTGCCGGTCATTTATTGCGTCAGCAACAACGCGGCGCTTGGCAATGTCTGGTTGCGGGCCATCAAGGTGGGACCAATTCCCGCCCAACTGAACGAAGCGCCCGATCAAGACTGGGCCGGATTTGCCCGCGCCCTGGGGGCCGAGGGCATTACGGTGAAAGAGCCGGACGAGCTGGCGCCAGCTTTCGCCAAAGCCTTGGAGCTCAACAAGACGGTGGTGGTCGACGTGAAGACCGATCGCGCCTCGAAGACACCGACCCAGCCCTATCATGAAGGCGCTGCTGCCTGGTCTTACATGGAGTAGTCGCGCAAGGCCGGCGGAGGTCGGACTGGGTCCACCAATGGGACCGTGGCTTGAGGGCCGCAACGCAACAGGGAGACCAGCCAGACATGTCGAGCCTGCCTGATCCGACAGCAACGCTGAGCGGCGAAAACAAGAAGATCTACGACGATATCGCCAGCAGGCGGGCGGCAAAGGGCGTTCATCATCTTGGCCCCTATGTGCCGTTGTTGAACCACGCCCAGCTGGCCAAACACATCGAGCGGTTGGGGTATTTCTACAAGTTCGAATCCGACCTGCCGCGCGATATCTACCAGTTCATCGTGCTCGAGGTCGGTCGTCAATCAGGCGTCAATTTCGTCTGGCGCGATCATCTCGAAAAAGCGCGCAACGCGGGCGTTCCAGACAGCGTCATTGAGGCGATCGCAGACGGCAAGGGCGATCTCGATGAGCCATACAAAATGGTGCGCAGCCTGATGGATTGGGCGTTCGGATTCAAATCGATCCCGAAGGAACTTCAGGACCAGGTGATTGCTAAATTCGGCGTCGACGGCCTTCTGGAGATCGTCACGCTGTGCGGATTTTACACTATGATCGGCATGGTCAATGTTTGCTTCGACGTGCCGCTGCCCAAGGAGGCGGATCATTCATGATCATCGACATTCTCATCGTAGGCATCGCCGCAACCTTGACCCTCGACATCGCCCAGCAATTGATGAAGCAGCTTCTCAATTGGCCGGCCACCAATTGGGCGATCATCGGGCGTTGGGCGGCGGGCGTGGCGCAAGGCAGATTTGTCAATCACGCGATCGGCAGCTCGCCGCAGGTCGACAATGAACTGGCCCTGGGCTGGCTCGTCCATTATGGCGTCGGCATCGCCTATGGCGCCATCTATCTGTTTTTGGTCTATGTGATCCTCGGCACAGGACCGGCCTACGTGCCGGCGATGGCCTTCGGCATCGTCTCGGTCGCCGTCACCTGGTTCATGATGGAGCCAATCCTCGGCGCCGGCGTCATGGCCGCCAACACCGACGACCCGCCGGCAAAACGGCTGCACGACTTCGGCAGTCATTTGGGATTTGGCCTGGGGCTCTATCTTGGCGGGCTGCTGCTTTAAACGCCGAATATTGCAGAGACGATCCGCTGGTGCGGGCTTGCCCACACATTCCGGCTGCCGATTGCCCGGATCCATATGCGCCCGCTGAACGGCCACACTCGACCATAAGCAGACCACATGAACCCCAAGCGATTGGATCGCTGTCGCGGATTCACGACAAACACATATGCCAAATTTCGATCTTGTGGCGCTTTACGCAGATTGCGTGCTCAGCGGCGCGGTGAACGGAAGCCCCTCGATGCGGGTCGCCAGCGCCTTGGCATCGGACACGGCTTGTCGTGTGGCCGCGGATTTTAATTCGGCTTGAAGCGCCAGCTCCTGCGTTTGGCCACCTTCAGTGATGATTTGCCATGACGCAGGGTTCACATTTTTCATCGTTACAAAGGCATCGTACAGGCTCGGCAAGCCACATGGATGGCGTTGGCCGTGATAGTCGACCGGTTCATCAATATAAGGAAAATCCCAACCGATCCGCCGCAGATTCCGGATCAAAAAAGGTTCCATGACGGCAAACAGAATTGTTCGATCCGATTGGATCGCCAATTTGACGACGCCCGCCATAAGGCCCACCGATAGATAGCGGACGATGCGCTTGGTGAGCCACATATTGAGACGTTTCTTTTTGCAGGTCGGATCGAAGTGGAACACGGCGGTCATACCGGTGGCGTCGCAGCTTTCCTTGAGATGGGCCTTGGACATGGCGAGACGTGAAAACTCAAATGCATGTTTGGCAATATCCGGGCTCTTCAGAATCGGATGATCTGATATCCGCTGGATCGGCAGACTGTCGAGCGGGCGGTCGGGTTCGGCCAGAATTGCACGTGCGGTCCCAATGCAGACCTTTGTGCGACGATGGCGCAGCAAGACATGGATCGAGTGCGCGTCGAATTCGTCTTGTTCCTTTTCGTATGGGAAATCATCGGCGTTCTCGAAATCGTTTTCTTCCACATAGACTTGGTAGCGCAGGCGATAAACGATATCGAGAAGCTCGGGCGTGTCGGCGGGGATCACTTCAAAATAGTGGCGATAGACCGAGTCGAACAATTTCGAGGTCAACGGTTCAATCAACTTAGCCATAGCAGCCATCAAATATTTCTCCTCCTGCCATCCGATTTGATCGAAGACCAAGGCTCGGCGGCGCACCCTGGAGATGGGTGTGCTGGGACTGTCGAAATTCGGAAGTCGCATGATTGTGAATAGAATTGCGCGCCGCGCGCCGATCCAAGATATGGAGCGCGAGCACTGCAACGCATTCAGCCCTATAGAAACATGCGAGCCCCCAAGTAACCCAACGTCGCGCTCGCGCCGGTCAGGAATGTGCCCCATGCCATATCAACGAGTGTGACCACCAGCGGCCAGCCTCTGAGCGTGATGTAATTCGTCAAGTCGTAGGTCGCGTATGCGAAAAAACCAAAGAGCGCTCCGTAGACCGCTGCGCTGATAGCGTTGCCAGCCGCCAGCGCGGGTGCAACGGCAAAAATCACGATTGCCAACACGTAAAGGCCGTAGAACACAATGGCAGCCCCCATCCTTGGTCTGTTGCGGACGAGACCTCCTAAGCGGGCTGCGTAGAAACGCTTCGCCATCACGCTGAGCCACGCCAGGTCTATTGCGCAAAACGCTATGGCAGTGACGCCATACGCTATCGTGTGGTGAAGCATGTGATGAGCTCGCAACGGGCCATATCTTAAGCTTTACGCAGAAAACGGCATTCCGGATCACCTCGTATCAGGTCTGTTGGCTGCGATGTGATCCAAAGGCGCTTGGGCTGCGTATGACGTGTTATCTCGCATGGGAAAATGCCGAATGAAGTCTCTCAACATTGCGGTGGTCGGATCTGGAGTGGCGGGCTTGGCGGCTTCCTGGCTGTTGGCTTCGCTGCATCGCGTCACCCTTTACGAACAAGCTTCTTATCTGGGCGGGCACGCCAACACGGTTGATGTCGAGACACCGGAGGGACCCACACCCGTCGATACCGGTTTCATCGTCTACAACGAACAGAACTATCCTAACCTGACGGCGCTGTTTGAAACTTTGGGTGTTCCGACGCAGCCAACCGAAATGAGTTTCAGCCTATCGGCAAATGGCGGCGCTTACGAATATGCCGGCGCCGGATTCAATGGCTTCTTCGGCCAGCGGAGCAATCTGCTCAGGCCTCGACATTGGCGACTTCTGCGCGAAATATCGCTTTTTTTTGCGACAGCCGAGCAACGAATTTCAACCTATTCGGACGATACGAGCCTGGGCGATTATCTCACCCAAGAGGGCTATTCCGCAGGATTTATCGAGAATCACATTGTTCCGATGGGCGCAGCCATCTGGTCTACCTCGATGTCAGACATGCTGGATTTTCCCGCACGCAGTTTTATCAATTTCTACGCCAATCACGGCATGCTGCAGTTTCGCGAACGACCCGCTTGGCGCAACGTCACAGGCGGAAGCCGGAATTATGTGGCGCTCCTGCAGGCTGACGGCGGCTTCGAAGTGCAGAGATCGAACCGTATCCGCAGCGTGGTTCGGCGCGACCGCTATGTTTATCTGGAAGACGAGCAGGGGGCGGTTCGCCCATTCGACCACGTCGTGATTGCCACTCATGCGGACCAGGCGCTCGTACTCCTCGATGAGCCCAGGCCGCTTGAGCAAACGCACTTAGGCAGTTTTACCTATCAGACAAATCGAGCCGTTCTGCACCGCGATCGACGATGGATGCCAAAGCGCAGGCAGCTTTGGTCGAGTTGGAATTATCTAAAGAAAACCGGCGGAGTTGAGGGCGACCTGTGCGTCACCTATTGGATGAACAGATTGCAGAATTTGCAAACGGCAACCAATTTGTTTCTCACACTGAACCCAACTGCGCCAATCCACCCCAAGGCTGTCGAGGCTGTATTCACATACAAGCACCCGGTCTTTGAAGCCGCAGCGCACAAAGCACAAAAGGAATTGTGGGCCCTCCAAGGCGCTCAGCGAACGTGGTTCTGCGGAAGTTATTTCGGCTCGGGCTTTCATGAAGACGGCGCTCAAAGCGGGCTTGCCGTCGCCGAGCAGCTGGGCGGCATAAGGCGGCCTTGGCGGGTCGAGAACGAGTCGGGACGGATCCCTCTTCCCAATATTTCCCGCGCCGAGGCGGCCGAATGAAGCACGTGTGCGAATGCATTTACATGGGAACCGTCGTTCACAAGCGGCTGGTGCCCTGCGAGCACGTCCTGCGTTACTCGGTGTTCTCATGCCTGTTTGATTGCGCGCGGCTCGAGGAGCTCGATGCCCGGCTGCGGCTCTTTTCCTATAACCGGTTCAACTTGTTTTCGCTGTATGACGGTGACCATACGCAAGGCGAGAGTCTCTGGACGTATTTGCAAAACATTGCAGGCGTGAGCGGGCGAGACATCAGCCGGTTCATGATGCTCTGCTATCCCCGCGTGCTTGGCTACGCCTTCAATCCTGTCACCGTCTATTTTGGCCTAGGTCCCGACGATCAGGTGCGCCTGATCATTTATGAGGTCCGAAACACGTTCGGTCAGCGCCAGACATATGTCTTGCCCGCCGAGCCAGACGCGCAGGGATTGGTGAACCAAGAATGCCGCAAGCGCCTTTATGTCTCGCCATTCAACGGTGTTGATGGGCGCTACAGCTTTCACGTCTCGTCGCTTAAAGACACCCTGACCGTGGGTGTCGCCCTGAAACGCGGGAAAAATCCAGTGCTGAAGGCGCACTTCCACGGGACGCGACGAAGGCTGAGCGACGTTGCCTTGCTGGCCGGACTGTCGCGCACCGGCTGGCTGACCTTGAAGGTGATCGCGGGGATTCATTTCGAGGCGCTAAAGCTCTGGCTGAAGGGGATGCGCGTGGTGCCGCGTCCTGCCGCACCGGCGGTACCTATCGCCTATATCAGCTCGCCAAAAGAAAACCGGTAACTCGATGGTTCAGGAATTTACGGCGAGGGGTTTGCGCCGACAGGACATTGCAACGCGCGTTTTAACGCCGCACGTTCTCCGCGGTGCTCGGAGGTTACTGCGTTGGGAGCCAAAGGGCTCTGTTCTGGTAGAGCTGCCCAACAGTGAGACGATCCGTTTCGGCCGCGCCTCAAGCGCCGGCGAGCCGTTGCTCAAATTGCGCAACTACGGTGTTCTCGGCAAGGCCTTGAGGCGAGGCGCCATCGGTTTCGCCGACGCTTATATCGACGGCGATATTGACTGCTCGGACCTCGTTGCCCTGTTCCGATTCTTCATGCGAAATCGCAAGGATTTCGATGATACGGGACGCAACCTATTCAAGGTTCGGTTCACCGATCGCATTGCCCACTTAATGCGGCGCAATTCACGCCGGGGCGCCCGCCGGAATATTTCGGAGCATTATGACCTCGGCAACGATTTCTACCGGCCGTGGCTCGATCCGGAGATGGTCTATTCGAGCGGACTATTTGTGCGCGGCGCAAAGACGCTTGAAGAAGCCCAGCATGCCAAGCTCAATTTGATTTTCGAGATGCTTGAACTATCGGGCGGCGAACGCATTCTCGAGTTGGGCTGCGGCTGGGGCGCATTCGCCAGGGCGGCGGCGCGTGCGTACGGTGCAAGGGTTACGGGCATTACTTTGTCGGACGAGCAATTGGCGCATGCGCGCGGCCACGCCGCGCGCGAAAATCTCGCGCCGCTGTGCGACTTCCGCTTGCAGGATTACAGGGACGTCGATGGACAGTTCGACCACATAGCCTCAATCGAAATGATCGAGGCGGTGGGTGAAGAACACTGGCCACGGTATTTTCAAATTCTGAATGATAAATTGAAGCCTGGCGGGACGGCAGTAATCCAGTCGATTACGATCGACGAGTCGCGCTTTCAGTCCTACAGACGAAAAGCAGATTTCATACAGCGCTATATTTTTCCAGGTGGCATGCTGCCGACCGCGACCACGATGGTGCACCATGCCGGTCAGGCGGGACTGAGACTCGATCGCGTTGAACGATTTGGCCCATGCTACGCGCGCACTCTCCGGGAATGGCGCAGACGTTTCGAGGCGGCTTGGCCTGGCATTGCCGAACTTGGTTTCGACGAACGCTTCCGCCGCAAATGGCACTACTATTTGACCTATTGTGAAGCGGGTTTCCTCGATGGAATGGTCGATGTCGGCGTCTATCGGTTTCGTAAGGACGCTATTGCGGGCGCTTTGTGATGAATGTTCGGACCACCCAGAAATAGAGTTCATTGGGCAATAGGCGCAGCAATTTCATCGCAATTCCGAAGCCGCTGGGGAAGACGATCTCGTATGCGCGTCGCTCGAGCCCAGTCAACAGGCTGCGGGCTGCTTGGGAAGCGGGAATGATACCGGGCATCGGAAATGGATTGTCACGGGTCATTGACGTGTCGACGAAACCTGGATTGACGAGCGAAATGACGATGCCGTGGGGCGTGAGCTCGGATCTAAGGGTTTCGCACAAATTGATGAGCGCTGCCTTGGTCGGTCCGTAAGCAATGGAGCGAGGCAGGCCCCGGTAGCCGGCCACTGACGCGACAATTGCGATGTGACCGCGACCGCGGGCCACCATACCCGGCAGCAATGCAGCAAGGGCATTCATCACGCCCATATAGTTGACTTCGATGCCATCACGCACGCCGTCCAAATCGAGATCGATGGCGTCCATCAACTGCCAGGTGCCGGCATTCAGCACCGCAAGATCAATTATCGAGCCAGTGGCAAGCTCTATCTCGCTGACGCAGGCTGCTACGGCTTCGGGATCGGTGACATCCACGGGGTATGCCACGAGGGTCTCCGAATTCGCTGCAATTTTTTCAAGCGTGTCTTTCGAGCGCGCCGAGACGGCGACATGGGACACCTGACCGTCGAGCAATCGCGCCAATTCAAGGCCGATACCCGAGCTCGCGCCCGTTATCCAGACGGTTCTCCAGCCCTCCGGAGCGCTGGCCATTGGAATCAAATTCCGACGATGGGCTGCAGCAACCGGCTGAAGAATCCCTTGAACCGAGTCGGGGCTTCCGTCGCGACGATGCAAATGCACGCCGCGCCCTGCTCGACCTTGGGCTGATGTTCGATATGCTCATCGAGGTCCGCCACATCACCTGGCCCAAATCGCCCCAATTCATCGCGGTAAGCGCCCGAGAGAACCACGGCTATTTCCGCACCGCCGTGGCCATGCTCGGGAGCAGCCCGGCCCGGCGCGATATTCAGCATGTAAAGCGACGATGATGTTGCCGACGAGATGTTGATGGCGTGTTTGCGCACGCCTGGTGCAACGCGGGTCCAGGGTATGTCCTTCAGCGATGGGCCAACGAAGCGCCGCAATGGCGCCGGTACGTCGCTGGAACCGTCAGCTCCATGTCTTGCTTCGGCGCTGTCGGCGAATTGGCCAGCGCCATCGTCGTCGATCCGCTGCATCAACCGATCGAAGCTGCCCGCTGACAATTCCGCTTTGTCGCCAACCTCAAGAAACCGTCCACCGACTTCTTCGCCAGCACGTGCCGCACGCCGACACTCACTGCACATCGCGAGATGCGTCGCCACAACGACCGAAAAGGCTTCGTCGAGATCGCCACTCGCATAGCGCAACAGCGTTGCGCCATCCAGATGATGATGAAGAACAGTCACTGCAATTCCTCCAAATTCAACCTCAGTTTGCCATATGCCAATCGCATTCGAGATTTGACGGTGCCGAGGGGCAACTCCAGTTTTTCGGCAATCCGGCTTTGCGGCATATCGTGAATGAAAGCCAATTCCACGATTTTCCGCTGGGTGGCCGGGAGCTGCTTCAGGGCCTGGGCGACATGCTCAGCCGTTTGGTTGCCCATGACCGCATTCTCCCCATCTATCTCTGCCGATTCCAGCTTGAGGGCCTCGATGTCCTCATAGGCGTACGGGGACTGTTTGCGCAGGCGGTCGATCCGTAAATTCCGGGCGATGGTGAAGACCCAAGTGCTGACCGATCCCTTGGCCGGCGCATATAGAGCCGCCTTACGCCAGATCGTGAGCATGACTTCCTGAGTGAGGTCTTCGGCGGCGTGAACGTCAGCGCCGCCCTTCATCATCATGCCTTTGAGGCGCGGCCCAAAAAACACGAAGAGTTCCTCAAAGGCCGACCGATCGCCCACTTTGGCGATGCGTCCAAGGAGCGCTGCATGCTGGCAGCGTCGGACGCTCAACTCGAACTCATTGGCTGGCTGTTTCAAGTGTGCTGCCGATCGCATGGGCATCCTTTGGCCTAAGAACGATAAATACGACACAAACGACCAATTGGATCACTGCAAGGCGCCTTTGGGATCAAAATTTCCGAAAATGGCGGCGAATGTATGCCGGGCAATCCTCTTGCCGAGCAACGCGGTCTCCAAATCATCTTTTGAAACGCTATCGATACCGGTCCAGTGATCCGTCTGGTCGACGTGGACGTATCAGTCACATCGTCAACGTTAAGTCAGGAGCCTTCCATGCGTTTTATTCGCCATCTAATTGTTGTCTTGCTGCTTGTCGCGCCAGTGTCGCTCGCTCATGCAGGAAGTCAAAATACGGCCTCAAAAGATATTGTCGACACCGCAGTCGGCGCCGGTCAGTTCAATACACTTGTCGCTGCCGTGACAGCGGCCGGGCTGGCTGAAACGCTTAAGGGTCCGGGGCCGTTTACGGTGTTCGCGCCAAACGACGCCGCCTTCGCCAAGCTGCCGAAGGGAACGGTTGAAGATCTGCTCAAGCCGCAGAACAAAGAAAAACTGATCGGGATCCTCACCTATCATGTCGTCCCCGGCAAAGTCATGTCGAGTGATATCGCTGGCAAGAAGGCCGAAGTGAAGACGGTGCAAGGAAGCGATGTTTCGGTTGATGCGACCTCAGGCGTC
The DNA here is from genome assembly GCA_021775595.1 of Hyphomicrobiales bacterium. Lineage (GTDB taxonomy): Bacteria > Pseudomonadota > Alphaproteobacteria > Rhizobiales > Methyloligellaceae > JAJFHN01. The sequence goes on from JAJFHN010000010.1 coordinate 158,750, forward strand.
AAAGTCGACAATGCCACAGTGGTTACCGCCGATGTGGTCGCGTCAAATGGCGTCATCCACGTGATCGACACGGTCATCCTCCCCAACTAGCAATCTGTTGCCGGTTGTGACCGTCTGGCAGCGAGGGAGGCAAATCTTCCTCGCTGCCAGTAATCATCAACGACGCAGCATTCAGTCGCTGGGAATGGACCGGAATGCGGCTGGGCTATTCAGCCGGGCTTTGTTTTACAAACGAGCCACAAAAGTACGCATCCAAGCGCCAGAGCCTACATGTGTTGGCGTAGACTATATGAGCGGATCATAGGACCATTGGAGAAGAGCTTGACGTTGGCGGCGCCGGCAAAAAATGTTCCCAGGCTCGCAATTTGCGCGAATCTGACCGGCGTGTCGTGCGAATGCTCTCCAGCGCTTGATTTGTATGGCGTCGATTTCCGGTATTCGCCGTCCAAGGTAATATCGGCAGTACCATTGGAACCACCCCCTCGGGTCGGGCCCGTGGATCCAACCCTTTTGTCTCCATATGGGCAGCGACTGGCGGCTTTTGACGCCGAAATAGTTCAAAGCAGGATCAGGTTTTTCACTGATCTTGGCATGTTCAAACCATCGCTCTGGCAATTCACCGATACAGTCGTTGCAGTATTTTCCTTCGAAGACACCCATTTCGAGCATCTGCTTTGGGGAATAAAACGGCCTAAAATCGTCAGGAAAATCTCCACCTACTGGCGCGACAAGCGTGTACTGGTAGCCTGACTGCATCTTATCGTTAACGTCTACGATGTCTCCAATATGCATGAGTGGGCTTCCATTGGTTCGAGCAATATGGATTGAAAAATAGTTGAGAGCTGCCCGCGCGAATACATTGAATTTGAGCTGATTGCGGCCGTCCGCTTTGGGTCAAGAGCGGACGCTCGGCGCCGCTGACACCTATGTCCGCTCTACACCCGTAAGCAGACATTAGACTGCGGAATGTCCGCTATGCGCTCCTAAGCTGACATCAAACCGCATAGCCTGGAACGTCTGCTTTTAGCCAAAAGCGGACGTATGCTGAAATGAGAAGGGCGTCCCGCCGTTTCACAGAGGAACGCCCTGTCAGGGACAAATTTTCAGAAAATAACGCTGTCAGCCTATCGCTACTGGCCCGATCCCATCGGCACGGTCACGCGGACACCGGCAGACGCCGTATAGGCGTAACGCTCGCCGATGCGCGTTTCGTCGTCGGGACCCTGTGTAATGACAGCCCCGGCGT
>JAJFHN010000091.1 GCA_021775595.1 Hyphomicrobiales bacterium
TCCGGCTCCAAGCGCTCGAAGGCTTCCGATAACCCGATGACGCCACGGCCGAGCGCCCGGCCGGTCGCGGCGGGCGAATCGTCCTCGTCCACCATGTCGACCTTGGCCGCGATATCGAACCCGTCTTGCGCGATCTGCCGCCAGGTGGCGCCGAAGCGATCAGTCAGATGCGCGCCCGTAACGATGAGCTGCAGATCGACGTCGGCAGCCTCGTCGAGCGCCTTGGCGAGCCAAGAGAGCAGACCGTACTCGGCGCGTGTCCCGGTGACGATGGCAATTTTACGCATGGGCCGGAGAAGACCGCTAAATCCCGTATCTCTTGGTTTCATAACGCGCCAAATTGGCGGGTTCCGAAAACCAATCGATCGTTTTGGCCAAACCCTTTGCCAGCCCGTCGCGACCGCCAAAAGCCGGCTGCCAGCCCGTCAATTCCCGCGCCTTATCGTTTGCGGCACAAAGGCGTTCGACTTCGCTTGCCTCGGGGCGCAGGCGCGCCGCATCGCTGATGATTTCGACATCCGCGCCAGCGATCTGCGCGATCAAAGCCACAGTATCGCTAATCGAAATTTCAAATCCCGAGCCTAAATTGATCACCTCGCCGACCGCTGCATCAGCTTTCGCGATGGCCCGGAGACCTTGGACCGTGTCCGCCACGTAGTTGAAATCGCGGGTGGGCGCCAGTGAGCCAAGCTTGATGGTGCGCTCGCCAGCGGCGATTTGCGAGATAATGGTCGGGATCACCGCGCGGTTCGACTGACGCGGTCCATATGTGTTGAAGGGGCGCGCGACCGAGACGGGCAAGCCGAAGGCGCGGTGATAGGAGAGCGCAATATGATCGGCACCAATCTTGCTCGCCGAATAGGGCGATTGACCAATGATCGGATGGTCCTCTCCAATCGGAACGCTTTGGGCCGTGCCATAGACCTCGCTTGTCGAGGTGTGGACGACCTTTGCGCCCACATCCCGCGCCGCTTGAACCACATTTAGGGTTCCCGTGACGTTTGTCTCCACATAGCTTGCTGGCGCGTAATACGAGTATGGAATGCCGATCAGCGCGGCCAGATGGAACACCAACTCACGGCCCTCCATCGCTTTGGCCACGCCATAGGGGTCGCGCACGTCGCCCAATACCACCTCGACGTCATCGCGCGCCGAGCTCTCCTCAAGCCAACCCCACGATCCCGCATAGTTGTAAAGCACCATGGCGCGCACGTCGTGACCCTCGGCCGCCAGGGCCTCGGTCAGATGGCTGCCGATGAAACCCTCGGCGCCGGTGATAAGGATTTTCATGAATGCACCGCGCCTATGACTGCGCACTTGCTTTGGCGCGGGCTTCGGCTCGCGCTTTTCGTGGCTTCGCCAGATGGCTTGAGAACTCGATCAACAGCGAAAGCAGGCCATCGACCGTCTCAACGCGAACCGGTATCGCAGGATCGCCATGATACAAGATGTCATCGCCGATATCGAAGCTCACCTCGCGAAGCGCTCGCAGAAAGAGTTGCCCCTCGTTGCGATATTGAGCTCGAACGCTTTCTGAATTATGGGCATTGCCCCTGAGCAACGTCCTCAACAGCTCGCGAACTGAAAACAAGTTCTCTACCGGATGCACGTGCCCGATGACATTGTACGCGTTGTGGCGCCCGAAGGAGACCACCGGAACGCCATCGCCCGCGGCTTCGACCCCCACCGATCCCGTTAACGCGATCACAACGGCGGCGTTGCGAGCCAATGTGGGCCCATCGCCCGCCGGCGGCGCCAAGCGAACATTCGGGATTTGCGACAGCCACTCGTAAAAATCATCCGGCCGCCGCCCAATGGCCGGCAAGTGCTCCTTAATGACGAACATCGTGTCGGCTGGGAGCGACTTTGATATCAGGTCTATGATCGCGATTTGATTGTTGAATTCCGGCGCCAGCACGGTCGTCGACGTCTCGGGCTCGACCTGCAGCGCGTAATACGCGTAGTTGCGGTTTTCAATCTCATTCAAAGGCGTGACGCGTCGGTTCAAATCCTTCCACTGCTTGGGAATTCTGAACAGATGACGAATTCTGTCCGACAGCAAATATCGGTTGAATTTTGGCTTGTCACGATACTTGATGTTGGAGACCAGGAAAAAGCGCACCTCGTTGATTGTAAACACGATTGCTTGTTTGAGCGCAAAGCCAAGGCGATTGTGTCTCATCGACTTGTTCCAAACGGCGACATTGGCCTTATTATTGCGCGGTTTCTGGCCGGATTCATTGGCGACGACCCCCGCCGCACGCATCTTTTCGAAGCAATCGACCAGAGCCGGGTGGCTAAAATATTCATCCTGATACCAGGTGAAATATTGCCCCATTCTGGCGCTGAACAGGGTCCGGATATCGATGCCGTGCTTGCGCGCGATGATGCACATCACTTTGGTGAAGTCGGAGCCAACGCCGCTGGTGATGAAAGTTCCGACGTCATTTTTTGTACACAGATCATCCAGGCGCTCTGCCAAATGATGAATGTATCGGATCGACCGCCCGAAGCTATTTTGCTTGGAGTTCCGGCTTTGTGGGTGATGATGGCCGAGATAATAGGTGCCGCGCCCCAAATGCCGGTCGCCCTGGATCACGTCGAAAAGATGCGCCGAATATTTATCCTCGAATTCCCGCGCCAAGCCCACTGCTTCATCGTCGTAGTCGCCGGCGAAATTCCCGTAGCTTGCCAACACATCATCGATCGCAAATATATTATCGACGACATCGTACTTGCGGTAGTCGTTCACGTGCGCAAATGACGGCGCCAGACAATAGACTTTGGCGCCCGTTTCGGCCTTGAGTTGGGTGAAAAACGGCACCCAGAACCGTGGTCCATAGAGATTTTCGGCGACAAAAAGGACCGCTTTCACCGCACTCGCTCCAAATCGAGCGCACGCGCTTTGCCCTTGGAAATCTCCACCGCCTGATCGGCAATGCTCAAGAATGTACGCTGATGGGTGACAGCCAGCACGGTGAATTTCTTGGTCAATTTGTGCACCGTGCGGCAGATATCTTGTTCGGTTTCTGGATCGAGCGCCGATGTCGCCTCATCCAGCATCAACAGTTTAGGCTGCCGCAACAGGGCGCGCGCAATGGAGAGGCGCTGACGTTGACCGCCCGACAAACGCATGCCGCGTTCGCCTGCGATTGTATCAAGACCATCTGGAAGCATTTTGATGAAATCCCACGCCTCGGCGGCCTTCAGCGCCCGCTCCACGTCTTTGTCGCCAAGACCCTTGTCTCCGAGCGTGATGTTGGCACGGATCGTGTCGTTGAAGAGAAATAGCTCCTGCGGGACGTAGCCAATCATTTGCCGCCAGGCCTTGAGATCTACGTCGCCGAGCAACACGCCGTCGATCGCCAAGCGCCCCTTATCCAACGCCACGAAACCGACGATCGCGTCAAGCAGGCTGGTCTTGCCACTGCCGGAGGGACCGATGACCACGGTCAATTTTTTTGCCGGAATTGTGAGATTGACGCCTGAGAGCACGCGCTTGTCGCCATAGGAGAGATCGACACCGGCAAGCTCGATGCCCTTGCTCAGGGTCGGTGTCTTACCCTTGTGGAGAACCTCCCTGTTGGCCGCCGTCTCACGCAGCACATCGTCGACGATCGCCACCGAACCCTCATACATGCCGATTTGATGAATGAACTTGTTGATGAACGAGAGCTCGTTCGTGATGCGCATGAAGAGGATTGCAAGCAGCGCAAGCGAGGGCAGTTCGATATGGAAGACGCCGACGGAGACGAACAGACCGACGGCGAGCGCTGAAATCAGTACGGGTTCGGGCAAAATCGTGCGCAGCGCCGAACCAATCGTTGTGGTGCGTTGGGTTTGATAGATCTGCGAACTCTCGGCTTCGAGCAGCGGGATGATATGGCCCTCGCGGGCCATCGA
>JAJFHN010000092.1 GCA_021775595.1 Hyphomicrobiales bacterium
CCAAACGATGAGCTGGCCGCCTATATCGGCGACTTTCTGGCGGTTTAAGTCCGCGCGCAACGCCCAACGCTCGAAGGGCTTGATTCCGATCAATGGCGAGGCGGTTGCGACGGTGCAGAATGCGCGCAATCGGACGCCCGCGGCGGGTCGCGCAATTCCTCACCACCTCCAGCCAGCGCGGCACTCGCGGGTGCTCCGAAATTTCGATCAACGGCGATCGAATTGATTCCGATCAATGTCCGGCGCCAGCAAGACCCTTACCGCTAGATTTCGACACAGGCCAAACCGGCCAACAGACGTAAGCCGAACCTGGCCAGATTATGCCGCCTCCCTGGCCGGGCGGGCGGTGGCCCCGTCGAAGTTGCTGGGGAGCATTTGACGGGGCGCACCGCCACACTATCGCGACCGCGAGTTTGGGCTCACAATGCCGCAACCAAAGAGAGGATTGAGTTCGTGTACAAGACCATCTTGGCCTATGTGCCCTCAGCCAAGCGGGCATCCGATATCCTAGGGGCCGCCTTCGCACTCAGCCAGAGCCACGGCGCCCATCTCATTGCGTTGCACATCCACCCAAGCCTCTATTCGCCGTTGGCCGTGGCCGATGACCTGCCAACCGGTATTCTCGATATTCTGATCGATGCGCGAAGCAAGGAGGCTGACGCCATCGCCCGCGAGTTCGAGACAAAGGCCAACGCCCACGACGTACCCAGTGAATGGCGCTGCGTGGATGCGCTGCACGGCGACGCCACCCAAGACATTATCGAAAACGCCTTCTGCGCCGACCTGATCGTCACCACGCCCCATTTCGGCGACCACTTCGACACCTGGTCCGATCGATCCGCCCGCATCGTCATGGGAGCCGGCCGTCCGGTGCTTCTGATACCTCTCGGCTATGAGCCAAAGCCGATCGGCGAGCGCGTTCTGGTGGCCTGGAATCAAAGCCGCGAAGCCGCCCGCGCGGCCTTCGACGCCATTCCGATGATGCGCGACGCCAGTCATATCGATGTGCTGACCGTCGGCGAACCCGCGCCCTCAGATCAGGCGGATCTGCCGGCGGGCGACGACCTCGCTCTGGCCCTGGCGCGTCACGGATTGAAAACCCAAGCGAGCGCGGTCAAGGGCGACGACGCGCGCGCCGGCCAAGAACTGCTGAAGCGCCTCGCCGTGCAGAAATGCGATCTCCTGGTGATGGGCTGCTATGGCCACTCCCGCGTCCGCGAATTCATATTCGGCGGCGCGACGACCCACATCATGCACGAAATGCCAGTTCCCGTTTTGATGTCTCATTGAACACCACGGACAAGGAGAGCCCCTTATGGCCTTGCAACGAATCCGGCTTGAACTCGCCCGCGACCACGATTTCCCCTCCGGCAGCAAAGAGCGCGGATATGAGTTCACCGCGCCGCTCGACGAGGCCGGCAAGATAAGCGACAGCGAGTGGAAGAAGGCGCGCGACAAGTGCCGGGTGCGCCGTTTTTGGGGCAATGAAGATGATGAAATCGGCCATCTCGTCCGCAAAGCAGGCGGCTCATGGGCCTTTCACTACGACATTCATGGCGAAGAGGACGACGACGAAACGGGCTATCGTTTCGGCGACCACGCCTTCGAGCTCGGCGAATATGTTTCGATCTTGGAGCACGACGACCACTTGCGGACATTCCGCGTCGTGCGGGTGAATGATCTTCCCGCTTAATCTGGTCTGTGTGTATGATTGACCTGCGTCATGGCACCACGCGCGTGCTGCTGCGAAGCTGGCCTACCTGACGCGACCGCAACGGTCCCGGGCTCCACCAAACAAGGACAAATCCAATGGCTGCAAGCGCGGTTCCCAAAAACGAATGGAAAGCCTTCTTTATTCACCTGGTGCTCTATGTCGTCGTCAATTTGGCGCTGGTGCAGATCAATCTGATGAGCGATCCGCAGAAGATCTGGTACATCTGGCCATTGATCGGTTGGGGCATCGGTTTGGCGGCACACGGCCTTGCGCTTTACCTGCACGCCAAATCGGACGGCCGCGGATTGTTTTCCCAGCCGGAAGCGCGCGGCTTCATTACCCATTTGTTTGTCTATGTGGCGGTCAATCTGCTGCTGGCTTTCATCAATCTGACCCAGACCCCCACGGAGCTCTGGTTCCAATGGCCGTTGCTGGGATGGGGGCTCGCGCTTTTCGCCCATGGCCTGGTGTTGCGCAGAGACGCGCCAGCGGAGACCAAACCAACGCAGGCGGCAAGCAGCAAACCGCGCCGCGCCAAGACCAGCGCGCGCACCGGACGCCGAGCCGCCAAGTCGGCCTGAGCCTGTGGCACGGCTCACGCGCACACTGCTCCATGCAGCCTGCTTCGGGCTCGTTCTGCAGGCATCGCCGATCCGCGCCCAAAGTGAGGCCGAAGACGATTGGAAACAGAACCTGCGCGATCAACTGAGTCAGGAAAACAACTGCGAGCTCAGCTATATGACGGATGTGCGCCAGTTCACTTTTTTCGACGGGGTTGTCGCCAACGGACGCGCGCATTGTCTGGACAAACGCCAATTCGATTTCACTTGGGCGGGGCAGAAAATGAAATTCGATATTGAACGCTGCGGCACCGCCGTCTGTTGAACGCCATGCTTCGGATCCTCGTCGTCTATTCAAGCAGTGAAGGCCAAACGGAAAAGGTCGCCCATCACGTCGCGCGCCAGCTCGAAAACAAGGGTTACGCCGCACGGCTGGTCAGCGCGCATGCGGCAGACGACACCGCGGCGATCGGTGATTTTGACGCGGCAATCGTCGCAGGCGCTCTGCATATGGGCGCCCATGGCCCGGCACTCGCCGCATTCATCTCCGAGCACGCCGCCGCGTTGAATGCGGTGCCTTCGGCGTTTCTGTCGGTGAGCCTATCGGCAGCCTCCGATGACCCGGCCGATGTGGCGGGCGCCTTGGAAGCCATAAAGGATTTCGAAGCCGCCACCGGTTGGACACCGCGGCGCACGCAATTGGTCGCCGGCGCGGTTCACGACCGCCAAATGGGGTTCTTCAAGCGCTTTCTGATCCACACGCTGATGGCCCGCAAGGGGGTCGAACTGGATCCCTCCGGCAACACCGAATTCACCAAGTGGCCAGCGCTCGATAGCTTTGTTGGCGACTTCGCAGGTTTGGTCGAAAAGGCCGCCGGCGGCGCACGCACGCCGAAATCCTAGCCGGTTTGACACCGCACTCATTTAGTCGTCGCACTTGACCTTCTTGATCGTGCAGCCGGCATCATCGAAATCGACCGAGCAACTGCTGGCCTTGTAGTGCGCCTCGACGCGCTTGCGCCAAGCCTTGCAGACGCGCTTGCGCTCTCCAGCCGGCACCTCCACCCGTCCCCAGGGACCGTTCACATAAACGCCTTCGGGGCCGACATAGACATCAGCCCAGGGCGTGGTCACATCCACCTCGGCGTGAACGGCGGGCGAGACTGCGATTCCCAGCAGAAAACACATCGTGGCGATGGCGGCTTTCATGGCGATACTCCTATCGGTTGATCGGACTCTCCATAGCCGTTAGGCCAATGATAGCGTCCATGATTTGACTCAATTACAGGTGGACAATTGTCGTATACCCGGTTCGTTGAGACAATCTGCCCGGGCAAAGGGAGATACCGCAATGATTATGAAAGCCTTCACATTCCACAGCCTTGCGGCGTCTCTCGAAGACACGCCACCCGGGTTCGGCGTGACGGTCAACTACGAAATACTGGAAGGATTGGTCGAGAATTTGATCGGCGATGAACTGCCCGCCGATCTCAAGGGCGAACTGGAGGCGTTGGCCTCGCAACACAACTGCACCTTCGACGACCGTGGCGAACTTCGCTTCGTCCAATTCACCAAGAAGCGGCGCGATCAATGAACCGCTCAAGCGCAGTCGGCCTGATGCTCGTGGCCTGCGGGTTGTGGTTGGCGCCCAGCGCCGTTTGGGCGGCTGAATACGAGTACGCCAACCGCGGCCATGCGATTGCCCAGCGCATGTGCGCCAAATGTCATTCGGTCGAAAAGACCGGCGAGAGCCCACACGCGGACGCACCGCCCTTCCGCACCTTCGCCTCCAAATGGCCGCTCGAATCGCTTGAGGAAGCACTCGCAGAAGGCATCGTCACCGGCCATCCCGACATGCCGCCTTTTGCCTTCGAACCCAGCGACATCGCCGGTTTGATCGATCACCTGAACGAAATCGCAGACACACCAAATGACGCTAGCGCGCCTCCGACCAACTGACGCGCCGGCGCGCTTGATCAAAATCAAGGCCGACCTCTCTGGCAAAGGCTAGTCTGAGGTTAACGCAGCAATCCTGCACATTCGTCAATTTCGCCGCTGGCGATGTGGATTCGCCGTGGCGATTGCCAAGAGGTGGACTATGACCTGGACAACGATGACAGTAATCCAAAAGTTGATGGTATTGGGCGCAGTCGCGTTCCTACTGATCCTGATCCCGTCGCTCTTGCCTTTGATCGGCATCGCGCCGGTTTGGATGACCGACTATTTCTATTATCCGGTACTGCTGATCGCGCTTTACGCGGTTTATCTGCTCTACCAAGCGACCCGGTCGGCCTAGCGAGCATCTCCTAAAGATCGGCTCGGCAGGGGTGGGATCGCGTCCCCCTCTGCCGCCGATCGTCCGCGCCTGGAGCGGGTGAGGAGAATCGAACTCCCGACACGCGGCTTGGGAAGCCACTGCTCTACCACTGAGCTACACCCGCGCGCGGCGAATTTCCCATTTCTAGCACGAAGCCTTCCCGCCATTATCGACGGCGTCGCTAACGCGTCGATAAAGCCTTTGTGAGTGCCCGGCAGCGCCAAGCTGTGTTAGCCTCCGCGCCGCCATGAGCGAGACGGTACACCTGGACAACATCGCGCCCATCGACGGCGCGCGCAAATTCGCCGATCCCGACCGCACGGCGGCGGGCGAGGCCCGCGCCAGCGTCTATTTGGCGGAGCTGCAAACGCTTTGGTTCAACACCGGTACGTTGTGCAATATCGAGTGCGCGCACTGCTACATCGAATCCAGCCCGACCAATGACCGTCTGGCCTATATCAGCGCCGCCGAAGCGCGCGCTTTTTTGGATGAAATCAAAACATTAGGCCTTCCCACCCGCGAGATCGCGTTCACCGGCGGCGAGCCCTTCATGAACCCCGACATGATCACCATGGCGCGCGATGCATTGTCCCGCGGCTTTGAGGTTCTGATCCTGACCAACGCCATGGCGCCGATGCAGCGCCCACGCGTGCAACAGGATCTGCTCGAACTCCAGGCCGAATATGGATCGCACCTCACGCTGCGGGTGAGCCTCGATCACCACACCCAAGAATTGCACGAAGCTGAGCGCGGACCCGACAGCTGGGCACCGGCGCTCGATGGGCTGGATTGGTTGAGCGCGCAGGGGTTCCGCGTTGCGCTCGCCGGGCGCACGATTTGGGGCCAAACCGATGCCCAGGCCAGGGCGGGTTTCGCAAAGCTCGTCGCCGCGCGCGGCTGGGCCATCGACGCGCAAGACACTTGGCAGCTCGTGCTCTTTCCCGAGATGGACGAAACGGCGCCGGTGCCCGAAATCACAACCGGCTGTTGGGAGACGCTGGGTGTGCGGCCCAACGATATGATGTGCGCCACGAGCCGCATGGTGGTCAAACGCAAGGGTGATCAGCGCCCGCGCGTCTTACCGTGCACGCTGCTGCCCTTTGACGGCGCGTTCGAGATGGGCTCGAGCCTCGCCGAGGCTGCCCGCGCCGATGGCGGCATGTTCGCCCAGGGAGCGGTCAAGCTCTGCCATCCCCACTGCGCCAAATTCTGCGTGTTAGGCGGCGGCGCTTGCTCGGCCTGAGGCCCTTCGTTTACGCCCAGAAGCGTCCCGAGGCGCCTATAATGACCGTCACCAGACCCAGAATGGTGTTGATGCCGATGATCCGGCGGATCGTATTCAAGTGCCCCACCGCGGCGGGCCATTTCTGCGCCACGACAGCGGCTCGAAAGTGCCGGTAGGGGACGAAATAGAGAAACACGAACAGCCCGATCATCACCAACGCGACCATGTGCATGACGTGAATGTACGCTCCCGCCCCCGCAAAGCCGCCAAATAAGCGAAACACCAGCAGATAACCCGTGGCCGGCAGGGCGATGACGATAATCCAGACAAACACGAAGAAGCGTTCGAAGACGGCGCTCAACAGGGCAAGCCGTTGGGGTGGCTCGAACATGGTCAAAGCGGGACGCAGCACGGTATAGGCGAAAAACATGCCGCCGACCCAGACCACGGCCGCGACAGCGTGGAGCGCGATGGAGATGGCTGTAAGATCAATCATGATATTTGCCCATTTTGCCTCTGCGATTTGTCGTTGGATTGTTCAACAGCGCTCTATTTCTCGGGCAAGCCCGCTTTGCGCAATCCCTCGATGATGCGGTTTTTGCCCTCAACATCCTTGTAGCGCAACGCTTGGGCAAAGCTCGAGATCGTGAAATCCGGCGACTTCCTCAGCAGCTTTGCAGCATTCTTCTGGGCCTCATCCATCTGGTCCATATGGGCATGGCTTGAGATCAGATAGGGCTGGTGCGAGGCTGGCAGGCGCGGCACGCGTTTGAGCACGTCGATCGCCTCGTCGTAGCGATTGGCCGCGTGCAGCGCGATTCCCAGATTGGCGTAATAGTGCTCGGGATGCGCCGGATCGAGCTTGAGAGCCATATTGATCCAATCGACACCCTCCTCGGCCTTGCCCATATAGGCAAATAGGTATCCCCTCTGGGAGGCAATCAGCGGGTCGTTCGGATTGAGCGATAGGGCGCGATCGTTGTGATAACAGGACGCATCGAATTTGCGCTGAAACAGATTGATCTCGCACAAAATCCGATGGCATTCGCTGTCTTCTTCATCGAGCTCCAATGCTCTTTGAGCCGATGAGATGGTGTTCTTCCAAAGGTCGGGATCATCCGGCAAAAAGCCGCGTATCCAGGCCTGTCCCAGGCTGCAGGCATGCCATGCCCAGGCCGGCGCCAAATTGGGGTCGAGTTCGATTGCCTTCTCCAGAAATCTGATTCCTTGGCTGTTGGCTTCTTTGGTGAAGGCGTGGTGCAAGTCGCGCCCATGCAGAAAATAATCGTAAGCCACCATCTGCTCGGTGGGTTTGCGCTTGATGCGCTTTAAGTCGGCGGCACTGACGCGATCGGGCAAGGTGGCGACGATGGCGCGCGTGAGTTCGTCTTGAACGGCGAAGATGTCGTCCAACTGGCGATCGTATTTTTGTGCCCAAAGCTGATTGCCGGTGTTGGAGTCGATCAGCTGAGCGGTGACGCGGACCCGGTCGCCGGCCCGCCGCACGCTGCCCTCGACGACGTAATCGGCGCCCAATTCACCCGCCACCTGCTGCGCATTGGCCGCCTGGCCCTTGTAACCGAAGGTCGAATTTCGCGCGATGACGAACAGCGAATGAAAGCGGCCCAGCTCGATGATGATGTCCTCGGTCAGACCGTCCGAAAAATAATCCTGTTCGGGATCTTTCGACATATTGACGAACGGCAGCACGGCGATCGAGGTGCGGTCGGATTTGGCAGGCAGCGGCACCCCATCGCGGGCGGCGCCAACAGGCTTCCGCGCGCCATCGACGATCCGGTACACGTGCACGGGCTTGGCGATGTTCTTGACGCTTTGCTCGCCGAGATCCTCAAAGCCAATATCGAGCTTACCTTCGACCTGGCGATAAACATCGTCGGAGACGCACACGCTGGCGGGCTCTGCCAAGCTCTCAATACGTGCCGCGACATTGACGCCATCGCCGTAGATGTCGTCGTCTTCGACAATCACTTCGCCCAAATTGATGCCAATGCGAAACTGCAGGGGCTCGCCGCCTGCATCCGGGTCTGCGCCATTGGCGATACCGCGTTGCCATTCGACGCCGCACTCGACCGCGTCGACGGCGCTTTGGAATTCGACCAGAAAGCCGTCGCCCATCAGTTTGACGACCCGGCCATGCTTTTCGGCGATCAATGGCTCGATGAATTCCCTACGCAGTCCGCTCAAACGGCGAACCGTACCCGCCTCATCTTCTCCCATGAGGCGGGAATAGCCGACAAGGTCGGCCGCAAGTATGGCTGACAGCCGCCGTTTCACACGCACTCCTCCCTAAGCGCCAAGCCTATCAAAGCCAAACCCAACAATCTATGCAGGAAGCCGGGTCAGGGCCATCGGCGGATTGGCTCGCTCGAGCAGTCCGGCCTGTCGGAATTGGCTTGAAGAATTTGAGGTTTTGTCAGAAATACGCGCGCTAATCAAAGGCTTTTAGCAGTTCGCCTTCGATATCGTGCAGCCTGCCCAGCAGCGCGGCTTGAACCCGGTAATTGAGTTCCGCTTCCTTGAAGGAAATGGCCGCATCACCCAGCGATGCGCCCTCTTGGGCAGCGATCGCCGAGGCCGGCGCAAGGCCGCTGCCGCCGCCTGGCGCAGATCCCGTCACGCCGGTTTGTGCAGAGACTGCATTGGCCGCCTGGCCGCCGCTGGCGGCGACCTGGCGGGCCGCCGTCTCAACGCGGACGCCTGCCGCATTCAGGCCCGCCGCTGCTATGCCAATCGCCGAAATCATGCATTGGTCGTATCATGGCGCGCTTAAGGCCGCGTAAAGACACATGGAATTAGCGCAACGCGCAGCGTTGCCTGACAAAACATGTTAGGATTAAATGGCTTTTGACCATTTTAGTCGCGCACGAGCCGCGCCCCGAACGCGTCGTTGGCAAGTCAACCAGGCAAAAAATAGGAACAGCGGCATGGCAACCATGTTCGAGCGATATGGCGGGTTCGCCACCGTCAGCAAGGTGGTGATGGCGTTTTACGACAAAGCGCTCGATTCGGACGTGATCGGCGTCTATTTCGAAAACGTCGAAATGCCGGCCTTGATCGACCACCAAACGAAGTTTATCAGCCAGGTGATGGGGGGTCCCGCCAGCTTCAGCGACGACGTTCTGGAACGGGTCCATGCCCCGCTCAAAATCAACGGCGCCGCGTTCGACGAGATGTTGTCCGTGCTGCAGGAAACACTCGAAGACTTCGACATGGCCGAGCCCGACATCAACACAATTCTCGGTGAGTTGCGGGCCCGACGCTCGCGTGTCGTACATGCTTGATATGCCTCGGCACCACCAGGGCCTGCAGCGAAAGGCGCGGGCACAATGATGAACCTCGACAACATCAACACGCTGCTGTTGGAATCCGCCGGAGTCGGTCTGGCGCTGCTCGATCCCGATGGTTTCGACATTCTGATGAGCAACCGCCGCTTCGAGGAATGGTTCCCCGACACCGTCGGCCTCGGCAAGAGCGTCGATCAGGTGTTGGAGAATATTGATCTCGACAAACTTCGGTCCAAGCTCTCCGCCGACAAACCCTATACTTTCGAAACGTCCTTCCAGATGAAGCGCCGCTCCGTCAATTTGGCGGTCACCTGCTCGCGTCACACCCACAACGACGCCGCAGTTGTCATCATGGAATGCCAAAACATCTCGAAAATGAAGGAACTCGAATACATGATCGAGTCCTATTCGAAGATGATCGAAAAGCAGAACCGCGTGCTGCAAAAGGAGAAGGAACGCACGGAAAAACTGCTGCTCAATCTGATGCCCAAATCGGTCTATCAGGAGCTCAAGACCTTTGGCGTGACCACGCCTCAGCGCTATGACGAAGCGTCGATCTTCATGCTGGATTTCGTCGGTTTCACCGATATGGCGATCGCTCAAGATCCGGCCGGGCTGATCTCTGAGCTGAACGACATCTTCACCGCCTTCGACCGGATCGCCGAACAATTTGGCTGCGAGCGCATCAAAACCATGGGCGACGCCTATATGGCGGTTTCCGGCATTCCCGAGGCCAATCCCGAACACGCGCTGAACATTGCCCGCTTCGCCGTGCTGACCCTGCGCTACATCAAGCGGCGCAATTCCGTGCATTCGCAAAAATGGGTGTGCCGGATCGGTATCAATTCGGGGCCGGTGATCGGCTCAATCGTCGGCGTGCAAAAATACGTCTATGACATTTTCGGGCCTGGCGTGAATCTCGCCGCCCGCATGGAAACGTTGTCAGAGCCGGAGGAAATCACGCTGTGTGAGGACATGCACCGGCTCATCAAGAACGAATTTCACTTCTCCGAGCGCGGCGAGATCGAGGTTAAGGGGTTCGGCAAAAAGCAAATTTTCACGCTCGATGCCGCCCGCAGCGCCGTCCAGATGAGCAACGACGACATGATCGACAATCTGCCGATCTGATCGCGCCTCACATCAGCCGGTGAGCCTGGCAATCATCAGCACCGGCGAAACGCAGCCTTGTTCGATGTTTGCCAAGATGTTTTCAAATTTTGGCCGCGCCTTTTCGCCCATCACGATGTGAAGTCCAAGCGGCGGCGGACCGTCCTTGGCGGCGGCGATGCGCTCGCGGAAGAAGTCGAGCGCAAATTGGCGGCGGTCCTCTTCGTGTTCGACGGTGAAACCCGCAGCCGCCAGCAGACCCCGCATCTCCTCGGCGCTGGTCAAATGGCTGGTCTCGGCCGTATCCGCCCATGGCACGGGATAGGCGAAAGGATCGCCGTCGTGGCCCATGATGTCATAGACACAAAACAGTTTGCCCGGCTTGAGCACCCGGGCGGTCTCGGCGTAAAGCGTCCCGCGGTCGGGAATGTTCATCGCCACATGGATCGTGACGGCTGCATCGAAGCTGTCGCTCTCAAACGGCAGATCGGTCGCACTCGCCACCTCGTAGGCAACGCGATCTTTCAATCCGGTGAGCTCCGCCAAGGCCTGGGCTGTCTCGATGTATTCAGGCGTCAGATCGATGCCGGTGACCGAACAGCCAAATTGCTCGGCGATATAGCGGCTGGCACCGCCAATGCCGCAACCGATGTCGAGCACGTGGTCGGCCGGGGTTAAGTTGAGCGGCGCCACGGCATGGATGGTGGCCGGCCGTCCACCAACATGAAATTCATCGACCGGCGCGAGATCCCGAGATTTCAGGGCCGTCGTATCGACGCCGTCGGCCTCGAGCCCCGAAAGTATGCGCTCCAGCAGGCCCGAGGCGCCGTAATGGAGCGCGACTTCTTGTTCCAATTTCTCGCTCATTTCGTCATTCCCCGTAGCGACGGCCTTCAGCGATACCTATATGGCCTGAAATGCCAAACCGATCATGGCAGCCAAGCTTTCGGACGCCAGGCAGCAGCAGAGCCACAGTTATGCAAACCTCGCCCTTCCGACGCAACACCATTTGGCTGAGCGCGGCCATTTTGACCGCCTTCTCGCCGATGCCAGCCCACGCCGAGCCGAGCAGCGGCGCAGCTGACGACATCGTCACCATCCGCGCCAGCACCGACGAGCCGACCAAGCAGGGTCTGCCCCGTTTTCACGGCATTTCAGGCTCGTCCGCCGGGGCGCAGAAACTGTCGCTTCACAAGGTCAGAATTCCGCCCGGCGGCTCGGCAAAGGCGCACGTCCATAAGGGTTATGAGACAGCCGTCTATCTGATCAAGGGCCGTGTCGAGACCCGATACGGCGTGGGCCTGAAGAAAAGCACCATTAACGAATCCGGGGATTTCCTCTATATTCCGGCCGACGTGCCTCACCAGCCATTCAACTTAAGTGAAACCGAATGGGCCGAGGCCATCGTGGCCCGAACCGACCCCAATGAACAGGAAAGCGTTGAGCCTTATCAGGTCAAACAGGGAGACAGCGCGCAATGATGCAAGATGTTTGGGAAATTTGCTTTTGCCGCCCGGTGTTGCGCCGTTCGATCATCGTCGCAATCGTGGTCGGAACGATCATCAATTTGATCAATCAGGGTGACGCGCTCTTTACCGACACAAACATCCACTGGCCCAAGATCGCACTGACCTATTTGGTGCCGTTTTGCGTTGCGAGCTACGGTGCCTACACCGGCATGAAGACGGCGCGCTGAAACGTCTCAATGGCGTTTTAACGCAAAAGCGTCATTTTCCTGCGTTAGCTTACGCAAGTGGAATAGGCTACCATCGAATATGCATATTTGATCGTAAGTCTCCGGCCATAAAGGCTTCGTCTGCGCCGGGACCGTGGGAGTGACAATGCCAAGGACTTTGCTTTCGATTGTGTGTGCGCTCTTTGCGCTGATCGGGTTCGCGTCGATTGGCAACGCCGCCCCTGCTGCAACGACAGCCCAAGGCGCAACGCCTGCAGAAGGCACGATCCGCCTTGCCCAGCGCTATTACTACGATCCCTATTACAATCCGCGGCGCTATCGCTCCCGCACCTACCGCAATCCGCGCCGACCGGTTCGCCGCGCCCGGCCGAGCCGGGCAGCCAGGCCCGCACCCGTTGCGCCCTGGAAAGTAAACGAAACCAACAAAGATCCGGTCATGCTGATCGTCTCGCTGCCCAGCCAAAAGATGAGCGTCTACAAGGGCACCGAACTGGTGACGACCTCGCGGGTTTCCTCGGGCAAACCAGGCTACAGCACGCCCGCCGGCGTTTTCTCGATTTTGGAGAAAAAACGCCGTCATTATTCGAACCTTTATGGCGGGGCGGCCATGCCCAATATGCAGCGCCTGACATGGTCTGGCGTGGCACTCCATGCCTCAGGCAGCGTTCCTAGCTATCCGGCCTCACACGGCTGCGTCAGGCTGCCGCCAAGTTTTGCTAGGCGACTGTTCCCCTTCACAGAGAAGGGCGGACACGTGATCATCACCAATGAAGACGTCACGCCGGAAGAGTTCACCCATGTATCGCTGTTCCAGCCCTTAGGCCCCGAACCGGTCAAGGAACCAGAACCCGTCGCCGCAGCAGCGCCCGAGACGACCCAATCCACGGGCAGCGCCGAAGACACCGAGCAAGACCCCGGTTGGCTCGATTGGATGACCGGCAGCGCCACGGCCAAGCCGAGCGGCGAGAAGAAGGTCGCCGAAGCCAAGCCTGAGAACGCATCTGAAACCGCGACCGACGCGAGCAAGGCAGTCGCTCCGGCGCCGGCCAAACAGGCGGCCGTCACCGAACAAGCCGATACGAGCGGGGCGCCTGCGGTCCAGTATGGCGCCGGTGCCGCCGCGCCTCCCGAGGACGACGGGCTCACGACGGGCACCGTCAACAAGCCCGAGAGCGCCGCCAAAATTGAACCAGCCGCCAAGGCGCCGCCGGTATCGACTTCACCGATCCGCGTGCTGATAACGCGCCGGACGGGCCGGGCGCAGATGCTGGAAATTCAAGAGCTGCTGTTTGATCTGGGCCATGAGCCTGGCGACATCGATGGCTTTATGGGCCGCGACACGGCAAACGCCATCAAGCGGTTCCAGAAATTCGAAGGAATGACCGTAAACGGTCTGATGAGCGACGACCTGCTCGGCCAATTGCATGAGGCTGCCGGCATGTCGGAGGTTAAGGAAGGCCACATTTACGTGCGCCGGGATTACAAAGACCTGTTCGATGCGCCGGTTCTGATCCGCAATCCTGAAGTGCCGCTTGGAACCCATCATTTGACGGTGATGCATTTCGACGAGGGCGCGACGCAAGCCCGCTGGCTGGCGCTTTCGCTCAAAGACCGCACCGGGCGCGCACGACGCTCGAGCCGCCGCGCCCGGGCCGGCCGTGAGGAAACTCCCACGCCAGCGCCCGAAGCCGCCAGCCTGTCGGAGGCGCTCGACCGGGTCGCCATTCCCGAAGACGTCAGGATCCGCATTTCGCGGCTGCTGCGCCCGGGCTCATCAGTCGCGATTTCAGATCATGGCCTTGGCCCAGAAACCGGCAAGGGCACCGACTTCATCGTGCTGACCCACTAGAGCGGAGAAAGAGGCCAACCGCCCAACCTTATGGCCTCAGTTCAACCCAATCTCATTCTGCGGTTAGCCGGTCTCCTATTCGCTATCTCCGCATTTATCATCGGTCCCGCCCTGTTCGCCTATATGGCGGCCTTTCTCGGCAATTTGTGGCCTCACACGTCGCCCTGGGTCGATCCAAGCGTCGATATCGGCAAGACGTTCCCCATCCACTGGGCCGTGCTGAACAATATCTTTCTGATGGCGCTGTTTGGGCTGCAGCATTCGCTGATGTCGCGGACGTGGTTCAAGGCATGGATGTGCCGCCATGTGCCCCACGATCTCGAACGCACCTGTTACGTCATGGCGTCGAATATCGTGCTTTTGCTGCTTCTGTTGTTCTGGCGCCCGATCCCCATCGTGCTCTATGACCTCGGCGACGGCGTGCTGGAGGATGTCGTCTGGGCTGTCTTCGCGTTTGGCTGGATTCTTCTGATTGCCGGCCTCCTCGCCCTCGGGCCACGCGATCTGCTGGGGCTCAATCAAGCCTTGGCGTGGTACAACGGCAACCGTTACCAGGAGCCGCCATTTGTATCGAATTGGCTGTTTGAGCGCGTGCGCCATCCGCTCTATATGGCGCTGCTGATTTGCCTTTGGGTGACGCCGCACATGACGCTGGGACACGTTCTGTTCGCGGCCGGATTGAGCACCTACATCGCTTTCGGCATCCGGCTGGAGGAACGCGATCTCATCGGCCGCTTCGGCAAGGCTTATGCCGATTATCAGGCGCGAACGCCAGCCGTCATCCCCCGGTTCTTCAACTAGCCGCGCCGCCCGGTCCGACCAACTGCGTCAGCATGTCACGCATCAACTTGCCGCATTGAGTCGCGCGCGCGCGCTTCCTAAATTTAGATCACGTCAGTTAGAATACTTCGACAGCACAAGTCACAGAACCTTCGGTTCAAAAAACCCGGCAGCGGCGCTGCCGGGCTTTTTTGTGGCTTGAGCGCAAGCGATTGCCCGGACCGGCACCGTTGCGCACCCCCCACACCCTGTGCGAATCTGCTGCAATATTCCACCTCTCCACCATTTGGAGCACACCATGTTCACGCGCGTTTCAACCTTCAAATGCGATGCTGGCCGTCTCGATGAGGTGGCCACGCTGGTCGACAAGCTTGCCCCGGTGATGAAACAGGTTCCAGGTATCGTGCATTCATCCGTGTCATGGCGCGATGACGGCAGCGGCGTGATCGTGGCGATTTACGAGAGCGAGACCAAAGCTGCAGCCGCGGTCGAGACAATACAGGCCGTCTGGGCCGAGGCGCTGACGCTGCTGACCGAACCGCCGCAGATCGCCACCTACAAGAACGCGGCGATAACCTTTTAGGGTCCGGCTGGGAGCCGCGCGTCATGTCCAAGATCCTGCAACTGGGCGTACTGGTTGTCTGGCTTGGCTGGATGATTCGGCTTACCATCTCCACCGACATCCTGATTATGCGCGAGGGCCCCGGCGATTTCTCACGCCGCGGTCCGGGTTTTGGCGAATACGGCGTCGCCTGCACCTATTTCACGACGCTCGGCATGACCACGCGGTTCTACGAGATGGCACCTGGCACGGGCCAAGCCCCGCCGCCCTGCCCCGACCGGCTCTGGTCGACTTAGGAGTCACCGAAAATGGCACGAACCGGATTTTCTCTGACCCGCCGGCGCCTGGTTACGGCCCTTGGTGCGATCGGAGCGGGCGCGCTCATGCGAAAAATTCCGGCGAGTGGCCAAGACGCCACCCCGCAGATCATCACCAAAGCGATGCCCACCGGCGGCGAAAAACTGGCAGTCATCGGCATGGGCACGTCGCGCACATTTGATGTGGGAAACAATGAGGCGCAACGGGCGGTGCGGCTCGATGTGCTCAAGACATTTTTCGAGCTGGGAGGCCAAGTCGTCGACTCATCGCCGATGTATGGCTCTGCCGAAGACGTGCTGGGCTATTGCCTAAAGCAATTGCCGGCCCAGCCCGGGCTCTATGCCGCCACCAAGGTCTGGACCGAAGGCCGCGAAGCTGGAACCGCGCAAATGGCGCGCTCTCAAACGCTTTGGGGGCTGGAGAGCTTCGACCTGATGCAAATTCACAATCTGATGGATTGGCAAACCCACCTGGAAACCCTCAAAGCCCAGAAGGCCAAGGGCGCGATCCGCCATATCGGCATCACGACTTCGCACGGCCGTATGCATCCCGAGTTCGAAAAAGTCATGGCCGGCGCGCCGCTCGACTTCGTTCAGCTGACCTACAACATTCTGGACCGCGAGGCCGAAGCGCGCCTGCTGCCGCTGGCAGCCGAGCGTGGCCAGGCCGTGATGGTCAATCGGCCATTCCGCCGCGGTGCGCTGTTTGAATTGGTGAAGGGACGCAAACTTCCGCAATGGGCGGACGACATCGGCTGTGCCAGCTGGGCTCAATTTTTTCTGAAATACGCCGTTTCGCACCCAAACGTCACCTGCGCCATCCCGGCCACAAGACGGGTCGATCACATGCGCGACAATATGGGCGCCAATGTCGGTGTGCTGCCGGATGCGGCCATGCGAGAGCGCATGGCAGCTCATATGGCCGATCTCTAGAGCCTAGGCGCCGACCGCCTGCAGACGCTTGATGCGCGGCTTATCATCGTCGCTGCCATGGGAATCGTGGGCAACCGTCGTGCGGTCGCGCCCCTCCTGCTTGGAGCGATAAAGCGCCTTATCGGTGGCGCGCATAAGCTCTTCGCGGTTGGTGCCTTGGGCGGGATAGACAGCGATGCCGGCCGACATGGTAACGGGCTCGATCTGCTTGCCCTGATAGACGATGGAAATTGCCTTGATCTCCTTGCGCAGGAATTCGACGCGGCGCTGGGTCACTTCCGCCGGCATGCCAGGCAGGATAATGGCGAATTCTTCGCCGCCATAACGGCAGACCACATCGTCGCCGCGCACGAACTTCTGCAGTTGGGTGCTCACGGCCTCCAACAGCGCATCGCCTGCGCCATGGCCGTGCGTATCGTTGATGCGCTTGAAGTGATCGATGTCGAGCATGACCAGACTGAGCGGCTGTTCGGCGCGACGTGAGCGGATCAGTTCGCGGTCCAGTGTCTCGATCAGATAGCGCCGATTGAATAGGCTGGTGAGGGGATCGCGCACCGCCTGGCTCTCAAGCGATTCCCGCAGGCGCAAGCTGGCAATGGCGAGCGCCAGGCTGTCGGCGATCATGACATGAAATTTCGAGCGCTCCTCCAGCGTCCGCTCGTCATGTTCATCGACAAAGGCGGCCTCGTCGCGCGCGTGCAGACAGAGCAGACCCAGCGTTTCGCTATGGGCGGTAAGCGGTAGGCAGAGATGCCAATTGGACGTTTCGCTGTCCATGTGTTTGCAGGCGACCGTATGGCTTTCGCCGTCGACCACGTGTGGACGGCCATGGCGCAAGCCCCAGCACTCATTGAAGGTGAAGAGGCTCTTGAGGCTGGAGTCGCCACCCCAATCGGTGGTTTTTTCAAATGCCTTGTTGGTCTGGTCGGTGAGATATAGCGCGCCCGAGAGGTCTGGATAGAGCCTGCTCAAATGATCCTCGGCAACGCTGCACACCTCTTCGACCGAATGGCAGGCCTGCAACAACCGGCCCATCTGGGAGAGGATATCCATTTCACGCTGGCGGTGGTTGAGATTTTTGACCGTCTGCTCCAGCGTCGCGTTCGCTGTCCTGATCTCTTTGGTGCGATCGTCGATGCACTGTTCGAGCCAATTGTGTGCGGTGCGCAGGCGCGTCTCATTTGCTTCCAGAAGTTCGTTCTTGCCAGAAATTTCCTTGAAGACGGCGTAGTAGAGCACCGGGAACATGGTGGCGGTCAACAGGATCGATCCGAACACGTCGGCAAAGGGCGAAATGCCCATATCGAAGTGCTCCAGCAGCATGCCGATGGCCCGCTCGCCAATGAAAATGGCGGCAATGAGAAGTGCGAGAAGACGCAGAGCGCCGGTGCCGGTCGCTTTTCTCACGATACATGCATCCCTATTCCAAGCAGGCCGAAACACGGTCGGCGCGCGATTTGTCTGAAGGATGCGATGATAAGCAAGCAGCCGCGCAGAAAGCGTTAAATCGAGCCAAAAAGGGCCAAATTCCGCTATTTACGGCTTACGTCGGCTAAACGCCGTCGCGACAATTTTAGGTAAAATGTATGCGGACTTTGGCCGCCTGGGGCATCAAGCGCCCGCGCGCTGCCAGATTTCGGGGAAGTACTCGCCACCCATCGGCGCGCCATCGGGCAGGTCGGGACGCACCGCGACCTTGGCTTGGCCGGGCGCCGGCGCATAGACCACATTGTCGCCCAGCACCCGCAGCATGTAGCCCCGCCGCCGGGTTGCGGCCGATTTGTTGCCGGGCGCGCCGTGAAAGGTGCGGGCATGATGAATTGCCGCATCGCCGGGTTCGAGCTGAAAGGTCAGAAAATCATCGTCCGCATAGGTCGCATCCACATCGGGCAGCGGTTCATAGCGCGTTTCGTCGAAGGTGCTGTCATTGGCATTGTCGCCAAAGAATGTCGGCGAATAGAGCTTCTCCGACTTGTGCGAACCCTTGACGTATTTCATGCCGCCGTTCTCCAAACCGATCGGATCGAGTGCGATCCAAACAGTGCAGATCTGCTCGCCCCGAACCATCCAATAGGGCAAATCGTGGTGCCACGGCGTTGGCTCGACCGCGCCCGGCTCTTTGACCAGCACCTGGTCGAAAAACAGCGTGACCGACTCTGAGCCCATGACCTGGCCGGCGATTTCGCCGATCGGGCTCTCAAAGGCGATGCGGCGAAAGTCCGGCCTGGTGAGCCACATGTATTGATCGCCAAAAAAGCGCGTGGAGTCTTCCTTATGGGCGTATTCCAGACCCATCTTGGTCGGGTTTTCCATCAGATCGTCGAGCGCGCCGCGCAGGAAGTCGACCCACTCTCCCGAAAGCGCGTTCTTGACCACCACGACGCCGTTCTCGCGGTAATCATCGATATGCCGTTGGTTGACCAGACCGTTTTCCACTCTCATCCCCATTGATGCGAACCGAGCAAAATCCGGTGGCTTTTTTAACAAATTCCGTGGCACCGCGACAAGATACTAGCGGAAGTGCTTTGAGAGTTTGAGGCCCTGGGCCTGATAGTTGGAGCCAGCGATCTCGCCATAGAGTTGATCGGGCGGCTCGGTGAGGCGTTCATAGGCCAACCGGCCGATGATCTGACCGTCTTCCAAGATGAAGGGCACTTCGTGGCTGCGCACTTCTAGCACGGCGCGCGCGCCCGCCCCACCGGCCGGCGCATGGCCGAAGCCAGGATCGAAAAAGCCTGCATAATGCACCCGGAATTCGCCCATCATGGTATCGATCGGCACCATCTCGGCTGCCAGGTCAGGCGGTATATGGAGGGCTTCCTTCGACGCCAGAATGTAAAATTCGTCTGGGTCGAGGATCAGCCGTCCATCAGGCCGCGCGTTGATCTTGTCCCAGAAATCGCTGGCCTGGCACTTGCCCGCCTCATCGACGTCGATGATGCCGGCGTAACGCTGGGCCCGGTAGCCGATCAGCCGCGACTTGCCCTCGCCGCGCAGATTGACGCGCAGATGCAGGCCGTGCCGGATCATCGGCTCGCCATCCATCAACGGCGTGCGGCCATGGATCTCGGTAAGTTCGCGGTCCGACAACCTGAAGTCGGCGTAATCGGCTTGCGAGGAGTTGCGCCGGCGGAAACGCAGCTGGTTGAGCCGCGAGCCCTTGCGCACGCGCACTGAAAAGGTACGGGGCGAAATCTCCGCATAGAGCGGCCCCGAATAGGCGGCCGCAACGGAATCGAAGATTTCGCTCTGGTCGGTAATCAACCGGGTAAAGACGTCGAGGCGACCGGTCGAGCTCTTCGGGTTGGCCAGCGCCGAAATGCTCTCGGGCAGATCGAGGCTCTCCTGCAGCTCAACCACATAAACGCAGCCCCGCTCCAAAACGGCGCCCCTCTCCAGCGAGAATTCATCGAGCGCCAGATCGTCCAACTGGTCGCGCACGGTGCGCCGGGCGCCGGGAAGAAAGCTGGCGCGCACCCGGTAGGCAGTCTTGCCCAAGCGCAGATCGAGGCTGGCAGGCTGGATTTGGGCCGGCTCAATATCCTCGGAGGCGCGGATCATGCGCCGGCGGATCAGCGCCACCACGCGCTGGCTGGGCAACACGCCAACGGCCGAGCCAATACCGGCGCGTGCGTCACCGCCCTCACCGCTTTCAAAAAGGTGATCGCTCATCTCGTCCGCTCGCCGCGCGGCCGCGCCCGCCATGTGGTCTCCATCTCGATTTGACGCCCCTTATCGGGGTCCACTCGAATCACAGAAAGTATCTTCCAGTTCAATAACTTAGCAAAGCTAAGATGGGGACACGGGCACTTCTTTTCAACAGGCATTGCACGCCCTCTCCCCAGCTTTGTGATCGGCTCAATTCAACGATTTCAGTGACTTGCGCCCATTTTTGGGGATGCCCGTGGACAAAAACTTCCAAACAAAAAGGGCCGCATTTCTGCGGCCCTTCATGAGTTCAGTTGTCTTCAGGACCCCGGTACCGGGATCCGGTCCGAAGGAGTTACAGGAGCAAAGAGGGCTGCCTCGAATTACCTGATAAACATCCAAAGTCCTTCGACATCACCGAAATCTCATTAGACATTGGATCACCTCCTTCCGTTTGTTTCACCTGAGCCAACTATCACCTTATTCGCGCCGCCTGCCAAGACAGATATTGCAATCGCGGCCGCGCCGCCGAGCGTTGCGCAACGCCACGAATTGGGCAAAAGTGCCCGCAGAGCGGGGATAAAGGCTTGTGGCAAGCGTCGAGGCGATGATGTTGCGTAGATTGGTGTTTCTGGCGGCGGCCTTGTTCGGCGCCGTCATGGTGTTTTCCCACACCCTTCAGGCCGCCGACGATGGCCTGGTGTGGGGTTTCAGCGCCTTCAACGACCCTGAAAACAAGGGGCGCATGACCGCGCGGCTGGATCTGGCCATCCCCGAGACCGACGCCGCCCAGATGAGCGGCGTCTGCGACGCATCACCCAGCACCTCGGTGAATTTTTCCTATCTGGTTTTCGCGACGGACGTCGGCACGCTGAAGGACGGCACGCAGGTCGAATTGCGCTTCACCGGTGAGGGCATCGATCACGTCTTATCGGGCGTGGTGAGCGGCGCCCAGGCCGAAGTCGGCATCACGGGCGTCTCCCTCGATGTCGAGCATGACGATCCAATTTGGCCGGCACTGACGCAGAAGATGGCGCTCAAATACGCCGTGCCGGGCTACAAGGCTTCATCCCTCACACTGGCGGGCGGCCAAGACAAGATCAAAGCCTTTATCGAAGCCTGCCGCGTCTATGCCGCTGCGGTCAACAAGCCGATTAAGGGCCAAGCAGCAGCCGTCGGCCAGGCCAGCCAAAGCGCGCAAGCCGCGCCCAAGGCGGCAGAACCGGCCAATTCGAGCCCGCCGGCAAAGACCGAAAAGGCTGCCGATAAGAGCGCGGCGGCAAGCGACATCAGCGAAAAGGAAGCCTTCGAAGGCGCCAAGGAACTTGGCACGACCGAGGCCTGGGAGGCTTTCTTGAAAAATTTCCCGACCGGCTTCCGCGCCGATCTGGCGCGCGCCTATGTCAGGCGGATCAAGCAGACCCAAGGCGCCGGCCAACCGGCCCCTGCCCCCGCGCCAGCTGCCGCCGTCCCCGCGCCTGCACAACCTGCCGCCAAGCCGCGCCTGCAAACGGTCGATCTCGGGCCCGGCACGACGCCCTGGCGCAACGGCCAGATCGAGCTCGACGAAGGAAACGCGCGCGCCTATGCGGCCATCGTCAACAGCAACGGCATCGAATTCGTCGCCCGCTGCGACAGCTCCAAACGCCTGTCCACACTGCTCCGCCAGCAACAGCGCGATATCTATCCCGATTTCGACGGTCGCATCGAGCAGGGTCTCGCCGCCTCGAACCGCAAAGTGGGCGACAGCGCCAAGGAGATCGCGCTGCGCTTTTCGAGCGGCAAGCAGTATTTCGTCTCCGCCCAGGTCTACGGGCTGACGGGTGAGGTCGAGATCGCCGATGTCGGGCAACCCTTCGTGCCGCAAAGCCAAATCATCGAAGACATGATGTCCGAGCAGACCATGACGATCTCCGCCGCCCCCTTCAGCGCGACGTTTCAGCTGAAAAACAGCCGCGGCGCGATCTGCTCCGTGCTGCAGCGCTGCGGCGCCAAGTTGTCCGCCTGCAACCGCAAGGCAGCCAAAAAGAAGGCCGCACCGCGCAAGACGACGACCAGAAAAAGCCGCTGCGGGCGGGGCAGCGTCTGGCTCGAGGGCCAGTGCGTCGCCAATGCGAACGTGCGCTCGTTTTGCGGTCCGGGCTACCGGCGGAGCGGCTCGCGATGCATTTCACAAGCCGCCCAACAAGCGCCGGCACAGCGCTGCCCGCCCGGCATGATCTGGGAATTGGGCGGCTGCACCGAGGACGACTGAGCGCGTCGCCGCCGCGACAGCGGCTCGGCCAATTTATCCACAGGCGGAGGGATGCAGCGCCAAGAGCGTGTCCCATGCGCCACAACCGGTGCCAAAACGGCTCAGCTCACCGCGTTTGCGCTTGAATAGCCGCGCGGGACGCTTCTCTATTAGCAAAAGTAATTGTTCTTGAGGGTTCTATCAGGACACTGAATGTCTGAACCCGTTATTGCTCAGTCGCAGTCGCCGAATTGGAGGGCGTTGTGGGTCAGTCTGGTTTCGTAGCGAAGGCGCTGCGCGGTTTTACCGGGCTGTTTCTGTTCGCGCTGTCTACGCTCATCTGGAGCCCGATCGGCTCTCTGTCGCCGGCATCGGCGCAGACATCATGTCCGCCCATCACAAATAACGATAGCGGCGCGGTGCCAATCGTCAATCAAGGCAATCTCGATACGGGTGTTTGCATGGTGGGCGGCGCGCCCCCCACCAACGGTTTCACCATCGGTGTTACCGCAAATTCTGGGGGACCAACCTTTACGGTACAAGTCAATGGACGCGACGGCGGTGCGTTCGAGGTCGATTTCGGAATGTCGTGCACAGGCACTAATGGCGGCATCGCCGCCCCGGTCATTACGCTGAATGATGGCAACTCGTGCAGCTTTAATGCAGCATTCGATGTCTCCGGCACGATCCTGAACATCAGCGGAACCATTGCCCGAACAGGCACAACCATCACTACGAGCAATGTCATGGTCACCGGCGGCGCATTCGGCACGCCCGGCGGCTCCGGCCTCACCAACCGCGACCGCTCGAACATCACGGGCAGCCTGTCGAACTCGCTGAACCAGGTGGGCGGCTCGATCTTCGA
>JAJFHN010000093.1 GCA_021775595.1 Hyphomicrobiales bacterium
TCCAATTTCGAGACCAGCTCCAGTCCTATCAATAAAAACTGGTTCTTCTATTGCCAATATTGGAGCAATCAAAGTTTCATAATAGTTCATTCCGAAAATAATAATTAAACTCGTTATACCAAGAAAAAAACCGATTATACCGATGTTTGAAGCATTTTTGTTATAATGGGCAAGCATAGCTATAAATCCAAAAACTCCGAAGGGAAGTGAAAACAGAAATAAAAAGTGAACAATTACCCAGTAATTTGTTCCAATTGTATCAGCTACCATATGATGGGGGTGTAATACATAACCAAGAGCTACTAACAAACCTCCAAAGAAATTCATAACTGCCCCTGTTTTTATGCTTTTATTAATTAAAATTGAGTTCATTTTTCTAGTATAAATGAAATGGTAATTTATTTTAAGTTTTAGCGAACAAAAAACAGCGGAGAGCAGGACATGCTAACGTTATATATGGTTTAATTCAAGAGGATAGTTTAAAGAAAAGGGATTAAAAAGTTTAGTAATATTATACTTATGACTCTTATAAAATAGAAGAAGTAGACGCTTCTACATTCTTTAAATTATTGAAATTATTCTTTAAAAGTTGTAATTTATTTAGATTCTTAATAGGAGGAATTTTAGCATGAAAAAAATATCTAAAATATTAATGTTGTTTTTTGTTATTGCGTTATGTTTTATCCCTGTAAAAAGTGTATTTGCTGGTGCTGGCGCCCCTGGTAATACTATCATAACCACACCTGAAACAGATAATCCATTTTCAGTTCTATCTTCAATATTTTATATCTTCGATTTAAGAGATAGGGAAACTTATATACAATTAACTTCTCCTGATTATTTTAATTTTGGTATTGGAGCACAAGCCCATGTACAGATATTTGATGTTAGTAACAACTGCAATGAAAACAATTTTTTTGATGCATACACAGTAAATGATACACATGTTTATAATATGAGAGATATACAAACCAATGATGGTAACCCTTCAGGGGTGGTTCTTCCAGACGGTGCGTATGGAATAGTTGTAATCTCACTACTTAGTACTAATGGACAAGAACTTACTCTTGGGTCACCAATTGGCAATGTTAGAATTTTAGACAACAATGGCTATGAATACAGAACAAATGGTCAGTTATTTGGGGCGTCGACAACTAGTCCACCAAATATTCCAGCAAGTTTTTATTCATTTAATTTCAACCAGGAAAATGGTATTGCATTATCCGATATATTTGGAGCTACGTTATTTGTGACTGGTGAGGGTTTTGAATTTGAATGGAAAGCCCAACCGGTACAAGGAATATTTAGTCCGTTCGATATAGATATATATAATCTTAATGAGGTGCCTTTTTCATGTAGGGACATAATATTTTCCTGTGTAGATGAAAACAATCCTCTTTTAGAAGAAGTTTTATCTATTGCAGGCACGGCCAATATAGCAAGATTTGAGTATGGAATAAATGACGCAATACCAAATACAAAGGGCGGAGAACTACTGTGTCCGGGTAATGTAATTTCTGATGGGGAAGTCATATTAAGACCTGAGCAATATCCAGATACGCCTGCATTCACTGAGATTCTTGATTCAATTAATGGAACGGGCCCATTTTTCTTTGGATTTGTTGGATTAAATAATGGAAATGGTAGAGGTAGTATGGATTCACTTTGGACATATAACTGTATTGAAGATAATTGTTTGGGTGAATAACTCTTAGTTTCATTGTAATAATCATTTAAAACTTAAGGAGCAGTGATTCAGGTTATTGCTCCTTTTTCTTTTCCAATCAATATCTAAATTCCAATAATCACAGCAACTTA
The DNA here is from genome assembly GCA_021775595.1 of Hyphomicrobiales bacterium. Taxonomy (GTDB): domain Bacteria; phylum Pseudomonadota; class Alphaproteobacteria; order Rhizobiales; family Methyloligellaceae; genus JAJFHN01. The sequence continues at coordinate 1,819 of JAJFHN010000093.1, forward strand.
CAAAAATCAGCGGAGAGCAGCACATGCTAATGATATATATGGTTTAATCAAGGGGTAATATTTCAAAATATTAACTCACACAATGACATAATGTTGATATAATATAAATGTGGAAAAAAGTAAGATTAAGTTATTAGCATTTTTACTATTAATTACTATTTTACCAATAGCCTGTAATAGTGGTGATGATCCCCCGGATGTTGACTGTGTATTTTTTAGTGAATTGTTAGATATGCCGGAAGAGTTTGAAGAATGTCCAACGGATGGCACTGCTAATTTATGTGGTAATATTGGTTGTAATATATTTGACTTGGAAGCTACTTCTCCTGACACGTTTGTAAGATCTGGTCAATGTATAGCACTTGATTGTTTTACTATGACTTGTGTTTTAAGGGATATAGAAGATAACAGTATAATAGGTGATGTTACATTAACAATCGAAGAGTTTATTAGCTTAGATCAAGATTTATTTACCGGTGTAGCAACTATTGAGGGTGATCCGGAGTCATCACCATATTTTTGTGGCAGTATAATAGATTAAAAATTATTAGGAGTAATGAATTAGGTTATTGCTCCTTTTTTATTTCCAATCTCTAAATCCCAACAATCCTAGCAACTTACAAAAATCACCGGAGAGTCCCACATCCTAATGATGGGTTCTCCCATAAAGTATTGAATATTATGATTTAGTGTGAAATACTAGGAATTAAAACTTTTTCTTCTTATTACTACAACAAGGAAGAGGCTTAAAATAAATAATATATTGGTATAGAGAATATTTTTATCAGAGCTTTGTGACAATGAACAACCGCCATTAGATTCTTCTTCATTGGAAACTAAAAACACATTGTCCTGAATTTCATTTCCGATATCTGTATTCCTTCTGATAATATCCGAAAGCTTTGTGTTCTGTAATTCTTCAAGTTCATCGCCGCTGAAAGTGAGTTCATACCAGAACCTGTCGCCGTCTCTTAATGCTTCAAACTGCATAACAATTATCTCAGTAAATAGCTCCCCAAGGTGAGAACCCGGTAGCCGGTCTTCAGCAAGTCCGCCTACCCAGAGGTCTATATCATCAACATTGTTATAAGCATCCTGAAGTTTCAGCTGAACATCTGTATCAGAACTTATCTCGGAAAAGCTGTTAACCCTGCCAAGACCAAGTTCATCTCTTACAGTATTATAAGAAGGCAGGCCGTGGTCTCTTCCCCTTTGAATATTAAGGGAAGCAAGATCAAAACCTCCTGCGCCGGGAGGGCCAAAAAGAAAATTTCTTACATCATCAATTATCAGGCTATCAACTCTTTGGCACTGCTGTGCTGCCAGGCCCCTGAGCAGCGGATCAATACCGCCTTCATCTGTAATCCTTGAGGGATTAAAAAAGGCGTCTCTTAGAGCAAGGTTGCCTTCCGGAATCACTTCATTATTAGAATCAAGTCTTAACAAAGTAGGGCTGAGTGCACTATGCCCAAACCTGTAGGATGCAGTGGAGAATTCGTTCATTATTGTTGAA
>JAJFHN010000094.1 GCA_021775595.1 Hyphomicrobiales bacterium
CTCTTCCGCGTCCGGGCGGTTGGAGATGACCGACTTGAATCCCATTTTCGCGATCTGCGCGAAATCCTTGGCCTCGAGCTGCGATGCCGTCGCCAGGCTGGGAGTGAGATAGGTGATCTTGGCCATTGCTGCGGTCCTGACTGACGTTTTGTTCTGGCGCCGGGGCGCGCATTGATACGCATTGCGCCGTGTCAGACTGGAACGTGGCGCTGGACCGCGCGATCTACAAGCAAAATATATCCGTTTTCTAGAAAATAAATCTAATAATCTACGATCTAAGCCGCATAATGGACTATATTATTTCTGTTTGCCGTTATTATAGAAATTTATTTCTATTCACAATGAGCGTTTCATAGCGCTGCAATCACCGGCGGACGCATCGCGCAATCAAATGCCCAGCGCGCTTGGCGCTGATTTGTGCCCACTCGATTATTGGAGCCAATCAAGACCGAGGCACTGCTGCAACTCTATGTCTTGAGAATTTCCCCGACGGACGCCCTGACAAATTGTTCGGCCTGGAAACCCTTTTGCCTAACGCGCATGCGCACCGCCAGGCTGTGAAGCAGCGCCGCTGCGAGCATCCCGAGCCGGCTTGGAACGGCCGATCCCGGCAATTCGCCATCCGCTTGAGCCTGCTCGAAGCGCGCAACGAGCGCCCCGTCGATATGATCGAATGCGGCAGCCAGATCGCCTTGGATGGTGTCGTCCACCGCCGCTTCCACCGTTGCGGTGCAGATCACCGGACAACCGCGCGCCACCCTATCGCCCGACCGGTATGTGGGCAGTGCCGCCAAATAGAAATTGACCAAATCGTTTTCTATTCCCGTCCCGGCAAACAGCACCGCCTCCAGCTGACCTAGAAATTCGCGATTAAATTTGTCGATGGATTTGCGATAGATCGACTTCTTGTTTCCAAACGCTGCGTAAAGGCTCGGCCGCGCCATGCCCGTGGCGGCGCTGATATCGTCCAGGCTGGTTGCCGCAAAACCACGCTCCCAAAACACCTCGAGCGCCGCGCCAAGTGCCGCGTCGGAATCGTAGGTTCGTGGTCTGCCACGTCCTTTCGTGCTCATTTTATACCGTTTCGTACAAAATTAATGGCGACGCCTGAAATAACATGCGAACCGATACATAATTCGCTCGATCCTGCACGAAAAGCAATCGAACACGCTCTGAATTCGAACCGCATCAGAGAGAGAATTATGGCCGGCCGACCCGATCAGAGTAGCGAAACAATGTCAGGCCGGCCAGCTGTCGCCAGCGCTTCCGATGCGCTGCCAGACGAAGGGCAACATCGCCAAGGCACTGCAGAATACTGTGCAAAAGTGAACACCAGGGAGGTGACGCAATGACTGCTCAGATGACCAAGAAAGACAGGGAAGCTGCATTGGAAGGCATAGGTGCATCGCGGCCTCGCGTTGAGGACGTCCGCTTCGTCCAGGGTTTGGGCAACTATGTAGACGACATCAAGCTGCCGGGAATGGTGTTTGGCGATTTCGTCAGAAGCGCCATGGCCCATGCTCGGATCAAATCCATCAAGACAGACGCGGCCCTTGCCGTGCCCGGCGTCATCGCGATCCTGACAGCCGAGGATCTGATCCCGCTCAATCTTCATTATATGCCGACGCTGGCTGGCGATGTGCAGGCTGTTTTGGCGCATGAAAAAGTGGTGTTTCAAAATCAAGAAGTGGCGTTCGTCATCGCCAAGGACCGCTACATCGCCGCGGACGCCGTGGAGTTGGTCGAGATCGAATACGAGGAGCTCGAGCCCGTCATCGACGTCTTTACGGCAATGGACAAGAATGCGCCCGTCGTCCGGGAAGACATCAAGGACATGAAAGCTGGCGTGCACGGCCCGCGCAAACATCACAATCACATCTGGAATTGGGAGGTCGGCGACAAGGACGCGACCGAAAAAGCCTTTCAGGCCGCCGATGTAACGGTCAAGCAGCTGCTCACCTACCCACGCAGCCACCCGTGCCCGATGGAGACCTGCTGCTCGATCGGTTCGATGGACAAGGCAAACGGCCAACTGACGCTCTACGGCACATTCCAAGCGCCACACGTCGTGCGCACGGTGGCATCGATGATCGCCGGAATTCCCGAACACAAGATCCGTGTAATCGCGCCGGATATCGGTGGCGGGTTCGGCGGCAAAGTCGGGGTCTATCCGGGCTACGTCATGTCCGTCGTGGGCTCGATTGTGCTCGGCGTGCCGGTTAAGTGGGTCGAAGACCGCATCGAGAACCTTTCGACCACCGCCTTCGCACGCGACTACCACATGACCGGAGAACTGGCCGCGACCAAAGACGGCAAAATCACCGGTCTGCGCGCCAATGTGATCGCAGATCACGGCGCCTTTGACGCCTGCGCCGACGCGTCGAAATTCCCCGCAGGGTTGTTCCACATCTGCACCGGCTCATACGACATTCCTGCCGCACATGTTCTGGTGGACGGCGTCTACACCAACAAGGCGCCGGGCGGAGTGTCATACCGCTGCTCGTTCCGCGTCACCGAAGCCGCCTACATGATCGAACGCATGATCGACATATTGGCCCAAAAGCTCGGCATGGATCCGACCGAGATCCGAATGAAAAATTTCATCCAGCCAGAACAGTTTCCCTACAACTCGGTCCTTGGATGGCAATACGACAGCGGCGACTACCCCACTGCAATGAAGAAAGCGATCAAGGCGGTTAGTTACGAAAAGCTGCGCAAGGAACAGGCAAAGAAGCTCGAGGACTTCAAGGCCGGCAAAACGCAGGAACTGATGGGGATCGGCATAGCCTTCTTCACGGAGGTCGTTGGAGCGGGCCCGACTCGAAACTGCGACGTGTTGGGAATCGGCATGTTCGACTCCTGCGAAATCCGCGTTCATCCGACCGGGTCCGTCATCGCCCGCCTCGGCACCAAGTCGCAAGGTCAAGGACACGAAACGACCTACGCGCAGATCCTCTCCAGCGAGACGGGCATTCCAGCGGCCGATATCACGATCGAGGAAGGCGATACCGACACCGCCCCCTATGGCCTCGGCACCTATGGCTCACGCTCGACACCCGTCGCCGGCGCCGCTTGTGCCGTGGCTGCCCGAAAAATCCATGCCAAGGCGAAGAAGATCGCCGCGCACATTTTGGAGGTATCGGACAAGGATCTCGAGTGGGACGTGGACACGTTCCGCGTCAAGGGTTCACCTAAAATGGCGGTCACGATGAAAGAGGTGGCTTGGGCCGCATACAACAACGTGCCCGATGGAATGGAGCATGGGCTGGAAGCCGTGAATTATTATGACCCGCCAAATTTCACATTCCCCTATGGCGCTTATTTCTGCGTCGTCGACATCGACGTCGCGACCGGCGAATTCAAAGTCCGTGAGTTCTATGCGCTTGACGACTGCGGCACGCGCATCAACCCGATGATTATCGACGGTCAGATACATGGCGGATTAACCGAGGCGCTTGCGATCGCAATGGGACAAATCATCGAATTCGATGAGGCGGGAAATATCCAAGGCGCCAGCCTGTTGGACTATTTTCTGCCGACAGCGGTCGAAACCCCGGAATGGACGACGGATTATACCGTCACGCCCAGCCCACATCATCCGATCGGCGCCAAGGGTGTCGGCGAGAGCCCCAATGTCGGCGGCGTGCCGGCGTTATCGAATGCGGTGAACGATGCGTTCGCATCCCTTGGCGGCGTGCACATTCAACTCCCCCACTCGCCTCCGCGCATTTGGAAACACGCCAAGGATCTCGGGCTGCATTCCTGACAGGCTCCTCCCGCCCAAGCAGCGGTCCCGGTCGGTTCAAACCGGTCTGGACCGCCGCCGGCCCGAAGGACGTCGCCCCAAATTGCTCGGCCTCGGCGCGGTGAAGCTGCAAATAATCAGAGAGAAAAAGCGAGAGAAAACATGAAAGCGATGATTGGATTGACCAGGGGACTGATGTCGATGCGCATGCCGTGGCCGCTATGGCTC
>JAJFHN010000095.1 GCA_021775595.1 Hyphomicrobiales bacterium
CATGCACGCCACGCGCCGCGCGGTCATGGAAGCCCAAGCCGACGTTGCAGGGCTGCCGCTCGAGGTCATCGAAATTCCCTATCCGTGCCCGAACGAAATCTATGAAGCGCGGCTTGGCGCTTTCGTCGAGAAGGCCAAAGCTCAAGGCGTGGAGGCCATGGCCTTCGGTGATCTGTTTCTTGAGGATATCCGCGCCGACCGCGAAAAGAACCTCGAGGGTAGCGGCATCAAGCCGGTGTTTCCAATCTGGCAGAAACCAACGGCGGAGCTGGCGCGCAAGATGGTGGCGGCGGGCTTGCGGGCGCGGCTGGTTAGCGTCGATCCAAAACAGATCGACGGCGGCTTTGTTGGACGCGAATTCGATGAGGCGTTTCTAGACGAGTTGCCCGAAAGCGCAGACCCTTGCGGTGAGAACGGCGAGTTTCATACCTGCGTTTATGCCGGCCCGATGTTCTCGCGTCCCCTCGTCCTGGAGGCAGGTGAACGGGTGGAACGCGACGGCTTCATGTTTGCCGATTTCAAGCTTGCCGATCAGGGGACTTGAACACTGCTGTGGCGGTCACGTTATAATGGCGGCTTGGAGCAGGACATCAGGCTATGAGTGACCGAACAGCGATGTATGGGCATCTGGCGGGCCGGGCGATGCGCGCGGGCGCCTATTACGGTCTCTATGAGCTGATGAACCGGGTTCAGCGCCGTCTGGATAAAAAAGAGACGCCGCCTTACAGGCCCAAGGGGGCCGTGCCTTCGATGGCGCAACTGCGAAGCGACTGGTTCGAGGTGCTTTTGGCGGATGCGCGCAATGTGGGCGAGGGGCTCTATCCGCCCATCAGCGACGATGAGACCGGCTCATTGCTCGATCATCTCGATCGGCTGCGCATCATGTTTGCCGATGTGCCGACCAGCACCGCGCGGCGCAAATCGCGCGACGGCGTTGAGGTGACGCGAAGCCCGCAGACGCAAAAACTGCCGGACTATTATGTACAGAATTTCCACTATCAAACCGGCGGTTACCTGACCGACCAGTCGGCGCGGATTTACGACGTCCAGGTCGAGACGCTGTTTCTTGGCGCGGCACAAGCCATGCGCCGCCACGCCCTAAAGCCCATTGCCGAATTTGTCCGCGGCCGCGATCAGCGAAAATTGCGGCTGCTCGATGTTGCTTGCGGCACCGGGCGTTTTCTCGGTCAATTGGCGCAGGCCTTTCCGGGCATTAAGGCCGCCGGCGTCGATCTCTCGCTGCCATATCTCGGCGAAGCGCGTCGACACTTGAGGGAGCGGCCGGCGATAAAACTGATCCAGGCCAATGGCGAGAAGCTGCCCTTTGCCGATGCCAGCCAGGACATCGTGACTTCGATCTTTCTCTATCATGAACTCCCCGCGCCGGTGCGCCGCCGGGTGAGCTTGGAGATCGCGCGCGTGCTCATGCCGGGCGGTATCTTCGTCTTCATCGACTCGCTGCAAACCGGCGATCGCGAGGGCTATGACGGATTGCTCGAGGCTTTTCCGGTCCGCTTCCATGAGCCCTATTACGCGCAGTATCTGCGCGACGATTTGGAACTCATGTTCAAGCAGGCCGGCCTCAGACCGAAGGACGAGACCCACGCCTTTCTCTCCAAGGTGGTGACGCGGGAGCGGAGTTAGGGTCGGTACAGAGATGGCGAAACCGCGTGTGTTTGTGAACCGTGTGCGTCGGTCACTCCTGATTGCTTTTCGATAGAATAGGGCTGAACCTAGAGCCGCACGCGTCTGATACCTTTGCGCATTCTTGGCTTGATTTGACGGCCCGTACGGGCAGACGCTAGCTTGCTCATTGTCCCGGAGCATCTAGCGGGGAAACGGCATGGCCAAGTTCTGTCCAAACTGCGGTTCTGGCGTCAAGGTGAAGGACAAATTTTGCCAGGAGTGCGGCACCGCGCTCGGTTCTCGTGCGAAGGCAGCCGGTACCAAGTCACGCGGCCGGGCGTCCAAGACAAAAAATTCGGCGAATTCCTTACTTCAGTTTGCCTCAGGGTCGGGCCTTGTTTGGCTTGGCGGCGGTCTCGGTGTGCTCGCGCTGGCCGCGCTATTGGTGGTTGTGCTTCGGCCCGGCCAAAATGGCGAGCAGGTCTTGCAGGCGCCGCCTGCCACGCAAACCGCCGAAACAGCTGCAGGCCAACGACAGGCATCGCCGCTGCGAACTTCAACCGATATCGAAACCCGCAAGCCCGCAGCCGCGCGGGAGAAAATCGTAACTGCGAGGCTGGCTCCACATCCAGAAGATCCCAGCAAGGGCCGTTTGGGCGTGAGCGTTCGAGATCTGCCCGGGGGTCTGGTTAGGCTGTTTGATATTCCGGTTTCCGAGGCCGTTTTGGTGAGTGAAGTCATCAGCGGTGGCCCAGCCGAAGCAGCAGGCATTGAGCCGGGAAACGTCATTCTTTCGGTGGCGGGGAACGCTACGCCTGACACGCGTGCTTTGGTGAGGCGCGTGGTGGAGCGCGCCCCTGGCGAGGCTCTGTCCGTCAGGCTGCTCGAACTGGCTAAGACTCCGGATGAACTCGTACGGATTCTTCATCGGGAAGTGAGTGAGAATGGCGACCCGACACTAACGTCGAATCTCGGTGAAATGTATGAGATTGGCTCGGTCGTCCGGCAGGATAAAAAGAAGGCTGTAAGCCTGTATGAGGCCGCTGCCGATAAAGGCAATATTTCTGCAATGTTCAGACTAGCGGTGCAGTACAGCAACGGCGATGGCATAGCGAGAAACGACGAACTTGCAGCCAAATGGTTTCGCGAAGCAGCGTCCAAGGGTCATGCGGATGCCATGAGCAATTTGGGGGCCGCATACTCGAACGGCAGAGGTGTTGCCAAGGACGACGTTGAGGCGATGCGATGGTTCGGCAAAGCCGCTGATCAAGGCCAAGCCGAAGCGATGAGAAGCTTGGCCAATGGTTACAGCAAGGGCCGCGGCACGACCAAAGACCTTGCGCAGGCAGCGCAATGGTATCTGAAGGCGGCGGAGGCAGGCGATGCGATCGCAATGAAGCTGGTTGGCTACAGCTTTATGCAAGGCGAAGGCGTCAAAAAAAATCCTCAAGAAGCGAGGCGATGGTTTGAGAGCGCGATCGTGGCAGGTGACGCCGATGCGCACGGATTTCTCGCAATCATGTATGGCACAGGCGCCGACCTGAAGCAGGACTCTGAGAAGGCCGCCTTCCATTTTTTTGAGGCAATCCGGCATGGCGACACCTGGGCCTTGGAGCAGATGACGAGCAAACCGCAAACTTGGAGCTTGGCACTGCGCCGCAATCTTCAGCGCCGGATGCGCGATGCCGGAATTTATCAAGGTAAGATTGACGGCAAATTTGGGCCTGGCACGACACGCTCCATCAGAGCCCTGGCAGGCGCTAGCGACGTAGCGGTTGGCGCGTCTTCTGCGGCACCAGCGGAGAGCACTACATCCGGTTTAGACGATCTCGAAAAGCTCGATTGAGCGCAACGGATTGCGTTATGGCGACACGAGACATATTCGCAAACGGAACGGCGACAATTCATAGAATTATCGGCGCCATTCTCGCTGCAGTCTTTCTTGCTGTTTGCACACCGACTGTTTGCGCCCAGGAGCTCGCCAACATTTCGCCGATGCTGGGCATGATCAACGAACTCGAAGACGATCCGAAAGCGAAGGTTCAGGAAGAGCTGAAAAACCGTATTCCCGACATGTTCAGTGACGGCGACAACAAGGAATACGCAGAATGGTTGATCGGCGAAATCGATGTTTTCGGCGAGCACGGCCAAGCGATTTATAAGGGCGACTATTCGAGCGTAAAGTCCGAAATGATGGACCGTTTGGTGGACAAGTTCGAGAACCAAGTCACGACGCGGTTCGACGAGGGATCGCCTATCCGCCGCATGATGGACCAGGTCAAAGATCGCCCGGATGTCGCCAAAAAGTTGGCGCGTGCCGCGCTCAATGCAGATAGCGATGCGGCGTTTGCGACCATGCGGGAGGAGTTGAAGAAATTCGCCGACGACAAGCGAGAGGCGCTGGTCGGCGAGGGGATCGACATATGGAAGAATCTGGCGTGCGACGTGGTTCCAGGGTGCGATCGGGCCAAAACCGCAGGCTACGACCCTATAGGCATTTATTTGCAGGGCGTCTCAAACGCAGCTGATCTGGCGGAACGCGCCCGGACAAATTTCAACGATACGATGCTGGATTGTTATGGCTGGCGCTATGGCCACTTGCTGAAAAACAATGAGGGCGACACCCCCCGGGCGCTTCTCATGCGTGAAGGACCGCAAGGGAAAGGCGGCTTTTGCGGGCAGGCGGCGAAAGCACGCGAGGCCTATGTGCCGCGAGACAATCAGGAAAGCACGATTGATTCGATTGCTCTGTGGCCGGGGCGCGCCTGGCGCTCAATGAAGGATACGATCTGGGGAAAGGCCACCGACACCGCAGCCTTGGGGACGGTTGATTTCAGCCGCGCCGATATCATCAAGCTCATTCAGACATTCGTGGAAGAGAACCAGCTGGAAGGCCGCGATCCGCTCGACTGGCCGAAGTTCTCCGATTGGCTCAAAGACCGCATGGTCTCGTCGGTGACGGAGCGCACCAAGAGCGTCCAAGACGAATGGGAAGCGGCGCAAAAGAAATTCGCCGAGGAACAGCAAAAAAAGATCAAGAACGTCATAGACGGTCTCAAGACCGTGTTGCCTGAAATCATCCGGCAAGTGTCCGGGGATCAGGGTTTGAAGAAGGTTGCAAAGGTCGAAGAGGGCAAGTTCAAGCCCGTCAAGAAAACGCTCGAAGAGCAGATTGAGGACGATCTTAAAACGGAAGAGTGCAAACTGCGCGGCCCCAAGAAAGACACACAGCCCAAGGTCGACAAAGACGGCTTCATTGCACAAGAAACTTTCAAGGAATCCCGCCCGTCTTCCGGCTGCGAGCCCTATGGCAAAGCAGCAGAGTCGCGCGATGACGGCATCAAGACGCAAGAGGCGGGCGATACTACGATTTATCAGTACATTGTGCCGATCAAGCGCCAGTTGTGCGACGACTATCAAGGGCTGCTTCGCGTTGGCCGGGCGCATCTGGATCGGGGTGAGGTCGATCGAGCGACGGCGCAATTCGAGACGGCGCGGTTGATGAACGAAGCGCAGAGCGAACAATGGGCCTGTCCGGCCGTTCAGACCGCGCTCGAGAAGGAAATCGAAAACGCGACGCGCTTGACCCGGATCTTGACGGGGATCGAAGGCGCGCTGACGGCCTGCGAACCGAAGGCGCTGTCGAAGTGGTCGAAGGGCATCGGCGCTCATAACGCGAAACGCGCAAAACGGGGCGATGAGCCAAATCTAAAGCTGGCAGCGCTCAAAAATCGCATCGACCGTTCGCTGCCGGTGGCGCGCGCCTATGACAGCGGGAAGTCTCACTATTTGGGCGGCAATCCGGTTACGGCGGAGGTCGAATTCCGCAAAGCTCAAGCGTTGGTGATGAGGGCCAGCCTCAGCGACCAAGAAACCTGCACAGGCATCGGGGAGCGTCTCGCCAACAACAAGGGCAGGGCGGAGGCTCTGATCAAAGAAGAGCAACGGATCACGGAAGCGGCTTCCCGCTGCGACATGCCGGCGTTGGAGACCGCAAAAGACGCCTATGCCGGCCTGTCATTGAAATTCATGGGCCAGCTCACCCGCCAAATCGATGCGGCTTTGCCTGTCTGTTTGAAACAAGCGCGGAATGAACAGTGCCACAAAGAATATGGCGGTGGTTACCGTGTCGGATTGGTCGTCGAGGATGGCTTCTATTGTGTGCCCGATAAGGCCACGGCGTCGGCTGAGTGCGTAAAGTCGAATGGATCTGGCTATTACGCCAGCAGCGTCAACGGCAAGGGCGAATATGGCTGCCTGCCCACCAAATCAACCGCCAACCGGAAATGTCGGCAAATCAATCAAGGGCGGGGCTCGGGAATCTATGCCGGTAAGATCCAAGCCGATGGCAGCTTCGATTGTTATCAGAAGGCCAGGCGCGCCGCGCCGCGCAGCCAACCCCAGCGTAGAGCGACGACGCGGCGTCGACCCCCGCCCCAAGTGCAAAGGCGCCAGCCGGCCTATGATCCCAGGGCAGCCGCAGCCGCGGCTGCGATTGCAGGCACAATCATTCAGGGCATTATCGAGTCGCAAGGGAGTGGCGGCGGTGGTGGCGGTGGCTGCAGTAACCCGCTGGCGGCAGGGTGCTAGCGGGACGCCGAAACGACTTGAAAGCGACACGTCCGCGGCGACGCGGCCGCGATCCTCAATCGGCAACCACAACATACGGTTCGCGCTCGCCTCTGGCGTAACGGAAAACGTCGACGGCATCGATGATCAAAGAAAGGCTGTTTACGAGCATCACCGCAATAATCCAGTAGCCAAGCAATCCGGCGGGCTCAAGCTGATCGAGCCGAGTCCACAACCATGGGATCAAAGGCAACCAAACGATATGTCCCACGCCCAGC
>JAJFHN010000096.1 GCA_021775595.1 Hyphomicrobiales bacterium
AACAACATGGTAGTCCATGTGCCCCAACGCAGCGGGAATTTCTTTGAGGTAGGCTCCGACTGTTGTCTGAACGTCATGGGTTACGGTATCGCTCATCGAACAATTCTCCCCTTTACTGGACCGATTGCTGACAGTATTCCCTTCCGCGTCCAGTGCCAAGTCGACAGACGGATTTTGGCGGAGAGAGAGGGATTCGAACCCTCGAGACGGTTGCCCGCCTACACGCTTTCCAAGCGTGCGCCTTCAGCCACTCGGCCACCTCTCCTTTAGAATCACGCGCTATTCTTGATCCCGACCCAAGAGTCGTGCGGACTATAGCCAAGCCGATGCACCATTCAAGACAGCTCAGCCGAGCTCGTTCGCCACGCAGACGTCCATCAAGCCTTTGACGCAGCCCGCGCCAATACCCATCTAGTGTATGCGTTGGCGCGGACGAGCCCGACACACATTGGCAATGAGGACACCGAGAGATGGTTTTGAGGGTCTTGGGCACGTGGTTTCTGCTGGCGGGCGTGGTTGCGCTCGTCATCGACATCACCCGCACCCTGGCGGCCGATGCGCTCGTAATGACCCGGATCGGCGAGCATTGGTTCCAATTTCACTCCGCAAGCCTCAATGCCTCGCAAGCCGGCATTCAACGTTATGTCCACCCCGCCTTGTGGGATCCGGTCATCTTGGCGCTGCTGCAAACGCCCACTTGGCTCGTTTCCATGGCGCTCGGCATACTGCTGATCCTCATTGGCCGGCGGCGGCGGCGGCACAACGTCTTCAGCAATTGATGGGAATGGACCGATGTTTTCACTGACCAAGCAGACTGATCTCTTAGCGGCGGCGGACCTGCTGCCCGGCCGGAGCGAGCCGATCGCCACTGCTGAGCGTCATTTCGTCAACGGCGCCGCGTTAAAGCCGCCCTATCCTGAGGGCATGGAGACGGCCGTTTTCGCGATGGGCTGTTTTTGGGGCGCCGAACGGCTCTTTTGGCTGCTGGAGGGTGTGCACGTCACAGCGGTCGGCTACGCCGGCGGCGGAACCCCGAACCCCAATTATCGCGAGGTCTGTTCCGGACAGACCAATCATGCCGAAGCGGTGTTGGTCGTCTTTGATCCGAAGCTTGTTTCCTATGACGACCTGCTGAAGACCTTTTGGGAAGGCCACGATCCCACACAGGGCATGCGCCAGGGCAACGACGCCGGCACGCAATACCGCTCGGCAATCTATGTCGCTTCGCCCGAACAGCGCGCAGCGGCCGAACGGTCGATGGCAGATTACGAGGCCGCTCTCTCACAGGTAGGCTACGGCGCCATCACCACCGAAATCACCGATACCGGTCCGTTCAATTTCGCCGAAGAAGATCACCAGCAATATCTCGCCAAAAATCCGAACGGCTATTGCGGCCTGGGCAACACAGGCGTCGTCTGCCAAGTGGGAACGGGTGTTGGCGCGCCTGCTTAGGGCGTTCAGGAGATATCGAGCGCGAGGCGTTTGAGATCCTCTAGCGAGGCAATTTCGAGCGTCGCCTCGTGGGTCGCGGCGAGCACCACACGCGGCGCGGCTCCCGCATCGAGCGCTTCCTTCCAGCGCGCCGCGCACAGACACCAGCGGTCGCCGGGCTCAAGACCGGCAAAGCCGAATTCCGGCATTGGCGTCGAGAGATCGTTGCCGCGCGCCCGCGAGAAGGCGAGAAACTCTGCCGTTACCTCAACGCAGACCGTATGCACGCCGATGTCCTGTGGGCCTGTCTCGCAGCAGCCGGTGCGAAAAAAGCCCGTCAACGGCCTGATCGAACAGACTTCGATCGGCTCGCCGAACACATTGAGCTGGTCCTCATCGCTTTCGATGTCTGTCTCAAGATCGCTCATTGCGGCGGTGTCTCCACTTCCAATTCGACCTCAATCTCCGGCTTGCGATCCGGCAAGGGCACGCCCTCGGCTGGCGTACTTTGCAGGGTCATGGCCGCACCTTGAACGCCCTGCAGCCAGGGCAGGCCAGGATCGACATTTCCGCCCGCCACCACGGTGGCCGCAGGCGGTGGTTCATCCTTGGCTTTCAATACGCCGCGACAAGCAGCCGGCATTTGCGCCATGGTGATTTGCGCGCGCGGCTTGCGTGGTTTGGCTGGCTTGGTCGGCTTTTTTTGGGGTTTGAGCGACTTGCGCAACATCGCATACCAGCCGTCCAGCTGTTTGCCGCAGCCATCACCACCAGGCGGCGGATTCTGATCGACGCAGCCCCCGCTGCCACGCGGGCATTTCAGCCTGACATGAAAATGATAATGGTGGCCCCACCACGGGCGAACCTTGCGCAGCCAGGCGCGGTCCTTGACGTCGGCCTCACACAAAGCTTTCTTAATGGCCGGGTGAACGAAAATACGCGCCACTTCCGGATAGGATGCCGCCCGCTTCAATATCCGCACATGGCCATCGGTCCAGACTTTCTTGTTGACCGATAATTTGTCGCGCGCCAGCATCGAGACCGCGCTGATATCCTCGCGCTCCTGCGCCGTCAGCGTCCGGTTCGGCATAGGCCTGAGCCAAATGTCGGCATCCAGTCCGATCTGATGGCTCTTGTGTCCGGTCAGCATCGGCCCGCCGCGCGGCTGCGCCATATCGCCCACCATCAGTCCTTGCCAGCCATCGCCCGCCTTGGCCTCGAGCGCCAAGCGTTCGACGTATTTGACCAGCGCCGGATGGCCCCAATTTCGGTTGCGGGACAGGCGCATCGCTTGCCACGCCGGCCCGTTGACGGGCAGCATCTGGCCTCCCGCCAGGCAGCCGCGGGTGTAAGACCCGAACGAGCGCGAGGCCAGGTCGGCAGCGCGTTTCTTGGCGCCAAACAACTGCTTCGCCGAAGGTTCCGCCTGCAACGGCATGGCAAACGCCAGACAGGCAAGCGCACATACAATGAGCGTTCGGAGCACCGGCATTTCCCCTTATCAGTGCGAACGACGGCAAATTAACACAGATTCTCGCAAAATTATGACGGACTGGGCGCGCGTGACGTGTACCGAAGCCAGTGCCACTTTTGCCCAATCGCGGTCTCGACCCGACAGCCCGCGGGCGATATTCTCCACAGTCGGCAAGCCCAGCAACAAGGAGTTGAGCCGATGCAACAATGGCGTGTTTATCTGTCCGGCGAGATTCACAGCGATTGGCGCGACCAAATCGCCAGCGGCATTGACCAAGGCAAGTTGCCGGTCGAGCTGTCTGCTCCGGTGACCGACCACAGCTCAAGCGACGACTGCGGCATCACCATACTGGGCGACGAAAGCGATTCCTTCTGGAAAGACCACAAGGGCGCCAAGATCAACGCCATCCGTACCCGCACGCTGATCGAGAAAGCCGACATCGTCGTGGTTCGATTTGGAGACAAGTATCGGCAATGGAACGCCGCCTTTGATGCGGGCTACGCCGCAGCACTCGGCAAGCCGATCGTCGTGTTACACGACGCATCCCTCACCCATGCCCTCAAGGAGGTCGATGGCGCTGCGCTCGCGGTCGCCCACACGCCCGACCAGGTGGTCGACATCCTGCGTTACGTCATCAATGGTGAGCTCGAAACCGGCGCACGCAACGTGTTTGCGGCGGAGTAGAGGGTCACTGCATTGAGCAAATCGCCATATGACGTTCTGGGCGTCGCCAAGACGGCGTCCGATGACGACATCAGGAAGGCATACCGCAAGCTCGCCAAGGAGCTTCACCCCGATCTCAATCCCGGGGATCAGGCAGCCGAGGAGCGCTTCAAGCAAGTCTCCGCCGCCTTCGCGATTATTGGCGATGCTGAGAAAAAAGCCGCCTATGACCGCGGCGATATCGATGAGACGGGAGCCGAGAAACCCCAACAGCAATATTACCGTCAATACGCCGATACCGACGCACCGCACCAATATCACACCAACTCCAGCTTTCAGGATTTCGGAGATCTGGGGGATATATTTCAGGACATGTTCGGCCGGACGGGGCGCGCAAGCGCCGGACCAAACCGCGGCGCCGACGTGCGCTATCATCTCAAAATCAGCTTTTTAGAAGCCGCCAAGGGCGAAAAGAAGCGCATCACCATGCCGGACGGCGTGACCCTCGATGTCACCATTCCGCGTGGCGTCAACGATGGCGACGTCATCCGCTTGAAGGGCAAGGGCCACCCGGGACACGCCGGCGGGCCCGCAGGCGATGCGCTTGTTGCGATCGAGATCGAACCGCACCCGCAATTCAAGCGCGACGGGCTGGATATTTCGATCGACCTGCCGATAACGATCGACCAAGCGGTCCTCGGCGCCAAAGTCGACGTTCCGACCATCGACGGCGTCGTCAGCATGACCGTTCCCAAGGGCGTGAGCAGCGACCGGGTGATGCGCCTGAAGGGCCGGGGTGTGGGCGAGCGCACCGGCAAGACCCGGGGCGATCAATTGGTGCGCCTCGCAATTGTCCTGCCCGACAAGATCGACAAGGAACTGGAAGACTTCATGAAGGAGTGGCGCGCCCGTCACGCCGACACGCCGCGCGAACAATGATGAAGGGATCATGATCAAGGAAGACCAAGTCCTTCTGCGCATTCAGCGCCTGACGGTCCGCCGCTTGCGCGGTTGGGTGGACCGAGGCTGGGTGACGCCCGTGCGGGGCGAAGAGGGCAACGAGTACGACGAGATAGATGTCGCACGCATCGATCTCATTCGTCAGCTGCGCGACGACATGTCAGTTGACCCCGAAGCCGTGCCGATTCTGCTCTCCATGATCGACCAAGTTTATTCGTTGCGGCGCGAATTGCGCTGCGTCATGCGCGCAATCGACAATCAACCCGACGCGGTGAGATCCAAAATCGTCAGTGAGCTGAAGAAAATGCGCTCGAGCTAAATACGCGCGCAGATCCCTTCGATGCGCACGAAGGTTAAGGGCTCCTTCACTCTCTTTGAGCAAAAATCGCGGAATCACGTTTGCTGCCCCCAGAAAACGGGGCAGAGCCGAAAGGAATTCCGCATGTCTGCAACATATTCTCTAACGCGCGAGCAAGTCGACCAATCCGTCTCCATGATCGAGCAGACGCGCGACGATATCGAGAGCTTGGTCGATCAAATCAAGCGTGTTGCCGGTGTCGCCGAACAAATCAACGCCATTGCGCGGCAGACGAACCTCTTGGCGCTGAACGCGACAATCGAGGCGGCGCGCGCCGGAGAAGCCGGGCGGGGTTTTGCCGTGGTCGCAGGCGAGGTCAAGCAGCTCGCCGGCCAAACGAGCGAAGCCACCGAGGAAATCGCCGAGATACTCTCAACGCTGAGTCACCACACAGACAAATTGTCGGATCAGAGCACGCGGCTCTCCGACGCCTTCTCCACGATGACCCAGGAAAATCCGGACGAAGCGGAATACGAATCAGCGCCCGAGCCGG
The DNA here is from genome assembly GCA_021775595.1 of Hyphomicrobiales bacterium. Classification (GTDB taxonomy): domain Bacteria; phylum Pseudomonadota; class Alphaproteobacteria; order Rhizobiales; family Methyloligellaceae; genus JAJFHN01. Next base: position 5,380 of record JAJFHN010000096.1, read on the forward strand.
TCTACACGCCAGCGCCCGAGCCCGAGGTCGTCGAAGCGGTTGTCGACGAGCCCGCAGAAGATGACGCGCCATCCCTGCCCGGCGTCAGCCGAGAGCAGAAGGAATTGGTTCAAGAGACCTTCGCGATGGTCGAGCCGATCGCCGAACAGGCGGCGGAGCTTTTCTATGGCAGGCTGTTTGAGACGGCGCCCGAACTGGCGGATCTCTTCAAGGGTGATATGGCTGAACAGCAGCGCAAGCTGATGGCCGTTCTCAAGATCGCAGTTGCCGGTCTCGATGATCCCGACCGCCTTGTTCCGATCGTCCAAGCGCTCGGCGAGCGCCACAAGGGATATGGCGTTAAGGCCGAGCACTACCCGATCGTCGCCGGCGCGCTGCTGTGGACGCTCGAACAAGGCCTTGGCGACGTCTTCACGCCTGAAACCGCCGATGCTTGGGCTGCCGTCTACGGCCTGCTCTCAAGTGTGATGATCGAAGCGGCCGAGAATGCCGCACCGATCGAGGAAGCGCCACAGGCGCCGATCGAGGAAACTCCGCCCGCAGCAGTCGAAGACACATCGGCTGCTGAGAAGCCGACCGCCGCGCCGGAGGAAGCACCCGCAGTCAGCGACGCCGCGCCGACCCTGCCAGGCGTCAGCCAAGATCAGAAGGCGCTGGTGCAAGAGACCTTCGCCATTGTCGAGACGATTGCCGATCAGGCGGCCGAGTTGTTCTACGATCGCTTGTTCGAAGTCGCACCCAACTTCCGCCAACGCTTTCCCGAAGACATGGCCGAGCAAAAGCGCAAGCTGATGGCAACCCTGAAGATCGCGGTCGCCGGTCTCGATGATCCCGACCGGCTTATTCCGATCGTTCAGGAGCTCGGCAAGCGCCACAAGGGATACGGCGTCGAGGCCGGCGATTACACAACCGTCGCCGGCGCCCTGCTATGGACCCTCGAGCAAGGTCTGGGCGAGGCCTATACACCGGAGGTCATCGATGCCTGGGCGGCCGTCTATGGCCTGCTCTCAACCGTCATGATCGAGGCTGCGGCGTCAGCAGACGTCTAAATCTTTCTTGACTGCATGCCCCGACGCGCCGACCCGCCGGCCCGTGCCATTTGCGGCCAGCAGGACACGGTCCGTATGGCCGCACACTTGGGCCCCGATTCACCATTAATGCAGCGTCTACGGACGAATTGACCTCCATTGCGCTATGAAATTTCATCGAATTCACCGCGCTTGCCGCGCTCATAACGCGCCTGTTGGAGGGCTTAGATGATCGACACATCCGGACTGCGGAACTTGGAATCGCGCAACGTGGACGGCACCGGCAACAACGCCGCCAACCCCACAGCTGGCAGCGTAGGAACCAACTTCATTCGCCTTGGCGACGCTCAATACGCCGATGGCGTGGGCGCACCGGAAGATCGTGAAAATCCACGCGAAATCTCCAACACAATTTTGGATCAGGACGCGTCGGTCCCTAACAGCATTTCGGCCTCAGACCTCTTCACCTTCTTCGGCCAATTCATCGATCACGACATCGACCTGACGCCCGAGGGTTCGAGCGAGAAAATCGTCATCGACGTGCCCGATGACGATCCCGTCTTCAATCCCAATGGCGAGCTGGAAATCGACCGCTCGAAGGTCACCGCCGGTACCGGCGAGAACGGTGTGCCGCGCGAGCACGCCAATGCCATTAGCAGCTTCGCCGACGCCAGCAATGTCTACGGTTCAAGCGCGGCGGTAACGGCCCTGCTGCGGGCGGACGGCGGCGCCAGCGCCTATTTGTTGACCGGTGACGATGGTTACGCGCCAACACTCGGCCAACTGCGCCAGGACTATCCGGGACTCGACGCCACCAATCCCGGGCTGATCGTCGGACCCCAGTCCAACGAAGCCTTTGTGGGCGGCGACGTGCGCATCAACGAGAACATCGCGCTGACCTCAATGCACACGGTCTGGATCAAGGAACACAATCATCAGGTCGATAAATTGCGCGCCGAGCACCCCGATTGGACCGAGAACGAGCTCTTCGAAGGCGCCAAAATCATCGTTGAGGCCGAATATCAAAACGTCGTCTTCAACGAGTATCTGCCATTGCTGGTGGGCGCCGAAAACATCCCCGAATATGGCGGGTACAATTCGGCCATAGATCCCTCGATCGCCCACGAATTCGCCACCGCCGCCTACCGCCTTGGCCACAGCCAACTTGGCTCGTCGCTACACCGCGCCAATGAAGACGGCAGCGCCACCGACGGCGGAACGCTCAATCTGTTCGAAGCCTTTTTTCAGCCAACCAAATTGGCCGAAGACGGCGGGGTCGATTCATTGGTCCGCGGCCTGTCGGCCAACAAGGGCCAAGAAGTCGACGCCAACATCATCGACGACGTGCGCAATTTGCTGTTCGGTCCAGGGGACTCCGGACGCGACCTGGCGGTCTTGAACATATTGCGCGGGCGCGATCACGGCATTCCGACACTCAACAATATGCGCGCCGACCTCGGCCTCGACGTCTATACCGATTTCTCGCAGTTGACGTCCGATCCGGTGCTGGCCGCCCAATTGGCCCAGTCCTACACGTCGATAGACAATGTCGACCTCTGGGTCGGCGGCCTGACCGAAGACAAGGTGAAGGGCTCACAACTGAGTTCGACCTTCCAGGCCATCGTGCTCGATCAGTTCTTGCGGTTGCGCGATGGCGACCGCTTCTATTTCGAGGAGCGCCTGAAAGATTTTCCCGAGCTGCTCGAAGAGATCAAGGAGACGAATTTCTCTGAAATTATCGTCCGCAACACCGGTATCGACTATCTGCAGGACGACGTCTTCATTGCCCACAACCGCATCGGCGGCACCTGGGATGACGATTACCTCGAAGGCACCAACGAACACGACCTGATCCTTGGTTTTAATGGCAACGACAATCTCGTTGGCCGCCGCGGCGACGACGATCTCTATGGCGGCGACGGGCACGATTATTTGCGCGGCCAAGCCGGCGACGATCTGCTGAACGGCGAAGCGGGCGATGACGCCATCGTCGGTGGCGCAGGAGATGATGAGCTTTTGGGTGGCGACGGCACCGATTGGCTTTCTGGCGGTCGTGGCAACGACACGCTCGAGGGCGGCGCTGGACACGACGTGCTCAAGGGCGGCAGCGGCGACGACACCGCCTATGGCGAGACCAAGGGCACGTTGGCCGGCAACACCCAGGGCGGCAACGATGCGCTCGAGGGCAATGGCGGCAACGACACACTGATCGGCGATGCCGCAATCTTGGCCGACAACGCACAAGGCGGCGATGATTATGTCGCCGGCGGCAACGGCGATGACACGCTCTATGGCGACGCGATCGAAATGACCGGCAACGCGCAAGGCGGTGACGACAACGTCCAGGGCGGCCGCGGCAACGACGTGCTCTATGGCGACGCCGCAAGCATGGCGGCCGGTACGCAGGGCGGTGACGACTATCTCGTCGGCGGACGCGGAAACGATCGCCTGATCGGCGGCTCTGGCGACGACTTCATGGAAGGCGGACGCGGCAACGACGTGTTTGTGTTCGCGCCGGGATCGGGCGAGGACATCGTTTGGGATTTCAGCCAAACTGCGCGCAACGACGACACGCTGGATGTCACCGGCTTCGGCTTTGGCGCGATCACTGATTTTGCCATCAACGACGTTTGGGGCGACGCGGTGATCGAGTTCACCGCCACCGACAGCGTCACCCTTGTGGGCGTCGATGCTTCAAGCCTCACCGCCGAAGATTTCCTGATCGCTTAAGCGGCTCTCAGCACAACCAATAAGGGGACGATGCCAGATTTGGCGCCGTCCCCTTTTTCTTAGCCTCGCGAGCGCAGTGCTCGGGCTATGAAATATCAGTCTTCCTTAAAGGCGCGGTCGAAGCTCATCAGCACGGGCGCGCTGAGATAATCGAGAAATGTTCGCGCACCGGTGATGATCGAGACTTGCACCGGCATGCCCGGCGTCAATTTGACGCCGCTCGATTCCAAATGGCTTTCCGTATCCAGGGAAATCCGCGCCAGGTAGTAATCCTCTCCGGTCGTCTCGTCGCTCATCCGGTCGGCCGAAACCGACTCCACCGAGCCTGCGATCGGCGGCAGCAAACGCGCGCTGAAGGGTGCTAACTGCACCTGTGCCGCCAGTCCGACGCGCACGACATCGATGTCGTTGGGATCGACACGGGCCTCAATGACAAGCTGTTCACCATCGGGCACGATCGACAACAATTCAGATCCGGGCGCAATCACGCCGCCCGCTGTGTGCACTTTCAACCCAACCACGGCGCCAGAGACAGGTGCGCGAATGTGCGAGCGCTTCAGCACATCCGCGCTGGCCCCAAGGCGCGATTGGTCTTGTGAGCGCCGTCCCTTGATATCGGCGAGCGAACGCTGCAGCGCCAACAGTCGCGGTTTGCGCGCGAGCCCCTGGTCGTGCAGCCTTTGGATGATCGCAAGCTCGTCCTCGAGCAACGCAATCTGCTCGTCGGCCGATGTGATCTTCGATTTCAACAGGTCGACGCTCGCCTGGGTCTGTTTTTCATCGAGCACGAGCAGCACGTCGCCCACACCCACTTGCTGTCCTTCGCGCACCAGAATTTCGCTAACGATGCCGCCTTCCAAATGCTGGATGCTTTTGCGGTTGGTCTCAACGCTGACACGCCCATTGGCGAGCGCCGCGCTCGAGAGCGGCGCGTTTGCCGACCAAAGCGTCAGGCCGCCGAAAAACGTGCCGATTACGATCAAGCCAAGCGCCGTCAGGCGGCCAATCTGCGGCCGGTCGTCGGATGCTTTTTCATCGGGCCTCGACTGTGCCGCGATGGTCTCCGCGGACACATCACGCCGCCCGCCAACAACCAGTGCGAGCCGATCTCTGCTTTTCAATCTCATTGTGCCAATGCCTTGGGTTGCCGCGGCTCGCTGACAGCCGCGATGACGTCATCGCGCAGGCCGAACATGGCGACACGGCCGGCATCGAGAACCAGCATTTTGTCGACCCCCTGCATCACGTTCGGCCGGTGGGAGATGATGACGGCGGTGACGCCGCGCGCTTTCAGTGATTTCAGCACGCCCATCAGCGCATCCTCGCCATAACGGTCCAGATTGGCGTTGGGCTCGTCCAGCACGACAAAGGCCGGATCGCCATAGAGCGCCCGCGCCAAGCCGATGAGCTGGCGCTGTCCGCCCGAGAGTTGCACGCCGCCTGCACCGATTTCCGTCTCATAGCCCTTAGACAACGCCAGGATCATGCGATGGGCGCCTGCCGCCTGGGCCGCTTCGACAACGGCCCGGTCGTCGCCATCGGTCAGCCGCGCGATGTTGTCCCTCACCGTGCCCGAGAAGAGCTCGACCGTCTGAGGCATATAACCGACATAGCGGCCCCGGTCGTCGGCACTCCAGGCGGCCATATCGGCGCCATCGAGCCGGGCGGCACCCGAACGGGGCTTCAAGCTGCCAACGAGCACCCGCGCCAGAGTCGTTTTGCCCGCAGCCGTCGGGCCGACAATGCCCAGGCTGTCGCCGGCATCGAGCGCAAATGAGACGGCCGCCAAAGCGGGCTCGACACCCTCGCTCGGCGCGCACGTGATTCTTTCGGCGTTCACCACGCCTAAGGGTCTCGGCAAACGCGTTCTGGAATTCGCACCCGGCGCGCGGCCTAAAAGCGATTTGATACGGTCGTAGGCCCTGCGGCCTGCGACGATGTTGCGCCACGATGAGATGGCCATATCGACCGGCGCCAATGCGCGCGCCATGAGGATCGAGGCCGCGATAATCGCACCTGGCGAAAGCTCGTTTTGCAGCACCAGCCACGCGCCGAGCCCGAGGACACCGATCTGTAGGCCATAGCGCAGCAGCCGCGAGACCGACGAGGCCAAGCCGCCGCGAACGCTCGCTTGATCGAGAATACCCAGCATGACGCCGTTCTTGGCGTTGAGACGCCGCTCGAAGTTGGCGGCCAATCCCATGGCCTCAACCGCATCGGCATTGCGGACGGCCTCCTCCGCCGCGTGGTCCATTTCGCCTGAAAGGCCGCCTGCCGTCGCCACGAGCTTACGGGTCGCCAGCTCATTGACCAGCGCGATCGCCAGCAGCGCCAAAGCGCCAGCCACGGCGGTCCAGCCGAGCACCGGGTGAAGCAGAAACATGGCCGCAAGAAAGATCGGCGTCCAAGGCGCATCGAGCAGCGGTTGAACAGCCGAGCTCGACAGCGTGGCGCGCAGCGTGGTGACGTCGCGCAAGGCATCGACGGAATCTCTGCCACCGTTAAGCCGCTCGGCCAGACTGCAGGCCAACACCGGACCGCGCAACTGGCGGTCGAGCCAGCCCGCGGCAACGACCATCAAGCGGCCGCGAACGAAATCGAGCGCCGCGTAAGCGACAAAGGCCGCGAGTGCAATGAGCGTCAGATAGAGCAGCGTCTCGTCGCTGCGGCTGCTCAAGACGCGGTCATAGACCTGGAGCATGTAGAGCGGCGCGGCCAACAGCAGCAGATTGGCAAACAGGCTGAAAAACCCGACCGCGCCGAACACGCCCATGAGATGGCGCTTAACGCGCATCAGCGGATCGGTACCGGTTTGTTTGTGAAATCGCCTGTCACTCATCACTTCGCCTCGATGCAACCGAACGGAATCCCGAAATGGCTTTCGGCAGCCCAGTAGACCCAATACGGGACAACTGCCGTGTTCGATGACTTAAGGAGCAAGGCGCGTGCCACTTATGACGCCCGATCACGCCACGAATTCAAGCGCCCAATCGGCGGATTTTTGGGAAAAACCGGTGGTTAATGCCTCAACGCCGTGCACAGAGCATTAATGGGCCCAGGGCAATCAAATAGCATCCAAAGGCAGCAACCCAGGCCGCGCCCGAGACCAGAAGCAGTTCGATCGCCGCATCGTCCCAGACGGCAGCGCCGACCCGCGTTATGGCGGCGAGCGTCACCAGGAGGTAAGCCAGCGTGAGCATCATGCCGGCGTTCAGAGCCTCGCCGCTGTGGCCCAAGGCCGCACGGCTCATGACCGCCAATGTCATCGTGCCCATGGCGCCAGCGGTGAGCGCGTGTATCGCGCCAGAGGGCGGCACGATATCGCTTGTCGCGGTAACGCCAATCAAAGCCAGCCCGATCGCGATCCACAGATATCCAAGATGCAGCACCCAGACGAGCGGTTCGGACCAGGTGAGCCAACCGCGCCAGCGCACGAGGCGGATAAGGTTCGCCGCCGCCGCCAGGCCCGCGAGCAGGCCCGTCAGTTCGCCCTCGGGTTCAATCGCCCAGCGCACCAGCGCCAACAACGCGAGCCCCAGGGCGAGATAATCGATCGCGCCCGAACGGGCCGAGAGTTTCGCGGCGTTTTTCTTCGCCAGCCAATTGTGCGTAAAGATCGGCACGATGCGCCCGCCGATCAGCGTGATCAATGCTGCCATCACGGCAATGGCGCAGCGCTCGGCCAAACCTGTCTGGTTCATCAAGCCAATCGTCTGGGCGTGCGACAGCACGTTGCACGCCAGCAGCAAAAGCACGGCCGTCACGATCGGCAGATTGCGCCAGTTTCGTCCAGCCACGATCTCGCGCACGATCACGCCCACAAGCGCGGCCAGAAAGCCGAGATCGAGGAAAGCGGCGAGCCACGGTCCAGTCCAGGCCGAGACGGCGACCGCCAAACGCCCCACGATCCACAGCGCCACAAGGAGCAGCAAGGGGCGGCCCTGCAGCGGCAATCGGCCGGTCCAGTTCGGGATCGCGGTGAGCAGGAAGCCCGCGACCGCCGCCGCGACGAAGCCGAACAGCATTTCATGGGCGTGCCAGGCAAACGCGTCCATGGCGCTCGGCAGCACGATGTGGCCGAAAAACGCCGTCAGAAAAATGCCAAGCGCCAGCGGCGCCCAAAGACCGGCGAGCAGGAAAAACGGACGGAATCCGCGCGATAGGATCGGCGGTCCCTCATAGGACCTATAGCGCGGCACAGGTTCACGCATCGCTTCAGCGCCTTTGATTTGGGTCCGGTGTGGCTTTGGGGGCAAAGTCCTGGTTCTCCGCGCGCTCTACGCTTGGTCCGCGCGGCAGAGCGCGCTCAACAGCGCGACCAGCGCGATGACGCAAGCCGCCGCCAGGAACACGCCCGCGCCGATGGCGCCATAGAGCAGGCCGCCGCCGAGCAGTCCCAAAATGCTGGCTGCCGCCCCCAAGCTGCCGGCCAGACCCTGCACCGCGCCCTGATAGCGTTCGCCCGCCGCCCTCGAAAACACCGCCATGAAGGTCGGCCACATCACACCGTTGCCAAGCGCAATGAAAAGCGCGGCGAGATAGATCATCACCATGTTACCGGAGAGCAGCAGAGAAAAGCCGGTCGCCAGAACCAGCGCGCCGATGGTCACCAGCGTTTTATCGGCAATGCGGCCCGAGACAAACGCCAGCACCGGGCCTTGCGCCACAACGGTCGCCACCGAAAGCGTCGCAAAGTAGCTGCCGGCCTCGCTCACCGACCAGCCGAGTCCTTGGGCGGCATAGACCGGAAATCCGGCATAGAAGAAACTGAAGCCGAACATCACCAGAAAATAGACCGCAAGCAGCACGGCCATATTGGGCAGGGCAAGAATACCCCTGGTCGAGATCTCACCGCTGTGCGCCAGCTTGAAGCACTCTTTGTTGCCCTGACCATAGACCTTAGCCGCGTTTTTGACCGTCGGATCCTCGCTCAAGCTGTGCATCGGCCGGTCCTCAAGGCCAAAGGCGATCAGAGCCGAGGCCACCGCCGAGATCAGAAAACCAGCGAAGACCGGAAGCACCTCGCCGTAAATCGTCCCACCCAACAGACCGGCGAGCGCCGGACCGACGACAAAGCCCAAATTGGTCGAGATCGACATCCGCCCGAAATTCCGGGAGCGCGTTTCATCCGTCGTGATATCGGCGAGATAGGCGTTGGCGACCGAGACGTTGCCACCGGTCAGCCCGTCCAGTGCGCGCGAGACAAACATCACGATCAGCGGCAGCGTCAGGGCGAACTGGCCGAACACGGCCGAATCTATCTTCATGATTTCATCGAGCGGCAGCGTGAAAGCGATCAGAAAGATTGCCCAGGAGACCAACGTTCCGAGCTGGGAGAGCAACAGGACCTTGCGACGGCCATAACGGTCCGACCAGCGGCCCAGGATCGGCGCACCGATCAGCTGGAAAATCGAATAGGTCGAGGCGACGGCGCCATAAACCAGCGCGTTGCCGCCCCACTTGGTGACAAGAAACACCATGAACGGCACGACGATGGAAAAGCCCAGCATGCCGACGAAATTGACCGACAGGATGGGCAGGATCGAGGGGCCGGGCGGCCGATCGAGGGTTGCGCTGGCTTGAACCATGGTAGGACCATAGTGCGGGCGGTGTATCGGCGCAAAGCGCCCCAATTCTCCTCGATTTTGAGCGCGGCGATGACGGCTTCCTGCCGGCTAATATTGTCCCAGGCTGCTAAGCCTCACCGTCCGCTTATGATCCTTAGCGGGCGTTCGCCTATTGGCCCGCACCCAGCGGATTGGCGGTCCCGGCGTTGGCGTTTTGCTGTCAGCCGTACAAGTTGAGTGAGACCAACCGCGACGTCCGGCAAACTCACAAAGAGTCAGCCAAATTAGAAATCTTGGCTAGTTGTTGCGGGGATCGTCCTTCGGGTCGGTGTATGTGATGTTCCACGGTCCGGTGGCGACCAGCAGGACGACAACCTCCTGGTCATTCCATAAATAGTGCGCCCGATTGGCCGGCAGGGTGAAGCTCGAACCCGCATCCAGCATGTCGCCCTTTTCCCGATCGAATTTCTCACCGATCCCGTTCCCCACGCGCCCCTTGAGAACGGTGATGAGTTCGGCATAAGGGTGCGTGTGTGCAGGAATGGTGTAGTTCGCAGGGAACTTGAGATAGGCCATGAAGACGCCGGCGTCCTCGGGGTCACCAGTGATCAAGGCAACCTTTGCCCCCTTCGGAAGGCTCGGCTCATCGGCCCATTTAAGTTCGGCCAGGTTTGAAATCTCATATGCGTCTGAGGTAAAGCGATCAATCTTCTGATCATCCGCCGCAAAGGCAGGGAGCGTTATGTACAAAATTGCAACCGCCAACAATGCTCGCATCAGATTTTTCATCCTTCGGTGATGGCTTTTTCTGGCTTGGCTCATCTGGGGACCATAAGGCGCGCGACACTGATCCGCAAAGCGCGGCTATCGACGAGGCCGCGGTCAAGTCCGCCCCAGGCCCGAAATCGAGTTATGGCTTCTTGGCTGTTAGAAATACCAACCCGACAACAAACAGAATTCCGCCTGCCAGGCCGAGCCCCATGTCGGAGAGCACATCGGCAACGCTTGGCGAGATTAATCGCCCCGTCCTGGCCCAACTTTCGCAGCAAGAGAGAAGGCCAAATTCGAATAACTCCCAAAGGAAGCTGGCGACCAGAGAAAACGAAGCGAGAATCACGCAGGTGGCGAATAGGTTGAGCGTGCCAAATTTTTCGCGAATGCCAGGAAAGCCTAGCGCCCAATAACCCGTCAGTCCGGCCAAAAATCCGCCAACAAAATGAAGCGGCTGATCTATCCAAACGTCTCCGGAATAGTAGCCAAAATTGATCGCGAAAATATGCGTCGCGGTCATAGCCAGTATGACGGCAATTATGGTTTTGATATTGATCAAGCTATTGGATTCGTTAGGCATTGAACTCATTTGTTTCGCCGTCTATGGCGTACACGTGGTCAGATTACGCGCTAATTTCTTTAAAATCGATACGTCCGCGTCCGGCAATAAGCAGCCGTTAGCGCCCTAATTCTCCTCGATCTTCAGCGCGGCGATGAAAGCCGCTTGCGGGATCTCGACCTGGCCGAACTGGCGCATGCGCTTCTTGCCCGCCTTCTGCTTGTCGAGCAGCTTGCGTTTGCGCGTCACGTCGCCGCCGTAG
>JAJFHN010000097.1 GCA_021775595.1 Hyphomicrobiales bacterium
TGGTCGGCGAAGGCCCCGGGCGCGACGAGGATCTGCAAGGTTTGCCCTTCGTTGGCCGGGCCGGACAATTGCTCGACAAAATGCTTGCCGCAATCGATCTCGGCGAAGACCACGTCTATATCACCAACATCGTCTATTGGCGGCCGCCCGGAAACCGCACGCCGACGCCCCAGGAAGTGCTGGCGTGCGCGCCGTTTCTCGAGCGGCAGATCGAGTTGGTCGATCCCGATGTTCTCGTCTTTCTGGGCGGCGCGGCGGCCAAACAAATGTTCGACACCAGCGAGGGCATCATGCGCTTGCGCGGCAAGTGGCGGGACCTTCAGGCGGGCGGACGCGAGCGCCGCGCCATAGCCACGCTGCATCCGGCCTATCTGCTGCGCAACCCTTCAGCCAAACGGTTGGCTTGGCGCGACCTGTTGGAGATCAGCGCGGCGCTCGATAAATGAATTAGCCGTTCCAGCCAACGCCTTCGCCGGTCTATCATGGGCTGCACGCGCGAGAGCGCCGCGTTTGAATTGGTCGCGTAAGAGGTCGCCCATGTCGCGCATCGATGAGAGTATCGCCTTTATTCCCGTACGGATCGCCGTTCTGACAGTCTCAGATACGCGCACGCCCAAGACCGACAAATCCGGCGGCCTGCTGGCCGACATGCTTCTCGAAGCCGGCCACGAGCTGGCCGAGCACGCCATTGAAAAGGACGATATCGGCGCTCTACAGGCCAAGGTGAAGGGCTGGATCGAGGACTCCAATGTCGATGTGGTGATCACCACGGGCGGCACGGGCTTCACCGGACGCGACGTGACGCCAGAGGCGATGAAGCCGTTGTTTGAGAAGGAAATCGACGGTTTTTCCACCGTTTTCCACATGCTGAGCTTCGATAAGGTCGGCACCTCGACCGTCCAGTCGCGCGCCTGCGGCGGCGTTGCAAACGGCACTTATATCTTCTGCGTGCCCGGATCGCCCGGCGCCTGCAAAGACGCCTGGAACGGCATTCTCAAGTACCAGCTCGACATCCGCCACCAGCCCTGCAACTTCGTCGAAATCATGCCGCGCCTGCTGGAGCACCTCGAAAGCGGCGGCTAAGCGGCAACCGTTCAGGCGCGAGCGACAAACCGGGCGGCACTTGCCCGCAGCCGGCCATAGGCCTTCCCGTCATCGGCATCGGTCAATGTATCGACCAAGCCGACGCTGTGGCCTTCGAGTTGTTTCAACGTATCGGACAAGGTCTTTTCGCTCGACATGCGTACGCCCGAGAACGGATCGAGACGCCGGGCGCCCGCCCGCAGCCCAATCAGCCAATAGCCGCCGTCCTCGGCCGGTCCCAGCACGGCATCGTGGCTGCCAAGCTCAGCGAATGCTCGTGCGATGTGCCGGGGTGCAAGGGATGGAATGTCGCTGCCGACAACCACCACCGCGCCGGGCGGCAAGCCCGACATCATATGGCCCATGCGCGTTCCCAGATCCCCTGGTCCCTGCCCGCAGCGAAGGGCGCGGCCCGGCCAAAGCGCGCTCGCAACGCTGACATCGGGCGTCACCGCGAGCACGGTGCTCCAGCGCGGGTCCGCTCCGAGCCGCCCGAGCACATGCCGCAGCGTTATGCGGTAGAACGCCGTGGCCCGGACCCATCCGATGTCGCGGGCCAGGCGCGTCTTGACGCGGCCCAGGCGGGGCTCCTTGGCCATGACAACCAGCCAGCGACGCGATGCTTCAGTCATACAACCGCAGCAGCGTCTCGGCCGGCACCCGCATATAGAAGAGCGAAACGCACGCCAGATTGCGCAGCGATCGCGAAACGTAGCCGTCGCGCTTGTAGCGCACCGCGCTCGTGATCGCGCGCGAGCGCAGCATCACCAGCTGCTTGCGTCCCAATCGGCGCACCAAATCGACGTCCTCGAGGAAGGGCAGCGGGCTGTAACCACCAAGCGCTGAATAGAGCCGGCGCGGAATCAGCAGGCCTTGATCGCCATAGGGGAAACGAAAAAACGCGCAGCGCGCGCCGACAACCGATTCCAGCAGCCGGGGTTTGGCGCCGTAATCATCGAGCGCGAAGCGGAAGGCAGCTGCCGCCAACGGCCGTTCGCCCGAATCCACCCGCTCGATAAAGGCCGCAGCCTCCCGGTCCCAACCGGCCTCCAGCATGGTGTCGGCGTGCAGGAACAACAGCCAGTCAAAGCGCGCTTTGCCGGCGCCAGCCGCCAGCTGGACGCCCCGGCCCTTTGGCGAATGCACCAAATGAGCGCCCGCCACATCGGCAATCATCGCGGTGTCGTCGCGCGAACCGCCATCGGCAATGATCACTTCGCGCACCAGCCCCTGCACCGTCGCCGGAACCAGCGCCGCCAAAGTTGTGCTCAGCCCCGCTTCCGCGTTGAGCGTTGGGATCACCACTGAAATCATCGGCGCGATCATAGCGTTTCGCAGCCAGGCAACAAGCAAACGGTGGCGCGTGAAATCAATACGTTCTTGATTTGTTCTTGTGCTGGCGCTAATCTTCCACCCATGTCCGATTCCTCCCCAATCCCCCAACCGCCCGAGCGCGCCGTGCCGGCCGAATCGGGCGGTATCAACAAGCAGCGCCGCCGGGGACGCGGCGCGGTCTCAAATCGCTCCGGCCGGTTCGAAACATTCGTCTCTTTCGCCAGCGACGACGGCTGGGGGACCTTGGACGAGCTCGACGCCTTCAAAACCGAGATATTGACCGAGCGGCCCGCGAAGATCATCTCGAGCAACAAATCGCCCGATATCAAATTCGACAAATCCATCAACCCCTATCGTGGTTGCGAGCATGGCTGCGTCTATTGCTACGCCAGGCCGACGCACACTTATTTGGGGCTTTCGGCCGGCATCGACTTCGAGAGCAAACTGTTCGTCAAAGAGAACGCGGCCAAGCTGTTGGAGAAGGAATTGGCCGCCGATGGCTACCAGCCCCAAACAATCGCGTTCGGCGCCAACACCGATGCCTATCAACCCATCGAGCGCCAATACCGCGTGACGCGCAGCCTGCTCGAGGTGCTCGATCGGGCCAACCACCCGGTCTCGCTGATCACCAAGTCGGCGACGATCGTGCGCGACATCGATATTTTGAGCAGCATGGCCGAGCGGGGCTTGGTCAAGGCCGCCATTTCGATCACGACCCTCGATCGCAAACTGGCCCGCGCCATGGAACCGCGCGCCAGCACACCCGAGAAGCGGCTCGAAGCGATGAGGCTGCTGAGCGAGGCCGGCGTGCCGACGGCCGTCGTGGTGGCGCCGATCATCCCGGCGCTCAACGACCCCGAGATCGAAACCATTCTGAAGCGCGCCACGGCGGCCGGCGCGACAGAGGCGGGCTATGTGGTGTTGAGGCTGCCGCATGAACTGCGCGGTCTGTTCCGCGAATGGCTGCAGACCCATTATCCCGACCGCGAGGCGCACGTCTTCTCGCTGCTGCGCTCTATGCGGGGCGGCAAGGAGAACGACTCGACATGGGGTCGCCGGATGCGGGGTTCGGGTCCCTATGCCTGGCAGCTCGGCCGGCGCTTCGAGATCGCCACCAAGCGGCTGGGTCTGAATGAGCACAGGCTCAATTTGCGCACCGATTTGTTCAGCCCGCCCGTGATGCAGGGCCAGCAAATGAAGCTGCTCTAGGGGCAGGCTGGATTGTCCGAATCGGCGGAAGGCGGCATGCTGGGGCCATGGTGCGCACCAGACACATCGAGGATTTGCCCGACTTTGCGCTTGAGAACGAGCTTGGCGCAGAATTTGGCGGTCCCATCGCCGGCATCGACGAAGCAGGACGCGGCCCCTGGGCGGGTCCGGTCGTCGCGGCGGCCGTCATATTGGACCCAAAGACCGCGCCAACTGGATTGGATGATTCCAAACGGCTGAGCGCGACCGCGCGGGCCCGCCTTTATGACGAGATCATTGAGGCCCATCAGGTCGGCGTAGGCATTGCTGACGTGGCGCGTATCGACAGCGACAATATTTTGCAAGCGACGTTGTGGGCGATGTCGCGGGCGCTGGAGGGCGTGGGCTGCTCACCCTCTGCCGCGTTGGTGGACGGCAACCGGGCGCCAAAACTCGGCTGCCCATGCCGCACGGTGATTGGCGGCGATCATCTCTCGCTCTCGATCGCAGCCGCTTCGATCATCGCCAAGGTCACCCGCGACCGCTTGATGGAAGCGCTCGCCCGCGAACATCCCGCCTATGGCTGGGAGCGCAATAAGGGATACGGCACCAAATTGCATGCCGAAGCCCTTGCGCGCCACGGCGTCACGCCGCACCACCGCCGCTCGTTCAAACCCGTCGCGGCTGCACTGGAGCGGACCGCCGCCTGAGGCCACGCCGCACCATTAAGCCAACCTTTACCCGTAGACCCGCACCATAGACCTCTTGATCCCTGGCGGTCCCTCGTGACCGCCTTGTGTTGCGTTTAGGGGAACGGGTGTGATGGGTAAGCGTGAGACCCTTGAGCCATCGGCGCTCAACCGGGTGATCATCGGAGACTGCGTCAGTGCTCTTGAAAAGCTGCCCGCCGGCAGCGTCGACCTGATTTTCGCCGATCCGCCCTACAATCTCCAGCTGGACGGCGCTCTATTGCGTCCCAACAATTCGCGCGTCGACGGGGTCGATCAAGATTGGGATAAATTCGCCAGTTTCGAAACCTACGACGCCTTCAGCCGCGATTGGTTGTCGGCCTGCCGCCGCGTCCTCAAGCCCGATGGCGCGCTGTGGGTGATCGGCAGCTATCATAACATTTTCCGCGTCGGCGCCGCCTTGCAAGACATGGGATATTGGATCTTGAACGACGTCATTTGGCGCAAGACCAACCCGATGCCCAATTTCCGCGGCCGCCGTTTCACCAACGCCCACGAAACCCTGATTTGGGCCGCACACAGTTCGGAGTCGCGCTACACGTTTCACTATGAATCGATGAAGGCCTTCAACGAAGACCTTCAGATGCGCTCGGACTGGCTGCTGCCCATCTGTTCGGGTGGCGAACGCCTCAAACAGGGCGCCAAGAAAGCCCATCCCACCCAGAAGCCCGAAAGCCTCTTGCACCGGATTCTGTTGGCCACAAGCTCGCCTGGCGATGTGGTACTCGATCCATTTTTCGGCACCGGCACGACGGGCGCCGTCGCCAAACAGCTGGGCCGCAATTGGCTCGGCGTCGAGCAGAACAAGGCCTATGGCGAGATCGCGCGCAAACGCATCGCCGCGGTAACGCCGCTGGAGGCCGAGAGCTTCAGTCCCGTTCCCAGCAAACGCTCGGCCCCGCGCGTTCCCTTCGGCACCTTGATCGAGCTTGGAATCATTGCCGCTGGCGCCAAAATTTATGACCCCAAGGCCAAACACGCCGCCTTGGTGCGCGCGGATGGCACAATCGCGTGTGCCGGCGAGCGCGGCTCGATCCACAAGATCGGCGCCCACCTGCAGGGCCGCGAAGCCTGTAACGGTTGGACCTTTTGGCACACCAAGCGTGGCCGCGAGCTCGAGCCCATCGACGCGCTGCGCGAAAAAGCGCGTGAACAGTTGGGCATGACCGCCAACTAGGCAGCCTCTCTATCAAGCTGGGCGAGCGCGTGGGCGATCACCTTGCGCATCAGGCTGGGCAACGCCTCAGCCGAGAGATCGCGCCGCGACACCCAGCGCCAGCCCTCGCAATTCGGGCCCAATTCCGGCCGCGCCCGCCGATCGGGCTCCAAGCAATAAACTTCAAGCTCCAGATGAAAATGCGTGAAGGTGTGGCGCACGGTTCCCGGCAACAGCCGCCAGGCCCCCTCAATTGGCGCATCGCCGTTGGCCTGATTCGTCGCGCTGTTCCAGCCTGACGAGGGCACCTCCATCATGCCTCCCAACAAGCCTTTGTCGGTCCGCCGCCGCAGCAGGACGGCGCCATCGGGTGTCATGGCGAAGTAGGCCTGGCCGGTCCTTTGCGGCTTGGCGCGCTTGGCTTCGCGGTAGGGCAGAACAGCCGATAAACCGGCCGCCCTGGCGCCACACAGCTTGCCAAGCGGGCAGCTGCCGCATTCGGGCCGCTTGGGCGTGCACACCGTTGCGCCCAGATCCATCATTGCTTGCGCGAAATCGCCGGGCCGTTGGGAAGGTGCGAGCTGCTCGGCTATTTGACGCGCCAGCCCCTTGGCCGCGGGCATTGGCGTGGTCAGCGCAAACAGCCGCGCCAGGACGCGCTCAACATTGCCATCGACCACCGCGGCCCGGCCGTCAAAAGCAATGGCCACGATGGCTGCGGCCGTATAGGGCCCGACGCCCGGCAAGGCCAGAAGCTCATCGAGCGTATCGGGAAATTGCCCGTCAAAATCTCGCGCCACGATGGTGGCCGCCTCATGCATGTTTCTGGCGCGCGAATAGTAGCCAAGCCCAGCCCAGGCGCTCATCACCTCGTCGCGCTTGGCCGATGCCAGCGCGCCGACGCTCGGCCAGCGCCGCAGGAACGTCTTGAAATAAGGGATGGCCGCCTTGACCGTCGTCTGCTGCAACATGATCTCGCTGAGCCAGACGGCATAGGGATCGACAGAGGCGCCCGGCGCGGCCCGCCAGGGCAGATCGCGGCGTGATACATCATACCAGGCAAGCAGCGCTCGCCCGATCCGGCCCGCCTTGGCGCGCGCCGCCTTGGTCAGCTTATCCCCATCATCCATGGCCAGCCTGTCGTACCGGTCTCAGCGGGAGTATGCTAGGCTACTTGCGGAATTCGCGGAACGGTTGAGCCCGAAAAATGGCGGAAAAACGCGTCAAACCTCTGGCGATGGGCGCCAAATCGCTCGGCGCGCTGGCGCCCGGCGTCACCAAGGCGGCCTTCAAGGCCCATGGCTTTCCCGTTGCCGCGCTGATCAGCGACTGGCCGACGATCGCCGGACCAGATCTTGCGCGCTTCACCCAGCCGGAGCGGTTGGTTTGGCCGCCCAAGAACGCCGATGCGCGCCAAAACGGCCGAGGTGCGACGCTCCATCTTTGCGCCGACGGACCGCGCGCACTGGAAGTCCAGCACGCCGCCCCACAGATCATCGAACGCCTCAACGTCCATTTCGGCTACCGCGCGGTGACCCATATCCGCATCGTGCAGTCGCCAGTGCGCCGCGAGAGCGCGCCGCGCCGCGACGGGGTCGTCGCAAGCGATGAACCCAAAACCACACCCGCGCTCGAGGAGGTCGACGACGACGGCCTGAGGGCGGCCCTGCAGCGCCTCTCCGGCAGGGTGGGCCGGACATGAACATTTCATTGCCGTCATATTTTGGTGAAGCCAGCGGTGCAGCCTGATAAAGGTCAGTTTGCTGTTATCGAATCCTTGGGAGCAAAGCCTTGAGCAAATCGAAAAATTCGACCGGTGGCGGAGGAAAGCTAAGCCCGACTATCATGATAGTGGGCGCGCTTGCCGTTTTGATCGCGGCAACCGCAGCCTACCTCTATATGCCGTCGCAATCAGGCGGCACGGTCGCTGGCAGCGTGATGGAGGCGGGACCATTGCCCGAATATACGCTTGGCAAAGCAGACGCACCGGTCACCATCATCGAATACGCCTCGATGACCTGTCACCACTGCGCCGACTTTCACAAAACCGTCCTCCCCAAGCTCAAGCAGCAATACATCGACACCGGAAAAGTCCGCTACATCTTGCGGGAATTTCCTGGCGACCAAATCGCCTTTTCAATTTCCGCGCTGGCGCGATGCGCCGGCGAGCAAAAATTCTATCCCTTTGTCGACGCGGTCTTCTCCACCTATGACAGCTGGGCATGTAGCGACTGCGACACCAAGGGCTCCATCATGACGCTGTGGAAGCAGGCGGGCAAAAGCGAGGCGGATTTCGACAAATGCCTCGATCCCGAAGGCAACAAGGATATGCTTGCCGGCATCAACGAAGTGCGCAGGCGCGGCCTAGAACAGTACGGCGTCAACTCCACGCCGACGATTTTCATCAACGGCGAAATGCTGACCGGCGGCAACACGATCGAAGAGCTTGAAAAGGCAATCAATCCGCTGCTCAAGGGCTGAGCGCGCGGACACTCGGCCAAGACATGAGACCTAGCGCGAGGGCAACATGCTGAGCCGCCGATTGTTTTCGAAAGGACTTGTTGCTGGCACCGGCGTGCTGATGGCCGGCTGCGGCACGGGTTCGGGCGAGCGCCAACCGCCCGAAGGCGCGCTCCTCGACCACGACGGCGCACCCGTTCCATCAGAGCTTCTGAAAGCCGGCCCCTTGGGCGATCGCACCTTCGGCCGCGCAGAGGCGCCGGTGACGATCATCGAGTACGCCTCGCTCACCTGCCGCTATTGCCGCCAGTTTCATATGGCGACTTATCCGAAAATCAAGCGCGCCTACATCGATACCGGCAAGGTGCGCTACATCATTCGTGAATTCCCAATCGGCCGCTCCGCCGCCGCCGCCGCCATCATCAACCGCTGCGCGCCGGCCAAATCCTATATGCGCTACTACGACACGTTTCTGCTCTCGCAAAAGCAATGGGGCGGTCAGGAAGTGCGCAAGGACGCGATTTTCAAGGTCGCGGCCAAGGCCGGAATGACGCGCGGCACATTTGACAAATGCATGTCGAATCAAGCCATTATCGACGGACTGATGTGGGTGAAAGAGCGGGGGCGCAAATTTGGCGTGGCGGGAACGCCGACCTTTTTCATCAACGGCAAAAAAATGCGTGGCGCGCTCACCTTCGATCAAATGAAGGCCTTGATTGAGCCGCAGGTTACCTAGCCCCAATCCGGTAGGGTCCAGTCGGACCTTCGTTGCCAAACGCGTCATTGGGTTTGAGGAAAAACCTTTGAAGATCACACGCTTACGCGCACTGGGCTTCAAGTCCTTCGTCGAGCCGACCGAGCTCTTGATCGAGCACGGCCTGACGGGTGTTGTCGGACCCAATGGCTGCGGTAAATCCAATTTGCTGGAGGCCATCCGCTGGGCGATGGGTGAAACCTCGTTCAAGAGCATGCGCGGTTCCGGCATGGACGACGTCATTTTCGCCGGTACGCAGAACCGACCGGCCCGCAATATGGCCGAGGTGACGCTGTTTATCGATAACGCCGAGCGCATGGCGCCGGCCGAATTCAACGACTCCGACGTTCTGGAAGTGACCCGCCGCATCGAGCGCGAAGCGGGCTCGGCCTTCAAAATCAACGGCAAAGATGTGCGCGCCCGCGACGTGCGGCTGTTGTTCGAGGACGCCGCCACCGGCGCGCGCTCGCCTGCCCTGGTCCGCCAAGGCCGCATCGGCGAAATCATCAATGCCAAACCGCAAGAGCGCCGGCGATTGCTGGAAGATGCCGCGGGCATCAGTGGCTTGCACAGTCGCCGCCACGAGGCCGAACTCAGGCTCAAGGCGTCCGAGAGCAATCTCGAGCGCCTAGCCGACCTCGAAGGCCAGCTCGACCAGCAACTCAAAAACCTCAACCGCCAAGCCCGTCAGGCCCGGCGCTACAAATCCATGTCGTCGAAGATCCGCGAAGCTGAAGCCCTCAAGCACCACATCGCTTGGTCTGCTGCTTGCGACGGCGTGACGGATGAAGAACAAGCCCTGCAACAGGTGCTGCGCGAAGTGGCCGAACTGACCAAGACTGAGTCCGAGGCGCTCCGGGCCCAAGGCGAGGCAGCCGAAGCATTGGCTCCGCTACGCGATGAGGAAGCCAAGCGCGCCGCCGTGCTCCAGCGCCTGAGTGTCGAGCGCGACACGCTGGAGCAAGAAGAGGCGCGGGCAGCCGCCCGCGTCGAAGAGCTCGAGACGCGCAGCGAACAGATGACGCGCGACGCCGAGCGGGAACGCGAGCTGATGGAGGAAGCCAAGCAAACCCTCCGCCGCCTCGACGAAGAAGAAAAATCTCTGGGCGCATCAGCTGATGCAGGCGAGCGCGAGGCCGGAGCCCGCGCGACGGCGGAACAACACGGCGAAGACTTGCGCAAAGCCGAGGCAGATCTCTCCCAGACCACCAGCGAGCTTGCCGAGGCGCGGGCCGAGCGCGAGCACATCGAAGACCGCGTCGAGGAGGCGCGCGGGCGCATCGCTCGCATGGAGACCAAAGCAAGCGATATCGCCAGCCAGCTTGCCGCCTTGGATGGCGCTTCGGCCGGCGGCTTACCGCTGGCCGACCTCGAGAGCGATGTGGCCCGCCTTGCCGCTGATCTGCAGGCCGCCGAGACCGAGATGCCTGGCCATGAAGCCGCATTGAACCAGGCACGCGAAGCCGAAGCGATTGCCCGCGAGAGCGCAGCCCAAGCAAAATTGCAGCTCGAACAATTGGAAACCGAGCGCCGCACTTTGGAGCGCATCGTCAAGGTCGATGGCGCCGAGACTTGGTCACCGATCCTGCAAGACGTGCAGGTGGCAGCAGGTCTGGAGGCAGCTGTGAGCGCTGCCTTGGGCGACGATCTCGACGCGCCCTCAGATGCAAGCGCACCAGCGCACTGGTCGCTGACCGGCAACGGGTCGCAAGATCCCGCCCTGCCCGATGGCGTCGAAGAACTTGCGCGCCATGTTCAGGCGCCGCCCGAACTGGCGCGCCGCTTGGCTCAAATCGGTCTGGTCGATGAAGCGGATGCCGTTCGTCTTCAAGGCGCGCTCAAATCCGGACAACGGCTTGTTTCGCGGGCTGGCGGCCTGTGGCGCTGGGATGGCTTCAGCGCGAGCGCTGAAGCGCCAAGCAACGCCGCAAAACGGCTCGCCGCCCGAAACCGCCTGAGCGACATCGAGCGTGAAGCAGCCCAAGCCCGCTCGCAAGCCGAAGACGCACAGCAGAGCCTGAGTGCGGCGGCAGAGGCCGCGGGCCAGGCCCAGATGGCCGACCAAGCCGCGCGCCAAGCCTGGAGCGGTGCTCAAGCAGCCCTGGCAAGCGCACGCGAAGCATTGGCCCAAAGCGAGCGCGTCACCAAGGATCAATCCAAGCAGCTCGGCGCTCTGGGTGAGGCAGCCTCACTCAACGACGAAGCACTCGAAGAGGCGCGTCAGGACCTAAGCGCGACCGAACAGACACTGACCGATGCGGCGCCCTTCGATGCGCTGGAAGATACGCTAGAGACACGACGCGCTGCGCTCGAGGAAGCACGCAGCACATATACAAACGCACGCGCCAGCCTTGAGACGCTAGAACGCGAGGCCGGCCTTGCCCGCAGCCGGTTGGACGCGATCGGCGAAGAGCGCCTGCGCCTCGGCAGCCGCATCGCCGGTTGCGAAACCCAGATCAAATCCCTGAGCGAGCGCATTGAAGCGTCTCGCGAGGAGCTTGAGGGCTACCGCGACATGCCTGGACGCGTTGCCGAACGACGCAACAAGATTCTTGATGAGATCGGCGCGGCGGAGAAAAGCCGCAACGAGGCGGCCGATGATTTGGCGCGGGCCGAAACCGCACTGCAATCCTGCGATAAGGCGTTGCGCGAAGCCCAGACCGCACACGGCGAAGCGCGCGAAACGCGCGCCCGTATCGAGGCACGCTTGGAGGCAGCGCGTGAGCGCCGGGCCGAGCAGGTCCGCCAAATCCGCGACATTCTCGAATGCGCCGCCGAAGCCTGCCTCGAAATCGCTAACCTCAAGCCAGATGCAACGCTTCCCTCTCTCGAAGAGATCGATATCAAGCTTTCCAAATTGAAGGCCGAGCGCGAACGCCTTGGCGGCGTCAATCTGCGCGCCGAAGAGGAGGCCGAAACGCTGGCTGGCGAAATCACCAATCTTGTCAGCGAGCGCGACGATCTCGAAGAAGCCATCCAGCGCTTGCGCCAAGGCATCTCCAGCCTGAACCGCGAAGGCCGCAAACGGTTGTTGGACGCGTTTGAAGACGTAAACGGCCATTTCCAGAAGCTGTTCCAGACACTGTTTGGCGGCGGCAGCGCCGAACTGCAGCTCATCGAATCCGACGATCCGTTGGAATCCGGCCTCGAAATTTTGGCCAAACCGCCCGGCAAGAAGCCGCAGGTGCTGACCCTGCTTTCGGGTGGCGAGAAGGCGTTGACAGCCATGGCGCTCATCTTCGCCGTGTTTTTGACCAACCCCTCGCCAATCTGTGTGTTGGATGAGGTCGATGCGCCCCTGGATGACGCCAATGTCGAGCGCTTTTGCAAGCTGATGGAGGAAATGCGCGATCAGACCGATACACGCTTTCTGATCATCACCCATCACCCCTACACCATGAGTCACGTCGACCGCTTGTTCGGCGTGACGATGGCCGAACGCGGCATCAGCCAGCTGGTTTCGGTCGATCTGGCGCAGGCCGAGGAATTCCGCGAAAGCGCCTGAGCCGATTCTGTCGTCATCAGTTCGCGATTTGCACGAAAATATATCAAATATATCAATAGGTTACATAGCAATTCGCGTTCCTTGACACGCGTTGGGGCTCCTTCTATGTTGCGCGCGGCCTGGGCCGGACCGACGAACGGTCAGAGCCCATCCGCAAAGGCGCATCAATGGCCAAGTCCGCATCTGCTCGCGGCAGGCGACCCCGCAAAGGCGCAGACCCCATTGGGCGCGCGACCCGGGAGCGTCTCGACCAACTCGAGACTCATATCGAGGAGGCGCGAGGCAAACGTCCCGCAGCCGAGCCCGAGGCGGGCAACGCGCGCGGCGCGGCATTGGGAATGGCGATGCGCCTTGGCATCGAGCTGGTGGCAGGCACCGTGGTTGGAGGATTCATCGGCTGGTGGCTTGATAAATGGCTTGGAACGGGCCCGTTCCTTCTGCTCACATTTTTCTTTCTGGGCACCGCGGCGGGTATTCTCAATGTCGTTCGCTCGGCCTATGACATTCAAGCGCGTTCCAACAAAGACACCCCACCAAGCTGACGCAATCGTCCGAAGCGCAGAGATCAAGAACCATGGCAAACGAAGTTGCAGCAGACGCGAACGAACACGGCAGCGGGGGCGGCATGCCCGATCCCATGCACCAGTTCGAGATCAAACGTCAGGTTGAACTCGACGTGTTTGGCATCGACGCCTCCTTCACCAATTCCTCGCTCTTCATGGTGATCGCCGCCATTTTGATCAGCAGTTTTTTGATCTTCTCCATGCGCGGACGCGCGCTCGTTCCAGGCCGCATGCAATCGCTGGCCGAATTGAGCTACGAATTCATCGCCTCGATGGTGCGCGACAATGTGGGCGCGGCCGGGCAGCGCTATTTCCCATTCATATTCACGCTCTTCATGTTCGTGCTGTTCTGCAACATGCTGGGCATGGTCCCCTACACGTTCACGGTGACCAGCCACATCATCGTGACCTTCGCACTCGCCTCGTTTATCTTTTTGGCGGTAACGGTGATCGCCTTTGCGCGGCACGGCGCCGGCTTTCTGCAGTACTTCGTGCCCAAAGGCGTGCCTGCACTGCTGTTGCCGCTGCTCGTGGTTATCGAACTGATCTCCTATTTGACGCGCCCCATCAGCTTGTCCGTGCGGCTTTTTGCCAACATGATGGCCGGCCACACCATGCTCAAAGTCTTCGGCAGTTTCGTTGTCGGCTTGGGTGTGCTGGGCGGATGGGCGCCTCTCGCCTTCATGGTGGCATTCACAGGTTTGGAAATTTTGGTTGCGTTCCTGCAGGCATACGTGTTTGCCATTCTGACCTGCATCTATCTCCATGACGCGTTGCACATGCATTAGCGCACACCCAATCACGTTTTCATTTCTCAAGGAGAGACACAATGGAAGTTGAAGCAGCAAAATTGATCGGCGCCGGGTTGGCTTCGATCGCATTGGTCGGCGCCGGCGTCGGCATCGGCACCATTTTCGGCAACTATCTCTCGGGCGCCCTGCGCAACCCATCGGCCGCCCAAGGCCAATTCGCCAATCTTCTGTTGGGATTTGCGCTGGCCGAAGCAACCGGTCTGTTCGGCCTTGTGGTCGCGCTGATCATCCTCTTCGTCTTTTAGGGCGAGCAGAGCAAACCCTGCCTCGCACAGCCCGACTGATCCGCTATGCCGCAACTTGAAATCGCCGATTTCGCACCGCAGCTCATTTGGCTCGCGATCACCTTTGGCTCACTTTATTTGGTGATGGCGAGGATCGCGCTGCCGCGCATTGGTATGGTGATCGAGGAGCGTCGCGACCGCATCGCCAGCGACCTCGATCAAGCAGAGCAGCTCAAGCAAAAAACCGAAGAGGCGATCGCGACCTACGAGCAGGCGCTCGCGGAGTCTCGGGCAAAAGCGCACGCCATTGCCCAGGAAACACGCGAGAAAATCAGTACGGAGCTGGAGGCCGAGCGTATGAAACTCGACCGCAAATTGCTGGACCAGACCGAGGCGGCCGAAGCACGCATCGATGCCGCCAAAGATGACGCTCTGTCCCAAATCAAAGATGTCGCCGCGACGACGACTGAAGCAATCGTCACTTCGCTGATCGGCGGCAAGCTCACCAAACGCGACGTCAGCGCCGCCGTCACCAAAGCACTCAGCGAGTGAGGGAATTGAGCGATGTTTGCTGAACCGGAATTTTGGGTCGCGGTGTCGTTTTTCGGCTTTGTCGCTATCGTGCTCTATTACAAGCTGCCGCAAAAAGTGACCGACGCGCTCGATAAGCGCGCCGAATTGATTTCACACGAACTCGACGAAGCAAGACGCTTGCGCGAAGAGGCCCAGGCCATTCTGGCCGACTATGAACGCAAGCAGCGTGATGCCGAAAAAGAGGCCAATGAAATCATCGCGCTGGCCAAGCGCGAGGCTGAAATCTTGGCGGAAGAAGCGCGCAAATCCTTCGACGAGTCGATTGAGCGGCGCACCCGCATGGCGAAAGACAAGATTGCCCGCGCCGAAGCTCAGGCGATCAGCGACGTGCGCAGCAAGACGATCGAGGTAGCGATCACGGCCGCCGAGACGCTGATCGACAAGAAACTTGCGCCAGCCGCCGCCGCCAAACTGATCGATAAGTCCATCGGTGGTCTCAAGGGCAAGCTCAACTGAACGTCTGACAGCAAACTATTCTGCTGCGTCGTCCTGCCTGACGTTGCCATCGCGCCAGCGCAACACCGGTTCCCGCGCCGCCCGCGTCTCGTCAAGCCGCCGCCTCGGCGCGTAGCGTGGCGCGTCCCTAAAGCGCGCGACATCACCGCCCTGGGCCGACTGAGCAAGATCGCGCATCACCGCAATGAACCCATCGAGTGCCGCCCTTGATTCTGACTCAGTCGGCTCGATCAGCATGGCGCCATGGGCAACGAGCGGGAAATAGACGGTCATGGGATGATAGCCCTCGTCGATCAGCGCCTTGGCCAGATCGTGCGTTGTGATGTCTGTGTCCTTGAGAAAGCTGTCGTCAAACAGCACCTCGTGCATGCAGGGCTGGTCACCGAAGGGCTGGCTCATGAGATCGCTTAGTCCGGCGCGCAGATAGTTGGCGTTGAGTACGGCGTCCTCGCTCGCCTGGCGCATGCCGTCAGCGCCGTGGCTCAGCATGTAGGCAAGCGCCCGCACGAACATCCCCATCTGACCGTGAAAGGCGGTCAACCGGCCAAAGGGCGTGGCGTCGCCCGCCGCCTCGCCGGTCTCGACCAGCCGACAAGCGTCACCTTGGCGTTCGACGAAGGGCACGGGCGCGAAGGGCGCGAGGGCTTTCGAAAACACCACCGGACCCGAGCCCGGCCCACCACCGCCATGGGGTGTCGAAAACGTCTTATGCAAATTGATGTGCATGCAGTCGATACCGAGATCACCCGGCCGGACCTTGCCGACAATGGCGTTGAAATTGGCGCCATCGCAGTAGAAATAAGCCCCCTTCTCATGTACCGCTTCGGCAATCTCAACGATATCGCGCTCGAACAGGCCACAGGTGTTTGGGTTGGTCAGCATGATGCCGGCGACATCGTCCGACATCGCCTCGCGAACGGCATCGACCGAAACCGTTCCATCTTCGCGCGCTGGAAATGCCTTGACGTCATAGCCCAGCAGCGCGGCGGTGGCCGGGTTTGTGCCGTGGGCGGATTCCGGCACCAACACAACCGACCGCTTGACGCCCTTTGCCTCATGGGCCGCGCGGATCGCCGTCATGCCGCAGAGCTCGCCATGGGCCCCAGCCTTAGGCGAAAGCGCAACGCTCGCCATGCCCGTCATTTCGCACAGCCAATCTGCCAGCATCGCCATCAGCTCAAGCGCGCCCTGCACGCTCGATTGCGGTTGCAGGGGGTGGATATCGGCAAAACCCGGCAGCCGCGCCATCTTTTCGTTCAACCGCGGATTGTGCTTCATGGTGCAGGAGCCGAGCGGATAGGTGCCCATGTCGATGGCGTAATTTTTTTGACTGAGGCGCACATAATGGCGCATCGCCTCCGGCTCAGTCAGACCAGGCAGACCGATCTCCCCCTGCCGCTCCAGACCGCCGAACCGCGGCTTATCATTGGATGGTTCAGGCAAATCAACGCCGCTGATCTCCGTGCGCCCAACTTCAAAGAGCAGCGGTTCTTCGATCTGCAGACCCGCATTGCCGCTGAATGTGCGCTCGATGCGCGCCATCGGTTCCGGCGCTCTTTTATCGCGTGCTTCTCCGCTCATGCGCCAAGCACCTCCTGCAAGCAGGCACGATAGGCCGCGCGGTCGGTATCGCTCGTGACTTCGGTCGCGGCCACGATGATGAGGTCTCCGGCGCCCCCTTCGTCTGGCATCAGCCGCGACATCGGTACGCCGCCAAGCACGCCTTTCTTAGCGAGTTGATCGATGATCTCCGCGCCGGATCCCGGCACGCGAATTGTGAACTCATTGAAGAATGCAGGCGTCACCAGCTCGACGCCATCCAACTCCGTCAGATCGTCTGCGAGCGCACACGCGGCCGCGTGGTTGAGCGACGCCAACCGGCGCAACCCCACCTCACCCAACAGCGAGAGATGAATGGTGAAGGCCAATGCACACAGCCCTGAATTGGTGCAAATGTTGCTCGTGGCGCGCTCACGGCGGATGTGTTGCTCGCGTGTTGAAAGCGTCAGCACAAAGCCGCGACGGCCCTCGACATCAACCGTTTCGCCACAGATGCGGCCGGGCATTTGGCGCACGAAAGCTTGGCGCGTAGCGAACAAGCCGACATAGGGTCCACCGAAATTGAGGCCATTGCCGAGCGATTGACCCTCGGCCACGACGATATCGGCGCCCATGTCGCCTGGCGGACGAATGGCGCCCAACGAAACGATTTCGGTAACCGCCACGATCAGCAAAGCGCCCTTGGCGTGGGCTGCTTCCGCCAGCGCGCTCAAATCGCGCACCCCGCCAAACACATCCGGCAATTGAACGACGACGCACGACGTCTCCTCATCGATGGCGGCCGCCAAATCGGCATCTTCCGGCCCCGCCGGCATAGCGACCACGTCTGCATCGGAATAATGCGACAGCGTCTCGACAACGGCCCGGTAGTGGGGATGAAGCGAGCCAGAGAGCACCGCGCGCTTGCGCCGGGTCAAGCGATGGGCCATCAGCACCGCTTCGGCGCACGCGGTGGAGCCGTCATACATCGAGGCGTTGGCCACCTCCATGCCTGTCAAGAGCGCCACTTGGGTTTGGAACTCGAAGAGATATTGCAACGTACCTTGAGCGATTTCCGGCTGGTAAGGCGTGTAGGACGTCAGGAACTCCGAGCGCTGAATCAGATGATCGACGCTGGCCGGCACGTGGTGTTTGTAAGCCCCGGCACCAACGAAAAAAGGCACTTGTCCGGCGCTCGTATTCTTCGCCGCCAGCGCGCCCAGTTCGCGCTCGACCTCAAGTTCGCTCTTGTGTCCTGGTAGATCGAGATCTCCCTGAAGCCTGACCGCGGCCGGCACACTGTCGAACAGCGCGTCTATATCTGGGACGCCAATGCGCGCCAACATGGCCTCGCGATCGCCGGGCGTGAGCGGCAAATAGCGCATCAGGCCGTACCCTCCGCGAAGGCGGTATAGGCGCCGGCATCCATCAATTCGGCCAATTCATCCATATTGGCCACTTTGAGTTTGAAAAACCACGCTCCGCCCTCGGCGTCCTCATTAACAAGCGCCGGATTCTTGTTCAGCTCACCGTTCACCTCGACCACTTCGCCCCCGATCGGGGCATAGACCTCGGCCGCTGCCTTGACCGAATCGACGACGGCCGCCTCGTCGCCCTTGGCAAGGGTGCGGCCCGTTTCGGGCAGTTCGACAAAAACGATGTCGCCCAGCTGCTTTTGGGCAAAATTGGTGATGCCGACAACGGCGACGTCGCCTTCCATCCGCACGTATTCATGGTCCTTGCTGAATTTCATATCGCTCATTCTTGCGTCCTCGATCGATCGTCTGTGGTTGTTGGTTCATCCCCGGTGGTAGCGGTGCGGCACAAAGGGAAGTTTGGCCACCAAAGCGGGCAGTGCCTTGCCGCGCACCATCACATCGATTGCCGTGCCGATTTTGCCGGAAGCCTGGTCGACATAGCCCATCGCAATGGGGCGGCCGAGCGATGGCGCAAAGCCGCCGCTAGTCACCAGGCCCAGCTTCTGGCCGTCGGCATCGACGATATCGCTCCCCTCACGCGCCGGCGCGCGGCCCTCAATGCCGACGCCAACGCGCCGCCGGCTCGCGCCTTCCGCAATCTCACGTTGAATCCGCTCAGCCCCCCGAAAGCCGCCATTGCTTCGCCGGCGTTTGCCGATCGCCCAGATCAGCCCCGCTTCAATCGGCGAGGTCGTCTCATCCAGATCGTGACCATAGAGGCAGAGCCCGGCTTCCAACCGCAGCGAGTCGCGCGCGCCAAGACCGATCGGTTCGACCTCGTCCTCGGCCAGCAGCACGAGCGCCAGATCGACCGCCTGACTGGCGGCTACGGAAATTTCGAAGCCATCCTCTCCGGTATAACCGGATCGGCTGATTTGACAGTCGATGCCGTCGAACTCCAAACGCGCCATGGTCATGAAATCGAGCGCATCGGCTCCAGGCGCATGACGGGCCAGCACGGCCGCCGCCGCCGGTCCCTGGAGTGCAAGCAGGGCCTGCTCGTCCGACCGATTGAGCACAGTTCCCGCCGGCAGCATTGCTTGTATATGTTGGTAATCGACTTCCTTGCGGTCGGCGTTGACGACCAGCATGAACACCCCGTCGTC
>JAJFHN010000098.1 GCA_021775595.1 Hyphomicrobiales bacterium
CCAGATGTCATCCGGCCGGTTCGAGACCTCGACAACAATCCGCCAGGACCCCGCGGCGGCCGCGGCACCAATTGGGAAAACCCGCCAGGACCTCGTGGAGGACCGGGCGCCTCGCCAGATGTCATCCGGCCGGTTCGAGACCTCGACAACAATCCGCCAGGGCCCCGCGGCGGCCGTGGAACCAATTGGGAAAACCCGCCAGGACCCCGTGGCGGGCCGGGCGCTTCACCCAACGTGCAACGTCGAGCAGGGCCCGCTGTGCGCGCCAGACATCGGGCTCGTCACGTAGGCGGGCGGCGACGCTGACCCCCATACCCCGCGACGCCACCCAGCCGCCGCCCGGCGATGGCCCCCGCCATCGCCGGGCTGTGTATTTTTCAGTCCTGGCAATGAGATAATGCTGCATTAGCGACCAATAGAAGGCTCGCGTGTAGGGCGAGTCTCGCTTAGATTAGGGTGCTGCCCGGCGTGTTTCAGCTGCCGTTCGGGCATATTCGTCTGTGGGGCGTTTGCGTTCGCAAGGGGAGGCGCCATGTTCAAGCTCATCGCAACATTGCACCGCAAGCCTGGTATGAGCCGCGAGGAATTTCTCAAGCATTGGCGGGATGTGCATGTGCCGTTGGTGGCCGATCTTCCTCATCTCGAAGGGTATGTGATCAATCCTTTCCTGGAGACGATGGATGACAAGCCGCCCTACGATGGCATCGCCGAATTGTGGTACGAAGACCGGGAAAAATTTGAATTGAGTCTGGCTTCACCCCAGCGCGATGCGGCGCGGGCCGATTTGGCCGCGTTCACTGACCTGACACGAATGACGCGGGCGATCGTCGAAGAACACAGGATCATTTAGCATGAGTGGTAATGCAGCTGCACAGCGCCGCGGCGGTGCCGGCCGGGCAGGCGGTGGAGATGAGTCCGCCGCTTATCCGTTGGCAGTCGGGCGCTATGAGCCTGTGATTGAATCCGATCTGGAGGAAGCGCCCGAACCGGCGGATTTTGCGCCAGGCAGCGATGAGGATAATCCGAAGGTTTTCGATCTGGAAGCCTATCAGGCACTTGAAATGCAGACGGTGTACGACGCGGTTGACAGCACCAAGTTGGTGGCCGGGCAATGCGCGCTGCAACGGGTGTTGGCGTCCCCCCATCGCGATGTCGAGGCCATTCGCGCCCGGCAAGACGCGCTGAGTGAAATCCATGAGTCCCCGCAACTGCGTGAGCTGTTCGAAACGCTCGTAGAGCAGTCGGTGAAACACGAAAGTCAGCTCTACGATTTGATTTGGTCCGACTTCGTCGGTCTGATGTCGTTTGAAAGTAGCGAGGGCCGTCCGCGCGGCGGGTTCGGCTACGAGGCCTTCAAAAGCACACGTGTTTTTTTCAACGGAATGTTCTCCTGCGGCGAGAGTCCGCCGGCGGTCAAGTCCAGCCTGCTGAAATCATTGCTCGACGACTTCGGGCGCCTCGGCGATAGTCGATTTTACAAGCTCCTGACAAAGGGTCTTTTCACCGAGGACGGTCCGGTGACGCGCGAGGAACGGCCTTGGTATATCCCCTTCTACCGGTTTCGGCCGACCACCTTTAAACCAGGCCTGCTGCTGACGTTGTTTGGCTTGCTGTGGTTTGGCGCACAATATTATTCCTTCGCCTTCGGCGTCAGCGCCAACGCGTCCGTTCCCTTTGTGGGGATATTCGTCTATTTCGCGATTATTCCGCTGGTGGCGCTCTATATCGGCGTGGTCGGGAGTTCCGAACGCGACGGATTCATGAAACCGGTGGGCCGGGCGTTGCTCGAAGATCAATTGGCCAAGCGCGCCGTCGATGCCCTGGGCGAAATCGATCTGCTGCTCGCATTGCTGCGCTACCGCGACAACTTCCCCACGATCATGTGCATGCCGGACATAACCGATACGGCGCACCATCAACTCTTTATGCGGGGTGTGCGCAATCCCATCGTCACGATCGACAATCCCGACTACACGCCAAACGACGTCGTGCTGGAGAAGGCCCGGCTGAGCTTCGTAACCGGCCCCAACAGTGGCGGTAAAACGGCGCTGTGTAAGACCGTGTTGCAATGCCAAGCATTGGCGCAAGCCGGCAGTTTCGTGCCGGCCACCGAGGCGAGCTTTTCGCCGGCTGATCGGGTGTTCTATCAGGTGCCCCAACCAGGGTACCTTGATCGCGCCGAAGGGCGTTTTGCCACCGAGCTCTCGCGCACCAGAGACATATTTTTCGGATGTACGCCGATGAGCCTTGTGGTGCTGGACGAACCCTTCGAGGGAACCAGCTTCAAGGAGCGGCTCACGGTCTCCAAGCAGGTGCTTGATGGATTTATCAGGCTTGGCTCGACCGTGCTGTTCATCACACACAACCACGAGCTTGCCAAGACCTACCGCAAAGCGCGCAGCGCCAAAGCGCAATTTCTGATGACCAACTTTGTCGGGGACAAGCCCACCTACATCTTCAAAAAAGGCATCGCCAGCCACAGCCACGCAGAGTTCGTGGCCAGGGAAATCGGCTTTAGCAAGGAAGACATCGACCGCCGCTTCGAAAACCAGGAGTAGGACCGGCGTTTCGCTCGCGCAGGTTGCGACCTGTGCGCTGTTTCTTGCCAATCGCGCTATTGGAGTGTCACCCTGTGAGCTGAACGCAGCAGTGGCACAGAGGCGTGAGCAATGGGTTCGCCGAACACATCAATCTTAAGCGAGGCGCTCGGCTGGCTTGACGAGGGCCGCGAGGTGGCGCTGGCCACGGTCGTGCAGACCTGGGGCTCTGCGCCTCAGCCGGTCGGCAGCCAGCTCCTGATCGACAGCGATGGCAATTTTCTTGGTTCGGTCTCAGGCGGTTGCGTCGAGGGCGCGGTTATCGCCGAGGCAGGCGAGGTCATGGCGTCGGGTGAAGCCAAGTTGCTCGAATTTGGCGTCGAGGACGAAACCGCATGGCAGGTGGGTCTCGCCTGCGGCGGGACGATCCGGGTCTATGTCGAGCCGCTGAAAGCGCACTGAAGCGCCAGGGAGCCAACATTGTGCAGAGGCAAGTCGTCGAGCAATTGATGTCGGACCGTGCCGAGCGCCGGCCCGCCGCGGTTCTGACTTGGCTTGCCAGCGGTGAACAGCGCATCATCCACGCTGAAGATATTGCGGCCATGCCCGAACTGGGCGAAGGGCTGACCGAGGCCCTGCGGCTTGACCGCTCGCGTGTGCTCGAGGGCGCCGACGGCGACGTTTTTGTCCATGTCTTCAATCCGCCGCTGCGGATGGTTGTCGTGGGCGCCGTCCACACGGCCCAATTCCTGGTGCCGATGGCCACGCTGGCGGACTATGACGTGACGATCATCGATCCGCGCACGGCGTTTGCTTCGGAGGAGCGGTTTCCAAATGTCAATTTGGTGACCGAATGGCCGGATCAGGCACTGGCCGAATTCGGCTTGGATACACGAACGGCATTTTTGGCGCTGACCCACGATCCCAAGATCGACGATCCGGCGCTTGGCGTCGCGCTGGCGAGCGAGGCGTTCTACATCGGCGCATTGGGCAGCAAGAGGACGCACGCCAAGCGCGTCGAGCGTCTCGTCGCACAAGGTATTTCCGAACAGGCGATCGGTCGCATCCACGCGCCGATCGGTCTCAACATCGGCGCGGTGGGACCGGTCGAGATTGCCATGTCGATTATGGCCGAGGTGACGGCCGTGTTGCGCGGCAAGAGCGGGTCGGGGCCATGAAGTTCGGCATGATTTCGCTGGATGAAGCCGAAGGCGCCACCTTGGCTCATTCGGTGACAACGCCAACGGGCGCGCTCAAAAAGGGCAGGGTGCTGGCGAGGGAGGACATCGCGCGTTTGCGCGAAGGCGGTCTGACCGAAGTCATGGCGGCTCGCTTTGAAGCTGGCGATGTGGCGGAGGACGAAGCGGCCCGGCGGATCGCCGAGGCGGCTGCTGGCGAAGGCACCGACGTCGCGGCCGCGTTCACCGGGCGGGCCAATCTAATAGCCAAGGCGAGTGGCCTGGCGATGGTTGATGGCGATTTGCTGCTCGAGCTCAACCGCATGCATGAAGGGCTGACGATCGCGACGCTCGCACCGTTTGAAAAAATGGTCGCGGGGCAAATGGCGGCCACCATCAAAGTCATCACGTTCGCCCTGCCCGAAGCGGTTGTGGTGCAGGCCGAAATTCTGTTGCGTGCGCGCGGCCCGCTGGTAGCGATCGCGCCATTCGCGACGCGCATGGCGGGACTCATCCTCACGCGGGTCGCCGGAACCAGCGAGAAACTGCTTGAGAAACGCAAGCGGGTTATCGAGGAACGGCTTGAGGCATTGGGCAGCCGGCTTGGGCGCGTCGAGATTTGCGACCATGATTTGGCGTCCGTGACGAAAGCGATCGAGGCGCTGGACGGCGAGCAGGCAGATCCGCTGCTCATATTTGGCGGTACGGCGATTGTCGATCGGGGCGACGTCATACCGGCCGCTGTCACCGATGCAGGCGGCGAAGTCGTTCATTTGGGCATGCCGGTTGATCCCGGCAATCTGCTGCTCATAGCCAAACTCGGCGAGCGCGATGTCATTGGATTGCCGAGCTGTGCCGGCTCGCCGAAGATCAACGGTTTCGACTGGGTGCTGGAGCGGCGGCTTGCGGGGCTCGATGTGGGTTGGGACGAGGTTGCGGCAATGGGCTTGGGGGGTCTGTTGAAGGAAACCCAAGTGAGGATCCAACCCCGCCACGAGCGTAAGGCGCAAACCAGGCGGGCGCCGCGAATTGCGATTGTCGTGTTGGCGGCGGGTCGCTCGACGCGTATGGGCGCGCGCAACAAATTGCTTGAAGAACTCCAAGATGAGCCGATCGTGCGGCATGTGACGAAGCAGGCCCTGGCGAGCAAAGCCACGCGCGTCTTGGCTGTAACCGGCCATCAAGCAGCAATGGTACGCGATACACTAGAGGGGCTGGACGTGGCCTATGTGGACAATGCCGATTTCAGCGAAGGATTGAGCACGTCGCTTCGCGCCGGCGTTCGGGCGCTGGATGAGACGATTGATGGCGTCATCGTATGCCTTGGCGACATGCCGCAGGTCGAAGCGGGCCATCTCAATAAGCTGATCGCCGCCTTCGCTCCCAAGGAGGGCCGCTCCATTTGCGTGCCGATCCGGCACGGAAGGCGTGGCAATCCGGTGTTGTGGGGCTCGGATTTTTTTGAAGAGATGGTGCAGATCCGGGGCGATGCGGGCGCCAAGCATCTGATCGGCGAACATGAAGATCAGGTTGTCGAGGTGGATCTGAATTCCGACGCGATCTTTATCGACGTGGATACGCCAGAAACGCTGTGGCGGCTGCGCGAGCTGGCGCTGCATGATTGAGCGTGATTTTACTCAATAAAAAACGCCCGCCGGATCACCGACGGGCGTTTGTTTTGCGTTTCAGCGGACCGTAAGGTCCGGCAGGATCAGAGCGACATCGGCGACTTTTTGTCGGTCAGTTCCTTGGCGAAATCTTTGCCATAGATGGTCGGGAACAGATAGTTGACGAACCTGTTCACGACTTCCATCAGAACGCCACCAAGCGCCAATGCGGTCCACCCGAAGATCACGAAGCCGTAATGGATCGGCGCCGTGAAGATCTCCTCGAACGCCCAGAATGCGTGTCCCCATTCATTGAAGCCAAGATTAGGCATCAGCATGAACGGACCGGCGACGGCCATCGTCAAGGGGATCGAAATTCGACGCGAATAGATCGGCAGACGGGTCATCGCGTAGACATACGACGTGATGCCAAGCACGATGTAGAGCGGGAACGCGCCATAGAAGAGCACGATGTGGCTCGGCGTGAAGCTGGTGTCGCGGATGGCCACTTGATGCCAAGCTGCGTCCTGTTCGGCGAAGAAGCTGCCGGCCCAATAGACGGCAAAGACGTAGCAGGTCAGGATGCCGACAAAGTTGAAGATGCGTTTGACTTCCTCACGCGGCGCCAGATTTACCATATCCCGGTCGCGAGTGAGCCACAGATAGCTCCAAATGCCAATGCCGAGAGCCGCCGTGAACGCCAGATTGAAATAGAACAGGTTCATCCAATAGAACTGGAAGTCCGGATGCGTGGAGTCCATGCCAAACTCCCACCCCGCCCATTGCTGATACCAGCGTTGGATCAACCAGCCGCTGGCGATGACCGCCATGGCGAGAAACATCTTGCCCGGTGACGTCCAAAACCACATCTTCGGCGTCTTGGTTTTTGACGTCTCGACGGTGCCAGCTGTGTCTAGAGAAGCCATGCACTTCCTCCTCTTCGTTGCAATCTCGTTCCACTAGAGGGTCGGCGAAAATTCGAAGCCAACCATGGAATTCGGATTCTGGTTTCAATATGAGCTTTTGCTTATCTTTCGTCAATCAGCAGAAGCCGCACTTACGTATATATCCTTAGCGAATTGGCCGTTTGCTTGGTCTTACTTACTCCCCAGTCGATTTCTGGAAATTGGGCAAGATGGGCCCGCCCACATTGGCGATGTACCGGTTGCCGGCGTCATCAAAGAAAAACATCAGCCCGCCGAAGGAATTATCTGGCGAGCGCAACATTCCGACGAGACGCTCGCGTTCCCAGGCGGTGTCGCTGGCGATGGCCTCAATACTGCGCGTTTCACCCGGTTGGATCGGCGAGTTGTCGCTCACCTTCAGGCTGCCGACGAGCGCATAATCCGTGGGATAAGCCGAATCGACGTTAGCCACTGCGGCGGGAACCGACGAGTCGATGAAGCGCAGATTGGCGGACATGAACTCACCCAGACGCACAGGCGCGTCGGCGTTGTTTGTGACGTTCATCACCACCGTCAGGGTGCGGCCGGGAACGTAGTATTCGCCCCTGTCGACGCTCACCGTGATTTTAGGTTCGATCATCGGCGTGTTGTTGACGATTGTTTTGCCGCCCTGCAAGGGGATCGTCGTCGGGTACTTCATATCCGTGTAGACATAAGCCCCGATGACGACGGAAATAACCGATACCAGCAGGACGACGCCGACCTTGCGGTCGGTCGGCGTGATCAACCGGTCCCACTCCTTGTTGTGGACCATGATGAAGCGAGGAATGAGCAACGGCCGGGCCAGCCAATAAAGCGCCCAGCTTAGTGCGACGGCGATCCAGAAGGCGTGCCAGGTGACGACGGTGGTGAGATTGTAAGTCTCCAGATTCTCGATTTTTTCACCAGTCATGATTTGGCTCGACTTGACATAATCATCCTGCGAGCCCGTCACCTTGACCTCAATGCCGGGCCCGATGATGGGGCCGGAACCTTCGATGCTCAGCATCGGATGAATGTGATTGTCGCCCGGGCGGCGCGCCTTCATGACGACACGAAAATCATAATCGTGGCCGATCAGGATATCGTTGGTCGAAGTCGGAACGGGCTTGCCGTTTATGTCGAGTGCCTCGCGCGTGAACGTCGGCCCGGGAACGGCGATACCGAGAAACGTTGCCGCCTCGCCCGGCTTTTCAAGAACCTGCGGCCAGTCATAATGCATCCGGAACTTGCCGGAGATCTCGATCAAATCGTTGACCGCATACTCCCGCTTGTCCGGGAACTTCACGTCGTACCACTGAACCGTCCGCATGCGCAGGAAGGGTTCTTGATTGCGCTCGCCATGGGCCAACACGGATGCCGGAACGGCGGTGACGAACAGCGTGAGCGCCAGAAGCGCGAAAACCAAGCGTTCGAGTTTCATCGACTGAGTTCCTCTCAACACAACTTGCTGTGGTTAGGCCTTGAGGGGCAAATCGCCCTCATTGGGTTTTTCTTCTTGGCCATAGCCCATATGGGTGCGCAGCACGTTGGGTATGGTGATGAGCTTGCAGAAGAATTTACCGATCTGCCACCAGATCATGTACATGATGATGCACAAGAAGGCGGAGAAAAACGCCGAGACCGGCGCGGCCGAGCCGCCGAAGGTTCGAAGCGTGCCGCGGTTGATGATCCGCAAATACTCCGGCGTCGAAGTCCGGGTGTAGGTGTAGCCAATCTGATCGGCGACCGACATCAACGAGCCATGGACGTCGACCGGCTGCATAAAGGCCGCAAGCATCGGCCAGTTGCCCGGATAGAACATCAGACCAAACGCCATGCCGCCGAAGATCGCGGTCATCAGCATGTTGCCGGTCAGCATGAGCACAAGATCAAGCACGATGGCGCCCGGGATCAGCGTCGCCGGCCAAACCATGGAGAAGGGCATATAGGCCCACATGTTGAAGGCGGTGACGCGGGTGATCCACTCCGCGAGAACGAGGGCCAGGAGGCAGAGCGTTGCTGCGAATGGCAGTCGGAAATTTTCCCAGAAGATGTATTGAAAGGCGGCGGGGAAGGTGATCAGCAGCACGGGCGTAATCACGACCCAAAAACGCTCATCCTTCCAGTCCACCCAAAAGTCCCAATCGCCGATGGTCAGCATTGCGTGAACGTGGAATGCCGCCATCAGCAGCATCAGCACGATCAATGCGACGGCGAAGTCGAATATGCGGGACAGGAAACGGAGGTCCGCGCCCGAACCGAGTTTCGAATCCGAACCACTCTCAGAAACTGCCATGACGTTCTCTCCCAGAAACGCGGTAAGGGACAATGCGGCTATTCCGCTCTGCCCCGATTTGCTCTCACCGTGCGATCTGCACTATGCCGAGCCCGTTCTATTGCGTGCTTGATACAGATCAATCAGCGGCATTCATATGCTTCGAATCGCCGCATCAAGAACATTGCTTTCTCTTAGTTGTGCTCAGCTGGTCAAACTATACCAGACTGTGCCCCTGAAAGGGTTTGAGACGGTAACACAAAGTTGTCAGCACAGATTATGCGGACGTGTAATCTGCGGTTCAGCGCGCCCGCGCGCACCCGGTGTTCGAAAAAAATGAGCGCCTGGCGAACGATGAAAAGATATCTGGGAGGATGAAATGGCGGGAGCTCAAGTGGCGGTCATTGCGGGTGCCGGTCCGGGTCTGGGCCAGGCGCTGGCCAAGCGATTTGCACAAGGCGGCTTTGAAACGGTGATTGCCGCCCGAAGCAAAGACAAGCTCGAGGCGATGGCCAATGATATCGGCGATGTTGGTGGCACGATCCACGTGGTGCCGACCGATGTGACGGATCCTGGCGCGGTGGCGAAGCTGTTTGAGGAAGCGGACAAAATCGGTCCGCTCGGCGTGACGGTCTTCAACGCGGGCAACATGCACAGCGGACCAATTCTCGAGATTGACCCGAAGGACTTCGAAGAGGTCTGGCGCGTCGCCTGCTATGCTGGATTTCTGGTCGGTCAGCAGGCAGGCCTGCGGCTGGCGCCCAGCAAGCAAGGCACTCTGCTTTTTACCGGCGCCACCGCCTCGATGCGGGGCGGACCGCGGTTTGTCACCTTTGCTTCGGCCAAGGCGGGGCTGCGCTCGGTGGCGCAATCCTTCGCGCGTTCGCTTGGTCCCGAAGGCGTGCATGTCGGACATATCGTCGTCGACGGTGTGATCGATACGGTTTCAATCCGTGGCAAGATGCCCGACTTGGCGAAAAAACTCGACGCCGACGACGGTTTCATGAAACCCGACGAGATTGCGGAGGTTTATTTCGCACTGCACGAGCAGCCGAAATCGGCCTGGAGTTTCGAGATCGATATCCGACCGGCGGGCGAAAACTTCTAAGCGTCAAGTTCTTCGAGCGCGCCAACGAAGGCGGCTGCCGCCTCAGCCAGATTGCCGCCATTGTCGATTGTCACGAGGGGTATGTCTTCGGGGACATCGAGCACCGCCACCCGCGCCAGGCGGCGGGCGACGGCGTCGCCGTCTTCGCGGCCCCGCGCGAGCAGGCGCGCGCGCAGCACGTCCTCTGGCGCGATGACGTGAATGACGGCAAGCCTCGGCCAGGCCGAATGGGCATCGGTGATTGCGGTGCGCGACACATTCACGACCACGACGCGCCCAGCTTGCAACTGGGCCATCGCGTCGGACGCAATGGCGTAGAGATCGCCATGAGCCTCCCAACTCAGCAAATACTGTGACCGCTGCGCGCTGGTGCGTTCGAGCTGGCGGTGGCGCTCGCCGATCTGACTGGATCGGCTGATCAGGCGCTCGGGAAACACAAAGCGCGGTTTGTCGCCGAAATGGCGGCGGGCTTCCTGGATCAGCGTGTCTTTGCCGGCACCACTTGGGCCGACGACGCAAACGAGTGTGCCGGGCTTGGCGGCGGCGCCATCGAAGCTCATGCGATTCTGATGCCCTGCCGCCAAACGCCGCGAATGACCGGCGTCATGTCCCTAGCTGCGAAGCGCACAAGATCGCCGCGCAGGCCAGTGGCGATCGCGCCCCGGTCGGCCAAGCCAATTGCCGCGGCGGGCGTCTTGCTCACCATCGCAATTGCACGCGGTAGCGCGGTTGTTTCGTTCGCGCTCAATGGACCGGCAGCCAAGATCAGCGCGGCATGCAGCGCCGAGGAGGGCACGTAGTCCGACGAGACGATGTCGAGAAGGCCCTGTTGGCACAGATCGCCAGCAGAAACATTGCCCGTATGCGAGCGGCCGCGCACCACATTGGGTCCGCCCATCAGCACGGCCAGCCCGCTCTCATGCGCCCGGCGCGCGGCCTCCTGGGTGGTGGGAAACTCGGCAACGGCGGCCCCGTCGAGCTTGGCCTCGTCGGCGTGCTCGACGGTGGCGTCGTCGTGACTGGCGAGCGGCAGCGCACGGGCGCGGACCAACTCGACCACGGCACGGCGGTTCGAAGCGCTGTGGCGCGCCCCGTCGGCCCGGCGCTCGGCGATAAAGGCTTCCAGCTCGGCATCGCTCAAAGCGAACTTGCCCTGATAGTACTCGGCGTAGTGTTCGACCTCGACATATTGCCTGGCGCCCGGCGTGTGATCCATCACCGAGACAAGGCCGAGATTGGCCCGATCGATATGGCGCGCGAGCAATGGCAGGAGCCCGCCATAGCTGATTTCACAGCGCAGATGCAGCCGGTGGTCGGCTTTCAGCGCGCCAGCTTCGCTGAGGTCCGCCAGCGCATCGCACACCTCATCCACGATCTCGACACGAAGCGATTTTGGATGCACCTCGCCCACGCACACGGCATCGAAACACGTGGTGATGCCGGCGGCGGCGATTTCCCGATCATGCGCCAAAATGGCGGCCTGCAGCGGCCATTGGGTACCGGGGCGCGGCAAGACATGGCGTTCAATGTTGTCGGTGTGGAGCTCGACGAGGCCTGGCGCTAGAAAATCGCCGGCGCAGTCGAGCGCGCCGGCCGCATTGCTTGGCGTTTCGTCAATGTCGGCGATAACGCCATCGCGGACGACCAGGCTGCCCAGCGCGACCCGCTCGGGAAGCAACAGGCGCGCGTTGGTTAGGATCAACTCGTCCAAGCCGTCCCCCACTCACAAACCGGTAATGTCGCGTTCCTCGATTGCAATGCCATCGACCACCCGGTCGCTGGGATGCAATATCACGCGATCGCCGGGCTCAAGACCATTTAAAACCTCGGCGTGCTCGGTGTTGCGTTGACCGATCTCAACCTTTGCGAGACGCGCCTCGCCATCCACGACCTTGAACACGGACCAGGCGTTGCCAGAGCGAAACAGCGCGCTTAAAGGCACGCGCAGCGCGGTGTCCGATTTCCATATGGTGATGCGCACGAACACCCGAAAATCATGGCCCAGCTGCTGCCAGCTTGATTTCACGTCGATCAAGTCGAGCACGGTGTTGACGCGCTGTTCCTCGATGCCAAGGGCCGAGACCTTGGTGAAGCCGGCCGGGTCGATGCGGCGCACACGGGCTTGCAGATCCTTATCGCCGCCCCAGCCTTCGATGTGGGCGGGCGCGCCTTTGGTAACTTTGACGGCGTCGGTCGAGAGCAAATCCACGACGATCTCCAGATCCTGCGGATCGCCAATTTCAAGCAGTGGCGAGCCGGCGCCAACGACCTGTTCGCTTTCGCTCAAGATTTTGAGGACGCGGCCGCCCTCGGGCGCCTTGACCTGAACGCAGCAGTCGTCGCCATCGTCGACGGGACCCGATTGGGTCTCGGGTCCGATCAGGCGTGCCCTGGCGCTATCGAGTTCGCGATGGCGCAATTCCAAATCTGACTTGGCTTCATCGAGCGCGGCGGCGCGCACACCGACCGCCATGTCCGCCTTTTCGAGCGTGCGCTGGGAAACCGTGCCGCGGTTGGCCAGCGACTGGGCGCGCTTCAATTCGCTGCGGGCAAATTTGAGCTCGGCCTCGGCGCGGATGATGTGTGTCTTTGCATGCGAGACGGCCGCCTCGTCGGCGGCGACCGCCGCTTCGAGCTCGCGCCGTTTGCGCACGTCCAAGAACGAAGGATCGCCCGGCTGGATCACCGCCACAACCGTCTCGCCCTTGACGACCTCGTCGCCGACCTCGCGCGGCGAACGGCGCACCTTGCCGGCGATGGGCGCTGAGACGGTATAGATTTCACGAATTCTGGTCTCGCCCTCCTCGTCCACGGTGACCTCAAGCACGCCCTCGCTGACGACGGCGACATCGACCAAGATGGGATTGGGCAGCAGCGCGTAGACGAAGCCGCTTGCCAGCAACAGCGCAAAGGCGGCCAGCAAAGCCCGCTTGATCTGCTTCTGGTCGAGCTGGGGGAGGCTCGGGCGTTTGATCGGTTTCTTGCTCATAGCTTATTCCCGCGTCTTCAATGCGCTCACGAGGTCGAGCCGGTTGATGCGGCGGTGCACCATTAGGGCAGAAAAGCCCGCGGCGATGAGCACCACGATTGACGCGACGGCATAGGTGCTGGGCGCGATGACAAAGGGCATGCGATAGAGGTCGCTTTCGAAGGACTTCACCACGACGCTGGCAAAGCCATAGCCGATCAGATAGCCGAGCGGAATGGCAAGCAATACGAGAGTTGCCAACTCGGTAAACATCACGCGAGAGACTTCGTTGCGGGTGAAGCCCAGCACACGCAGGCTGGCGAATTCGCGCGAGCGCTCAGAAAGCTGGATGCGGGCGCTGTTGTAAACCACGCCGAAGGCGATCACGCCGCTGAGCGCTATATAGACGGTCGTCATGATGTAGATCGTTTGGGCCAGGGTCTCGCGGAAGCGAGCGAGCGAGGTCTTTTGCAGGGCGATGGCCGAGACGGCGGGCAAATTTTTGACGGCTTCGAACAACTCCTCGGTGGCCGCACCGTCATAGGCGATATGGGCGCCGCTCACCTGGACGCTTTCGTCGAGAATTTCCGACAGCGCGGCGTTGTCCATGTAGACGGCCATGCCGAGATAGGTCTGGATGATCTGGCTCACCGGCAGGGAAAGCTTGGCGCGCCGGCCCTCGAGTACTTCGACCTCCAGGCGCTGGCCAGGCCGCACATTGAGCTCGTTGGCGACGTGTTCGCTGAGCACGAGGCCGGCTTCCGGCAGAATGACCGGCTGGAGATTGAGATCCAGCACGCGGCTTAAATCCGTTTCGGGCGGTTTGCCGGAAATCGCGATCTTGCGGTGCAAGTGACCGTGACGCAGACGCACCGGCACGCTGCGGAAGGGCTCGGCGCGCAGCACCCCCGGCAAGCGCTCGACGGCTTGCATGACCGACAGCGGCCGTTCGTCGACAAAGGTGATGGTGGCGTCCTGCCGGTCGGCCCGGAAGAAGGTGGCGTCGATCATGTACTCGATCGAATCCAGCGAAAACAGTGCGACGATCAACAGCGACACCGACATGGCAACGCCAAGGATGGTCAAGCCGGTGCGCACGGGAAAACGGATCATATGGCGCAGCGCCAT
Source organism: Hyphomicrobiales bacterium (assembly GCA_021775595.1). Lineage (GTDB taxonomy): Bacteria > Pseudomonadota > Alphaproteobacteria > Rhizobiales > Methyloligellaceae > JAJFHN01. The sequence continues at coordinate 13,728 of JAJFHN010000098.1, forward strand.
CATGGTGAGCTGGGTAACGTGGCGGAAGAGGGCCGTGTGTTCGAGGCCGAGATGTCGGTAGCGGATCGGCGCGGGCGGCGACATGGCGACGGCTGGCGGCTGGGTGAGCACCGAATAGAGCGCGCGAAGCGCGCCGGCGACGGCGGCAGCGAGCGAAATGGCGGCAGCGATGACATAGATATCCGGATTGCGCTGAAAGATCAGAAACGGAAAGTGGAAGAAATCGCCATATAGACGCGTCAGCCCCTGGCCGAGCAGCGTGCCGGCGGCAAAGCCGATCAGGATGCCGCCGCCGGCAATCACGACAACCAATTTGAGATAATGAGCGACAATCGTGCGCCGCCAATAGCCCAACGCCTTCAGCAGTCCGATCTGCTCGCGCTCAAGCGCGATGAGGCGCATCAGCGTCATGTTGATGAGAAAGGCCGAAACGGCGAGAAAGATCGGCGGTATGACGCGCGCCATGCCCTGGAGCTGTTTGAGCTCGGCGTCGATGAAGGCGTGGGATTGCTGGTCCTTGCGGCCATAAGCCCCGCTGCCGCCATAGCGTTCGAGAAGGTCATCGAGGCGCTTGATGGTTTCGGCTTCATCGGTGTTGCGGAGCAGTTTGACGCTGACTGAATTGAAGGCGCCGTCGAGATCGAAAATCGCCTCGAGCGATTTTTGCGACATCCACATGACGCCAAAGCGTTTGGGGTCGGGGATCACGTCGCCTGGCCCCAGCGCATAAATGAATTCTGGCGACAGGGCGATGCCCACGACACGCAAGGCGCGCTTTCGTCCGTTCAGTATCGCGCTGAAGGTGGCGGCAATATCCATGTCATGGGCGTTGGCGAAACTCTCATCGACGGCGACCTCATCGACGCGTCCGGCCTGGGGCAGGCGGCCACGGCGCACGAACAGCCGGTTGAGCGTGACGTCCCGGTGATCGGGAAGCGAAATCGCCATGCCCGTCGCCGGTTGAACCATGCCCGCCACATCGAGCAGGGCAAATTCCGCAATTCGGGTTTCGACCGCAGCGACACCTGGAATCTGCAGGATCCGCTGCTTGAGATGGGTTGGCGCGCGGGTGGCGGATGCAAAGATGTCCGCGAAGCGATAACGCTCATAATAGGCCGAGCGCGTCTCCTCGAGCGACCGGTAGGCGCCGACCGCCAGAATCAACGTGGCAACGCCTGCCGCCATCACCAGCGCGATGGCGAGCGCCTGTCCCGACAGCCGTCTGAAGTCGCGTATGAGTTTGCGGTCGAGGGGGCGCATTGTGGGCTCACCAAGTCACTTGGGCGGGCTTGAGGCGTTTGCGGTTCGCCCGGGTCTGCACGATCTTGCCGTCGCCGAATTGGAACACGCGGTGACCGATCGCCCGCACGGCCGCGTTGTGGGTGATCAGCGCGGTGGTGGTGCCCAACTCTTCGTTGACCTGGGCCAGAGCTTCGAGCACGCGCACGCCGGTCTTGCTGTCGAGCGCGCCGGTCGGCTCGTCGCACAGAAGCACCTCGGGACGTTTTGCTATGGCGCGCGCGATCGCCACGCGCTGCTGCTCGCCGCCTGAGAGCTGCGAGGGAAAATGGCTGAGGCGTTCGCCAAGTCCAACGATGTCGAGGGCCTCGCGCGGCGACATCGGATTGGGCGCGATTTCTGTCACCAAGGAAACGTTTTCTTCGGCGCTGAGCGAGGGGATCAGATTGTAGAACTGAAAGACGAAGCCCACATGATCGCGGCGATAAAGATTGAGCTCGCGCTCATCCATATCGGTCAAAACCATATCGCGGAAGGTCGCCGTGCCGCTGGTCGCCGTGTCCAAGCCGCCCAGTATGTTGAGCAATGTGGATTTGCCGCTGCCCGAGGGGCCGAGCAGCACCGTCATCTCGCCTTCGCGCAGCCGCATATTTACGCCGCGCAGGGCGTGAATCTCCACATCACCGGAGCGATAAACCTTCGTGAGGTTCTTAACGTCGAACACTGTCGCGACCATAGGGTCCTCATGTGCGCGCCTCCCCAGCGGGCAAACGTGCTTCAAGATATGAGGGCGTAGCGGGTGAGGGGCAAGGCATCGACGCCCAATGGCCTCTTGTCAACCGATCAAGCATCTTCGAATCGCCATAAAGCAGGCCGACCGTCTGCCCCTCGGCAGCATGCCACTGACAGCCCGTCAGCGCGATGCCGCCGGTGGGCTGGTGTTATCCAAAGAAATAAGGGTGTGGAGCGCGTATAAATGCTCAAAAGCCTTTGCGTTGCCGGGGCGAAACACCTATATGGCGGGTTGGTCGCAAGCGGGTGTTTTGATTCCCGTGAGGGACGCACGTTTGGTGATCGATCAAGGGGTCTGTCTTCGCGCAATTTGGAAGCGGAGATGCGAGGTTCTGTGAACCCATTGCGCAACAGACGCAGCGGGCTTGAAGTCGGTCCAAGGGTGATGGTCCGATGAAGCCCAAAGACGCCACCGCAGCGCGCCGCGGCGTGCCGCCAACCGACATTTCCAATCCAAATTACTTCCACAAAATTGTCGACTGCCAATGGGCCTGTCCGACACACACACCCGTGCCCGAATACATCCGCTTGATAGCCCAGGCGCGTTACACCGACGCCTTCATGCTCAATTGGGAATCGAACGTCTTTCCGGGCATTCTGGGACGCACTTGCGACAGGCCGTGCGAACCCGCTTGCCGGCGCGGGCGCTTGGATGAAAAACCGGTGGCAATTTGCCGCCTGAAGCGCGTTGCCGCCGATTATAAAGGCGACATCGAGCACCGGCTGCCAAAGGTTCCCAAACGCAAGAACGGCAAGCGGATTGCCTTGATCGGCGCCGGTCCTGCCTCGCTCACCGTGGCGCGCGATCTGATGCCACTCGGCTACCGCTGTGTGCTGATCGAAAAAGATCCCCAGGGCGGCGGCTTGATGCGCAGCAATATTCCGCGCTTCCGGTTGCCCGAGTCCGTGCTCGATGAGGAAGTCGACCGGATCGTCGATATGGGTTTGGAGACGCGCTACGGCCAGGAAGTCGCCAGCCTGAAATCTGTTTTGGATGAGGACTTCGACGCCGTATTTGTCGGCACCGGCGCGCCGCGCGGCAAAGATTTGCAGATCACGGGCCGCGAGGCCGGCGCCGCCAACATCCATATCGGCATCGATTGGCTCTCCTCGATCGCCTTTGGTCACGCCGACTCGATCGGCAAGCGGGTCGTCGTTATCGGCGGCGGCAACACGGCGATGGATTGTTGCCGCACGGCGCTGCGGGTGGGCGGCAAGGACGTGCGGGTGACCGTGCGCAGCCCGCGCAAGGACATGAAGGCCTCGGAATGGGAAATTGAGGACGCCGAAAAAGAAGGCGTGCCAATTTTCGACAATCATGCGCCGCAGGAATTCATCGTCGAAAACGGCAAATTAACCGGCGTGCGCTTTGCCAAAATGAAGGCCGAGTATGACGAGGCCGGCAAGCGCACCCTGGTGCCAACGGGCGAGGAAGTGGTGTTTGAGTGCGACGACGTTCTGATGGCGATCGGTCAGGACAACGCCCTGCCGTGGATTGAGCGCGACATCGGCATCAGTTTCAACGAATGGGACATGCCGGTTGTCGATGGCACGACGATGCAGTCGACCAGACCGAATGTGTTTTTCGGCGGTGACGCAGCCTGGGGCCCAGAGAACATCATTTGGGCCGTCGCTCACGGCCATCAGGCGGCCATCTCGATCGATTTGTTCTGCAAGGGCCAGTCGCTGAGTAACCGTTTGGCGCCTGGCGCCAGCCTGGTCAGCCAGAAAATGGGAATTCACGAGTGGTCCTACGACAATGATTTTTCCGGCGACCGGCGGGTGCCGGTGCCCCATGCCGACAATCAAAAGGCGCTCAAGGACCTCGATGTCGAAGTCGAACTTGGCTATGACGACAGGCTGGCTTTTCAAGAAGCCGAGCGTTGCCTCAACTGCGACGTGCAGACGGTTTTCGAGCGCGATTTGTGCATCGAGTGCGACGCCTGCATGGACGTTTGTCCCGTCGACTGCATCAACTTCACGTTCAATGCGGATGAGGCGAATTTGCGCGAACGGCTGCGCGTGCCGGCGGCGAATGAAGAACAGGACCTCTATGTTTCCGATGCGCTGAAGACGGGCCGCGTGATGGCCAAAGATGAAGATCTCTGCCTACACTGTGGACTGTGCGCCGAGAGGTGCCCGACAGGCGCTTGGGATATGCAGAAATTCACCTATGTGGAGGCTCAGGCATCGCCCAGTTGCGCGGCCTACAGCACGTCTTATTTGCGATGAAACGTATCAACGAATTCGTCATCAAGCTGGCCACGGTCAACGGATCGGGGTCCGCCAGCGCGAACACGCTGTTTGCTAAGGCCTTGTTCCGCTTGGGCCTGTATGTCAGCCCGAAGAATATCTTCCCGTCGAACATCCAGGGACTGCCGACTTGGTATGAAGTGCGGGTGAGCCAGGCTGGCCATATGGCGCGGCGCGAGGGCGTCGACATCATGGTGGCGATGAACCCGCAGACCTATGCCGAGGACGCCACAGAGGTGTTGCCGGGCGGATATTTGATTTACGATTCGAGTTTGATCCGGTCTTTCGAGCGCGACGATATCGAGGTGCTGCCCATCCCGATCGCGCAGATGTGCGCTAAGGAATACAAGGATCTGCGCGAACGTCAGCTCTTTAAGAACATCGTTTATGTCGGCGCGCTCACCGCGCTGCTCGATATGGACTATGACATCGTCACCCAGTTGGTCGAAGAGCGCTTCAAGCGCAAACCAAAACTGATCAAGCCCAACCTCAAAGCGCTTGAGATTGGACGAAAATACGTGCTGGAGACGTTCCAGTGTCCGTTGCCGGTCAAGGTACGCCCTTGCGAGGGTACGCACGGCAAGATCATCATGACGGGAAACGAAGCGGCGGCGCTTGGCTGTGTGTGGGCCGGCGCCACGGTCGCATCCTGGTACCCGATCACGCCATCCACATCGCTGGCTGAGGCGTTTGAGAAATATTCCAGCAAGCTGCGGCTCGATGAAGAGGGCCGCAGACGCGTCGCCGTGGTCCAGGCGGAGGACGAGCTGGCGGCGATCGGGATAGCGATTGGCGCGGGCTGGAACGGCGCGCGCGCCTTTACCGCCACATCGGGCCCGGGCGTCTCTTTGATGAGCGAATTTCTGGGACTTGCCTATTTCGCCGAGGTGCCTCTGGTGCTCTTTAACGTACAACGTGGCGGCCCCTCGACCGGCATGCCGACGCGCACGCAGCAATCGGATATCATTTGTTGCGCCTATGCCTCGCACGGCGACACCCGGCAGGTGCTGCTGATACCTGGCGACCCGCATGAGTGCTTCGACTTCGCCGCCCAGGCCTTCGATCTGGCCGAACGGCTGCAAACGCCGATCATCGTCATGAGCGATCTCGATCTTGGCATGAACGATTGGGTGATCGACCCCTTGATCTGGGACGACACACACAAGCACGACCGCGGCAAAGTATTGGATGCGGAAGCGCTCGAAGAGATCGAGCAGTTCGGCCGCTATCTTGACGTCGATGGCGACGCCATTCCCTACCGCACGATTCCGGGCACCCATCCCACCAAGGGCGCCTATTTCTCGCGCGGCTCATCGCATGACGCCTATGCGCGATACACCGAAAACGGTGAGTTGAACGCCGCCAATCTCGATCGCTTGGCGCGCAAGTTCGAGACGGCGGCCAAAATGATGCCGCGCCCGGTGATCAAGCGGGCCAGCAAAGCCTCCAAGCTCGGCCTGATCAATTTCGGATCGACCGAGCCCGCCGTCCGCGAAGCAGTGGGATTGCTCAAACGCGATGGCTACAAGCTCAACACCATGCGCCTGCGCGCCTTTCCATTTGGCAAGGACATCGCGGCGTTTGCGGCTGAACACGAACGCATTTTCGTCGTGGAGATGAACCGGGATGCGCAGATGCGCACGCTGCTCATCGCCGAGGCCGGTATCCCGGCTGAAAAACTAATCCCGGTGCTGAGCTATGACGGCATGCCGATGACGGCGCGCCAAATCGCGGCGAAAGTACAGGGCACGATCGAAAGCGACAAAAGCGTCGCTCAGGCGCTGCGGCTGTCGGCGGCAGCGATGTGAAGCGAGTGAGGAACAAGGCGAGATGACCTACATCAAGAAGCCGGCGATCCGCCATCCGGGATTGCGGCAAAACAATCTGGGACTGACGCGGCGCGATTATGAGGGCGTGCTTTCGACGCTGTGCGCTGGCTGCGGACACGACTCGATTTCTGCCGCCATCATCGAGACCTGCTTCGAGCTCGATTTGCCGGCCAACCGCATCGCCAAGCTCTCGGGCATCGGCTGCTCGTCTAAGACGCCGAACTATTTTCTCGATCGCGCACACGGTTTCAATGGCGTGCACGGGCGCATGCCCTCGGTGGCGACCGGCGCCAACATTGCCAATCGCGACCTGATTTATCTCGGCATCTCCGGCGACGGAGACACGGCCTCGATTGGGCTCGGCCAGTTCAGCCACGCCATAAGGCGGCGGGTCAACATGATCTATATCGTTGAGAACAACGGCACCTATGGCCTCACCAAGGGCCAGTTCTCGGCGACCAACGACCGGGATTCCAAGAGCAAGAAGGGCGAGGACAATCTGTTTGATTCCATCGACCTGGCGATGTTGGGGATCCAGCTCGGCGCGGGCTTCGTGGGGCGCTCGTTTTCAGGCGATAAAGATCAGCTCGTGCCGCTGATGAAAGCGGCGATGCGCTATAACGGCTTCGCGCTGCTCGACATCATTTCGCCGTGCGTGACGTTCAACAATCACGCCGCCTCGACCAAGAGCTACGACTATATCCGCGATCATTCCGAGGCGGTCGATAAGCTCGATTTCGTGCCCGAGCGCGAAGAGATCACGGCCGACTATGAAGAAGGTCAGACGATCTACGTGAAAATGCACGACGGCTCGATGATGCAGCTCCATAAGCTGTCGCAGGATTACGATCCGCGCGATGCGGATGCGGCCCTTGCCACATTGCGCAAGCGTTTTACCTCGGGGCAGGTCGTAACAGGGCTGCTCTATATCGACGACCGCAAGCAGGATTTACACGAGCTGATGAAAACCACGAAGACGCCATTGAACGCGCTCCATATGGATGAGCTCTGTCCCGGCAGAGCCAAGCTCGATGAGATCAACAAGGAATTTGCCTGAGATCGGGCGATCTATTGCGGCATGTCTTCGATCGTCGCGCGCAGAATGGCGGCAATCTGATCGAAGTGCGTCTCATCGCTCACCAAGGGTGGGGCGACAACGGCGGTGTCGCCGGTGAATTTGATGTGCAGGCCATTGGCGAACAGGCGCTTCTGAAGCTCGGCACCGCGTGCACCTGGACGCTCACCCGGTGTGATGTCGATGCCGGCAATCAGGCCGATGCCTCTGATATCGCTGATCAGTTCGATATCGCGCAAACCAAACACGCTATCGAGAAACGCGCCCGAAAGCTGGCCGGCGCGCTCGAACAGCTTCTCTTTTTCGTAAATCTGCAATGCCGCTAAAGCAGCGGCGCAGGCGGCCGGGTGGGCTGAAAATGTGTAGCCGTGAAACAGCTCGATTGCGCCCTCGGGCGCGGCATCGACGACGGTTTCATATATGTCATCGCGCACGGCCACCGCGCCCATCGGGATCGCGCCATTGGTGATCGCCTTGGCCATGGTGACCATGTCGGGTTCGACGCCGAACGCTTCCATGGAAAACGGCGTGCCCAAGCGGCCAAAGCCGCAGATGACTTCGTCGAAGATCAGCAAAATGCCGGCGTCGTCGCAGATTTCGCGGATGCGCTCAAGATACCCTTTTGGTGGGACGAGGCAGCCGGTGGAGCCGGCGACAGGTTCAATAAAGCAAGCGGCGATGGCATCAGCGCCGTGGTCGTCGACAAAGCGCGCCAAGTCTTCCGCAAGGTCGGCGCCCGCACCGGGTTGGCCGCGGGAGAAGCTGTTTTCTTCGAGCCAAGTGTGGCGCAGGAACAGAACGCCCGGGATCACACCGCCAAAGGCTTTCCGGTTGTTGGGCAGGCCGCTCAAGGAGAGCCCACCAATATTGACGCCGTGATAGCCCCGCTCGCGCGAGACGAAGTGGGTGCGCGCGGTCTCACCCTTGGCGTCCCAATAAGCCATGGCGATCTTCATCGCCGTATCGACCGCCTCAGATCCCGAATTGGCAAAGAACACGTGGTTCATGGCCTTCGGCATCAGGGCGGAAATTGCGCGCGCGAGCTCGAAGGCGGCGGGGTGACCCAGCTGGAATGATGTCGTGTAATCAAGCTTCAGCAGCTGATCGCGTACGGCTTCGGCGATTTCGCTGCGGCCGTGACCGGCGGCCGAACAGAACAGGGCCGATGAGCCGTCGAGTATTTTTTGGCCGCGGTTGTCGGTGAACCAAACCCCGTCTCCTTCGACCAAAATGCGGGGTTCGGCCTTGAAGTCGCGATTGGCCGTAAACGGCATCCAATGATGTTCGAGGGTATTGGCGGCAGTCGGCATGACCTGTCATCCCTGCTGGGCGAGTTTGGGGCGCGATTGGCCCAGCAGCATATCGGAAGAAAACGCGGTGAGCGCAAGGGCGGAGACGAGGCGGCATCGCGGTGCGCGCTACCGCCTCGAGATAATTCGCGCTCTACCAGCGGCGGAAAGAACTCGTGGGCTGCGCCTCGTCGCCATCTTCAGCCTCTTCGTCGCCGCTCTCGTCTTCTTCCCCGTCCGTTTCGGCTTCGGCCTCGGTATCATCGGTCATATGCGCCGTCGATTCCTTGATGATATCGGTGGTCAAATCGCGAATCTCCTCGAGCTGTTTTGAGAAGGTCTCCATCTGTTTGCGGGCGTGGTTGTTCTGCAGCTCCAGCGCCTTGGGCATGTCCTTTGCTTCGGCCAGCTTCAGCGCCAGATTAAAGTTGGCGTCCGCGTTCTCGCGCGTGATCTCGGCGATCTTGTCATTGAGTGATTTCATGCTGCCGGACGCGGCCTGTGATGACGATTCGACGCTCTCCCATGCTTTTTCGCTGGAGGTGACAAATGTATCGAAGGCTTGTTTGGCCTGTTCGATGCTGGATTTCATGAGGTCGCGAATGGATTCGGGGATTTCGGATTTACTTGATGGATCCGATGCCATGGAACTCTCCTTTTTACTGACTGATACTTTGCAACCAACGCGTCGCGCTGCGCTTGCTGGACGGCTCCCTAAGCCAGATCCAGTTGATGAGCGTGACAGGCAACTCTGACATCTCAGTGACCGGCCGAAAACCAATCAGCGGAACGGCAAATGCCGAGCGCGCGCCTTATCCACAGATCATTCATGGAATGCGGTGCAGGGATCTGGGACTTGGGTGAAATAGGAGGGCGGTTGGCTCGCGAGTAGCTCAGGATCCGTTCAGCCAGTAATCGGCGACTATGTTTGCAACCTCTCCGACTTCCTTATCAAACTGATCGCGGCGGATGGCGTAGCTGGCGCCGGCGTTTAGATACGTGTCGATGGCGCAGATCTCTTCCACTCCGGTCAGCACGATGATCGGCATGTTCTGCAGCACCGTTTGATTGCGGATGCGGCGCATTGCTTTGCAACGAATGGCGCAGGGCTCGTCCGTACCAAGGATGATGCAATCGGGCTTCCAAGCGGGAGGGCGTTGGTCGCTCCGGCCATAGGCCTCGATCGTGCGGCCCACGGTTTGATGAACTTCGAATTCCAGCGAGCACCACAACGCGGAAATGGGGCCCCTGAGCCGATCGAGATCGGCTTTGTCGCCAATCAGCAGAAACTTGATCTGCGAGATTTCGGTGGCGGTGCTGGCGTGCATTGGCAGGCTCGTATTGCTGGCAGCAGTCGCTGAAGCGGGAGAACTCAGTCTCGCTGGTTGCTGTGGGCACAATTACTAACGGGCAATCGGTTTAAAATACAATTAAAGCGTGAGCGGAAATGCCTATCTGCACGCGTCGCGCGTATCGCATCGCGCCCTGCCAAGATGCGATATTGACGAAGATGAATTCGGCGTGCCCGATGGTGGCGGTATCAAGCCTAATGGGGGCGATGGACGATCGAAATGGACGGCACATTAAGCGAATGGGCAGCGGTCGGACTGGCGGCCGTCTTTGCGATCTATTGCTTCAGCTACCGTGACGCGTTGGGCCAACACCCATGGTTGCACCTGCTGCTTGGCGCAATCGTTGCGCTGTCGGGCTTGCGCCGATTTCTGGACGATATCCTCAATGTTTGGTGAGTTCTAGCGCGCGTAGGGCCGTTGCTTGGCGTCGATTTCGGGGCGGCGCAAAACGCGTTCACTTTCGGGCAAAGCCAACTGAGATTTCAAATAGACCAAGCGGTCAGCCACGGTCGGCGGCGGTTGCTGAACGTTGTAGAGCAGGCGGTCGAGCCAACCCATGCCCTGAGCGACGCTGGGATCGAGGGCAAGCGCCTTCTCGTAATCGGCGACGGCGCCGGTATGGGCGCCCATATGGTCGAGGACGATGCCGCGGATCGCATAGTTGCCGCCAAAGTCGGGCTCGAGCGCGATGGCGCGATTGATCGCCGCGAGGGCGTCGTCCAGCCGGCGCGACTGAAGATGGGCATTGGCCAAGCCCCGTAGCGCGGGACTGTGATTTGCATTTTCGGCAAGCGCCTCGCTGTAAAGCGCGATGGCCCGATCGTATTGAGCATCTTCGAATGAGTTGTTGGCGGCGAGATAGGCGCCGTCGCCGGGAGCAGATGTGCTGGGCTCGCCGGTGCCGGGGGCGAATTGGAGGCTAAGCCAGAGGAGGCCGAGGCCCGCGGCGAGCACGAAAGCCGCCCAGCGCAAGCGGTCGCCCGTCATGACGGCACGCGATCGGCCGGTTTCATTCCGCCGGCGCGCGCGCCAGACGATCCTCGCCCTCGCCCAGATCGCCGATGTCGTCCACGATTGCCACGATCTCGTCGTGAGGCATGGTCGACATCTCAAGCCGGTAGGCGAGGAGCCACATCATCGCCACGCCCGCCACCCACCAAAGGACCTGCCAGACCCAGATCGACGGCATGCCGAATACCCACCAAGTCTCAGGAGCATTGGGATCGCCAAACAGTGTGTTGCCGATGATTGCTCCAGGGCCGACGGCGAAAAAGAACCACATCAGCGCGACGACCCAGGCGACGGGTATGAGATGGCGCCGGTCGTCGGCTATTGCCGTGTTGGCTCTGAGGAAGCGGTGAAAGCGCTGGCGGTGGTCGGCGTCGGTGCGCTCTTGGGTGAGCGCGGAGACCGCGATTGCAGTGCCGAGATTGGCAAGCATGCCCCAAAAGGCCGAGTGCAGCGTGAGCGGCCAGCGGCCCCAAGCGGTGATGCCGAGTATCTGGCCGAGTGAATCGGTGCAGATGACGCCAATGATACCGGCCAGCAGGCCCAATGTAATTCCTTGCCGGGTGAACCAAGGCACGTAGCAAACGGCGATCAATGCGGGAAACATTTGAAAGCCGAAAGCGACGGCGAGACCGCCCAGCAGGACGAGCGCGTCATCGGCATTGGAGGCGACGAACAGGGAAGCGATGACGATCAGTGCCACACCGAGCCGCCCCGACAGTTTTTGGGCGGCGTGTGAGGCGTTGGGCATCAAAAAGTGCTTCAATAGGTCTCGCGTCAACATGGCGCTGGCGGTCGACATGTAACCAGCCCCCGTCGATTGCATTGCTGCCAGCGCGCAGACGGCGAGCAATCCCACAACCCAAGGCGCGGTCTTGCCCATCAGCCCGATCAGCAACGGCACCAACATGCCCTGCTTGCCGTCGGTGGACATCAGGTCCTGACCGTTCAGCGCTTCGCCCAGCACATTGTTTGTGAGGTGGGGGAAGCGCTCGAGGAAGGCCAGATCGGCGCCCAAGAAGTGGCCGCCGATACCTTGGATTGCGGTGAAGGAAAATAAGATGAGGCCGATGGCAAAAGCCGATGCCCAAACCTGCTGAGGAGCGAAGGGGGCGGGACTGCGATTGGAGAAGGCCCACATCGAAAAGGCCGGCGCGGCTTGGATGCCCATGAGCGCGAACATGTAGGTGAGGATCATCATGCCGGTCCAACCGCCGCCGACGGCAGACGGGCCGTTTGAGACGAATTGTATGACGCCGGGAATAGCGACGTAGTGGCTGTAACCGTCGGGCGTTCGCTTATCGTCCATCGTCGAAAGCGCAGCCAGTCCTTCGACAAAGCGCTCCCAGCCTCCGATATAGCTGAGCGCGATCATGCCGATCACGATGATGCCAAGTGCCAACAGCAGGCACTGCAGGGTGTCGACATAGGCAACGGCGCGCAGCCCGCCGGAAGCGACATAGATGAGGACGACGGCCGAAAGCATCCACATGCCGGTGTTGACGTCCAACAGGCCGTCGGTCAGCACGTTGAACAGAAATCCCGAGGCGCGCAGCTGCAAACCCAGATAGGGAATTGAAAAACACAGCGCGACGACCACCGTGAGCAGCCGGATCGCGTCACCGCGAAAATACTCTGAAAGCATTTCGCCAGGCGTGACGAAGCCGTAGTGCTTGCCCAGAATCCACTGGCGCTTGAGAAACAGCACGCCGGTCAAGGGAATCGTGATCGCGTAGAACGAGGCGTAGGCGTAAGGAAATCCGTCGCGGTATTCCAGCCCGGGATGGCCGACGAAAGTCCAGCCAGAGAATGATGTTGCCGTGGCCGCCAGAACGAAGACCCAGAGCGAGATGCCGCGGCCGGCGATAAAATAATCGCTAGCGGTCTTTGCGGTCTGCGCGCCCCTGATGCCCCAATAAATGCAGTAGGCCCAGTAGAGAAACACAAAAATGAAAAGCCAAACGATTTTCGGCTCCATAGCTCACTTATCTCCCGTGATTGGGCGGACGAGGTGGCTCGGCGCCAGATCGAGCGCCGGTCTCAGCCGCCGCAGCGGCAATGGGTGCCATGGGCATCGCGGATGGCGACCATGCTGCCTTCAATCGTATCGCGCAGATCTTGATATTGGCCGGCCACCAAGCTCAGATACTCGGCCGCCTCAATGGCGCCCAACGCTTTCTTTATGGCGCTAACCTGCTGCTTATCCAGGGGCGCGTCCCGTTTCTTTTTGAGGCCGCTCGACATCGCTTTCAACGCAGCGTGGGCGCTCGGCGCTTGGGCCACTTCGTCCTTCAGCGCTTCATCTCCGGTTTGCCCGGCCAATTGCAGGATGAGCGCTTGGAGCTGCGGTTTTTGCGGCGCGGCGGCGGCGGTGCTTGAGACGATCTGAGCCGAGCTTTCAGCAGGCTGCGCGCCAGCGGTGGTGATCTCACCCGCCTTGATCACCTTATCCAATGCGATGGCTTGCGCGTCGTCGGCAGCCTTCGAAAATTTCTCGGCCCGCTGCCAAAAATCCTTCATGCGCCCGTCGAAGAATCCGACAAAGCCAATGGCGCCGGTGCAAATGGCGGGATGGGCGTCTTGCTTCAGATAGCCCCTTAGATCCGTCGCCACCTTCTGACTCACCCAGCCATAATTGCGTTTGCTCGACATTTCAGGATCGATGCCGCGCGACCTGACAAAGACCCGCGCCTGACGATTGACCTTGCGCGCCTCGGCGCTGTCGTTTGGAGGACTGAAAAGCCAGCCGCCGGAGCGCGAGCGGTCGCGGCTGCGCGCGCGCTTCAGGGCGTCTCCCATGGCATCGGACTTGGTTTCGCGAACCTTCGTGATGGCGCTGTAAAAGGCTTGGGCGCAGTTGGACACCGGCCAGCGCAAAATAGTTTGATCGCTTGGGCCCTCGACGACGGCGGCGGCCTCCATGACGGGAATCCGAATTTCCTTTTTCCGAGTGGTGTTTCGCCGGCCCCAGCGGACGCAGCGCCGCCGCCTGCCATTCCAAAACTGGGTGTAGCCGTAGGCGCGGCAATAGGATTTTGAGACCGTGTTGGTAATGACCTTGGTCTCGTATTTGGGATTCGATGGCTGACGCAAGGTGACCTTCATGCGGCTTTCGCCGCGCGCGCCGGCATCGGCGGCGCCATTCACCTTCAGCTCGACGACAATCTTTTGTGCTTCGCCCTTTTTGAGGTCGCCGACCCGCACCATGCGCACCGCGCCATCCTCGGCCGTTGCCAGGTTTTTGCCTGTGACGCCAGCGATCTCACCTTCCTCCGCCTCAAGCACGAGATCGGCCTGGGTGTTGGCCGCGTCGCTTTCATTGCTCAGAGTGATCTCGGTGAAGACCGAGCTGCCGGCGCCAAACAGGGTGCCAGGTTTGGCAGCGGTGAGCGCCGCGCGCACGGCGCCGGCGGAAAGCTCGGTTTTGACGTCGCGCGCGGTGCCAGACCAGACGGGTCGCAACGTCTGTGCGGTGCCGCTGTCTGTGGGCTCGACCTCGGCCGATGCCGGATGCACAGCGGCACCAAAGCCGCTCGCTGCCAAAAAGACGATTGCGCCGGTGGCAGCGCCGCGAAACAGGCGCGCGAATGCGTTTGTAATCCCACGCCGCCAACTTGGATTTGTGTAGTCAGTTCTCAGCCGTGCCACCGCTGTCCTCCGCCACAAGGATTTGTCCAAATTCGATTGCTTGCCGTTCATTTGCCGGCGTGTGTGACTCTGTTTCTCATGAGATGCCCGCGGGCACAAGACGGCAGCGCAATTGCGTGATGCAATGTCGGGGTACGGGCGCGGCCCGATCGGCACTTAGGGCGCTACGGTTGCCTCTTTTTTGTCCTTTTCGCCCTCGGTGCTGCTGGTGCGCACGGTTGTGTCCAGCGTAACTTCGTTGGTATCAAGCCATTGCTTAAATTTGGCCTCGAGCCGATCCCCGTGGGTCAACCACCAGCCGGCGTCGACCCGCAGCGCATGACTCAAATTGGCAACGCTTGTGGGCAAGTAACCGGACATGGTCACGTCGATTTCTGCGTGATCACCCACCATGGCGAGGGCCGATTTTCGCACCGGGCCGTAGGGGAACCATTTGGCCTGCTGTGCCAACCGGTCGGGCTTTGTCGAGAAATCGATGAAGCGCCGCGCCGCAGTCTTGTTTTGCGAAGTTTTCGGAATTGCCCACGAATTCATGGTGTAGAGCTGGCCGTGCCACAGGATCTCCAGCGATCTGTTTTCGGCCATCAGCGAACCGAAGGCGCGCGCGTTAAACGCCATTGCCATAACGGCCTTGCTGTCGGCTAGCAGCTTGAGATGATCCTCGCTGCCGTCCCACCAGATGATGTTGTCCTTTATGCGCTCAAGGACGCCAAACGCTCGCTTCACACCTTGCTCGGTCGCCAATTCGGCATAAACGTCTTTCGGCGCGACGCCGTCACCCAACAGCGCAAGCTCCAGGGTGTATTTCGCACCACGACGCAAAACGCGTTTGCCGGGAAACTGCTTGATATCGAAAAAATCAGCGACCGTTTTCGGCTGTTTGCCGTCGAACGCGCGCTTGTCGTAGACGATAATCGACGACCAGGCGACGCTCGCTACGCCGCAATCGGTGAGTGCGCCAGGCAGAAAATCATCATTGGCCGATGTGCCGTCCCTGGCTGCGGTCAAGCCGGCTGGAGAAATCGTTTCCAGCAAGCCGTCGCGACAGGCGCTCAACAGCGCGTCGGCGCTGAGGTCCACGACGTCCCAGTTTTGGAAGCGATAGGAGCGGCCCTTGCCCAAAAGCGCGGACTGTCCGCCGTGATACTTTGTGGCGATAGATATGCCCGTTTCCTTTTGGAAGGGTTGGAAATAGGCGATTTTTTGGGACTGCGCATAAGCGCCGCCCCAAGAGGCGATCGTGAGCTTGGTGTCCTGGGCCGCGACCGGCGTCCCCACGATTAGCACTGCGCTCGCGATCAACATGGTCAGCCAGCTGGGCGCACTCATGTCATATTGCCTTGTCACCTCTGTTCATGGATTGCGGCCAACCATCGCGAATCCACTATACGTATTCGGGCATCGGCCCGCCAGGGATCGGATCGCTTAGAACGCGCGCGCCGGGCGAAATCGGGCCGAGTGGCGCTCAATGACAGCTTCGCCGTCAGCGCGTCTTTGCTCCAAACGAAATACTGGTTCCGACCATGAACCCTGAATGTGGAGGGAGTGCGTCAAATCGGCCACGACTTGGTCGGGCTCTGGGGCGGGCGGTTCTTCGCCGCTCGGCAAGCGGAGCCGCCAGTCGAGTTGACGGGTCGGAATATCTATAGTGCCGCTGCCGGTGATCTTAGAAGCGCCGGCCTGCACCATGAATTTGTCGCTGCGCGCCGCACCCCGTTCCAGCGCAAAATTGGCCTCGAGCTGTTCAAAACTCGTCGCGCTTCCTTGGGCTGCCGTCCAACCCCGTACGTCGCCCTTTTTCGTCTCGGCCACGACCTTGTCGAAGTCAAGTTCCAGTATGCCGGCGGCCATAGAAATCGCCAGTGTCCCCGAAACGCCATCGAGCCAATCCTCAAGTGTCGGGCCGCGACCGTTCAGATCGACTTCGACGTCCATTGCGCCCTCAATGGGGCTCTTGATGCTGAAGGTCTCGATGCTTGGCTTGGCCGCCAAGCCGGTGAGGTTTGCGCTCAGGCGCAGTTGTGGCGGCGCTTGGGCGGCATCGATTTCGAGCCGGCCGTTGCCGCGGCCCTCGAACAGATCGAGAATTGAAAAATCAGCCGACAACGCGCCCGATTTGATTGCAAGCGTTAGTGCGGTCTGCCCGGCCTCAACGGATTTGGCCTCGAATTGCGTTGCCGAGATGCGCAAATCGACATCGATGTGCTGCATCAGCGGGAACGTGAAATCGGGGCTCTTGGTTGCCGTCTTGGCGCTCTCCTCATCGGCGACGGTCTGGGGCAGATATTGGTCCAGGTTCAGGGTCTGCAGCGCGAGCGTTCCTTCGATCTCGGGCCGTTGGTGGCCGTAGAGCACGGCCAGAGCACCAATCGCGCGATTTCCGTCGAGCACGAAAGTGCCGTTGTCAAAGGCGACGCGCTGGCCGACCCAGTTGAAATCGCCCGCCGCGTTGAAAGCGCCCAAGCCGGTTCCCTCAGCAATGTCGATGCCCATCCAATTGGCGAATTTGCGCGTGTTCGGCAGCGTTAGATCGAGGACGCCGGACAACCTGATATCCTTATCAAGCGTTGCCTCTCCTTGGATCGAAGCCGATATCAGATTGCCGCCAAACGTCAGGCTTAGCGGTACCCTGCCGGACTTGGCGACTATTGTCGGTGCCTCGCTTTGCAGATTGATGCTCGCGGTCTCGCCGCGCCACTCGAATGCGCCCTCGAGCGTTGCGGCACCCGTTTGCGAAAGGGACAAATCTGCTTGCACGTTGGAAACCGCTTCGCTGCCCTCAGGTCCGCTGATCTGCATGGTGCCTTCTTCGATGGTCATGCGCGAGAACGGGGCTTGGCGCAGCGCGCGCAACAGCAGCGATCTCATTTCACCCTTCGCCGTTTCCGCGCTGGTGACATCGCCACGTTTGATCGTGAATTTTGGTTCGAACAAGATGAGCCGGCTAATGCGCGGTTCGCCCCACAGCAGCGACCAAACGCCGAATTCGGCTCTGAGTATTTTGACCTCAACGCCCTGCAATTCGGACATGTAAGGCAACGTGCTGAGCTTTACATTCTCGACTTCGACGCGGGTGCGCGGAAAGATGAAAATGCGCGTGGGGCCATCGATCACAAGCTCGCTGCCGGTCCATGCGGCAAAGCGCGCCTTGAGATGGGCGCGCAACTCATCCTTGTCGGTGAACGTCGATCGCGCGACCAAGGCAGTCACGCCCAGTGCGATCACCACCAGCGATGCAAATATCACAATTTTGGTACGCGACAGGTTGAACATTGCACTCCGGATGTTTGTCGCCCCTCAGCAACGGCGCACATGCCAATGCAGCGGATCGGGCAGGGGCCAAACTCGAAAATTTGTCGCTCGGGACGTCTGGACGTATAGGGGACAATTACCCGTGGCTGCAACATTGCGAGTTCAGAACAATAAACACTGGGCCTCACTCATTTAGGTGCGTGGAATATTTTGCTTTCGTTTTTGCCTTCACTTCATCGGCACTGACATCGGGTGCCAACTCGATGAGCTTGAAGGGGCTGTTGTGATCTGGTCGGTGGAAAACGCACAGATCGGTAATGATCATGTCCACCACATTAGCCCCTGTCAGCGGCAGGGTGCATCCGGGAATGAACTTGGGACTGCCGTCTTTGGCGCAATGATCCATCACCACGATGATCTTCTTGACGCCCGCGACGAGGTCCATCGCGCCGCCCATGCCCTTGATCATCTTGCCCGGGATCATCCAGTTGGCGATATCGCCATTCTCGGCAACTTCCATCGCACCGAGTACGGTCAGGTCAATATGCCCGCCACGGATCATCGCAAAGCTGTCGGCACTTCCGAAATAGCTCGACGACGGCAGTTCGCTGATCGTTTGCTTGCCCGCATTGATCAGGTCGGCATCTTCTTCTCCCTCATAAGGGAATGGTCCGATGCCAAGCATTCCATTTTCAGATTGCAGCGTAACTTCTATGCCGTCGGGAATATGGTTGGCTACCAGAGTTGGAATACCGATGCCAAGATTGACGTAATAGCCGTCTTGCAACTCTTTGGCCGCACGGGCGGCCATTTGATCGCGGGTCCAGCTCATGATGCATTCTCCCGCTTGCGGGTCATACGAAATTCGATTTTCTTGTCATAGGGCGCGCCGCAGATCAGGCGTTTGACGTAGATGCCCGGGAGGTGGATTGCATCGGGATCAAGCTCTCCCACTTCGACAATCTCTTGCACCTCGGCAACGCAGATCTTGCCCGCCGTTGCCATTGGTTCGTTGAAATTGCGCGCAGTCTTACGGAATATCAAATTGCCCGCTTTGTCGGCTTTCCAGCCTTTAATTAGACATAGGTCAGCAAATATGCCGCGTTCGAGAATATAATCCTCGCCGTCGAAATTCTTGACCTCTTTGCCTTCCGCGACCTGCGTACCGACACCCGTTTTGGTATAGAAACCAGGAATACCAGCACCGCCGGCACGGCAACGTTCAGCCAGCGTGCCTTGGGGGCAAAATTCGACTTCGAGTTCACCCGACAGAAATTGTCGCTCAAACTCTTTATTCTCTCCAACATAGGAAGAGATCATCTTCTTCACTTGGCGGCTGCGCAGGAGCTTGCCCAGACCTTCATTATCGATCCCGGCGTTATTGGACGCAATCGTCAGGTCGTTGACGCCCGCTTCCTGCAGCGCATCAATTAACCGTTCGGGAATCCCGCAAAGACCGAACCCGCCAACGCACAAATGCATACCATCAAACAACAGTCCATCGAGCGCAGAGGCTGCATCAGGAAAGGCTTTCTTCATATACTAACTACCTCATGGCTAAAATCGCGGCAGGCCGTTATCGTTTTGGAAAGCGCGTCGGCAACGCATGATTCGACCGCGCCGCCGCTGGGCGGTTGTTCCAACACCCCAATCCGTTGACCTGCCCCCATTGATTGGTCCAGTTTGAATGTTAGTTCATGGTTGGACTTTCCTGCAACGCAATGATGGTTACCGGCGCTGAAGGACAAAATCGTGCGCAAGATTTTCGCCGGGACGTCGCCGCGCCACGTGCCGGAAGAGATTGTCGAAGTGGCCGATAGTGCGCGCACGAAATCGAGCAAAATCACGGAGCTGGCGGTGCGTGATGCTGTGCATGGACGCGAGGTCAAGAATACCGAGGCGCTGGTACATTTTCGCGACCGCGCCGAACTCGCATTCTGATCACCCCAACACCCAGCACAACCAGCCGCGACCTCTCATATGATAGTTTGCTCGTGTAACGTAATTTCCCACCACGACATTGAGGCAACCATTGCCGCGTTGCGCGATTTGGATCCCAATGTCGTGCTCACGGCGGGGCTGGTTTACCGCACGATGGGCCATCGTCCCAAATGCGGCAATTGCCTGTCCAACATCGTCCGTATGATCCATGCCATCCACACGGACGAAGCGGATAAGCAGGCGCAGAAATGAGTGCTTGGAGCTCTCATGCGCGTTCCTAGATTGTAATCGTTCTAAGGTTGCGATACGAAGATTGACCCATGGTCCTCATGCTGGACCACACAAGGAGGCGTTTATGAAAGGCGACAAAACGGTAATCGAATATCTCAACAAGGCGTTGCGCCACGAGATGACGGCCGTCAACCAGTACTGGCTGCACTACCGGCTGCTCGACGATTGGGGATTTGGCAAGCTCGCGAAGAAGTTGCGCGAGGAATCCATCGAGGAAATGGAGCACGCCGACAAGCTGATCGAGCGCATTTTGATGCTGGAGGGCTTTCCCAACATGCAGGAGCTCGACTCGCTGATGATCGGTGAGAACATTCAGGAAGTTCTGGAGTGCGATCTCAAGGCCGAATACAGCGCGCGCGCGCTGTATCAGGAGGCCCGTGATGTGTGCCGCAAGAAAGACGACTACGTCACGATGCGCTTGTTCGAATCCTTGATGGAAGACGAGGAAAGCCACATCGATTGGATTGAGACGCAGCTCGACAACCTCAAGGCAATCGGCAAGGAAAATTACGGCCTGCTGCAGAGCCAGGCGGGTGGCGAATCCGGCGACTGACTGCTCAAGCCGATGAGGATTTTATGCCGGGTCTGGCCAAGGCAATGGCGCGGTGCATGAGAATGATCGGCGCCAGGCCAATGACGACGATGGTGAGGGCTGCCAGTGCTGCCTCCTCGAACTGATCGAGGCTCGCCAGCGTGTAGACATGGGTCGCCAGCGTGTCGAAATTGAAAGGCCGCAGCAACAGCGAAGCCGGTAATTCCTTCATCGAATCCACGAACACAAGTAACGCTGCCGCGCCAATGGCCGGCGCCAGGATGGGCAGGTGCACGCGAAACAGCGTTCCGCCCAACCCAACGCCCAATGTGCGAGAGGCGGCGTCCAGGTTGCGCGAAGTCTTTTTGAAGCTGGCATCGATTGGCCCTAACGATACGGCCATGAAGCGGGCGGTATAGGCGAAGATCAGGGCAAAGACCGACCCCGACAGCAGCAACCCGGTGGAGATGCCGAGTGACGAGCGCAGAAACGCATCGACGGCGTTGTCGAAGGCAGCCAGCGGCACCAGGATGCCGATCGCCAGAACGGTGCCTGGAACGGCGTAACCGACCGCGGCGAGTCCGGTGGCGCCATGAACCAGCTTGGAGCGCGTTGCGCGCCGCGCATAGGCAAGCACGATGGCCAGGGTGACGGCTAGGCACGCTGCCCCCACTGCCAGAAGTAGGCTGTGGCCGGCGTTGCGCCAAAAGGCGCCTGCAAGGGCGCTTTCATAGTTTTCCAAGGCCGAGCCGACGAGCACGCTGATCGGCAGCGCAAATCCGATCACAACGGGCGCAGCACAGGCGATCAGCGCCGCAACGCCCGACCAGCCCGCGAGGCGTTCTTCGGGCAAATGCCGGTATTTGCCGGTTGTGTGGTGAAAGCGTTGACGCGACCGGGCTGTGCGCTCTGCCCAAAGCAGACACATAACGAACAGCAGCATGACGCAGGCGATCTGGGCAGCGCCCGCGAGGCTGCCCCGATCAAGCCATGTCGTGTAGACGCTGACGGTCAGAGTGTTGACGCCGAGAAATTCGACGGCACCGATGTCGTTCAGACACTCCATCAGCGCCAAGGACATGCCGGCGACCAGGGCCGGGCGCGCTAGCGGCAGGGCCACTTCCCACAGGCAGCCCCAGGCGCTGCGACCCAGCGTGCGGCTGACCTCCAGCACGCAGACCGACTGCTGCAGGAAGCTCGCGCGCGCCGTGAGGTAGACATAGGGGTAGAGCACGAAACTCATGACCAGAATGGCGCCCCAAAGAGACCGGATGTCCGGGAACCAATATTGCCTCGCGTTTTGCCAGCCAAACAGGTCCCGCAGACCGGTTTGAATGCTGCCGGCGTAATCAAAGAGTTCGAGATAACAAAAGGCGATGATGTATGTCGGCACCGCCAGCGGCAACAGCAGCATCCATTCGAGCCAACCGCTCAGCGGAAAGCGGTACATGGTCACGAGCCACGCGGTGCCGGCGCCGATAACAAGCGTGATCGCCCCGACGCCCGCCATCAGCAGCAGAGTGCGGGCGACGGCGCTGGGCAGAACGGTCTCGATGAGATGGGGCCATGTATCGCCGCTGGACTCAAGAGCCAGGATGGCGATCGCAATGAGCGGCGCGCTGAGCAGGGCTGAAATGGCAAGCGCGCCGAGCGACCAACCCAAATTGCCCGCGCTCGAAATCCGGTTGACCAGAGATCGCCATGTCACCGGATGGACCGCGTACGCGCCATTGCCCGGCGGAGAGCTCAGGTCATTGGGCGTGGATGTCATGACTGCGACCGGAGTGAGCGCTTATGAGCTGGGGCCGTCGTCGAAGGCGACCTTATCGACGAGCTCGCTGGCGCGTTTGCGGTTTGCCGCTACGTCTTGCAGCGCGACTTCGTCGGCTTTGAAGTTGCCCCAAGATTGAACCATGGTTGACCAGGGCACGCCGTCCTTGACCGGGTATTCATGATTGATCTCGGCATAAATTCGCTGCGCCTCGTCGGAGGAAAGATACTCCATCAGGGCAAGCGCCGCGGCTTTATTGGGCGCATTCTTGGCAAGCGACATGCCGGAGATATTGACATGGGTGCCGCGGCCGTCGGTGTTGGGGAACAGCATTTTGACCGACTCGGCCCACCCCTTTTGCTCGGGATTTTTCTCGTTCAGCATCATCTGGGCCATGTAGTAGGTGTTGCCGACCGCGATGTCGCATTCGCCTGCAAACACGCCTTTGACCTGGGCGCGGTCGTTGCCCCCGGGCTTGCGCGCCAAATTGGCTTTCAATCCCTGCAACCACTGCTCGGTTTTCGCTTCGCCCAAATGGGACGCCATGGCGGCGATCAGCGCGACGTTATAGACGTGGTGGCCAGAGCGGATACAGATTCTGCCGCGCCATTTGGGATCGGCGAGCTCTTCATAGGTAATGGCGTCTTGGGCGACGCGCGCCTTGGATGCATAGACGACGCGCCCGCGCCGTGTCAGCGCGAACCAGTTGCCGTTGGGATCACGGTAGCGGGCGGGGATGTTCTGATTGATCGTCTCCGAAACGATGGGTTGGGTCACACCCTTTTGCGCCGCTGCCGTCAGTTCGCCGACGCCTGTGGTGAGCAACAGATCAGCGGGACTGTTGGCGCCCTCGGCTGCGATGCGTTCGATCAGGCCCTTCTTGGCGAAAATGACGTTGGATTTGATGCCCGTTTTCTTTTCGAAGGCTTCGAGCAAGGGCGCGATCAAATAGGGCTGGCGGTAGGAGTAAATGTTGACTTCGCCGCCGGATACAGGCGGCGCCGCCGATTGCTCGGCGTGGCTGCTCGATGTCGCAGTCAGCAAGACCAGCGCCAAGGCGAACAGCATTTTCAACGGCGTCAAATGGCGTGAATGTGTGGCGGGCATGGAACGCTCCTTATTGTGTCTCGCTCTGGTCCCGTCTTGGGGACCGGCGACACCGGCCGGACACGGCGCGGCAATGCCTCGCGGCGGGATAAAGCGCAGACGGCATGATGTGTCAATAATAATCGCGTGTTTAAAACGGTTCTAAACTAGCATTATATTTTTATAATTATTCTAAAAGAAAATATATTCTATACTACACTAAGTAATTATACAGATATATTTTCGAATATATTGCGTTTGTTGGGCGAATGCCGGGGCAGAATTGCCAATATCGCATCGGTCTGCCGGGACAGCCTCCGACAAATGGCATTGTCGGACCGGATTAGGATTTGATCACGCGCTCGGAGGGAAATCGGATGTCGATGCTTGTGCCCACGCGCCGTGCGCTCTCGATGTGAATCTGCGCGCGGTTGGCTTCGGCAAGCGCTTTGGAGAGCGGAAGACCGAGACCGGTACCAGCTTGCTGTCGCGGTGCGGTGTCGAGCTGGCGAAACGGCTTCATGGCCAGAGCGATATCGTCTTCAGTCATGCCGACGCCGGTGTCGCGCACGCGCAGCAGCACCGAGCCGTTTTCCTCGCGCGACGATGAGATGATCACTTGGCCACCGGCGTGTGTGAATTTAACTGCGTTGGTCAGCAGGTTGAGTAAAATTTGTTTGAGGCTGCGGCGGTCGGCGAGAACACCGGGTAAGGCGTCGTCGAGGTCGACGCGCAGCACGACTCTGTCCTGGCGCGCCTGGGTCTCGATCAGATGCACGCAGTCTTCGATCACATCGTTTGCGTCGACGGCTGTGAAATTCAGTTCGAAATTGCCGGACTGAATTTTGGAAAGATCGAGCAAGTCATTGATGATGCCGAGCGCGTAATTCCCGCTCTCGACGATATCGCCGGCATAACCCAGGTATTTGACATTGCCGAGGGGGCCGAAGCGCTCGTCCTTCATCAACTCGGCAAAACCAATGATCGAATTCAGCGGTGTCCTGACTTCGTGACTCACCTTGGCGAGCAGCTCAATCGTGCCGCTGTCGTCTGTTTGCGGCGCTTGGGGGGCTGGTTTTGCATCGATTGGCACCGGCTTGGGAGCTGCTGGTTGCTCTTGTGGTTCCAGAGCCGCCGGCGCGATGGGCGCGGCGCCGGGCTCGGCCGGATGAAGCACCAAAAGGTCGATGCCGACCGGCTCGGGGAAACGATGAATGATGGCGGGAACGGTGATCTTGCGGCCGCTTTTGGTGCGCGCTTCGAGCGTGCGTTTGATGCTGGTGGCCTCAGGCTCAGCTTGGTCCTTTGAGAGCGCGTCGGGATCGGCAAAGAAATCATGGCTGACGCCGGAAAAAATGCGCACAAGGCCGCCATCTTCCAGCAGCTCGGCGCAGGACGAGAAGCCGAATGCCATAGCGAAGCTCTCGTTGGCGCGAAGCAATTTGCCGTGATTGACGATTGCCAGCGCGGCGGGAATGCTCTCAAACAGCAGTCCCAGCAACGATCCATCCAGCGTTTCGCCGGTCTCTATCTGCTCGTGCTTTGAGGATTGGGCGGCCGAACCGCCATTTTCGCTCGAAACGGTGGCGCCTGGCCCGCTGCCCTTGTCGGCATCTGCCGGGGCCGCCGCATTTGGCCCGTCTTCGCCATTTTTCTCGGCGATCAGTCGCGCGATCTCCTTCAGCGCAGCTTGATCATTGGGAGTATGGGCCAATACGGACGATCCTTTTACTGCACAACAACTGGGCGGAACGCCTTGGTCCATAGCGCGAATTCCGTAACCCGTCCACACGGTGGCGCGCACACAATAATTTGTGCATCGCAATATAAATATTGCAATGCAACAATATCGGCACTAAATTGGTGACCAACGCGGAGTCGTCGAGGTGTTGAGGCTTGGAGCCGATGCTGCCGGGCGCAAACAGCTGAAAGGTTGAACGACATGTCAGAGATCTACAACGTGACGCCGATGCGGCCCAATGGCGCGGACAACCGTGCGGACAACAGTGCGAGCGAAGATGTGGCGAGCCATGCCGTAAACGAGAGCGCCGAAGACACCGTCGGTGCGGTGGCGCCATCCGTGCGCGCGCTGGCCGAGACGATGATCGCCCAATATCGCGATGCATATGAGCGGGGACGTGAATCGATGGACGAAGCCGTCAGCATGGTCGAGGTCACGATCGAGCGCGGCGGCGAGGGGGCTATTGCCCTCAATCGCAAGGTGATCGATATCGCCCAGGACAATCTCAATTCAAGCTTGGACCTCGCCAAGCAATTGGCCGGCGCCGACAGCTTGAACACCGCCATGGAACTCAACGTCGCCTTTATGCGCAAGCAGTTCGAGACGTTCACTGCACAGGCCCAAGAGGTGCGTGAACTCACCACGCAAGTCGCCAACAACACAAGCGCGCCCGCCAAAGCCCATGTCAGTCATTCGATCCAGGCGCTGAACAAGACGAACCATTGAGTTCATCGAAGTTCGCCAATCGGAGTTGATTGGCGCTGTAGCGTAAGATCAGTTGCGTTCTGCGTGTGGTGCCCCCCGCGTAACATGGCGCGCCAAGATTTGAGTCGAAGGCCCGGAGCGCATAGCGTGCTCCGGGCCTTTGTATCTCGAGGTCGGCCAACGACGGCGGCGCTTGATCTTGGTGTGTTGCAACATGCCTGCGTAGCGCCTAATTTGACGCCCGATTGCGGCCGCCGACAAAGCACTCCGTGCCTGTGCCGCTGTAGCTCAGTTGGTTAGAGCGCTAGATTGTGGATCTAGAGGTCCCTGGTTCGATTCCAGGCAGCGGTACCATTCCCAATTCATTGGTTTGAACAGAAGAACGGGCGGATCGCTGCGACGGCCTGCGGATGGCTAGGCAACCTGTTTGGCCCGCTTTGCTCGGCGTTCGAGGAAGCGCGCTATGTGCGAAGCGGGTTTGGGTGGGCTGAACAGAAAGCCCTGAGCTTCCGTGCAACCTTTTTTTCGAACGATCTCCAGCTGCGCCCGGGTCTCTACGCCCTCGGCAACTGTAGCCACCGAGAGCGAGGAGGCGAAGCCCACGATCGTCTGCACGATATCGAAACTCTCCTCGGAGTCGGAAAGGTTGCTGATGAATGACCGATCGATCTTGATCTTGTCGAACGGAAAACTGCTCAGATAACTCAGCGAAGAATATCCGGTTCCAAAATCATCAAGCGAGATGTGAACACCGAGATCGCGCAATTGATGCAGCGTGTCCAAGGTCGCTTTATCGTCCTGCAGCAACACAGATTCGGTGATCTCGAGTTCGAGCCGACCGGCCGGCAGGCCCGTTGTGGCCAATGCGTTGACGACCGCTGAAATCAGACCGCCGCCCTTGAACTGGGCGGGCGATGCGTTGACTGCGACTTTTATGTCATCGGACCAGGTGCTGGCCTCGGCGCAGGCCTGGCGCAACACCCATTCACCCAATTGGCTGATGAAGCCGATCCGCTCGGCGATCGGGATAAACTCAGCCGGCGAAACCAATCCGCGCTGGGGGTGGTGCCAGCGCAACAGCGCTTCGAAGCTGCTCACCTCGATCTTTTCGAGATTGATGATCGGCTGATAGTAGACCTCGAGTTCGCCGTTGGCGAGGGCCTTTCTCAGATCGAGACCCAGCGTGCGGCGGTCCTTGATGCTGGTTTCCATCTCTTGGTCAAACAGCCGGTATGACCCGCGACCGACGCTCTTGGCACGATAAAGCGCCATGTCGGAGCGATTGAGCAGAAGGTCTGTCTCGCTGCCGTCCGATGGAGCGATGGCGATGCCAATACTCGTGCCAACGATGATCTGGTGATCCTTCAGGTTGTAAGGCGACCCGATCTCGTAGCAGATGCGCTCCGCCAAGCTCATGGCGTCCTGAGGCATGTATTTGGAATTCTGGATGATCGCGAATTCATCGCCGCCCAGGCGTGCGACCATATCGCTTTCCCTGACGCAGGAGCGCAGCCGCTCGCCGACCTGCTTCAGCAACTCGTCTCCGACAGGGTGCCCAAGCGTATCATTCACGCCCTTAAGTCCGTCCAGGTCGAGACAAAGCAGAGCAAAACCTTCGCCATTCTTGGCGCGCTCGAGCAAAGTTTTCATGCGTTCGCGCAACATCACGCGGTTGGGCAAGCCGGTCAGATGATCGTGGTGGGCGAGGTAAGCAATACGCTCCTCGACACGCCGCTGCTCAGTGACATCTTCATGGGTAACCAGCCAGCCGCCGCTGGCGATCGGATGACGTAAAATCCGCATCGTCCGTTCATCGCTCAGCTCATGAAATTGTGTGGCCGGTTCGGCTTTATCGAAATTCGACCAGTCGACCAGGTCTTCAACGTAGCGTTCGGGATCGTCGCCGGCATAGATGCCGTTGGCCACGCGATTTTCAAGAATTGCGCGCAGTGGTGTTCCACTTTCGGTGAGTTCTTTCGGCAGGTCGTACAATTGGGCAAAGCGCTTATTGCAGACGATCAAGCGTTGCTCGCCATCGAACATGACGAGACCCTGGGACATGTTGTCGAGCGCGGCATTGAAGCGTTCGTTCTGTTGTTCGAGGATTTTTTGCGTCTTGAGCAGGTCGGAGATATCGCGCGCGATACCGACGAAGGCGCGTTGCTTGCCGCGCCGCACCTCGCCAATGGCCAGTTCTAAGGGGAACTCGCTGCCGTCTTTGCGAAGCCCTTTGACGTGGCGCGGGCCGACGCCGAGCATCTTTGGGTTTCCGGTTTCCAAATAGGTCCGGATGTATCCGTCATGGCCCGATTTGTGCGGTTCTGGCATCAGCAGATTGACGTTGCGGCCGATGGCCTCGGCCGCAACGTAGCCGAATGTTTTCTCGGCCGATGGGTTGAATGTCTCGATGATCCCGTGTTGATCGATGGCAATCACCGCTTCGGGTACGTTTCGAACAATTTGGTCGAGCTGTTCGCGCTGCTCTTGGGCCAGCGCTTCGGCCTTCTTGCGGTCGGTGATATCGACGGAAATCGATCCGACGGCATCGATCGTTCCCTCGGGCGTTGATATGGGAAATTTCAAAACCAGCCAGTCGAGAACGTCACCGCTCGGTGAGCTGATCCGGAGCTCCTTCTCGACGACCGCGCCCTGCTCCATCACCTGGTTCTCCATGGCGCGCAACTCCGCGGTCGCGGCGTCATCTTCGATCAAGTCGAAAACGTACTTATTTTCGAATTCATCGGGAGAGCGGCTCCACCATTTGGCGAAACTATCGTTGACCAGAAGATACTTACCCTCGGCGCTCTTCAGGGTCAGATGAAACGGCGTGTTGTCGATGATTGCCTGCAGCAAGGTCTGGTTCTTGAGCAGGCCTTGCTCGGCTGCCTCTAGGCGGTTGCGCTCGCTGACATCAAACGAGACCGTTCCGATGGCCTCGACGGAGCCATCGGGCGCCGCGACGGGAAATTTGATCAATAGCCAGTCGCCGTGCTTGCCGTCTCGTCCCCGGTCGTGGACCAATTTTTCAACGACCTCACCGGTCTCAATGACCCGCTGTTCGCTCTCCCGCAGCAATTCCAATTCCTCGGGATTGTCCAACAGATCGTCGGCCGTCTTGCCGATGCATTCTCCGCTCTCCAGTCCCCACCAATCCGCAAAGCGCTGATTGACCAGCCGGTAACGGCCATTGAGGTCCTTCAGATGCAAATGAACGGGCGTGTTGTCGAGAATGGCCTGAAGCAGTGCTTGGTTTTTATGCAGAGCATCTTGGGCGCCTTTGAGCTCGGTCACGTCCTCCAGGACATAGACAAGGCCCCGAACACCGCCAGTACGTTTGTGCTGTGGGGAGACGGAAAGCCTGACATGGATGGTGCGGCCAACCTTGTGCCTGCTTTGAACCTGTAGATTTTGGAGAGTTTCGCCTGAGAGAACGCGAGGAGCGTAAGTATCGAACGTCTTGGCCGTCGCTGTTGGGACGAGCATGCTGATCGGTTGGCCAAGCAGTTCTGCTTTGCCGTAGCCGAACATGATCATAAGCTGGTTGTTTACATGCTGAATTCGGCCGTTCGAATTAACGAGAGCAATGGCGCTGGGCATGGACTCGAGCAGACGCTCATTGGGCCCTCCGATCCGCCATCCGGCCTTGCTCTCGTTTGAACGGTCAGGGGGCGTGTCGCAATGAACATTGCGCGAGGCGTCCAGTACGCTCGATTTCTCGCGTGTTGACGTCATTGACCACCCGCAGCCCGCGTTCGGCATGACACTGTGCTGGTCAGTAGAGCTGCAAAGAACGCGGTCGATGGTCTTGCCGCGTCACGGTGTATTCGAACCAGGAAAAGCAGCATCTCTCCAACTGATTTGAGTTTCTCGAGAATATTGATCAATCGGAAACCCAGTACACATTCAAATCATGCTGAATACATAAATATGGAATACATCTTTATGAGATTTTCCTCACCGTAAGATGCTAGAATAGCGGTATTAATGAATTCCTACCCATGAAGTATTTGGTATATCCCTCCTAAATAAAGACGACCCAATTATCGAGTATTTCGTCTATATTTTTGCGCGACTTAGATCCAAGTTGAAACTCAATGGAAAGCCCAAACCATCTGGCTGGGCCATGTCTGGCGGCCAGATCGGTTGACCTCCGGCCTGCCTAGCGCTGACCGGCATCTTTCGAGTAGCGTGCAGAATGTGAGTCGGCGGCGCCGAGGCGGCGGGCGGGCGACCGCGGGGATGCACATGAGCGAACCTATCCGATCACGCCAAGTCCGGCCAAAGCCGCACGGCCAAGGTCTGCTCGAATTGCCGCAACACAATAAGGGCACGGCCTTCAGCTGGGAGGACCGGCTGGAAAACGGATTGCTTGGCTTGCTGCCGGCGCGCATCGAAACGCTGGAGCAGCAGGTGGCCCGCGCCCATCGCGCCTATGAGGCCAAGGAGTCCGATCTCGAGCGCCACATCTATTTGCGGCAGCTGCAGGACTTCAACGAGACGTTGTTCTACCGGCTGATCATGGACCATCCCGCGGAGATGATACCCATCATCTACACGCCCACGGTGGGTGAAGCGTGCCAGAAATTCTCGGAGATCTATCGCAAGCCGCGGGGCTTGTTCATTTCCTATCCCGAGCGCGAGCACATCGAGAGCGTGCTGACCAACGCGGCGCTCGATGACGCCCATGTCATCGTGATGACGGACGCAGAAGCAATTCTGGGTATTGGTGATCAGGGCGCCGGCGGCATGGGCATTCCGATCGGCAAGCTGGCGCTCTACACCGCGCTGGGCGGCATCGATCCCAAGGTCTGTCTGCCGATCCTCATCGACGTTGGAACCAACAATCAGGCGTTGCTTGAGGATCCGCTCTATGTGGGCTGGCAGCACGAGCGTATCAGCGGCGCCGAATACGATGATTTTCTTGAAGCTGTGGTGCAGGGCATTGAGCGCGCTTTTCCCAACGCCCTGCTGCAATTTGAGGACTTCGGCGCACGAAACGCCAACGCGCTGCTAACGCGCTACCGCGAACGCCTGTGCTGCTTCAATGACGATATCCAAGGGACGGCGGCCGTCACGCTGGGAACGGTGCTGGCCGCCGTCTCGGCAACGGGCCGGGCTTTCAGGGACCACCGGTTTGTCATCTTCGGGGCAGGTGCTGCGGGCTGCGGCATCGCCGGACAATTGGTGCGGGGGCTGATGGGCGAGGGCATGACGGAGACCCAGGCGCGTGAGCGCTTTCATCTGGTCGACCGCGATGGCTTGGTGCGCGAGGGATTGGCAAGCATCACCCCGACGCAACTGCCCTTTGCCCGCGCGAGGGAGGAGCTGCAAACCTGGAGCGGTGATTTCGAGCTCGCTTCAGTAATCGCCAACGCCAAGCCATCTGTCTTGATCGGCGTTTCGGGTCAGACAGGCAAATTCAGCCAGGAGGTCGTTGCGTTGATGTCGCAGCTCAATGAGCGGCCAATCATCTTTCCGCTGTCCAATCCGACGAGCCGGGCCGAAGCAGAACCCGCCGACGTGATCGCTTGGAGCGATGGGCGGGCGCTTGTGGCGACGGGGAGTCCGTTTCCGCCGGTCGTTCACGGGGGACAAACCTATTCGATTGCTCAGTGCAACAACGCCTATGCCTTTCCCGGAATTGGGCTCGGGGTGATCGGCGTAGGTGCATCCAGAGTGACCAACGAGATGTTCATGGCCTGCGCGCATGCAATTGCAGCCGCCGCACCCGACCAGGGTGTTGCGGGAGCGCCGCTGCTGCCGCCGCTCACCGATATCCGCCCGCTCAGCCGCGATATCGCACTCGCGGTCGGGCGGGTCGCGACCGAGCAGGGCCTGGCGGAGTGTCGCTCGATCGACGAAGTCGAGTGGATGATTGACGCGGCGGTTTGGACGCCCACCTACTGATTTGGCCGGGCGCGAACAGGACGAGTGAACCGTGGTCCGTACGCGAAGGCAAACCTAGCAATCGTCCAAATGATTTTGATACCGGCCATGACCGTGCCCTTAAGGGTGCCGGATATTTTCGACGTGCCGATGCGTTGCCGGTAGCCGACCGCAACCTCACGGGTAGCCAAGCCTGCAAGGACGGCCTTGATTTGCATCTCGATCGTCCAGCCATAATTGCGGTCAGCCATGGCGAGCGACTTGAGGGCATCGGAGCTGATCGCACGGAACGGCCCCAAATCGGTGTATTCGGTGCGCCAGAGCAGGCGCATCAGGCGGCAGGCCAGCCAATTGCCGAAGCGCTGCTGGGGGGTCAGTGCGCCGGCGTGAACGCCATCTCCCCGGCGCGCGCCCAAAACGAATTGACATTCGCCCGCCGCGATCGGATCGACCAGTTGGGCCATTTGAGCGGGTTGATCGGAATGATCGCCATCCAGGAAAACGACGATCGAGACGTCGTCGAGGGTCGCGATACCGCGCAGACAAGCAGCGCCATAGCCTCGCTGGGGCTCGTGCACCACTGTTGCGCCCGCGGCGCGCGCTCGTTCTGGCGTGGCATCATCTGAGCCGTTGTCCACGACCACGATCTGATCGACCCAAGCGGGGATTTCGCCAATGACCTTGGCGATGGCGCGCTCCTCGTTGAGCGCTGGGATAACGACGCCGACGCTTTTGCCTTGGCGCACCGCTCAGGACCTTGTCGGAACGGGGCCGCGCTGGCTGCGCAATCGCGCGAACCACAAGGCCAAAAGCGCCCAAGCAGGCAGCCAAATGAGCCAAACGAGCTTCTGGCTGAAGACGTCATAGGCATCGCGCGCGATGAAGTGGAACGACGCGTAATAGAGCGGCAGCGTGGCGGTCAAGACAAGCAGCCCATAGAGCGGCACGAAAGGCAGGAACGGTGCGATCCAAAGATAGTACCAGGGGAATTGGGCGGGCATCAGCAAAAACAGAGCCACAACGAGAATGGCCGAGCGCTGCATCAGATCATGGGCGTTTTCCAACCTGCGCTGGGCGAGCACCAGCGACAGCACGGCGAGCGCCAGTCCGACAAATCCGCGGCTCAGCAATGCGGGCTCAAGCGCCGTGAGACCAAGCCAAGCCTGAAGGATTGCGAACACGTGTTCGATCAGCGGGAACAACGCGCTGTTGGTCGTCCAGCCTTTGGCGTAAGCGACGAGCCCGGAGGATGCATCGAGCCCGCCGGCCAGCATCGGCCAGGCAAAAAGACCGGCGGCGAACGCGCTCGCTGCGACTGCAAGGCCGAGCGCAACTGGCCGGGCGAGCAGCGGGCGCCAGATGAGCGGCAGCAGCAGCGCCGGCCAAATCTTGATGCCCGCCGCCGCGACCAAGGCGGCGGTGGCCAGCAACGGGCGCGAGCGGACGGCAAGCAGAAGCGCAGCCAACACCAGCGGCAGCAGCAACACGTCCATATGGGCTGAATTGACGACTTCCTTGACCACCAGTGGGTTCCACCAGTAGAGCGCGGACCAAGCTGCGGGCCGGCCAGCCGCGGCCAACAGCAGCAGGATAAGGCCAAACGCGGCCCCGTCGCACGCAAGACAAACCAGGCGCCAAGCCGTCAGGCTCCATGGACCGAGCCAGTGCGCCAACGCAAACGCCGCCTGCGCTATGGGCGGATAGAGGGTTTTGAGGTGGGGGTGATTGACGCGCCCCAGAACTTCGCCGGACTCGCGCGCCAGCCGGCCGATCGATGACTCAGGATCGGCGGATTTGGCCGCTTGCGGCGTCGCCGCGTAGGGATTGAGCGCATGCGCCGTTTGTCCGCCGTCCCAGAGATAGCGCTGGTAATCGTCTTCCAGCACAGGTTCGCTTGCCAACAGGCTCAGGCGCATGAAGACACCGACGGCGATGATCGCGATCAGCGTGAAGCGTTCGGTGTGGCGCGCTCGCGACGCCTTGCCGATCAAAGGGGGAAGCGTTTGATAGATCAAGCCAGCTGCCACAAGCAGCGCCACGGCGGCGAAAACGGGCATATCGACCACCAAATAAGCATAGCCAAAACGCGGCGACAGCAGCGCGAACGCGCCGGTGAGCGCGACAAGACCCGTGCCGGCTAGGATCAGTAGGAGCTGGTGGTGCGCGATACGCGGAGGTCGTGGCAACGGTCCACACTGCAAACGCCTCGCAAGAGGCAGGAGCGCCCGCGGCTTTGATGCGAAGTCCGCAGGTTAGTGGGCGCTAGTATGACCCACGCGGGCTCTCGGGGACACAGCGTTGTTTGTCGTCGCTCCAGACTTTGCCATCTGGGCAGGCCTGCTGCATGACGATTGAAGGAGGCGTGACGGCCGACCGCGTATCAGCGTGCGTCGGGCTGAGCGACAGCAAGCTCAACATGGCGGCGAAGGCGGCGAAGAGAACGAGTTTGGTGACGGTCATCTGATATCCCTCACAGTATGGCGTAGCCAGTTGGGTGATCGAGTGTTGCGGCCAAGCCTAATCGAGATTCGCCTCACGCGGAGTCAATTCCCCGTTACGGCCGATCCAACTCTACCGCCTCGCCCGTTCTAAGCCTGGCGTTTGCTGAGGTAGCGGGGGTTGGAAATCTCGAGTTTGGCGCAGACATAAGCCAGCAGGATGTCTCGCAATTCCGGGTGTGTGGCCGCACTGATGTGCCCGGCGCGAATGGCAGCGGCCAAGGCCTTCAGTTCAGCCGATCCGCTGCTTGCGGTTTTCTCAGTCAGGCCTTCCAACAGCTTGGCCGGGTCGTCGCGCTCAAGGGCGCGCGCGGCGATGTCCATGGCGTTGGCCACCATGGCGCCGATATAGCGCTTGGATCCCGACAGCTCTTCGAGAACCTCCGAGCGGTAAGTTTTGTGTGCGATCTCCAGCAGCTGGCGCGATGTCTCGGTGTTGTCAGACACGGCTCGGGTCCTTTGCCCCATCCAGCGCTGCAATATCCATCAGCGCATCGAATTCCATTTCGGGCGCCATCATCCCGGTCAGCAGGAGCTCGAGCGATTCCTCCTTGCCCGAGCTGTGCCGCTCGCCCTGCAGCAGTGCTACGATGGCCCAGCGGGCGGCCGCCATCACCTCCCAATAGGGCACGATCTTGGGGTCGAGCGGTGTCGATGAGACGCCGTCATAACCGCGATAGAAGGCCGCCCGGCTGCCGATGCCGCCTGCTTCGCGTTCGTTGGCGCCGAACCGCCAGCACTTGGCGCAAAACCAGCCGACATCCTCGTGCCGGTCTCCCCAATGGGCAAATTCCCAATCGAGAATGGCGGTCAGCCGGCCGTCATCGACCATGTAATTTCCGGTGCGGTAATCGGAATGACAGAGCACGATGGCCGAAGCGGCGGGCGCGTTTTCTTCGAGCCAGGCCAGAATGTATTCAAGGGCCGGGTGGGGCTCTTCGATGTCGGTGTCGAGGTGCCGGCGCAAGCCCTCCACTTGGTGGCGTGCCGGATTGTCTGGCGGCGGGCCCATGAAATCGAGCTGCGGGCGTGGGGGAGTGACCGAGTGGATTTTAGCGAGCTCGGCGCCCAAGCGTTCGGCCAGCGCTTCGCCGAAATTCGCGACCTCGGGGTCGCGCGTGATTTTGCGCCCTTGGGCGATGCCGCTGGCAAAGCCGGTGACCATAAAGGGCGCGCCGATCAGATCGCGGTCATCCGATTGAGCGATGGGATCAGGCACGGTGACGCCGGCGGCGTGGGCTGCCTCCAAACAGGCGAACTCCTGGTTCTTCTGGTGGCTAAGCGCGACGCCCGAGGGCGCATCGGTGCGCAGCACCCAGTCGTGCGTGCCAGCGTGCGCGCCGCCCTCGACGCGCGCTCCCAGCCGCCAGTTTTCGCCAATCGCGCCGCCGGACAGCAGTTCGACTGGTCCAAGTGCGACGCGGCTGGCGCCGATCGTTGCCGCCAGCCAGGATTCCAGCGGTTTCAGATTGTCGGGATCGAGCGTGCGTGGCCTGGCCGCGTGCGCCATCACACACCCCAAGACCAGAAGTCGCTGCCTTCCTTGGCGTAGAAACGGGCCAGCACCATTTTGTGCACTTCGTCAGCGCCGTCGACGAGCCGAGCCTGGCGTGCGTAGCGGTACACCCATTCGAGGATCGTATCCTTGGAATAGCCGCGCGCACCGTTGAGTTGGATGCAGGTGTCGGCCGCCTTGTGCAGCGTGTCGGCGACATGCACCTTGGCCATGGAAACCTCTTTGCGCGCATAGTCACCCTGATCGAGCGTCCAGGCGGCCTGCATCACGAGCAACCGGCCAATCTGAATTTCGTAAGCCAGTTGCCCCATCTTGAGCTGCACGGATTCATGATCGGCCAGCTTGACGCCAAAGGCTTCGCGTTCGTTGATATAGGCCTGGGCGATTTCCATGCAGCGCTTGGCCAGTCCAAGCCAACGCATGCAATGGGTGAGACGGGCCGGGCCGAGGCGGATTTGGGTGACGCGCAGACCGTCGCCCACCTCCATCAGGCGCTGGTCGTCGGGAATTTCGAGCCCGTCAAACGTCAGCTCGCAGTGGCCGCCATGTTCTTCGGGTCCCATGATCGGAATGCGCCGCGTGATTTCCCACCCCGGTTGATCGGCATCGAACAGAAAAGCCGACAGGCCCCGGCGGGCGTCATCGGAAGTGCGCGCAATCAGAATGAAATAACGCGCCCAGCCGGCGCCGGTGATGAACCATTTGTGGCCATTGATGATCCAATTATCGCCCTTCTTTTCGGCGTAGGTGCGGATCATGCCGGGATCGGAGCCGCCGCCTGGATGGGGTTCGGTCATGGCGAAGGCGCCGCGCAGTTCACCCTTGATCGTGGGATACAGCCAGCGCTCTTTCTGGGCGTCCGTCGCCACCTGATTCAACAGGCGCATATTGCCGTCGTCGGGTGCGGCGCAGTTAAAACAGACTGGCCCAAAGATCGAACGATTGGCCTCCTCATACATCACCGCCTGACCGACGAAGGGCAGACCCATGCCGCCGTGTTCCTTGGGCATTTGAGGCGACCAGAGTCCCTCGGCGCGCGCTTTCTCGCGCACGGTCTCCAGCACATCGCCGCGGATGTTTTCGTGGTCGTCATAATTGCCGCGGTCCAATTCGAGCGGAAGGATATGGTCGGCGACGAAGGTCCGCACCCTTAAGCGCGTTTCCTCAATCTCGGGCGAGAGCGTGAAGTCGATCATGATTTGAGGTCTTTCTCACAGATACCGGGCGATTAGTCCAAGGACAGCAGGGTGCCGCCGTCGACGGGTAGGATGACGCCAGTGATAAAGGAACCGGCATCGGAGGCAAGCAGCAGCAGGGGGCCGTCGAGTTCGCTCAACTCGCCGACCCGGCCCTGAGGAATGCGCGAGAGCATCTCCTGGCCAGCTTCGCTTGCAAGATAGTCGGCGTTCATCTCGGTCGAGAAGTAACCGGGCGCCAGCGCGTTGACGCGAATGTCGAATTGAGCGAGCTCCAGCGCCATCGATTTGGTCAATTGGGAAACGGCTGTCTTCGAAACACCATAAGCGGTCAACCGCTTTTGTGTTAAGCCCGCGCCCAAAATCGAGCTGATATTTGTGATCGAACCGCCTTTGCCGTGCGCCCTCATGCGGCGCGCCGCCTCGCGGCCGATACGGAAGACGCCGTCCAGATTGACGTCCATGATCTTCCGCCAATCATCGTCTTCGATATCCGTAATCCAGGCTGAGCTGGCGACGCCCGCATTGTTGATCACGATTGTTATGGGTCCGAGCTCCTGCTCGGCTTCGTCGAATGTCTTGCCGATGGCTTGCGGGTCGGAGACATCGAGCGCCACAGCCGCTGCTTTGCCTCCGTTGGCCGTGATCTCGCCAGCGGCGTCCTCGAGGCGGTCAATGCGACGTGCGGCGAGCGCCACGCTTGCGCCCGCATTTGCCAATGTCATGGCGAAGTGGCGCCCCAGGCCGCTGGATGCGCCAGTTACCAGCGCGGTGTGGCCATTGAGGCTTAGAGGGTCGGCATCGGTCATGGGCATATCCTTCAGGGTGTCGAGCGCAACTCAGCAAAGTTGTTGTATGGACGCAAGACCCCGGAGCGGGCAGGGCGAACCGCCTCTAGCTCTCGAAGCGGGAGATGATGTTACGAGCGAGGTCGGCACGCTCCTTCAAGGCGCCAGCGTCCAAGGTCGGATGGACCTCAAACATCAGGCTGACGCGGCCAAGCGCCTTGGCAGTTTGACGCGGTGTCACCTTAAGATGAGCAAAGGCATTCTCGCGGTAGATTTCTGGACAAGGGCCGGAAAACGCACGCACGCCGCCTTCGATCAAAGCGGCCAGCACGTCGTCGCGGGACACGCCTGGCTTGAGATGGTCGGGTTCTAGAAAAGCGATGAACTTGTAATTGGCGTGCTTCATCTCGTCGGGCGGACTTGGAATGCGCAGCGCCTTGCAGTGGGACAATGCTTGACGCCAAATTGCTGCATTGGCGGCGCGCTTTTCGAGCCAGTCATCGAGCTTGCCAAGCTGAACCAAGCCGATGGCCGCTTGCATTTCGGTCATGCGCCAATTGGTGCCAACGCTCTCGTGCACGAAACGGAAGCCTGGCGCCGCGGAGGGTTGGCGTATGAGGTCGAAGCCTTTGCCATGGTCCTTGTAAGACCAGGCGCGCTTGAAGGCGCCTTCATCGCGGAACAGCGCCATGCCGCCTTCGCCGCCGGTCGTCATGATCTTGTCCTGGCAGAAGGAAAATACGGCGGCATCGCCGAGCGAGCCGGCGGGTTGGCCGCCGATTGTTGCGCCGATCGACTGGGCGCAATCCTCGATCACCAAGATGCCCGTCTTCTTCGCCAACGCCATCAGCGGCGCCATATCGACAGGCCAGCCGGCGAGATGAACGGCAATGATGGCGCGCGTTGCCGGCGTGATATGGGGTGCGACCGTGGCTGCGCTGATGTTTTGCGAATCCGCCTCAACGTCGGCGAAGACGGGTGTCGCGCCAACAAGCGCCACGCAGCTCGCCGATGCGACAAAGCTGGCGGGCGTGACGATAACCTCATCGCCCGGTCCGATGCCAAGCGCCTTCAACGCCAATTCGAGTGCGACCGAGCCATTGGCGAGCGCCACGGCGTGGGGCATGCCAAGACGCGCGGCCAAGGCGTTCTCGAAGGCGTGCACCTGCTCGCCGGTCCACTGATTGACCCGCCCCGAGCGCAACACCCGGGCGGTCGCCTCGATTTCGTCTTCACCGAATTGCGGCCATGCTTCCTCAGGACGCAGCGTCGGTTGACTGGATCTTTTTCTTGAACTCATGACGGTCATTTATGCACGTTCACACGGTGCCAGATAGTCCCAAGGCCTCAAGCATGGCGGCATTCACCTTGCGCACATCGAATGTCGTTTCGGCCAAGCGGCGGCTCTCGCGTCCCATGGCCGTCAATTTGTCTCCGCGCGCCGCCAATTCGCTCATGGCCCGGGCCAAGGCCTCGGCGCTGCGCGGGGCCACCAGCAAACCGTTCTTGCCTGCCACTACCGTCTCGCGGCAACCGCGCGCGTCGCTGGTGATGACCGGCCGCCCGATGGCAAGCGCCTCGAGCACCGTGCGCGGCATTCCTTCGCCGTAAGACGGCAGCACATAGATATGGGCTTGGGCGAGCAGGGGGCGCACGTCATCGACGGGCCCCAGATAGCTCACGGCGCTGCCAGCGGCTTCGAGCTCCGAAACGGGAAAGCCGGCGGGACCGGATTCTTCGGGGCCGGCCAGCAGAAAGCGCGCGCTTGGCAGTTGAGATTTGACCATGTCGGCGGCTGTGCAGTACTCGGCGATCCCCTTGTAGCGAACGAGCCGCGCGATCATCAGGAAAGTCGGGGCCTGATCAAGCGGCGGCATAGGCTGGAGAGCAAAGTGATCGAGATCCACGCCCGATCCCCGCACCACGACTGTCGGCAAGGAAGCCGGCAGGCAGCCCGTTTCAGCGAGCACGGCGCGGTCGTCAGCATTGTGGAACACGGCGCAATGGCTCACTGCGAAGGCGCGGGCATAAAGCGCCGCGGTGACGCGGCGGATTAGGTCGGCTTTCAGACCACCGCCATCGAGGAAGGCATAGCCCAAGCCCGTGACCATGGGCGCGATGCGGGGCACGTTCGCGCGCGCGGCCGCGAGCGACGCATAGATCGAAGGCTTGGGCGTGTAGCCCATCACGACATCGGGCTGGTGTTTGCGGAAGAGCTGGGTGAGCGCGTTGAGCGTGGCCAAATCGGCGAAGGGATTGAGACCGGTGCGCGAAAGCGGAATCTCGATCGGCGTGGCGCCA
This sequence comes from Hyphomicrobiales bacterium, assembly GCA_021775595.1. Taxonomy (GTDB): domain Bacteria; phylum Pseudomonadota; class Alphaproteobacteria; order Rhizobiales; family Methyloligellaceae; genus JAJFHN01. The sequence goes on from JAJFHN010000098.1 coordinate 53,717, forward strand.
AGGTCTTTCAGAGCGCTGCTTGTTGCGGGCTCCATGTCGGGCGCAAGCGCCAAGACATCGTGACCCTGCGCACCAATCGCTTCGATAAGGGGCTGGCGGAAGAGCAGAAGAGACGGGGCGTGGGAGGCGACGAGGGCGACACGCTTTGTCCCGCGCTCAGCACTCAATGGAGCGTCCGTGGCATGTCAGACCAATCCTCGGCCTCGTCCTCATCCTCGCTCAACCGCAAGCCGCGCACCCGGTAACCCTCCACAGTGTCGTTGAGGATCGGCTGCACTGCATCGAGATCTTGGGATTCGATGGCGTCCTGCAGACGTTCGAGTTGGACGCCGAGCTCCTCGAGTGAAAGAAACGGCTCGATGTTCTTCATCACGCGGGGGTGTTGCGTGCCGGTCGTGTTTTCGCCGATCAGCAGTTCCTCGTAGAGCTTTTCGCCCTGGCGCAGTCCGACATACTCGATGGCAATGTCGCCGGATGGATTTTCATCGTTGCGAACATCAAGCCCCGACAGACGCACCATGGTGTGCGCCAGGTCGTCGATCTTCACCGGTTTGCCCATGTCGAGTACGAATACGTCACCGCCTTCGGCCATTGCGCCTGCTTGAATGACGAGTTCGGCGGCCTCGGGAATCGACATGAAATAGCGGATGATGTCGCGATGAGTAACAGTGACTGGACCGCCGCGTTCGATTTGTTTGCGGAAACGGCGCACGACCGAGCCCGACGAATCTAGCACATTGCCAAAGCGCACCATTGTGAAGAGCGTGTTGGTTTCGCCAGCGGCCGCCAACGCCTGGAGTACGAGTTCGGCCAACCGTTTGCTGGCGCCCATGACGCTGGTCGGGCGCACCGCCTTGTCGGTCGAGATCAGCACAAAGCGCGAAACGCCGAGTTCGTCGGCTGACTGGGCGAGCGTCAGTGTGCCGAAGGTGTTGTTGGCAAGGCCGGTGAGTTGATTGATCTCGACCAGCGGAACGTGCTTGTAGGCGGCGGCGTGATAAATGGTGTCGACGGTATGGCTTGAGATCGTGTGGCGCACCAAATTGTCGTCGAGAATGGAGCCCAGCACCGGCACGATCTTGGGCGCGCGCCAGTCGTCCGATTTGCCGCCTGATTCGGGCCCAAGACTCTGCTGCAGTTCGCTCAATTGCATTTCGATCTCATAAAGCGCTGCCTCGGATACCTCGAACAGCACGAGTTTCTTTGGCAGCAGGCGCAATACCTGGCGGGAGAGTTCCGAACCGATTGTGCCGCCAGCGCCGGTGATCATCACGCTCTTGCCGCGGATATCCTGCCCCAACAAATCGGCGTCGGGCGGAACGGGGTCGCGGCCCAGCAGGTCATCGACGTCGACCGGGCGCAAGTCGCTCACCTTGACGCGGCCCGAGGCGATGTCTTCGAGTGCCGGCAGTGTTTTGACGACGATCTGATGAGCCTCGAGATTATGGATCACGGACCGGCGTTGCTGGCGCGTGGCCGATGGCATGGCCAGAAAGACTTCCTTGACGCCGTTGCGCTCGATCAGTTTGGCGATCTTGCTGGGGCGGTAGACCTTGTTGCGGTCGATGATTTGGCCCCACAGCGATTTGTCGTCGTCGATGAAGGCAATCGTCTTGTAGTTGCCGCTGCCGCGGAGTGCCCGCGACAGCTCCATGCCCGTTTTGCCGGCGCCATAGACGGCGACCTTGATGCGTGGATCGAAGCTCGCGGGCGTGGCGTAGGGCATGGCGTCCAGCACCCAGCCGGCGAAGTGGCGCGAAAGACGAATGAAGGCGGCGGCGAACAGGCCGTAAATGATAATGACCGAACGCGGAACGCCGACGACGCCGGCGAGCAAGATCAGCAACACCCATAGCAACACGCCGAGCGCGACGGAGACATAGACACGCGTCGCAGCCTCTTGGCCGATATAGCGGGTGACCAGGCGATAGAGGCCGCGCACATAAAACGTCGCCACGCCGATAATGGGCGCGGCCAGAAAGACGGCCCAAGTTTGCTGATCGTGAGGCAGGTAGAGGACGTTGAGCCGCAGCGAGTAGGCGGCCCACAGCGCGATAGCCAATAGGGCAGCGTCATTGCCGATCAGCAATGCGCGCTTTGCCCAACGGGGCAGCTTGATAAGCCAGGTGCGAAATTGTTTGCTGGACATGGGCGGGTGCGTCGGCTGCGCAGGCTCTCAACTCAAAAACAAATATGATGTCGCATCGTCGTGCCGTTCAATTCCGACGCGGAAACGCGCAGGCAAACGGCAAGGGGTGAAGATTAGACAATCGCACATGCCCCGCATAGGACGTTTTGGCAAGCGGGGTTAACCATGGCGCCGCGCCGCGCGCCTCGAGACTCGCTGCAGGTGGCTTTCTACCAAAGAACGACGGTCTTGCCGTCTGCCCGCATCTTGTCGGCGCGCTCTTTCAAAAACGCCTGGAAATTCTTGGATTTGTAGTGCTGGCCTTGGACATAGGCGAACATCGTCGCGAAGTGGAACGGCTTGAAATATCCGGGCATTCGGGTGACTTCGGCATCGACGCCGATCTTGCCCTCGACGCTGGCTGGATCGGTCGAGAAGAAACACAGTGTCGGCGTAAACGAAATGCGCCAGCGCTGAGCAAGCTCCTTTTCACTCATCACCGTTCCGTCGAAGTCGGTGACCTTGCGGGGGCCGTGAATGTCGAATTGCAGGATCGTGAAATTGGCCTTGATGAAGTCCGCCACTTCGGGATCGGCAAAATTGACGGCGTGCAATTCGCGGCAATAGGGGCAGCCGCGTTGTTCCCACAAAACCGCGAAATTCTTGCCCGCGCTGCTGGCTTCGACGAGGTCATCCTTCAGGTCCATGAACGACTGTAAGAACCAGGGCTGGGTGTAGAGACCGGCGCTGTCCTTCATAGGCTCGTCGCCGGTGGCAGCCAGCGCCGCGCCGGGCGCTAGGGCGATCGTCCCCGCCGCGGCGGTCATTTCGAGAATTTGGCGTCGTGTGAGCGTCATGGGCAAACGGCCTTTCTGCGGCAGCGCTCTGCCTTCGGCTGGGAGCAATTCTAACCTGCAAATTCTATATAAGCACGCTAGAGCGCATGCGCTACTGGGCTTTGGGCGGATTCGGTACCTCGGCGCTCAGCCGACGACGATGACGTGCAGGCGGCGGGGACCGTGGGCACCCATTACCATTGTTTGCTCGATGTCGGCCGTGCGCGAGGGCCCGGAAATCAGATTGACGTTGCGCGGCAACGTGCCCTCGCCATAGCTCTTACGCAGCCTGTTCCAGGCATCTTCATAGCCGCCGACAATGTCGGATTTGCGGATTACGGCGATATGGGTCTCAGGGAGAAAATTGAGAGTGGTCGGATTGTCGGGCCCAGAAGTCAAAAACAACGTGCCCGTTTCTGCCGCGCCGACCTGCGCGCGGGTGATGCCTGTCGTGTCCGATGGCTCGGCCGGGCCCGAGGCGATTTCGAGCGCGCCCGCCATTTTCCAAGGCAGTTCCGATAGCATTTCGTCTTCGCCGATACGCACGCGGGCGGCCAGATTGAGATCCCGCAGATAGCGCGCCACCGCCTCAGGCACGTCTTCCTCGCGCGCGATCCAGTCGAGGGAGGCTGCTTGACCCTCCAGCATATCGGCGAACAAGGTGGCGAGATTCTCGATCTCGCCCTTGGCGCGCGCCGGCACGGTTCCGGAGGGGTGGTGCTTGAGACGCTCGGCAGCGCTGGAGGCACGGATCTTGTCGGAACCGGAAACACCGAGCCCGGTGCGGATTGCGCTCAATGTGCGTTCGCGGGCCGTCATGTCCGCCAACCCGCGCGCCATTGATCCTGAAATGTGCGCCCTTGGGGTGCGGGGAGGTCGCGGTTGCGGGTCCAACCGCTCAGCAAGGGCAGAGACCGGATGGCGCCCTTGCGGCGGCCCAGAAGCGACAGAAATCCAACGCCGATCGATGTCGCGGCGTGATAGAGCGCGGGACGCTTGGCGAGAAAGGCCCACGCCTTGAATGCAGTGCGCTGCCCCAGCGGCATGCGGCCTTGGTCGACCTCGCGTTCGCGCCAATGACGCATCATCTTGGGCAAGGGTATCGACATTGGGCAGACGGCCTCGCAACGGCCGCAGAAACTGGATGCGTTGGGCAGATGGCCGGCCTCCTCGACACCCACCAGCGAGGGCGTGAGGACGGCGCCCATCGGCCCGGGATAGACCCATCCATAGGCGTGGCCACCGACGGCGTTGTAGACGGGGCAATGGTTCAGGCAAGCGCCGCAGCGGATGCAGCACAACATGTCGTGGAACTGACCGCCCAGCATGGCCGAGCGGCCATTGTCCAGCAGGACCACGTGATAGTTGTCGGGCCCATCGAGATCGCCATCGCGCTTGGGGCCGGTGGAATAGGTCGTGTATGTCGACATGTCTTGGCCGGTGGCCGAGCGTGCCAGGATGCGCAGGATTGTGTTGGCGTCTTCCAAGGTTGGCGCCATCTTCTCGATGCTGGCGATCACGATGTGGGTGCGCGGCAGCGTTTGGGTCAGATCACCGTTGCCCTCGTTGGTGACGATCACAGACGTACCCGTTTCGGCAATCAGCAGATTGGCGCCGGTGATGCCGACATCTGCTGCGACAAAGCGCTCGCGCAGCACGGCGCGGGCTTCGGCAACCAGATTTTCGGCGTTGCTAAGATCACGCTCGGCAGGCAGGTCGGTGTGGGTGCGGCGGAAATCGGCTTCGATCTGCGGCCGCGTTAAATGGATTGCCGGCCCGATGATATGGCTTGGCGCTTCGCCCCGGATCTGAATCAGATATTCGCCGAGATCGGTCTCGAACACCTCAAAGCCGGCGTGTTCCAAATGGTCGTTGATGGCGATCTCTTCGCCGATCATTGACTTGCCCTTGGTCACCGTGCGGGCGTTTTGCTGGCGGCAGATGTCGGCAATGATACCGCAAGCCTCGGCCGCGTCGGCTGCCCAATGAACGTGACCGCCATGCTCGACCACCTTGGCTTCATAGGCTTCGAGATAGAGATCGAGGTGAGCGAGCGTGTGATTCTTGATGTCGCGCGCTTCGTTACACAGTTGATCGAATTCCGGCAGAGCGCTGCGCGCGCGCGCGCGTTTGGCGACAAAACCGCTGCGAACATTGGAGAGCGCTGATTGCAGAACATCGTCGTGCAGGGCGCGGGCGGCGTTTTCCTTAAAATTGTGGGAACGCGGTTGCATCGTCGGTTAGTCCTCGACCGCGCCGATCGCGGGCTCCTCGGTCATGCCGGCGAGCACTTCGGCGACGTGGCGCACGCTCATGCCGGAGCCCTCGCGTGAAAGCTTGCCAGCCAACTGCATCAGACAGCCCAAATCGCCGGCCACCAGGCAGTCCGCGCCAGCCTCGTTTGCGCAGCGGGTTTTGCGTTCGGCGATGGCGCCGGAAATATCGGGGTATTTCACGGCAAAGGCGCCGCCGAAACCACAGCAGGTCTCGGCTTCATCCATTTCCTTGAGCTCGAGCCCCTTGACGCTGGCCAGCAGGCGTCTGGGCTGATCCTTGATGTCGAGTTCGCGCAGGCCCGAGCAAGCGTCGTGATAGGTCACGCTGCCTTCGAAGCTGGCGTCGACACCATCGATCTCCATGACGTCGACCAGGAAGGAAACGAGTTCGTGGACTTTTTCGGCGAACGCCTGAGCGCGCGGGGCAAGGGCGGCGTCGGCGGCGAAAAGCTCGGGATAATGCAGCCGCAGCATGGCGGCACACGAGCCCGACGGCGCCACCACATAGTCGTAGTCCTCAAACGCCGTGATCACCTTGGCGGCGATCTCGCGCGCGTCTGTCCGCAGACCCGAATTATAAGCCGGCTGACCGCAGCAGGTTTGCAGGCGCGGTACCTCGACGTCGCAGCCCGCCTCGCGCAGCAGCTTCAGCGCTGCAAAGGCGACCGACGGCCGGAACAGATCGACAATACAAGTGACGAACAGGCCGACGCGGGCAGGTGTTTCACGGGACTGTCGGGTTCCAGGCACGAAGCCAAGGGTATGAAAACTTGAGCCTACTGGCTATCGGAGAATTGCTTCAGATAGGCAATGACGTTCACGCGATCCTCGTCTTTGCGCAGACCGGCGAAGGCCATCTTGCCTTTGGGCACCAAATCACGCGGCTTCTTGAGATATTTATCGAGGTTCTCGTCGTTCCAGACCAAACCATTCTCACCGGCTTCTTTCATGGCTGCGGAATATTTGAAATCCCCGCGAGAACCGGCCTTTGCGCCGACGATATTGTTGAGTTCCGGGCCGACCTTATTCTTGGCGCCCTCGCCGACGGCATGGCAAGCCTGGCATTTCTTGAAGACCTTTTTACCATTTTCGGCGTCTGGGTCATCGGCCAAAGCCGGACCGGCAAACGCCAGGGCGGAAATCATCGCTAAGGTGATGGCGGATCGTCTCGTCATCCTGGGAACTCCTTGTATTCCATGAGCTAAAGTTTGGTGTTCGGTTCAGTCTCACTATCACAAATTCGACCGCAGCAGTCAGTCGTGCGATTGCTGGGTTAATGAGCGCTGGCTCATCTAGCAGAAAACCCGTCAATCCGATACGTGAATTCGACGAATTGACAAAACCTTACGCCGATTATCCTGAACCTCGAATGAACGGTTCAAGCGGTGTGGCATAGCCGCCAAGCCGCCGTTAGACTATGACTGTGCGGCTCGCGATTATGCCGCGCGCTTGGATTTTAGAGGTTGCGGCTTGACCGCGCCCGCATCGAAACAACGAGCTGCTCAATGGACGCCATTGCCCTTCCCGAGCCAAGGGAAGATATCATTGCCCGGCGAGAAGAGATTGTCCGCAAGCTCAAGACGTTGGTCGCGCCCGATTGCGTGATCGACGATGAGACGGGCCGGCGAGCCTATGAGACCGACGCCCTGACGGCCTATAAGCGATTGCCCCTGGCGGTGGTCCTGCCGAGCAACACGCAGGAGGTCTCGCGTGTGCTGGCCTATTGCAACGAGAACGCAATCAAAGTGGTTGCACGCGGCGCGGGAACGTCGTTGTGCGGCGGCGCTCTGCCGCAGGAAGACGCCATCGTACTCGGCGTCTCCAAGCTCAATCGCGTGCTACATATCGATTATCAAAACCGCACGGCGCGCGTCGAAGCCGGCATCACAAACATTGCGATCTCCAATGCCGTAGCATCGGCCGGTTTCTTCTACGCGCCAGATCCTTCCAGTCAAATCGCCTGCACGCTGGCGGGCAACATCGCAATGAATTCCGGCGGCGCCCACTGCCTCAAATACGGCGTGACCACGAACAATGTGCTTGGCATCAAAATGGTGCTGATGACAGGCGAGGTGATTGAATTCGGCGGTGAGGCGCTCGATGCGCCGACCTATGATCTGCTCGCGCTCATCGTCGGATCGGAAGGCCAATTCGGAATTGTGACCGAGGCGACGGTACGCATTTTGCCCGCCGCAGAGGCGGCGCGGCCGATGCTGCTTGGATTTGAGACGAGCAAGGCGGCGGGGGCCTGTGTTGCTGCAATCATCGGGGCTGGCGTCATTCCGGTGGCGATCGAGTTCATGGACCGGCCGGCGATCGAGGTGTGCGACGACTTCTCGAAGGCAGGCTACCCGCGCGATGTCGAAGCGCTGCTGATCGTCGAAGTCGAGGGGTCCGAATCTGAAATCGAAAATCTGCTCACTCGCATTCAACAGATCGCCAGCTTCTTCGAGCCCAAAGTGATCCGTGTCAGTCAAAGTGCGGAAGAGAGTGCCGCTATCTGGAAGGGGCGCAAGGCGGCCTTTGGCGCCATGGGCCATATTTCCGACTACTACTGCATGGACGGCGTCATTCCGTTGCGCAAACTGGCCGACGTGTTGGTTGAGATTTCGCGAATTTGCACCGAGCACTCGTTGCCCGTGGCCAATATTTTTCACGCCGGCGATGGCAATCTGCATCCGCTTATTCTCTACAACGCCAACGATGCCGAGGAGGCAAGCCGGGCCGAGGCGTGCGGCGCAGAAATTCTCAAGCACTGCGTCAAGGTGGGCGGCTGCCTGACCGGCGAACACGGTGTGGGTATCGAAAAGCGCGACCTTATGGGCCTGCAATTCACGAAGATCGACTTAGAACAGCAGATGCGCATCAAGTCCGTATTCGACCCCAACTGGTTGCTGAACCCCGCCAAGGTCTTTCCCTTGGACGGCCGCGAGATGCCGTAAAGAGGGCTTGAGAGTGTCTGACATCGTTCACCCGGGCGGCGAATACGAGCTGCACCAGTTCATCGCGCAGGCAGCGGCAGCCGGTACGACGCTGGAGATCGGCGGCCGCGGATCCAAAAGGGACATCGGCCGGCCCGTCCAAGCCGAAACGGTGGTCAGTACGGCCAGCATGTCAGGCATTACGCTCTATGAGCCAAATGAGTTGGTGATTTCGGCACGCGCTGGAACGCTGGTGCACATGGTCGAGGCGACCCTGGCGCGAAACAAACAACAGCTGGCCTTCGAGCCGATCGATTTGGGACCAGTTATGGGCGAGCCTGAGGGTCAGGGCAGTATTGGGGCGGTGTTTGCTTCCAACCTGTCGGGATCGCGCAGAATTCTGGCTGGTTCCGCCCGGGACCATTTTCTCGGCGTGCGCGCGATCAATGGCAAGGGCGAGCTGTTTAAGTCGGGCGGACGCGTTCTGAAAAACGTCACCGGTTACGATTTGACGCGAGGAATAACAGGCTCGTGGGGAACGCTCGCGGTGATGAGCGAAGTCACCATGAAAGTGCTGCCAGCGGCCGAGGCGGTCGCCACGCTGGTGTTTGAGGGTTTGACGGACGACGTCGCCATCGAAGCGATGTGCGAGGCAATGGCGACGCCTTTTGAAGTCTCCGGCACGCTGCATCTCCAGGGCGAGCTGGTCCCCGCCATGGAGATGGATGCATTGGGCAAGCGGGGGCAGGCGGTGACGGCGGTGCGTTTGGAAACGTACGCCGATTCAATCGACGAGCGCGTACGCAAGCTCTCTCGGGCGATCGCGGAATTTGGCGAACCGAAAATATTGAATGACATCGAGGCGCGCCTGTTTTGGACCAATGCCCGTAAACTGCAATTCCTGCAGGGGACGGCCGGTTCGCTGTGGCGAATTTCGGTGGCGCCACGCAATGGCGCGCGTCTGGTCGCGGCGATCACGCGGCGGCTCAAATGCCGCACTGCCTATGATTGGTCTGGTGGCTTGGTCTGGTTGATCGTCGATTCAGGCCGAGACGCTGGCGCGACGGAAGTTCGGCGCTGCGTCGGCGAGATCGGCGGGCACGCAATGCTCATTCGCGCCGAGCCGGCGATCCGCAGCGCCGTCGACGTTTTTCAAACGCTCGACTCGGGGACAGCGCGGCTCGCGGCCGGCATCAAATCCGCTTTCGACCCGGAAGGCATTCTCAATCCCGGCCGCATGTACGCGAGTTTGTGAGAGGCCGTGGAAACCAAATTTACAGCCGAACAGCTCTCCCAGCCGCGCATTGCCGAGGCCGATGCCATTTTGCGTAAATGCGTGCATTGCGGACTGTGCACGGCATCGTGTCCGACCTATGTGCTGAGGGGAGATGAGCGCGACAGTCCACGCGGCCGGATCTATTTGATCAAGGGCATGCTGGAGAGCAGCGAGGGGGCCGGCAAGGACGTATCGCGCCATGTCGACCGGTGCCTGTCATGCCTGACCTGCATGACAGCCTGCCCCAGCGGCGTCGATTATATGCATCTGGTGGATTTGGCGCGGGCTCATATCGAAGAGACCGCAAAACGTCCGGCCCGTGAGCGGCTGCTGCGCCAGATGCTGGCGCGCGTGCTGCCCGATGCGCGCACTTTTCGCCGTGCGATGTGGGCGGGCGTCGCGGCCCAACCCTTCAAGGGTCTGTTGCGCAAGATAGGGCTGGCGGATATCGCGCACATGCTGGATCTTTCGGGCGGCCAGTTGCCGCGTCGCGGGCGTTATGCCGGCGCCGAGACGGTTGCGCCAACGGGTGAACCCAAGGGACGCGTGGCGCTTCTTGCCGGATGTGTTCAATCCGCGCTGCGGCCGGAAATCACCGACGCCGCGGCGCGTGTTCTTTCGTCGCAAGGCTATGAAGTCACCATGGCCGAAGGCCAAGGCTGTTGTGGCGCGCTCAACCATCATTTGGGACTGGTCGATGAGGCGGAGGCCCATGCCATGGCCAATGTCGATGCATTTTCGGCCGCCATGCGCCACGCGCCGCTTGATGCGATCGTCGTGACGGGGTCGGGATGCGGCACGATGATGAAGGACTACACACATATATTGACGCGTGACCAAGCCTATTCGGCGCGCGCCGCGCGCGTCGCAAATCTCACCAAAGACATTAGTGAATTCCTTGCCGGCATCGAGATCGCGCCGCCGCTGCGCTGGTCCGACCTGCGGGTCGCCTACCATGATGCGTGTTCGATGAGAAATGGCCAAGGCATCGAGGCCGAGCCGCGCGCGCTGCTGGCGCGTGTCGGCTATAAGGTGGTGGAGGTCGGCGAACAGCATTTGTGCTGCGGTTCGGCAGGCACTTACAACATTCTGCAATCTGAATTTTCGGGCGAATTGCGCGATCGCAAGGTAGGCAACATTGCAGCGACCGGCGCCGATGTGGTGGCCACCGGAAACATCGGTTGCATCGCGCAGCTGCAGAAGGCGTCGCCGTTGCCTGTCGTACACACGGTTGAGCTGGTGGACTGGGCGCTAGGCGGACCAATTCCCGTGGGCATGAAAAAACTGGCAGGACGCGCCCGCGATATCAAAGGCTGAAGTGCCGCGAGGACTGAGAGATGACGACGACGGCCGAAGAAAGCGACGCGCTTGAGCTCCCGCAGGGAGTTAGCCTGAACGCTTCGGTGCTGCCCGGCTTTGGCCGCGTGCTGAGCCATGAGGCGCTCGCATTCGTGGCCGATCTCTGCCGGCGCTTCGAGGCCACGCGCCGCGACTTGCTGGCGCGCCGCCAAAGCCGCCAAACCGAATGGGACGCTGGCGCGCTTCCCAATTTTTTGGCCGAGACACGCGATATCCGCGAGGCTGACTGGACGATCGGCGAGATTCCGTCAGATCTCAAAAAACGCTGGGTCGAGATCACCGGTCCGACGGAGCGCAAGATGATGATCAATGCGCTCAATTCGGACGCCGACGTATTTATGGCCGATTGCGAAGATGCGCTTTCGCCCACCTGGCCAAATGTGATCGGTGGCCAGGTCAACCTGCTGGACTACTGGAACGGCGAACTCGCATTCGATGATACCGGTTCGGGCAAGTCATACCGGGTGGGCGATAGGCCGGCCGTCTTGCTCGTTCGACCCCGCGGCTGGCATTTGCCCGAGAGACACATCTTGATTGATGGCGAGCCAGCGGCGGGCGCTTTGGTGGACTTTGGCCTCTATGTTTTTCACAACGCCCGGTCCGCTCTCGATCGGGGCAGTGGGCCTTACTTCTATCTTCCCAAAATGGAGAGCCATCTCGAGGCGCGGTTGTGGAACGAAGTGTTCGAACACGCTCAAAGCGTGCTCGGCCTCCCCAGCGGCACGATCAAAGCGACCGCGCTGATCGAGACATTGCCGGCGGCCTTCGAGATGGACGAGATCCTCTACGAATTGCGCGATCACATCGTGGGACTGAATTGCGGCCGCTGGGATTACATTTTTTCGTTCATCAAAGTGCTGCGCGCCAAGCCAGAATACATGCTGCCCGACCGCAGCGAGGTGGTGATGGGCAGGGCCTTTCTCAAAGCCTATTCGCTGCGTCTCATTCAGACCTGCCACCGGCGAGGGGCCTATGCGATGGGAGGCATGGCGGCGCAGATTCCCAACCGGCGGGACGAGGCCGCCAATGCTGCTGCGATGGAGGCGGTGCGCGCCGACAAAGAGCGTGAGGTCAAACAGGGCCATGACGGGACATGGGTCGCCCATCCCGATCTGGTGCCCGTGGCCAGGAGGGTCTTCGAAGAGTTGCTCGGCGCCGATAATCAACTTGAGCAATTGCGTGAAGACGCAGCCGTCGGGCAGGCCGAACTGCTGGAGGTTCATAAGGGCAAGCGCAGCGAGGCTGGCTTGCGCACCAATATCCGCGTCGGCGTGCAATATATCGAGGCATGGCTTCGGGGAAACGGGGCAGTACCGCTCTACAATTTGATGGAAGATGCGGCCACGGCCGAAATTTCACGCACGCAGATTTGGCAATGGCTCCATCACGGTGCCCGGCTGGAGGATGGCCGGACAATCGACCGGCCGCTTGTTCAGAGCCTTATGGACGATGAAATGGCCGCTTTGCGTGCTGAAATCGGTGAAAAAGTCTTTGGCGATGGACGCTACGAGCAAGCAATCGGGTTGTTTTCGTCTTTGATTTTCATGGACCAACTCGACGCCTTTCTCACGGTGCCGGCCTACGAACTCATCGGCGATTGACGACAATTTCGATGCCGTTTTCCCAGGTATTTATTCGCGCGCGGACGGACGCATTCATAGTGAATGGTTTCTTAGGATTCGCCCGTTAGTCTCCGGAATTAGGCTGGAAATTCGATCTGGGGATTGTCCGATGAGTGCGGCTAATAGAAAAGTATTTCGAATTGAGCGTGCGCGCTCGACGGCGGGCGAAGAGACCGGGGTTCAAACCGATCAGCACGCCGAGGCGCGGCACCAAGAGATCATGACGGCGTTGCGCGATCTTAAACAAGGCAACGGCGAAAGCGGCGGTGCGCCGGAACAAGATGCTCTCACCTCGCAGATGATCCAGGACTACAAGACCGATCTGATGGAGGCCAACAAGCTCAAGACCGAGCTGCATCGGATTTACGGCGCTATTGCCCGCACCAAACAAGAAATCGCGACGATCCATAAATCGGGTCTGAAGGGCAAACCGATGTCGCGGGCAGCTGACGAGCTCTCGGCGATTGTCGGCAGCACCGAAACGGCCACTGAAACAATCCTGCAGGCGGCCGAGGACATCGATCAGAACGCAACCAATCTTGCCGCGTCTCTCAAGCACCAGCGGCACACGGATATGGTTGGCGACATCCAAGACCAGATCACCAATATCTTCGAAGCCTGCAACTTTCAGGATCTAACGGGTCAGCGCGTGACCAAGGTGGTCAACACGTTCCGTTTCATCGAAGAGCGCATTCTCGAGATGATCGAGATTTGGGGTGGGTTGGAGAGCTTCAACAATGTTGAGACCACCGAACCCGACGAGACGCTCGATGAATCGCTGTTGCATGGCCCCGCGCTCGACAACGAAGAAGACGTGGCGTCGCAAAACGACATCGACGCACTGTTCGACTAGGCGCGTCTTTCCTCAGCTTGGCTTTTTGACGCGTCTGCTGGCTCGCTTCGGGCGAGCGGCGCGTTTGGGCTTGGCGGGGGGCTGCGCGCTGGTCTGGGAGCCGTTTGCAAAGCTTGGCATCCAGTTCGACGGCGCCCATTTCGAAGGCAGACTCGGCAGGCCACCGCTGAAGCTGAACGCCTTGTCGCCGGATGCCCATTCGCGCGTGGACTGAATGACCACATAAAGCACAGGTATGAAGATGACGCCGAGCACGGTGGCTGCCATCATGCCGCCGAATACGGTCATGCCGACCGAAACGCGTGCAGCAGCGCCTGCGCCACTGGCGAAGACCAAAGGCAAGACGCCCAAAATGAACGACAGCGCGGTCATCAGCACGGCGCGGAAGCGCAAATCGGCAGCCTGTTCGGCGGCCGCCAGAACGTCGTGTCCTTCTTCGCGCAGCTGCTTGGCGAATTCGACGATCAGGATGGCATTCTTAGCCGCCAAACCGATCAGCAACACCAGGCCGACTTGGGCATAGGCATCAAGCGACAGTCTGGCCACCAGCAGCAGTCCAAGCGCGCCAAGCACGGCAAAGACGACCGACAGCATGACCGGCAGCGGAATTGCCCAGCTTTCGTATTGGGCCACCAGGAACAAATAGGCGAAGACGATCGAAAGCACCAAAATGCTGGCGCCTGCCTGGCCCGCCTTGATCTCCTCCAGCGCCATGCCCGTCCATTCATAAGTATAGCCCTGGGGCAACTCGCGTTGCGCCAATTGCGCCATCGCCGAGATCGCTTGGCCGGAGCTGTAGCCGGGCGCCGGATTGCCGTTGACGGTGGCTGAACGGAAAAGATTGTAGCGCTCAATGCTCTCGGGCCCCTGGATCGGGTTGATCCGCACGAACGTGCGCAGCGGGACCATGTCGCCCGAACTGCTTCGGACATAGACTTTTGCGATGTCCTCCGGCACGGCGCGGCGGTCGCCCTCGGCTTGAATATAAACGCGATAAACTCGGCCAAATCGATTGAAATCATTGACGTAGTAGGTGCCGAAATTGGCACTCAAGACCTGGAAGATATCGGTCACATCCACGCCCTTGGTCTTGGCTAGCTCGCGGTTGACGTCGACAAAAAGCTGAGGCGCGTTGGCTCGGAAGGTCGAAAACACGCCGCTCAATTGCGGATCGCCATTGGCGGCAACCACCAGACCGCCGAGTGCTCCGGCGAGCTCGGTGGGCGAGCGGCCGGCGGTATCCTGCAGGATGAATTCGAAGCCGCCCGTGCTGCCCAGACCTGGTATGGGCGGCGGGTTGAAGGGAATGATGGTGGCGGTCGGGATGGCGAAGAGCTTTGGATACAGCCCTTGCAAAATGGCGTCTGCGTGCAGACTGGGCTCGCTGCGCTCATCCCATGGTTTGAGCACCGCGATCATCAGCGCCGTGTTGGGAATCGCCGCGCCGGCCAAGATCGAATAGCCGCCAACGGCGATGACATTCTCGACGCCCGGCGTTTCCGCCAAGATGTCCTGCACTTGGGTCACGACGCGCGCGGTGCGCGGCAGCGCGGCGCCGTCGGGCAGACGGACATCAATGAAAATGGCGCCGCGGTCTTCGGACGGCACGAAACCGGTGGGAAGAATCTTGCCCAAGCTTCCGGTCACGATCACCACGCCGACGAAGGCGATCATGCAGAGAACCAACCGGCGTATCAGATGGCTGACCAACCAGGAATAGCGGCTGCGCAGCCCGCCGAGTCCCTTTTCAAACAGCGCCAGTGGTCCGCGCTGGACTTTGCTTGGGGGGCGCAAAATGCTGGCGCACAGAGCCGGGCTCAGGGTGAGGGCGTTGATCGAGGAGAGCGAGACAGCGACAGCGATGGTTGCGGCAAATTGCTCGAACAGCCGGCCCGTCAGACCCGGCGTAAAGGCGACAGGAACGAAGACGGCCAACAGCACGAGCGTAGTGGCGACGACAGGCCCGCTAACTTCTTCCATCGCCTTGCGGGTCGCATCGCGGGAATTGAGCCCGTCGGCCATGTGGCGCTGAACGTTCTCGACCACCACGATGGCGTCATCCACGACGACGCCGATCGCTAAAATCAGACCAAACAAGCTGACCGTGTTGATCGTAAAGCCCATCACAAGCAAGGCGGCGAATGTGCCGATCAGCGAGACGGGAATCGCGATTGCCGGGATCAGGGTCGAACGCCAATCCTGCAGAAAGATGAAAACCACCAGAACGACGAGCAGCAGCGCTTGGCCCAGTGTGATGACGACCTCGCGCATGGACGTCTCGACATAGAGCGTCGTGTCATAGGTGACGGCATAGGTGAGGTCTTGGGGAAAGCGGCCGGCCAGGCCGGCCATCGCGTTACTGACACCCCTTGCGACGTCCAGCGCATTTGCATCGGGAAGCTGATAGACCGCCAGCAGCGCTGCTGGCTTGCCGTTGAGCTGGCCGTACCAGCCATAGGTCTCGGCGCCCACTTCAGTCCTTGCAATGTCACGCAGGCGGACAATCGATCCATCGGGGGTCGCCCGGATGACGATCTCATCGAACTCGGCCGTGTCGCTCAAACGGCCCTTTGCCTGAATGGTGTACTGAAATTGTTGGCCTGCTGGCGCGGGTTGTTGACCGACGCTGCCCGGCGAGACTTGTACGTTCTGGTCGCGAATTGCGGCGATCACGTCGCTCGCGGTCAATCCGAGGCTGGTCATTCGGTCGGGTTTCAGCCAAACGCGCATGCCGTAATCGCGCGCACCCAGAATGTCGACGCGCGCAACACCCGGCACACGGGCCAAAACGTCTTGAATGTTGATGCTGGTGTAGTTGCTCAAGAAGATGTCGTCATAGGTGCTGTTGGGCGAGAAGACCGACATCACCATCAGCATGCTGGTCGACTGCTTGTTGACCTTGATGCCCTGCCTGGTCACATCCTCGGGCAAACGCGGGGTGGCGAGCGAGACGCGATTCTGCACATTGATCTGGGCGAGATCGCCATCGGTGCCGACTTCGAAGGTCACGGTCAGGGTGTAGCTGCCGTCATTGGCGCTCTTTGACGACATGTAGATCATGTCTTCGACGCCGTTGACCTCGGCCTCGATTACGGCCGCGACGGTCTCCTCGACCGCTTTGGCGTTGGCGCCTGGATAGCTTGCGTTGACCTGGACTTGCGGCGGCGTGAGCTCGGGATACTCGGCAATGGGAAGCCGGCTCAAAGACAGCACGCCCGCCAATACCGTAACGATCGCAATGACGAACGCAAATTTCGGACGGTCGATGAAAAAGGCGCTGAACATCTAGTTGGCCGATGTGCTGGCGCTCTGGCGCACCGGATTAACGGTGCCGCCCGGGCGCACTTTCTGGATACCGTCAATGATGATCAATTCGCCCTTGGTCAGGCCGTTGCTGACCACGATTTGGGCGCCGGTGCGCGCGCCGGTCTCGACGGGACGCAGTTCGACACGGTTTTCGTCGTCGACCACCAGGACGAATGGTCCCGATTGATTTTCCTGAATGGACACTTGAGGAACGACGAGCTGATCCTTCGGATCGGCGCTCTCCAGGATCATATTGACGAACAGTCCCGGTAAGATCAGATGATCGGGATTGGGAAACTTGACCCGCAGTTTGATCGTTCCGGTGGCGGCATCGACCTCATTGTCGATAAAATCCCAGGTGCCCTCCTGCGCATAAATCTCGCCATTGGCCAAGCGGATGCGCGGGGTGAAGTCCTCGGCGCGATTTTCACTCTGAGCTTTGCGGTATTCGAGATATTGCTGCTCGGAGACGGAAAAGACGACGCGGATCGGGTCCATGGCGATGACGCTGGCGAGAATGTCGGTATCGGGTCCGATCAAATTGCCCACATCGACAGCGGAATTGCCTATTTGGCCGCTGATGGGCGTTGAGATCTCGGTGTAGCCGAGATCGAGCTTGGTTCGCTCAAGATCGGCTTTGGCGCTGGCGAGATCGGCTTCGGCCTGACCCTGCTTTGCCTGCGCTTCATCCAAACTGGCTTGGCTTGATGTGCCCCGCTCGACCAAAATTTGATAGCGCTTCAGCTGGTTCTCGGCCTCGACGATGGTCGCTTTGGCGCCATCGACCTTGGCGATGGCCGAATCATTGGCGGCCTTATATTCGGCGGGGTCGATTTTATACAGGACGTCGCCCTTCTTGACTTCGGCGCCTTCCTTGAAATCTTGGGCGATCAGCGTACCGGTAACCCGCGCACGGAGGTTCACTTTTTGAAATGCCTCGGTCTGACCGACGAATTCCATGGAGTTGGCAACAGGCTCAGAGGTCACCGGTGCCACCATGACGGCGGGCGCGGGCTGTTTGTCCTGGGCCGCCGCGTCGGCGCCGCTGGGGTCGTCACATGCGGCCGACAACATTCCGGCGAGACACAGTGCCAGAACGGGCATGACCGTATTCCGACGCATGGATAATCTCCTAATCTGGTAGACGCTGCAAAATCGGGTCGCCGACAGCTCGCCGGTCTGGCAGCGGGCCCGATAGTAACCGCAATTGCGTTGCGAACAAGCATGGCCAGCCAACCGCGCTGCGGCGCCAGCTTGGCAGGCAAATGGCGATGGGTTAGAAGGCGAACCAAGCCGAAGAACGAGCTTTTAGCAAGCCGGATCACACCCATGGCAAAAAAAGCGAAGTCCGCGCGCCCAAAGGCTCGCCTGCCCAAGGGTCTGCGAGATGTCGGTGCCGATGAATTTCGTGCAGTTGAGGGCATGGTCGGCGCGATTGGCCGGGTCAGCGAGAAATATGGATTCGAGCCGCTCGAGACGCCGGCGTTCGAATATTCCGACGCGCTCGGTAAATTCCTGCCTGACGCCGATCGCCCCAATGCGGGGGTCTTTTCGCTGGAGGACGATGACGGCCAGTGGATGTCGCTGCGCTATGATCTCACTGCGCCGTTGGCCCGCTATGTCGCGGCCAACTACGACGCGCTGACCAAGCCCTTCCGGCGCTACCAGACGGGCGTCGTCTGGCGCAACGAGAAGCCGGGCCCCGGTCGCTATCGCGAATTCCGGCAGTTCGATGCCGACACGGTGGGAACGGCGAGCGTGGCCGCCGACGCCGAACTTTGCATGCTGGCGTCCGAGGCGCTCGAGACCATTGGCATCGATACGGGCAACTACATAATCCGCGTCAACAACCGCAAACTGTTGGATGCGGTGCTGCAACAGGCCGGCATCGATCCGCAGGATGAGGCCGAGCAAATCAAGCGGCTCACGGTTTTGCGCGCCATCGATAAGCTGGAGCGACTGGGGCCCCAGGCGGTCGAACTTCTGCTGGGGCCCGGCCGCAAGGACGCCTCCGGAGATGTCACCAAGGGCGCCGGGCTGGAGGCAAAACAGATCGATCTGATCATGGGATTTGTCGGCGCCGGCAGCGACGGGCGAACCAAGACCCTGGCGGCGCTTGCCCCGCTGGTGGAGCAAAACGAGGCGGGGCGCGAGGGCCTCCAAGAACTCGCGCAGATGGATGAGCTGCTGAGTGCGGCGGGGTTTGATGCCACGCGGGTCGTTATCGATCCGGCAATTGTGCGGGGACTGGATTATTACACCGGGCCGGTGTTTGAGGCCGAACTCACATTTGAAAGTGTGGGCGAGGACGGTGCGGACAGGCAATTTGGCTCGGTCGGCGGCGGCGGACGTTATGACGGTCTGGTCGAGCGCTTTAAGGGCGTCAAGGTCCCGGCCACCGGTTACTCGTTCGGCCTTTCGCGTTTGTATGCCGCCCTTAGCGAATTGGGGCGCGCCGATGTTGGCTCTCTCGTCGGGCCGGTGATCGTGCTCGTTATGGACCGCGACCACATTGGGACCTATCAGCGGTTTGCAATGGATTTGCGCCAAGCGGGACTGCGGTCGGAAATGTATCTCGGCGAATCGGGTATGCGGGCGCAGATGAAATACGCCGATAAGCGCGGCGCGCCATGTGTTGTGATCCAGGGCGAAGAGGAGCGCAGCCGCGGTGAAGTGACGATTAAGGATTTGGTCGAAGGCACGCGGTTGTC
Source organism: Hyphomicrobiales bacterium (assembly GCA_021775595.1). Classification (GTDB taxonomy): domain Bacteria; phylum Pseudomonadota; class Alphaproteobacteria; order Rhizobiales; family Methyloligellaceae; genus JAJFHN01. The sequence continues at coordinate 73,005 of JAJFHN010000098.1, forward strand.
GGGCGAAATCGAGGACAATACCGAATGGCGAGAAGGCGGACGCGCCCAGATCGCCGTGCCCGAAGCCAAGCTCGTCGAGGCCGTCCGCGAGGTCCTCGCGCGCCAGCAGACCTGAGCGCCCGCCATGGTTGCTGAAACCGCCCAACAATTCGAAGCGCTCGAAGCGCAAGCCGCGACGCTGATGGAGTTGTTTTCAAATGCCGGCTACGAGGCGGTCGCGCCGGCGATGATCCAACCCGCTAAAGTCTATTTGGACCGCCTGGGCGAAGAAATTCGTGCCCGCACGTATCTCTTCACCGATTTGCACGGCGAAGAACTGTGCCTGCGGCCCGATCTGACCGTACCCGTTTGCCGGCTCTATCTCGAACGCCATCCCGCCGCCGACACCCAAGAGCGCTATTGTTACAATGGCCCGGCGTTTCGCTATGGCGTGGCCGGCCGGGTTGGCGGTGCGGCGCGCGAGTTTCGCCAATCGGGCATCGAACTGATTGGCGCCGATGATACGATCGAGGCCGAGACCGAGGTCGTCCGGCTGGCCGTCGAGGCGATGGCGGCCGCCGGGCTCAAAGACTATCAACTCAAGCTCGGCGATTTGGGGCTGTTCGAAGCGCTGATCGACGCCTTGGACATGCCCGAGCGCTGGCGTCTGCGCCTGTGGCACGCGTTCTGGCAGCCGGCGCGCTTCCACGAACTTCTGCAGCAACTTGCGGCGGGCGAGGGCAGCGGCATCTCCGAGCCGACGAGCCAACTGCTTGCCGAGCTGGATCCAGAAGATATCGACGGCGCGGAACGGCAGGTAGCGGACTATCTGGAAGCCAACGCGATACCGGTGATCGCCCAGCGCACGGCGCGAGAAATCGCCGAACGGTTGTGTGAGCGGGCGGCCGACGCGCGCGAAGAGCCGCTGCCGAAAGAGGCCGTCGCGCTGATAACGGGCTTTCTGGCAATCGAGGGGCCGCCGGGCGAGGCCATCGATCGAATTGCGGCACTGGCCAATGACGCCGGCATCGATATGTCCCGCGCGCTCGATAAATTCCATGCACAACTTGCGAGTTTCGCCTTGCACGGCATTGGCCTGGATGAAGCCGAATTCGATGCCGAGTTTGGACGGAACATAGAATATTACACGGGCTTCGTTTTCCAGATCGCGTGCGATGTCGGCGGCGTTTTGACGTGGATCGCTGGCGGCGGGCGCTATGACAGTTTGCTGAGCGAGCTCGGATCGCCGGCGCGCGTGCCAGCCGTCGGTTGCGCCATTCATACCGAACGCCTGTTGGCGGCGATTTCGGAGAACGGCAATGGCTGACCGTCCCGTAGTGCTCGCCATCCCCTCAAAGGGCAGATTGATGGAGCAGGTCAGCGACCTGTTCGCTAAGGCGAAACTCGAAATTCGTAAGAACGGCCACAGCCGTGGCTATCGCGGCGCGCTGGAGGGCATTGATGGTGTCGAGATCGCCTTTTTGTCGGCTTCTGAAATCGCCGAGCAATTGCGCCTGGAAAACGTGCATCTCGGCATCACCGGCGAAGACCTGATGCGCGAAGCGATGGAGAACGCCGAGACGCGCATCGATTTTGCCAAACCGCTTGGCATCGGCAGGGCCGACGTCGTGGCGGCCGTTCCAGACTGCTGGATCGACGTCACTCGCATGAGCGATTTGGAAGACATCGCCGGCATCTTCCACCGCGCCCACGGGCGCCGATTGCGGGTTGCCACCAAATACATGAACCTGACGCGGAGATACTTTGCCCAGAAAGGCGTCTCGGGCTACCGCATCGTCGAAAGTCTTGGTGCGACGGAGGGCACGCCGGCGGCAGGATCAGCCGAGATGATCGTCGACATCACGTCATCTGGCGCGACGCTGAAAGCCAATCATCTGCGTGTGCTTGAGGACGGCGTGATGCTGCGCTCGCAAGCGGTCTTGTTTGCCCTGCGCGATGGCAGGCGCAAGCCGCTCAAACGGGTCTTGAAAGCTATTCTGGAGCGGTTCGACGCTGCCGGGATCTAAGTTCGCGCACCATTCAGCCGCCGCAAGGCCTGGCCCCTGAGGCGGCGAAATTCTTTGGCGATCGGCCAAAGTGCGGGCGACTGCTTGATCGTCCGCTTTAGGCTCAACCGCGCCTTGAGCGCGCGGGCATAGAGCTCACCCTGCAAGCTCACGCCGCTGATGGTGTCGAAGCGCGGACGTTGCTGGGTACACCAGCGCAGCTTGTGGGGATCACTGCCGGCGCCACAATCAAACAGCTCCATGCCCCGATTGGCCATGGCGTCCACGACACGCTGAAACAGCACATTGCCCGGTGCAAAGCGGCGGAGCGGTCCCGCGGTCGTTGCCGAGATCAAGCCGTAAAACCGGTTCTTGAAGGCAACGCCCATATTCGTGGCGATGATTTCGCCGCCGCTTGCCAGCGCAAAGAGTTCAAGCGAAAGGCTGCCCGGCTGGTTCGTGGTGTTGCTGAGTGCTGTATAGAAGTCGTCAACCGCGCCGTCGGCAAAAAAATCGTCGATACCGCTTTGTTCGAAGTGCGCTCTTTTTTGAGCTGTCATCGCCTCGAAGATGCGCGCGCGGCTTTCCGCGTCGCCCGCGTGAATGAACTCAAGCTCGCCGCCATCGCCCAGCCGTCGCTCGCAGCGGCGCAGCTCGCGCCGTGAACCGGAACTGAACCGCTCCTCATAATGAGCGCGCCAATCGGCTGAAAGCGTAAACCAGCGTCCAGGCTCGGCTGAGTTTATGTGGGGCAGGACCAGAAATGGATTTTGCCGTCCTTCGAGCTCGTTTGGCTGGTCACCCAGGTGCACGGCATCGACCGGCGGCAGCGCACCCAATACATCGCGCCACAGGTGTTGGAATTCACCCGGTGAGATCTGATTGAGGAAGGCATCATGAAAAAGTGCGCCGGCGTAATTGCCTTGATCGTTGGCGAGCCACTCAAGGATGCGCACTCCGGCATGAGCGCGGATAACGAAGGGCATCAGAAAGAGACAGGTGTCGTCGCCGTCGAAGCCGGCGACGATGTGAATGGGTTGCGGCGGCGTTTTGTTGTCGGCAGCCATCAACGCGGCCACCCACTCAAAACTTTGATGCGGGCTCATGACGGCAGCGGCCTGGAGTTCGCACCAAACGGTCCTGGCGTTTTCAAGGTCCGTATAGACCCTGATCTCCAGCCGATCGCGGGCGTGTGCGGACCCGCGGTCTGTTGACTCGTTGGTGATGCTCTCAAGAGCCATTGATTGGGAATACCTTTTTGCACCGCATCCATCGCCCCTGACCTGCCCACGGAGTATTGCGCGACATCGCGCTATACTCCGGCCAAGGAGCGTCCACTGCCACCCTACGCAGCCGCCTGATCGAAGCGCAATCACGGACGCGTGAGTTGGTAAATGGATTGGGGCTTGAATCCCGCGAAATATCCGAGTTTTCTGCGCTTGAAGCAGACCATGGTTGGCCGCAGGCCATAAAAAAGGGCCGCTCGAAATGAGCGGCCCTTCGACAGTCGTTTGTGGCAGGCGGCTACATCATGCCGCCCATACCGCCCATGTCAGGCGGCGGCATCATGGGCTCGTCTTTTTTCGGCGAGTCGGCGACGCCGGCTTCGGTGGTCACCAGCAGGCCGGCGACCGAGGCCGCGTCCTGCAAAGCGGTGCGAACCACCTTGGCGGGATCGATGATTCCCTTGGCAATCATGTCGACGTATTCGTTGTTCTGGGCGTCGTAGCCATAGGCGGCCTTGTTTGCGTCCAGGATTTTTCCGACCACGATGGAGCCTTCAACGCCGGCGTTTTCGGCGATCTGGCGGATCGGCGCTTGGAGCGCGCGGCGGATGATATTGATGCCGGCTTCCTGGTCGTCGTTATCGCCTTTCACGTCGACGAAACGAGAAGCACGCAGCAGTGCCACGCCGCCGCCGGGCACGATGCCCTCTTCGACCGCCGCGCGGGTTGCGTTGAGCGCGTCATCGACGCGGTCCTTGCGCTCCTTCACTTCCATCTCGGTGACGCCGCCCACCTTGATGACGGCGACGCCGCCCGCAAGCTTGGCGAGGCGCTCTTGCAGTTTCTCGCTATCGTAATCGGACGTCGTTTCCTCGATCTGGGCGCGAATCTGGCTGACCCGAGCCTCGATGTCACCTTTCTTGCCGGCGCCATCGACGATCGTGGTGTCGTCCTTGGTGATCGAGATCCGCTTGGCGGTGCCCAACATATCCAGCGTCACGTTTTCGAGCTTGATGCCGAGGTCTTCGGAAATCACCTGGCCGCCGGTCAGGACGGCGATGTCCTGCAGCATGGCCTTGCGGCGGTCACCGAAGCCCGGCGCCTTAACGGCAGCGACCTTGAGGCCGCCGCGCAGCTTGTTGACCACCAGCGTCGCAAGGGCTTCGCCTTCGACATCTTCAGCCAAGATCAGAAGCGGACGGCCAGATTGGACCACTGCTTCGAGCACCGGCAGCATCGCCTGGAGATTGGAGAGCTTCGACTCGTGGATCAGAATGTGCGGATCCTCAAGTTCGCAGATCATCTTCTCGGCGTTGGTGATGAAATAGGGCGAGAGGTATCCGCGGTCGAACTGCATGCCCTCGACAACGTCGAGCTCGGTCTCGAGGCTCTTTGACTCTTCGACCGTAATGACACCTTCGTTGCCGACCTTCTGCATCGCTTCGGCGATCTTCTGGCCGATATCCTTCTCGCCATTGGCTGAGATGGTGCCAACCTGCTCGACTTCGTCGGTGCCGCTGATTTTCTTGGACTTCTTCTGGATGTCCTTGACGACCTCGATCACGGCCTTGTCGATGCCACGCTTGAGATCCATTGGGTTCATGCCAGCGGCGACGGCCTTGAGACCTTCGCGCACAATGGCTTGGGCGAGCAGCGTGGCGGTCGTCGTGCCGTCGCCGGCGATGTCGTTGGTCTTGGAGGCGACCTCGCGCAGCATTTGCGCGCCCATGTTCTCGAACTTGTCCTCAAGCTCGATTTCTTTAGCGACGGTCACGCCGTCCTTGGTGGTGCGCGGTGCGCCAAAGGATTTTTCAAGGATCACGTTGCGGCCCTTGGGGCCAAGCGTCACGCGGACCGCATCGGCGAGCGTGTTGACGCCGCGCATAATCTTATCGCGGGCATCGGTTGAAAATTTTACGTCTTTCGCAGCCATGTCTGTACTCCTAAATGGCTCTGATTTCGTTTGGGCGTAGGCGTGCCTGAGCTAGCCCTGCAAAACGCCCATGATGTCGGATTCTTTCATGATCAGCAGGTCGTCGCCGTCGATCTTGACCTCGGTGCCCGACCATTTGCCGAACAGGACCTTGTCGCCCTTTTTGACGTCGAGGGGCTGAACTTTTCCGTCGTCGTCGCGGCCACCGGGGCCTGCGGCGAGGACTTCGCCGGTTTGTGGTTTCTCTGCGGCTGTGTCGGGAATAATGATCCCGCCCGCGGTCTTCTGATCTTCGTCGATGCGCCGCACGACGACACGATCATGAAGGGGACGAAACTTCATAATTGTTTCTCCGATTACTCTGTTGTCTGCTTGCAGATGTTGAAGGTTGCCAACTGCTGATGGCGCGCGGCGATCATTCATGGGCCGGCGCGCGAATTTCAGTGGTTGTTAGCACTCAATTAGCACGAGTGCTAATCGATAGCTGGTAGATATGGCAGCACTCTGTGGATGTCAAGAATGGCAAAGGCCGGCGTGGTTAATACGTACGTTCGAGGAAAGGCATTGCTCTGGGCGGTGGAGGATGCGCATTGAGCGCAAAAAATGCTGGTTGCTCTTACGGCTCTAGTTATGGAAAGTCAGTCTAATGTCGGGGAACTGATTCGCTTCCATGACGAAGACATCCAGCGCCGACGCGCCCAAGAGCACGCGCCCACAATGGCTAGAGATAGCGATCCTGTTCGCTATGGCCCTTGCCGCTGTGGCCTTTACGGCTGGGCTCCACATCCAATCTGGCGTTGCACTTGCGTCATCGACCATCGCCGGCCTCGCGCTCTTTTTGGTGATGGCGGCATCGCAGACCGCGCTGACGCGGGCCTATCGCAGCGCCGATGCGGTGCAAAAAGTTGAAGAATTCGAGACTTCAATTGGCGGCTTGAGCAGCGATATCGAGCGCATGGGCGGCATAGCAGCGCGCTTTGAAGGGTTGGACCAGCTGGTCGAAAAAGTCGCGCGGCTCGAAAAAGCCGTAGAGAAGGTCGATGGCCTCGACGCGATGGGCGAGATCGAGGAAGTCACAAAAAAAGTGCTGAGCATCGAGCGCATGTCGAGCGACCTTGAGAGGCTCGACACCCGCGTTGAAGCGATCAAGCAGCAGATCCATTTTGAAGCCGAGGAGCGTCAGGACAAGATTTCATCCGAGCTGCAGATGCTCGAGACTTTGGTCAAGCAGCTCGCCGAAAAGATGACCTATGAGGGCAGGGCCCCCGTTCGGGTCAAAGCGCCTGTGCTGCGCGACGAACCCGAATCCACCCCAGACGCCACCCTAGAAGCCGCCCCAGCGCCAGCCGCCGCGCCGCAATCAGAGGTCGCCCAGGAAGAGGAGGCTGGCTGGGACGCGGATGCGCTCGAGCGGGCGGAAGATTTTATGATCGACATGGTCCGCCAGTCACTGGAGGCCAACAAGGTCGATCTTTATCTGCAGCCGATCGTCTCGCTGCCCCAACGCAA
>JAJFHN010000099.1 GCA_021775595.1 Hyphomicrobiales bacterium
CGCCCAGGAAGAGGAGGCTGGCTGGGACGCGGATGCGCTCGAGCGGGCGGAAGATTTTATGATCGACATGGTCCGCCAGTCACTGGAGGCCAACAAGGTCGATCTTTATCTGCAGCCGATCGTCTCGCTGCCCCAACGCAAGGTCGAGGCCTATGAGGCGCTCACCCGGCTGCGCGGCGAAACCGACGAAGTGATCATGCCTAAGGACTATCTGCCGATTGCGGAGCAGGCCGGCATGATGCCGCTGATCGACAATGTCATGCTGTTCCGCTGTGTCCAGGTGCTGCGCCGCCTGTCGGAGCGTTCCAGCGGACGCAGCGTCTTCTGCAACATTTCCGTCCACTCGCTGCTCGATCCGGAATTCTTCCCGGAGTTCATCTCATTCATGGACCGCAACAGCGGGCTCTCGAAAAATCTGATTTTCGAATTCACCCAGGCGATGATGAACAATTGCGGCGCCCTTGAGCTCGAAAGCCTGAACGCGCTCTCCTCGCTCGGTTTTCGCTTCTGCCTCGATCACGTGCATGACCTCAGCACCGATTTCGAAGCGCTGTATGGCAAGGGGTTCCGCTTTGTCAAAATTGACGCAGACGTATTCCTCAACCGGATGGCGGAAGTCGGTGCTCCAATCCATCCGGCCGACATGCGCGCTTATCTCGACCGCTACGGTATCGATCTCATCATCGAAAAAGTGGAGGACGAGAACAGCTTGCGCCAGCTGCTCGAACACGACGTCAAAACAGCGCAGGGCTTTTTGTTTTCCGAGCCGCGACCGGTGCGTCCGGAAATTTTCGACGAGCGCGATGCAGTGAGCGCTGCCTGAGGGCGCACGGACTTGACCCAATTGGCGCGAACGCCTAGGCACGCGCCGATGACCCAGGCGCCCGACACCATTCCCGTTATCGATAGCATTGCGGCGCTGTGTGCCGACTATCAGCTCATGCTGTGCGACGTGTGGGGCGTCTTGCACAATGGCAGGGACGTGTTCGCCGATGCGCTCGAGGCTTGCGCGGCGTTCCGCGCGGGCGGCGGTACGGTTGTCTTGATTTCAAATTCACCCCGTCCCCGGCAATCGCTGATCGAGCAGCTCGACATGATAGGCGTGCCGCGTACGGTCTATGACGGCGTGGTCACATCGGGCGATGTCACGCGCGGGGAATTGAGCGGCCGGGGCGGCGCGCGGGTTTTTCATCTTGGACCCGAGCGTGATAAGGGGATCTTCGAGGGGCTCGAAACTGTTTTCGGCGAAGCAGATAAGGCAGACCTCGTCGTGTGTTCGGGCCTGTTCGACGACACCAGCGAGACGCCTGAGGATTATATCGAGATGCTCGCCGCTATGAACGCGCGGGGACTGGCGATGATATGCGCCAACCCGGACCTGATGGTCGAACGCGGCGGAAGTCTGATTTATTGTGCCGGTGCGCTTGCACAAGCCTATGAAGAGCTGGGCGGCGAGGTGCTCTATGCCGGAAAGCCATATCTTCCGATCTACGAGCGCGCTTTGACGCTGGCTGCTGAGACGCGCGGCGAGGATGTGCCGCTCGGGCGGGTTGTCGCGATCGGCGATGGCTTGAAAACGGATATGGCCGGGGCGGCGCGGCTGGGCGTTGACGCGCTCTTCGTTGCAAGCGGCCTGCACGTGGCCAACAAAGACGATGGGCTCGATGAGAATACGGTAGCGCGGCTCTTCACCGAGCATGCGGTCAAGCCGATCGGCGCTTTGTCCGCTCTTCGCTGGACTTAGAATCGGAAATCGTGGCTTGCGCCCTAGCGCGGGTTATCCGGCAAGCAGGGCGTCGATGTCGTCCTGGGCCAGGCCGTCGCCGTCTTTGGCGGGACCATGCAGTATCAGCTCTTTTTGGCGCTTGGTCTTGCGCGCCTCGCAATCGCTGGCGGCGCCCACCCAGTCACGCATGCCGGAGGCCTTGGCAAAGCGCGAGATGCGCCGGTCGACGCGATTGAGCGTGTCGACCGCCTTGGAGATGTGCTGACCCGAGATGTCTTGAAAGGCGCAGGCCTCCAAAATTTCGAGCATGGCCTCATTCACGCTTGCCTTGTAGGACTCCGCATCGCTTGCCTCGATCGACATAACCTTTTCGGCGCATGTTAAAATTTGCTCGGCAGCCTCTTCCGTCGCCTTGACCGCGATATCGAGTTCATCAAGCGCGTTTGGAATATGGTTTGAACTCAAGTCGAGCGGCTGAAGGCGAGCGATCTCCTCGCGGATGATCTCGATGTCACATTGTTCGTGGGCTTGCGTGTCCTTGCCGCCGGCAATAAGGGCCGATTTGGCGAACGACAACACATCGTCGAGCGTTATCGTTTTGCGCTTTCCCAGTTTATTGACAGCAGCGCGCAGCTTTTTCTGATCAGTTTGTGACACGATACCCCTCCATCACATGAGCACAGGTCTAAGCCTGTCGCGTGGCGGTTAGCACCACGGACAGGCGGACCAATCGCTTGATGACTGTGCTGAGGAGGGCCTAATCGCCGAAAACAGCATCGATCTTGGCCTTCAACGTCGAAGCGTTGAACGGCTTAACGATGTAGTTGTTCACGCCGGCTTTCTTGGCGGCGATCACGTTTTCGGTCTTGGACTCCGCCGTCACCATGATGAAGGGCGTGCGGTTGAGCGATTCATCGCCACGAACTTCCTTGAGAAGCTCGTAACCGGTCATCGGCTCCATATTCCAATCGGAAATCACCAGGCCGTATTTGCGACGCTTCATCATTTCCAGCGCCTGTGTACCGTCGGCCGCATCGTCGACTTCGCTGAAGCCCAGTTGCTTCAACAGATTGCGGATAATGCGGATCATTGTCTTGTAGTCGTCGACCACGAGAACCGGTGTGGCAAGATCAATCGCCATATTACTCTCCATCCCCCAATTGCGCCGGTCCATTGGGCCGTACGCAAGACTCACACTCTTGCGGCTGCTTCCATCGATAAACCCCTGGCAATCAAGCGTAATGATGGTTCAGCCGCTACTTGAAACCGCTACAAGATACGCATTGCACTTAAAAATAGAGTTAATCGCCAAAGCCGCTGTTCGACTGAGGTTTCGAGACCCTCGAGCGCGGTTGCGGGCCGAATACGCCTCGGCTAGTGTGCACTGCGAAAAACGGGGCAAATCGGGGATGGCTTGATGACAGAGACCAGCGGTTCGGCGGCGATTCAAGGCCACAGCTTCGAGCAGCTCGAAGTGGGTATGGAAGCGAATTTCAGCAAAACGATCAGGGCAGAAGACATTGACGCCTTTGCTGACATCTCCGGTGACATAAATCCTGTGCATCTAGATGCCGAGTACGCAGCCGGCACGATGTTCAAGGAGCGCATTGCCCACGGTATTTTGACCGCCAGCCTGATCTCCGCCGTGTTTGGCACCAAGCTGCCGGGTCCAGGATGCATCTACCTCTCGCAAAGCCTCAATTTCAAAGCGCCAGTGAAAATCGGCGACGAAGTGACTGCCTCGGTCCGTGTCGTTGAATTGATCGACAAACGCAATCGGGCGGTCTTTGCTTGCGATTGCCAAGTCGACGGCAAGACGGTTCTCGATGGCGAGGCCGTTTTGGTCGTGCCGTCCGCCGAACAATAAGCGGACCATTCGCACGCGGCGGACGCGAAACACATGGACATCATCAAAGGCCATCAGGCGCTGACGGGCGCGCTAGCCAGACCGACCATGGCGATCGGTAACTTTGACGGTGTTCACCGCGGTCACCAGGCTGTCCTGCAGGCGGCCCAAGCAGCGGCGCGCCAAGCGCGCTCGGCAGCCGGCGTGATGGTGTTCGAGCCTCATCCCAGACAATATTTTAAGCCCGATCAGGCGTTGTTCCGGCTGACGCCACTCGAGCTCAAGCTCAAATTATTCGAGATGTTCGGGCTCGATTTTGCCATCGTGCTCGATTTTGATGCAGCGCTCGCCACCATGTCCGCAGACGCCTTCATTCGCGATGTTCTGATCGGCGAGTTCGATGCGCGGCACGTGGTGACGGGATATGATTTTCACTTCGGAAAAAACCGGCAAGGCACGCCCGAATTTCTCAAAAAAACGGGAGACGAGATAGGACTCGACGTGACAATCGTCGATGCGGTCGGTGAAGAAGACATCACATTTTCTTCCAGCGACGCGCGGGCCATGCTGCAGCGCGGTGACGTCGAAGCGGCGGCCAATATCCTAGGCTATTGGTGGCGCGTCCTGGGTGACGTCCAAGCCGGCGCCGCGCGCGGCAGTGATTTGGGCTACCCCACCGCCAATCTCACGCCGCCCGCCAATTTCGATTTGGCCCATGGCATTTATGCCGTGCGGGTGGTCGCGCCGGACGGGCGCTATGACGGTGCGGCCTATGTCGGCACCCAGCCCACATTTGACGGCAAAGAGACGATCATCGAGGCTTATTTGTTCGACTTTGAAGGCGACCTTTACGGCCGCGAGATAGAGATCGAATTCATCGCGCGCTTGCGTGGGGATGAGCGCTTCGAGACAGTGGAGGCGCTCACAGCGCAAATGGAGCGCGACTGTGACGAGGCACGCGCGGTGCTCGCCAAATACAGCCGCGACGATCCACAGAACCGCTTCCCGCTCGGGCGCGGACTGAGTCTGCCACAGGCAGGCGGAGAGGCAGCCGACTAGCGCCCGGCCGTTATTGATACCAATGAGCGCTGGATTGTTGCGGGCGGCGTTGTTAGAACCCGCGCCCAAGCAGAACCTTTGGGCCTAACCGAATCATGGGCAAGAACACGGACGGGAATGGCAAGGAAGGCGCGCGCGATTGGCGCGAGACGCTGTTTCTGCCGCAGACCGAATTTCCGATGAAAGCGGGGTTGCCCCAGCGCGAGCCGCAATTGCTGGCACGCTGGGAAGAACTCGGCCTCTATCGGCGTATGCGCCAGGAGGCGGAGGGCCGCGACAAATTCATCCTGCATGACGGTCCGCCCTACGCCAACGGGCACCTGCACATCGGCCACGCGCTCAATAAAATCCTCAAGGACGCGATCACCCGCTCGCAGCAGATGATGGGCAAGGACGCCAATTATGTGCCCGGCTGGGACTGCCACGGTTTGCCGATCGAATGGAAGATCGAAGAGCAGTACCGCGCCAAGGGCAAGAACAAGGACGAAGTTCCGGTCATCGAGTTCCGCAAGGAGTGCCGCGAATTCGCCAGCCATTGGATCGATGTACAGCGCGAAGAATTTCAGCGCCTGGGCGTCGAGGGCGATTGGCAGCAGCCCTATACGACGATGTCGTTTGCGGCCGAGGCGACGATCGCGCGTGAACTGATGCGCTTTGCCATGAACGGCATGCTCTACCGCGGCTCCAAGCCCGTCATGTGGTCGGTCGTCGAGCGTACCGCGCTGGCGGAAGCGGAGGTCGAGTATCAGGACTACACCTCCGATACGATCTGGGTGAAGTTTCCCGTCGTAAAGGGCGAAGAGGCGACACTCAAAACGTTGGGCGAAGCGTCGGTCGTCATCTGGACGACGACGCCTTGGACAATCCCCGGCAATCGGGCCATCAGCTATTCGCCGCGCATCGACTACGGGCTTTATGAGGTATTGGAGGCGCCCGACGACAATTGGGCAGTGGCCGGCGACAAGTTGATCCTGGCGCAATCACTCGCCGAAGATGTGATGGGATCGGCCCGTGTCGAAGCCTTCAAGCAGCTCGCCGAGCTGAGCGGCGATCAATTGGGATCGCTGGTGTGCCGCCACCCGTTGAGCGAGCTCGGCTTTGGCTTCGATGTTCCGCTGCTGGCGGGCGAACATGTCACCGAGGACACCGGCACCGGGTTCGTTCACACCGCGCCAGGTCACGGCCGCGACGACTTTGAGATCTGGAGTGACAATCAAACCGCACTCGAAGCCCGCGGCATAGACACGACAATCCCCTTCACCGTCGATGCGGGCGGCTTTCTTACAGACGCCGCAGCGGGTTTGCAGGGTGCCCGCGTGATCGACGACAACGGTAAGAAGGGCGACGCCAATCAGAAGGTCATCGACGCCCTGAGTGCGGCCCAGGCGCTTATCGCGCGCGGCCGTCTCAAGCACGAATACCCCCATTCCTGGCGTTCGAAAAAGCCGATCATTTTCCGCAACACGCCGCAATGGTTCATCTCCATGGGCGATGGCCAAGGCGCTGAGGGCCTGCGCGCCAAAGCGCTTGCGGCAATCGACGCAACGCGCTTTGTGCCCGAGGGCGGCCGCAACCGGATCCGCGCCATGGTTGAGAGCCGGCCCGATTGGGTGATCTCGCGCCAGCGCGCCTGGGGTGTTCCGATCTGCGTTTTCCATCAGCGGGAGACGGGCGAGGTCATTCCCAATGCGGGCTTTAATGGTTCAGAAGAACTGATGACGCGCATCGCTGATGCGTTCGAGAGCGAGGGCGCCGACGCCTGGTTTGCCGAGGGCGCCAAGGTGCGCTTTCTCGACGGGCTTGTGAGCGACCCCGATGCCTACGATCAGGTGACGGACATTCTCGATGTCTGGTTCGATTCAGGCTCAACGCATGCCTTCGTACTCGAAGCGCGCGAGGATCTTGCTTGGCCCGCATCGCTTTATCTGGAGGGCTCGGATCAGCATCGCGGCTGGTTCCAATCCTCGCTTCTCGAAGCTTGCGGCACGCGCGGGCGGGCGCCTTTCGAGGCCGTTCTCACCCACGGGTTCGTGATGGCCGAGGACGGCCGCAAGATGTCGAAATCGCTCGGCAACGTGGTCGCGCCGCAGGATGTGATCAAGCAGTCGGGCGCGGAAATCCTGCGCCTGTGGGCGATGAGCGCGGACTATTCTGAAGATTTGCGGATCGGGCCGGAGATCATCAAATCGAGCGTCGATGCCTACCGCAAGCTGCGCAACACGCTGCGCTTCATGCTTGGCAACCTGCATCACTATGACGAAGCCTTGCGCGTACCGCCCGAGGAGATGCCGGAGCTCGAGCGTTATATGCTTCATCGCTTGAGCGAGCTCGACGTGCTCGTTCGCAAGGGCTACGACGATTTCGACTTCAAGCGAATTTTCGCCGCGCTGTTCAATTTCTGTACGATCGAACTCTCCTCGCTCTATTTCGACATCCGCAAGGACGCGCTCTATTGCGATCCCCACGACAGTCATGTGCGGCGCGCGAGTCTGACGGTTCTTGATGAACTCTTTTCCCGTCTCACCGCTTGGCTAGCGCCGATGCTCTGCTTCACCTGCGAAGAGGCTTGGCTGGCGCGCCATCCTGGCGCGCAAGGATCAATCCATCTACAGCAGTTTCCAAACGTTCCCGAGGCATGGAGCGATGTGGCGCTCGCCGCCAAATGGGATCGCATTCGCCAAGTGCGGCGCGTGGTGACCGGCGCACTTGAGATTGAACGGCGCGAAAAGCGCATCGGCTCAAGCCTCGATGCGGCGCCCGAAGTCTTTATCGCCGATGACGACTTGAAGGCATTGTTGGAATCCGTCGACATGGCGGAGATCGCAATCACCAGTCAGCTGGTTCTCCAGCAAGGCAGCGGACCGGACGATGCCTTCCGGTTGGACGAGGTGGCGGGCGTGGCGGTGGTGCCGGCCCTGGCGCAGGGGCGCAAATGCGCCCGATGCTGGAAAACCACGCCCCAGGTGGGCGAAGATACGGACTATCCTGATCTCACACCGCGCGATGCCGAAGCCGTGCGCCAATTCGACGCCCGCCACGTGGCTGCGCAATAGGAAGGACGCAGGATGAAACATGCCGCCGGCGGCAATCTCCTATGGGGACCCTGGAGCCGGCTTGGCGTGGCCATCATGCTCGTGGCGCTGATCGCCGATCAGCTCTGCAAATGGTGGATGATCTACGTCTATAAAATCGGCGAGAGAGGCAAGGTGGCACTCACGCCGTTTTTCGACCTGGTTATGGTTTGGAACGAGGGCATCAGCTATGGCCTGTTTCCCCAGGGCAGTGCCGCCGGACGCGCGGTGTTGGTCGGCATTGCGGTTGTCGCGGTGCTGGCATTGATCGTCTGGCTGGCGCGCGCTGAGCGGGGCCTTGCCGCCGTTTCCATTGGTCTCATCGCCGGGGGCGCAGTGGGCAATGCCATCGATCGGACGATTTATGGGGCCGTCGCCGACTTTTTCTCTCTGCACGCATTTGGCTACTATTGGTACATCTTCAATATTGCCGATGTGGCGATCGTTGCGGGCGTCGCCGGGCTGCTCTACGACACGCTTATAACGGGTCACAAAATGGTCCCAAAGTCGCCTTAGACCCGTCATCAGACGGACTGCGCGACAAGCGCAGCCGGTAGGATGGTGGGGCATTACACCATATGGATCGCGTAACGTTGAAACGCTCATTGCAAACTGTAGCCGTGGTTGTTCTGGGAACCACGGGCATGGGCGGTTGCGCGGCCACCGATCAGATCGAGTTCCAGGGCAAGATCTTCGAAATGGCGGGTTTGACCAATCGGGAGAAAAAAGAAACCGTGCCTGTAGAGCGCGCTCCTTTGGTCGTTCCGCCAACCAAATCACTGCCTCAACCGGGTCCACGCCAAGCGGCGGCTACGCCGCAAAACTGGCCTGTGGACCCGGATGAGGTGGCAAAAAAAGACGAAGAAGAAGAAAAGAAGCGCTTGCAGAAATATTATCGTGACGGCGATTTCAGCGATAACGCTGGAATCGAAGAGTTCGAGTATTTCACGAACGAGCGCGACCGCCGGCCAGGCATGGCCTCCAAGACCGCCAACGAGATTATTCAGACGGGCAGGGAGCGTGCAGCGGCCGAAAAGGCGCAGCAAGCAACACAACAACGCTCTACCCGGTCGGTGGCCGATGCTGAGCCTGCCAGCGCCCAACCGCAGGCTGCCGATGGCGGCTGGACCACGCAGTCCGAGCCGGCCGATCCCAATGCCTCGCCGCCCATTCAGCTGCCGCCCGGCCAGTAAAGCTCTAGCAGCCAAAGTCGATACGGTCGTTCACCGCTCTCTGTCCGACGCCTTGAAATGGGACAGACGAAAGCAGACATAGCCCAGTGACGAAAGCGCCCAATTGAGAGAGTTGGGGCGGCTTTCACTTGACCGGTCCTTGCTGGAAAAACAGTGCGACATAACGGAGATGCGACGTGATCGATTACCTACCCGGATTGCTTGTGCTGCGCATGGCCGCCTTGGCCGCCTGCGTCGTCTTTGCCAGCGGCGCGCTCAATGTCGCGGCTGCCGAAGTGGCCGTCGGTCCCAAAGCGAAGAATTTCAAGCTCGCCAACGGCATGGATGTGGTGGTGATTCCCGACCGCCGCGCGCCGGTGGTCACACACATGGTTTGGTACCGGGTCGGATCGGCTGACGAAGCGCCGGGCTCTTCCGGTATCGCGCACTTCCTTGAGCATTTGATGTTCAAGGGAACGGAAAAAATACCGCCGGGTGAATTTTCGAAAATCATCGCGGCCAATGGCGGCCAGGACAACGCTTTCACAAGCCAGGACGCCACCGCCTATTTCCAGCGCGTCTCCAAGGAGAACCTGCCGCTGGTGATGGAGATCGAGGCTGATCGTATGGCCAATCTGCGGCTCGATGAAAAATCCGTTTTGACCGAACGCGACGTGATCCTCGAAGAGCGGCGTTCGCGGGTCGACAACGATCCCTCGAGCATCCTGAACGAGCAGCTGATGGCGGCGCTTTATCAATCGCACCCCTACGGCATTCCGGTCATTGGCTGGCGCCATGAAATTGCCGAGCTCGACCGCAGTGACGCGCTGAGCTTCTATTCCAAGTATTACGCGCCCAACAACGCCATCCTGGTTGTCGCGGGCGATGTTGACGCCGATGAGGTCAAGGCGTTGGCTGAAAAGACATACGCAAAGGTCAAAAAGAACGGAAAGATCACCACGCGGGCGCGCCCGAAGGAGCCGCCGCATCAGGCTGGCGTGCGTCTCACGCTGGAGGACCCGCGTGCTGGCAAGGCTACTCTGCAGCGTCTCTATATCGCGCCAAGCTATGCGTCGGCCAAGGAAGGCGAGGCCGAAGCACTCGATATGCTGATGAAGATCGCGGCCTCAGGCACAACGAGCCGTCTTTATAAGAAACTTGTCGTCGAGCAGAAAAAGGCGGCGAGCGCAGGCGGCTGGTTCAGCGGTACCGGACTGGATTCCGGCCGGCTGGGATTTGCCATAGTCGTTGGCGGCAAGACGCCCATTGAAGACGTCGAGCGTGCCATGGACGACGTCATCGAAGAGATCAAAGACAAGGGCGTCACGCAAAAAGAGCTCGATCGGGCGCGTGAAGCCTATATCGCCGATCTTGTTTACAGCTCA
This sequence comes from Hyphomicrobiales bacterium, assembly GCA_021775595.1. Taxonomy (GTDB): domain Bacteria; phylum Pseudomonadota; class Alphaproteobacteria; order Rhizobiales; family Methyloligellaceae; genus JAJFHN01. The sequence goes on from JAJFHN010000099.1 coordinate 10,260, forward strand.
GACAGCCAAACCCGTCTCGCCCAGCGCTATGGCTGGGCCATGGCGACGGGCCGCAGCGTCGAGGCCGTCGAAGCCTGGCCCGAGCGCCTCAAGAAAGTCACCGTCGAGGACGTGAACAAGGTCGCGCGCACCTATTTCGATCTCAAGCAATCGGCCACCGGCTACTTGCTTCCCACCGAGAAAAAGGCCACCAAGTCGGCCGATGACACACGGAATGGCAAATCTTGATGAGCGCTCTAGTGACGCCGAGACACCATGCAGGCATTGGACGCGTCAGGCGCGCGCTTTCCTATTGGGTCCGAAACAGCACCCTGGCCTTGGCCATTGTCGCGCTAACCGCAGCACTATCACCGGCTAATGCCATGAAAATCCAAGTTGTCACCAGTCCTGGCGGTATCACGGCGTGGCTTGTCGAAGCCCATGAAGTGCCGCTCATTGCTATGCGGTTCGCATTCGAAGGCGGATCGGTGCAGGACCCGAAAGACAAAAACGGCGTCGCCTACTTCGTCTCAGGAATGCTTGATGAGGGCGCGGGCGAACTCAACTCGGTGGCCTTTCAGGAACGGCTTGAAGAGACAGCGACGCGGATGAATTTCGACGCCACAAGGGACGTCTTCATCGGCAATTTTCAGACGCTCACCAAGAACGCCGGCGAGAGCTTCGAGCTGTTGCGTCTGGCCCTCAACGAGCCGCGTTTCGACCAGGACGCGGTGGATCGGATCCGTCAGCAGATTCTGGCTGGCCTCGAATTCGATTCAAACGATCCCGAAAACGTAGCGGCGCGCGAGTGGTACAAGCTGGCCTTTGCCGATCATCCCTATGCGCTGCCGGTCAAAGGCACGAAAGAAACCGTTGGCGCCATCGGCGCCGACAATCTCAAGTCTTACGCCAAACGCGTTTTCGCACGTGACACTCTGAAGGTCGCCGTCGTGGGGGATATTGATGCCGAGACCCTCGCGAAGGTGTTGGACGAGGTGTTTGGCGGCTTGCCCGAATCGGGAGACCTGACGAGCGTGCCGGAAGCCAAACCGCCGGTGGGACCACAGGAAAAACTGGTTGAGATGAATATCCCTCAATCGGTGGCGCAGTTTGGACACAGCGCCTTTAAGCGCGATGACGACGACTTCATCGCCTCTTATATGCTCAATTACATTTTGGGCGGTGGTGGCTTCTCTTCGCGGCTGATGGAGGAGGTGCGCGAAAAGCGCGGCCTGGCCTATTCCGTTTATTCCTATGTTCACCCCTACGAGCGCGCGGCGATCTATGCCGGCAACGTGGCCACCAAGAGCGACGCGATCGGCACGTCGCTTGATGTTATCAGGGGCGAGATCGGCCGAATGGCCGAGAGTGGACCGAGCAAAGAGGAGCTGCAAAAAGCCAAGCAGTATCTGACCGGTTCTTATGCGCTGCGCTTTGACACCAACTCAAAGATTGCCAGCCAGCTGATTTGGATACAGCTCCAGAATCTCGGATTGGACTACATCGACAAGCGCAATGATCTGATCAATGCGGTTAGTCTCGACGACGTCAAACGTGTCGCCAAGAGGTTGCTTAAGGCCGACGGATTGATCATTACGATCGTTGGCAAACCCGAGAGCAGCCCTAAGAAACCGGTGCGCGGCTGAGGCCTGCAAAACTGCCCCCACGGCTTTGGCGATTGTGCTAAGCAGACACGGAGCGGACGCGGATCAAAGCAGTTTGCTTGGTGCGACAGTCCAGGCGTTCAATCCCATAGTGATTTAGAGGATGGTGGAGCGTGACGTATCGTCAGTCCATCGAGGGGTGCCTTGAAGCCACGATCGGATCGGGCGGGCTCGATGCCGCCCTGCTGACGCGCAATCTGGACGCGCTCAAACCCCATTGCGACGCGCTCAAAGCGGCCTATCACGACCAAACCATCCCCCTGCTGCGCGTGCCCGAATGGCGCGACGACCTCGATGAGGCCCAGGCCGCGCTCGAACGCCTATATGCCGGAGCGCGCACGCTGATCTTTTTCGGGACCGGCGGATCGAGCCTGGGCGGTCAAGTGTTGGCCCAGCTCGGTGGTTGGTTCATTCCCGGCGAGCAGCGCGACGGCCAGCTCAAGCGGCCGCGCACCCGGCTCTACGACAATTTGGACGCGCGCACGCTGGAGCGCATGCTGGGATCAATCGATCTCGCCGCAAGCCGGTTCGTCGTCATTTCGAAATCGGGCAACACGGCCGAGACCCTCGTGCAATTTCTGAGCACGCTGCAGGCCGCCGAAGCGGCGGGTCTCGAAAAACAGATACCGTCGATGTTCTTGGCGCTCAGCGAAACGGGCAGCGCCGATAACGGATTGCGTGCGGTCTGCGAACGTTATGCGATTCCGGTGCTCGAGCATCACGCCCAAATTCCCGGCCGCTTCTCTGCCCTGACCAATGTCGGCGGATTGGCCGCGCTGGCGCGCGGCTTGGACATGGCGGCTCTGAGAAAGGGCGCCAAGACGGTGGTCGATGAGATGCTTGGCGCCGAGACGCCGGGAGATTGCCCGCCGGCGCTGGCGGCGGCGGCTATGGTCGGGCTGATGGAAGAGCGGGGCTGCAATACCAGCGTCATGATGCCCTATTCGGATCGACTCAAGTCATTGGGTCATTGGTACGCCCAGCTCTGGGCCGAAAGCTTGGGCAAGAGCGGGAAAGGCTCTGCGCCCGTTGCGGCCTTAGGCCCGGTCGATCAACATTCCCAGCTGCAGTTTTTTCTCGACGGGCCGCAGGGTCAGGTGATTACCATCATTCGACACGCGACCAAGGGCGAGGGGCCGTCGATCGCGCCTGAGATGGCGCAGTTGGCCGGCGCCGGCTATCTGGCCGGACGAAGTGCGGGCGATCTCGTCGATGCTCAGCAGAACGCCATTCCCCAAGCGTTGATCGAGGCGGGCCGTCCGGTTCGCCTGATCGATTGTGGGGACATCGACGAAGAAACCCTTGGCTCGCTCATGATGCACTTTATGATTGAGACGATTCTGACTGCCCGGCTGCTGGGCGTGAACCCGTTCGACCAACCAGCGGTGGAAGAGGGCAAGCGGCTCACCAAGGAGCGACTTGCCGGGACAGCCGCCACGAAGGAGAAAACGGGTGGCCATTCGCCAGTTGCCGCCGTCGACCGTTAACCGCATTGCCGCCGGCGAGGTGATCGAGCGGCCGGCGAGCGTCGTCAAGGAACTGATTGAAAACGCCATTGATGCCGGTGCGCGCCAAATCGACGCGACGGTCGCTGGCGGCGGGCTCTCGCTGATCCGGGTCAGCGACGACGGTTGCGGTATCGCGGCAAGCGATCTCGACCTGGCGCTCGAACGACACGCCACGTCCAAGCTGGACGACGACGATTTGCTGGCCATTCATACATTGGGATTTCGCGGCGAGGCACTGCCCTCAATTGGCGCGGTGGGCCGGCTGACGATTGAAAGCCGGGCATCGGACGCGCGCGACGGCTACGCCATCACGCTCGAGGGCGGCCAAAAGTCGAAGCTCAAACCGGCTGCGCTCAATCCGGGCACGCGCATCGAGGTGCGTGACCTGTTCTTTGCCACGCCGGCCCGGCTGAAGTTCATGAAGTCCGAACGCGCTGAAAACGCGGCCATCAGCGACATCGTCAAGCGTCTGGCCATGGCTCATCCATATATTGGCTTCACGCTCACCAATGGCTCGCGCACGACGCTGAGACTGCCCGCCGAGCAAGAAGGCGAGACGGGTCCCTTGAGGCGGTTGGGGCGTATCATGGGCGATGAATTTATGGCCGATGCGCTGCCGGTCGGCGCCTTGCGCGAAGGCCTATCGCTTTCTGGTTTTGGCGGGTTGCCGACGCTCCACCGGGGCAACGCCGCCATGCAGTTTCTGTTCGTCAATGGCCGGCCGGTGCGCGACAAGCTGCTGGCGGGCGCGGTGCGCGCGGCCTATGGCGATTTTGTGCCCTCGGGCCGCCACCCGATGCTGGCTCTGTTCCTCGACGTACCCACACAGGAAGTCGACGTCAATGTGCACCCGGCAAAGGCCGAAGTACGGTTTCGCGATGCCGCTGGCGTGCGCGCCCTGATCGTCGGTGCCTTGCGCCAAAGCCTCGCCGATGCTGGACACAAGGCCGCCTCGTCTTTGGCGCCGCGCGCTTATGCCCATGCGCTGCCGAACGCCAGTCCAAGCCACGGCTATGATCCGCAGCGCTCCAATTTCACGCCGCGAGACATGGGCGCGGGAGCGGGCTTTGGCGAGAGCGCACAATCGGGGCTTCGGGGATTGAATGAGCCAAGCGGTGATGTTGGCGCGTCGCTCGAACGCGCTGATGATGCGGGTGACCAGGCGCGCCCGCTTGGCGCCGCGCGCGCGCAATTGCACGACACGTATATTGTTTCGCAGACCGGTGATTCGATCATCATCGTCGATCAACATGCAGCCCATGAGCGCCTGGTGTATGAGCGGCTCAAGTCCCAACTCGAGAATGGCGGCGTGCAACGCCAGATCTTGCTGATCCCTGAGATCGTCGAGTTGGACGAGACACTGGCGGATTTAATAGGCGATCGGGCGGACGACATCGCGCGTTTTGGCGTCGTGCTGGAGCGTTTTGGCCGGGGCGCGGTCGCCGTGCGTGAAATGCCGGCGCTGTTGGGCAACACCGATATCAAGGGTTTGGTGTGCGACTTGGCCGACGAGATCGCCGAAAACGCCGAAACCTTCGTCCTGAAAGAGCGGCTAGAGCACGTCTGCGCCACCATGGCCTGTTATGGCAGCGTGCGCGCCGGCCGGCGAATGCGGGGCGAAGAGATGAATGCTCTGCTGCGCGATATGGAAGACACGCCCCATTCCGGCCAGTGCAATCATGGCCGCCCCACCTATGTGGAGTTAAAGCTCGCCGACATCGAAAAGCTGTTTGGCAGGCGCTGAGGCGGCGCGATGCGCAAACCGATAACGGTTATGTTTGGGGCAACGATCGCGGGACTCGCCGCTTACGCCCTCTATGACGCGTTTTGGGGGCCGCAGCCGGAAGTGCTGGGCTATGGCCAGGTCGAGGCCAAGAGCCGCTACGACGCCAACCGCATTGAGCGGCCGCGCATCCGGGACATGCGCCGAGGTGATGTACGCTATCGCGAGGTCGAACTGCCAGGGGGCGCCTGGATCGCGTGCGAGAAGGACTGCGCCGAGACCTATCGCCGCCGGCATATGGACCTCTACGAGACGATCCACGACGAGGCGGGCTAGGGGCTCTGCAGGAACACCACTTGCGTATCGCCGTAGCGCCGCTGATCCAGCCGTTCGAAACCCTGCGGCAGATCGATGTCGGCGCCAGCCGCCTCTTCGAGCACGCAAATGCCGCCGGGCTCGATCCAGCCGCCCTCGAGCGCGGATGCCAGCGCCAGCTGACCCAGACCCTTGCCATAGGGGGGATCGAGAAAGATCAGGCCAAAGGCGCCGAGATGACCGGCGGGGCCGAGCTTGGTCGCATCGCGCCGCCAAATCTTCGTCGCGCCGGTGAGGCCCAAATCCTCGACATTGCGCCGCAGGGTTGCGCGCACTTCGGCGTTTTGCTCGATGAAGAGACAATAGCGCGCGCCGCGAGAAAGTGCTTCGAGCCCCATGGCGCCCGTTCCGGCAAACAGATCGAGCACGCGGACGTTATCTGGTTCGAAGCCTTCGATCCCATGGGCCAGCACATTGAAGACGGCTTGGCGGACCTTGTCTGACGTCGGCCGCGCAACATTCGATTTCGGCGAGGCGAGGCGCGCGCCGCCAAACCGCCCTGCGACGATCCTCATGGAGCAGGCCGCCCTTGGCGTTTGGCCGGCTTGAGACCGAATTCGGCCGAGAGGCTGGCGCCCAGTTGATCGGTGAGCACGCTGCGTCTGATCTCTTCGATGGCGCCGGCCTTCAGTTCGCCAAGCGCAAAGGGGCCATAGGAAATGCGGATCAGACGGTTTACCTCCAGCCCCAAATGGCCGAGCACGCGTTTGATTTCACGGTTCTTACCCTCGCGCAACGCAATCGTGAACCATTGATTCGTGCGCTCGGCCCGGTCGAGCTTGGCCTCGATCGAGCCGTAGGTGACGCCATCGATCGTGATTCCGCCCTTGAGCCTGTCGAGGCCCGCTTGATCGATCTTGCCGTGGGCGCGCACGCGGTAGCGCCGCAGCCAGCCGGTCGCCGGCAACTCTAAGTGCCGCGCCAATCCGCCATGATTGGTGAGCAGCAGCAAGCCCTCGGTCGTGAAATCGAGGCGGCCGACCTTCATCACCCGGGGCAGATCGTTGGGTAGCGCGTCGAAGACGGTCTTGCGGCCTTCGGGATCGTGCGTACTGGTCACCTGACCCTTGGGTTTGTGGTAACGCCACAGACGCGGCGGGCCCGCGTTTGGAAGCGGTTCGCCATCCACCCGGACATCGTCGCCCGGCGCCACCAAATGCGCCGGTGTAGTCAACAGCTCGCCATTGACGGCGACGCGGCCTTCGACGATCCAGCGCTCGGCTTCTCGCCGCGAACACAGTCCGGCGCGCGCGATCGCCTTGGCGATGCGCATCGGTGCGTCCTTATCGGAGCGCTCTTGTGTCTTGGGCGCCCGCGATCTCGCCGTCATCTGCACACTCCTAATCCCTTGACCGCTGGGGTCGACCTGTTCCACCAAATGGCGATGAAGGCAGGCACCGTGGCAAAAGGCCGCTCACCCGGCAAGCCCTTGAGTTTCATGGAACAGGCGCTCGAAGAGGCCCGCATCGCCGCTGAACGCGGCGAAGTGCCGGTTGGCGCGCTCATCGTGCACGGCGATAAGGTCATTGCGCGCGCCCACAACCGGACGATCGAACTCCACGATCCGACCGCGCACGCCGAAATGCTCGTTATTCGAGAGGCCGGCCGGACGTTGGCGAGCGAGCGCCTGGAGGCGTGCGATCTCTATGTCACCCTGGAGCCCTGCGCCATGTGCGCGGCCGCCATATCCCATGCCCGCATCCGCCGGCTCTATTTTGGCGCCGAAGACGTCAAAGGCGGCGCGGTGGAAAATGGCGTGCGCTTCTTTGATGCTGCAACCTGTCATCACCGGCCCGAAATCTATGGCGATATCGACGGCGCGCGCGCAGGCGACTTGCTGAAAGCGTTCTTCAAGGCGCGGCGCTGAGGCGCTGCTCCAGCGCACGCTTGAGCTCGTCCTTGATGGGCGCGGCGCTGTCGAGAATCTCATCGATCAAGTGAAACTGCATCAGCCGGTAGCGTTCGACTCTCGGTGAGAGCAAGACATCGGGCGCGCTCGCCTTGAGCTTTTCGGTGATGATGGCACTCTGCATGATGTGGGAGGCTGAAAGCGCGATTTCGAGCGGCGTCGGCAGCTCGTTTGAGGGGTCTTCCGCCGGCCCGCCCAGAACGTTGCAGGCGATGGTGAAGTCGGTTTTGTTTTGCACCAGATCGAAGGGAATAGGGTTGGTCATGCCGCCGTCCAACAACACGCGTCCATCGTGTTCGACGGCGCGAAACAGCGCCGGCAAAGCGATGCTGCCGGCGACCGCTGGCAACAAGGGACCCTGATGCATGACGTAGGGCGTGTGGCGATGGAAATCCGTCGCCACCACTTCCAGCGGGATCTTCAGCTGCGAAAAATGCACTGATTGGAGCTCCGGAAAGATCGCCTCCAACAGCGCGGCAGGTTTGACCAAGGCAGCGGTGAACGGGCGCAGCTTCCAGAAATCGGTCATGGATCTGCGCGAGCTGACCAGCACGTGCTTGGCGATGTCCGTCCAGCGGCCCAACACCTCATTCGATCTCTCTCGGATCTCCTTTGCCTCAAGACCGCAGGCATAAGCCGCGCCGTAGATGGCGCCAATGCTGGTGCCGGCAATCAGGCTGGGGCGCAGTCCCAATTCGTCGAAGGCTTCGAGCACCAGAATGTGAGCGAGCCCGCGCGCGCCACCGCCGCCCAGTGCGAGACCGATTCTGGGCTCCGCCGGATCGGGATCCGGTGCTGCCGGTCTTTGGGATCGCTCGGACATCGGTTGTCTCAATCCCGTTTGAGGAAGGGGAGCAGTGCCTCAAGCGTGGCATGGGGGGCTTCCTCGACGACAAAGTGGCCGGCCTCGATAGCCTGACCCTCGACGCGTTCGCACCAGTCGCTCCAGATATCGAGCGGTCCGCCGGCCTGGCCCGGAAAACCGGCGCTGCCCCATACAACGCATGTCGGGCAGGCGATCTTATTGCCTGCCTCGCGATCCTTGGCGTCGGCCTCGAAGTCAAAACTGGCGCCCGCGCGATAGTCCTCGCAGCAGGCGTGGATGCGCTCCCAAGTGGCGAACTGGCGGCGATAGTGCCCGAGCACTGGCTCCGAAAACGCCGAGAGATTCTTTGATGCCGTCCAACTCGCCAGCGTGTGTTCGATGTAATAGTCGGGCGCGCCGCTGATCAGCGTTTCGGGCAGCGGTGCGGGCTGGGCCAGAAACGGCCAATGATAGGCCTTGAGCGCTAGTGTGCGGCCCATTGTGCTCCACATGGCGTGGGTCGGTACGATGTCGAGCAGCGCCATGCGCTCCACGTGCTCGGGCGCGTCAAGCGCCATGCGATAGGCGGCGCGCGCGCCACGATCGTGTCCCAGAACCGCAAAGCGCTCATGACCCAGCGCGGCCATCAGCCCGACCATGTCGGCCGCCATCGCGCGCTTGGAGTAGCTGGCGTGATCGCTTAGCGTTTCCGGGCAGGAGCTCTCGCCATAGCCACGCAGGTCGGCGATCACCAATGTGAAATCTTGCGCCAGCCGTTCAGCAACGGGATGCCACATAACGTGGGTCTGCGGGTAGCCGTGCAACAGCAGCAGCGGCGCCCCGCTGCCACCGATGCGCGCGAAGATCTCGGCGCCATCGGCTTTGAACCGGTGCGTATCAAAACCCGGAAACAAATCGGTTGGCGTGGTCACGCCGCTTTTTCCCTCGCAATGGCCCGCCAGCCGATGTCGCGGCGGCAGAAGCCTTCGGGCCAATCGATCAGGTCGATGGCGCGGTAGGCGCGCGCCTGCGCTTCGGCCACGTTTTGCCCCAATGCGGTGACGGCCAGCACGCGGCCGCCGGAAGCGGCGATGTCGTCGCCGTTGCGTGCGGTGCCGGCGTGAAAGATTTCGACATCGGGATCGGCGTCGGCGGCTTCCAAGCCGCCGATCACGCTGCCCTTGTCATAGTCGCCGGGATAACCCTTTGTCGCCATAACGACAGTCAGTGCGGTTTCGTCCCGCCAACGCAGATCGAAATTTTCAAGTACGCCGTCGGCCGTGGCGACCAATGCCGGCAGCAGGTCCGACTTCAGCCGCATCATCAACACCTGACATTCGGGATCGCCAAAGCGGACATTGTATTCGATGAGCTGGGGACCTTGTTCGGTCAGCATCAGGCCGGCATAGAGCACGCCGCGATAGGGCGTGCCGGCCTGGGCAAGCCCCTCGACAGTGGGCGAGATGATCTCATCCATGGTGCGTCTGCAAAGCTCTTCGCTCATCACCGGCGCCGGCGAATAGGCTCCCATGCCGCCCGTATTGGGTCCTTCATCGCCATCGAAGGCCCGCTTGTGATCTTGCGCTGTCGCCAATGGCAGCGCGGTCTTACCGTCAACCAGCGCGAAGAAGCTCGCTTCTTCACCCACCAGGCACTCTTCGATGACGACTTCGGCGCCCGCCGCGCCGAAGCGGCCGGCGAAACAGTCGTCGATTGCGGCTTCGGCTTCGGCCACGCTTGCGGCAACCGTAACGCCTTTACCGGCGGCCAGCCCGTCGGCCTTGACCACGATCGGCGCGCCCTCGGCCCGCACATAGGCCTTGGCGGGCTCGGCCTGATCGAACCGGCCGTAACGCGCGGTTGGGATATTGTGGGCGCGGCAGAGTTCCTTGGTGAATGCCTTGGAGCCTTCGAGCTGGGCTGCGGCGCGCGAGGGACCGAAGACTTTGACGCCGGCGGCGATCAAATCGTCCGACAGCCCCGCGACCAGCGGCGCTTCGGGACCGATCACCACCAGCGCGATGTCGTTCGCGCTGCAGAACTCGATGACCTTGGCGTGATCGGCGACATCAAGCATCACGCATTGCGCCAGCTTCGCGATGCCGCCATTGCCTGGTGCGCAATAGAGCGCGTCGAGCATGGGACTGGCAGAGAGCGCCCAGGCCAGCGAGTGCTCGCGGCCGCCCGAACCGATCAACAGCACATTCATTTCACTTCGTTCCCGCGTTTATGCATGTTCGCCCGTAGATTGAGAGTCATGTAACATCGCACACGCGATAGCGGAACGGTTTGGAGGCAAATTGGTGGTCAGCGACTCCGATCATTCATTGGACGAGCAATCGGGCTCTGGCGCAAGCAACGTCGCCGAATTCACGGTCTCCGAGCTTTCGTTCGCCCTCAAGCGTACCGTCGAAGAGACCTATGGCTATGTCAGGGTCCGCGGTGAGCTGGGGCGGATTTCGCGGCCGGCCTCGGGTCATATCTATTTGGATCTCAAGGATGAGAAATCGGTGTTGGCAGGCGTGATTTGGCGCGGCCAGGCGGAAAAGATCAAATTCAACCCGGAGGAGGGTCTTGAAGTGGTGGCGACGGGTCGCCTCACCACTTACCCGGGCCAAAGCAAATACCAGATCGTGATCGAGGCGCTGGAGCCTGCCGGCGTCGGCGCGCTGCTGGCCCAGCTCGAAAAACTCAAAAAGAAGCTCGCCGCCGAAGGGCTGTTCGATGACGACCGCAAGCTGCCTTTGCCATTCCTTCCATCGACAGTTGGCGTGGTGACCTCGCCGACGGGCGCCGTGATCAGAGACATGCTGCATGGCTTCGACGAGCGATTTCCCGTTCACGTTCTGCTCTGGCCCGTGCGGGTCCAAGGCGAGAGCAGTGGCCGCGAGGTGGCGGCGGCCATTCGCGGATTCAATGCGCTCTCGCCGGGCGATGGGCTGCCGCGCCCAGACGTGCTCATTGTCGCGCGCGGCGGCGGAAGCCTGGAAGACCTATGGGGCTTCAACGAGGAAGTTGTCGCCCGCGCGGTTGCCGAGTGCGCAATTCCGATTATCTCTGCGGTGGGGCACGAGACGGACTGGACGCTCATCGATCTCGTTGCCGACGCACGCGCACCGACGCCGACCAAGGCGGCGGAATGGGCGGTGCCCAAGTTTTCCGATTTGAACGAACGCCTTGAGACGCTAGCCCGGCGCGGGGCTCAGGTGACGCGGCGGGCTCTCGAGGAGCGGCGCACCAGATTTAAGGCGTTGGCGCGCGCCTTGCCGCGCATTCAAGACATCATGGCCTTGCCGCGCCAGCGCTGCGATGCCGCAAGCGGCCGATTGCCGAGAGCGCTGTTGGCAAACACCCAGCGTCATCGCACGCGATTTGAGCGCTCGAGCGGGCGCCATCAGCCAAACGCCTTGCGCCAGCGCGCGCGCTTTGGACGCGAGCGGTTTGCGGATCTCAATCGGCGCGGCGCAATGGCCCTGCACCAAAGTATGACCCAAGCGCGATCCCGCTTCGAGGCACGCGCCAAACTGCTCGCGACTTTGGGATTGGAAGGGGTTTTGTCTCGCGGATTTGCCTTGGTGCGGAACGAGGCGGGCAAGGGCGTGCGCCAGGCAGCAGCGCTGTCGCGGGGCGATGGCGTCGAGATCCAATTTTCCGACGGCCGCGTCGGCGCCCGCATAGAGGGCGAAATGACCGGGCCACGCAAGCCGGCAAAGCGCGCGGGTTCGACCAAGAAGCGCTCCGAGGGTGGACCGCAAGGTTCGCTTTTTTGAGCTCGGGATGGACTGGCCATGTGGCAATCGAATGGCTATTGTGCGCGCCACTGAGTGTTCTTTGAGGCGCTTGCATGAACCGGCTTGAAAACCGTTTCGCCGTCAAGGGCGAGGCAAAACTCAAATATTTGAGCGGCGAATTTCAGGTGTTGGAGCCGGGCGACTTCGTGAGTTGCGCGGTGACGGGCAAGCCCATTTCGCTCGACCAATTGCGCTATTGGAGCGTCGAGCTGCAAGAACCCTATGCCAGCGCCGAAATTTCGTTCGAGCGCACTGTGGCGCGCGCCATACAGGCTGACTCATAAGCGCTGACGTCTGATCAGACGCTTTTGCTTGCGAGCGCCTTGGCCAGCAAATCCGAATAAGCGCGTTCGTTTTCGAACTTCAACACAATGGGAAGCGCGCGGGCGGCCTTGCACAGCGCGCGCTGGTGGGGTTGCGGTCCTTTGAGCCGCGCCAAATCTTTTTCCGTCGTGACCAGTTGACTGCGCTTGGCCTTCGCCAGGTCAAGCAACCGCCCGGCATCGTCCGCGCTGAAGACATGGTGGTCGGGAAATGGAACGGACTCGGCGATGTGAGCGCCCAGGCGCTCAAGGCCCGAAAAGAACTTTGATGGACGGGCGATGCCGGCAAAGGCAATGACCGGTTGCTTCTTGAGCCAGTCAGTTTTTGCAGCGGGAGTGTAAACCGCGTGAAAAATCGGTTTGCCGTGATCGGCCATCATCTCAGCCACGCTATTGCCCGCGGCGCCAGAACCGATCAAGACCAACGCGTCGGCCCGGGAGATTTGATAGGAGAGCCGCGCGCGCAGCGGGCCGGACGGCGCCACCCAGCCATTGCCGACGCCGACCTCGGCATCGATTGCAACGATGCAGAGAGTTTTGGCAAGTCCGGGGCTTTGAAACCCATCATCCATGACGATCGCGCCAGCGCCGTGCGCCACGGCACGCTCGGCGCCCTTGACGCGATCGCGTGCCACGATGGTTGGCGCTTGGCGTGCCAACAAGAGAGGCTCATCGCCTACGAGGTCTGCCCCATCCTGCTCGCCATCGACAAAATGCGGTCCCTTTTCACGCCCGCCATACCCGCGGGTCAGCAATACGGGATTGACGCCCTTAGCCGCCAACAGTTTGGCGGTGGCGATGGCGGTCGGTGTCTTACCGCCACCGCCCAGGGTGAAATTGCCAATGCATATGACAGGAACGTCTGCGCTCTGGGATTGAGAAAAGCGCCAACGTGCTTCGACCGCCGCGCCATAGAGGAGAGCTGCAGGAGCCAACAGCGCGCTTGCCGCGCCGGGACCGCGCCGCCACCAGAAAGCCGGCTCAGAAAGCACGCGCAATTCCCCTATTTCGCCCGATATTTTTTTCTTTGGTGCTGCGCTTTGCCGGTTTGCCGGAGCGAGCCCACGGCAGCAAGGGCTCCAGGGCGCCGAGCGTTCTCTCAAGCGCGCCGCCCATCGAGGCGACGCAGCGCGTGGCGTTCGCTGCGATCGCCTGCCGCTGTTTCTCGTTCTCAAGCAGGGATGCGAACGCCGTCTCCAGACCGCCCGCCTCGGTCAGCGGGAGACAGGCGTCTTCCGCGATCAATGCCTGATAGGCGTCGTGAAAATTTTCAATGTGCGGCCCGGTGATGACGGCGCAACCGCACTTGGCGGCCTCGATCGGGTTCTGCCCGCCATGGGGAATGAGCGAGCCGCCAATAAAGGCGATCGGTGCCAGGCGATAGAACAGCCCCAATTCGCCAATGGTGTCGGTCACGTAGACCTCGCATGACTCGTCAGGCTCGTCGCCGGTAGAGCGCAAGTGCGCTCGAAGCCCTTCGGCTTTGGCAAGGGCAGCGATGTCCGGCCCCCTTTCTGGATGACGGGGTGCGATGAGCGTCAGCAGACCTTTGTGCCGGCGAGCGAGCGCGCTGTGGGCCTGCAAAACGGCTTTGTCCTCACCCGGGTGCGTGCTTGCGGCGAGCAGAATGGGGCGATCGCGGGTCATAGCGCGCAGATGCGCCAAGGTGCGGTCGTCGGCGGGTGGCGGCGGCCCGTCGATCTTTAGATTGCCGACGGTCTGGGCGGCGTGTGCGCCAAGCGCGGCGAAACGTTCGGCCGTCTCCTCATTGTGGGCGAGCACCAGATCCAGGCGGCCGAACAGCGGGCCGCTGATGCTGGGCCGGGCGCGCCAGCGTTTGAAGGAGCGCTCGGACAAACGGCCATTGACGAGGGCCAGCGGGACGCCGCGCTCGGACAAGCCCAGTACGAGGTTCGGCCAAATCTCCGATTCGGCGAAAATGGCGGTATCGGGAGACCAGTGGTCGAGAAAGGCGTCGATGAACTGGGGCATGTCGAGCGGAGTGAACTGATGAATGGCCTTACCGGAAAGCCGCACCTTTGCCAGTTTGGCCGAGGTCACCGTGCCGGTTGTGAGCAGAATGTTGAGCTCGGGCGCGCGGGCCTGCAAAGCGCCGATCAAGGGCAAAATGGCGTTGGTCTCGCCGACGCTTGCCGCGTGCAGCCAAACAAGGGGGCCGGGGGGGCGCGCGATGCTCGCTTGGCCCAACCGTTCGCGTGCGCGCGCGGGATCTTCTTTGCCCTGTTTGGTTCGCCACTTGATCAGGAGCGGCGTGAGTGGCGCGGCTGCTCGGGTCAGCCCATGATAGAGGCGCAACGCCAGGCCGGGTTCGGGCGCGGTTGATGGCGGGCCGCCGCGATCATGCGTGGTGCCGCTGGCCTGAGCGAGAGAAGCCTTGGGCTTGGCGTGACGTGGTGCCATGGATTTTGAGCTCGCCGGCTTATTCGCCAGCGGCGGAGGCTGGAACCTTGCTGCGGGTGCGCTTGGTTGGCGGAATGTCGTCTTCGACGTGGCCCAACTGGGTGCGGTGGAGCCGGGCATAGAGGCCGCCTGCGGCAACCAAGTCGGCGTGGCGACCGGTCTCGACGATACGTCCGGCATCCATCACGTAAATGATATCGGCCTTCTTGATGGTCGAAAGGCGATGAGCGATGACGATCACCGTTCGCCCGCGCATGAGCTTGTCGAGCGCGCGCTGAACCTTGTCCTCGGCCTCGCTGTCGAGCGAGCTCGTTGGTTCGTCCAGCAGCAGGATCGGCGCGTCTTTGAAGATTGCGCGCGCGATGGCGACGCGCTGCTTCTCGCCGCCAGAGAGCGCGTTGCCCGCTTCGCCGGCGCGGGTCTCGTAGCCATGGGGTAACTTGCTGATGAAGGAATCCGCGGCCGCGGCCTTGGCAGCGGCGCGTATGGCCTGCTCGCCGCCGGCCTTCGAACCATATGAAATGTTGGCGCTCAGGGTATCGTCGAACAAGACCGGGTCTTGCGTCACCAGCGCGATCGAATCGCGCAAGCTGGCAATCGTGACGTCGCGTATGTCTTGACCATCGATCGTGACGCGGCCCTCGACGGGATCGTAAAAACGCAAGGCCAGATTCATCAAAGTGCTCTTGCCCGAGCCCGAGCGCCCCACCAGCGCCACTGTCTTGCCGGCTGGCACCTTGAGCGCGATGTCGCGCAAGACCGGATTGCCGGGCTCGTAGGAAAACGTCACGTTTTCGAAATTCAACTCACCCTTGATGGGCTTCAGGGGCTTGGCGTCCGGCTTCTCGGTGAGATGGCGTTTGTGGTCGATGATGCCGAACACGCGGCTAGCGGCGGCCACGCCCTCCTGCAGGGATGTTTGCAGTGTCGCGACGCTTTTGAGCGGCTGATAGAGCAAGACGGCAGACGCCATGAAGCCCATGAAATGACCGAGCGACACAGCACCCGTCACACCCTTGACGCCCGCCCAGTAAATCGCTGCGGCAAATCCCAGCCCGACCAGGATTTCCATCGCAGGCGCCGAGGCCGCGCGGGCACGGGCGCCGCGCATCGTGAATTCGAGCGAACGGTTGATGGTGTCGGCCGCCCGGTTGATTTCCATGCGTTCCTGCTGATAGGCGCGCACGACGCGCATGCCGCGCAAGGTCTGGGTGATAAGCGTGCTCAAATCGCCGGTCTCCTGCAGCGACTTGGTGGTCGATTTGCGCATCCGGCGGCGTTGGCGGCCAAGCAGCACGACGCCAATCGGCATCAAGACCAGGATGGCGCCCGAAAAGCGCAGGTCCATCCACAACATCACGCCCATCAGCACGACGACCTTGAGAGCGTTCTCCACCAGCGCCACTATCGCCTTGCTGGCGGCTTGTCGGATCAGATTGGCGTCATACAGAAATCCGGAAAGCAACCGGCCGGAATGGACCGACTGAATCCAACTCATATCGGCGTATGAGATTTTGGCGAACATCGCCACGCGCAAATCGGCGATGAAGCGGTGTCCGAGAAAGCCGACGGCGACATTGGAAATGTATTCGGCAATCGCCTTGGTGAATGTAACGGCGATCACCGCGGCGGTGATCGGCAGGACCATGTTGGCGTTCTTGTTGACGAAGACCTCGTCGGCCGTCATTTGGATCAGGAACGGCACCGCGCCGGTGGTGGCGGCGGTGATGGCCATGGCGATGCTCGAGACAATGACGAGGCCGAGGCGCGGGCGCAGATGCTCGCGCCAAATTCGCTTGGCCACGTCTGCGGTCGCATATTCGACCTGCAGGATGTCATCTGATCGCGTAATGGATTGGGCGTCGCTGAACAGATTTTGTTTTGCGCGGCGTTCAGTCATGAACCTTCACACGAAAGCCTTCATTCGGGGCACTGGCCATCGACCGGCTTGCTGCTGGGCTGCCCTTCTACCAGCAAATCAACTTGGGCACCACATCGCCGAAAACTATAGCTAAAAAGGCCGAGGTGCGGGCTATTGACTTGGTATCAGTCCGTCACCGGATCGTCGTCGGGATCGAGCAAGCGGTGCATGTGAACGATGAAATAGCGCATATGGGCGTTGTCCACAGTGCGCTGGGCAGCCGCCTTCCAGGCGTCATAGGCGCTGGCATAATTGGGATAGATGCCGACGATTTCCAGCGCGTCCAGATCCTTGAATTCGATGCGGTCGAGATCGATCAATTCGCCGCCGAAGACAAAATGCAGCAGTTGCTCTGGGGGCTTGTTTTTATCGGAAGTGCTCATGGGACCGTTCTGCCTTCAGCTTGGCTGCGGGTCAACGCTCATTGCAGCCGGCCGATCAGCGCCTTGTGCAGCGCCGGGCCTGCCGCAATCATCGGCTCGTTTCTAACGATCGAGCCGTCGTAGGTCAGCGGATTGCCGCGCAAGCTCGTAATCAGTCCACCGGCCTCTTCGACCAAAAGATGCGCGGCGGCGACATCCCAGTCATTGCCCATATTGAAAATGCTGGCGTCAAAGGAGCCTGAGGCCGTCAAAGCCAAACGGTAGGCGATGGATTTTGCCCACACCTTTTGCCGATCTGGCCAGGGCTGCTGCCAGATATCACGCTCCAGCATGCGCTGTGTGGCGGCCAGTTTGATGCCTGTGATGTCGTGAGCGGCGCTGACCTTAAGCGGTTCGCCGTTCAGGAAGCCGCCGGCGCCATGGGCCGCGCAGTAAAATTCTTGTTTGACGGGATTGAAGACAACCGCCAGCACCGGCTGGTTATCTCCGACCAAGGCAACCGATATGGTCCAATCGGGAATTTCGGCGAGGAACGCCCGCGTGCCGTCGATTGGGTCAACGACCCAGCCCAGCGGACTGGTGCGCGCGCCTGGGTCATGATCCGATTCCTCCGACAACCAGCCATAGCCCGGACGTGCGCCAAGCAGAGCCGCTTTGAGCAATTCGTCAACGGCGAGGTCGGCCTCGCTGACGTCGGTGCCGTCGCTCTTGAGCTGGCTGCGCGGGGCATTGCCGTAATAGCTCAGCGCCAACGCGCCGGCCTTCGAGACGACCTCGGCGAGCAGGTTGAAATCATCAGAACGCGCGCCCGTCAGGGCGGACGCCAAAGCTCGAATGTCCTGGTCCATGGCCGCTAACTTATAGTTTTCACAGGGTTAAATACGCATCCGCCGAATACCAAACTTTAACGGTCTTTCTTAAGCGGACGGGAAGTTTTCTCTGGCATTATCAGGAACAATCAAGACCGCAATAGACGGTCAATAACGATCGCAAAGTCGGTCGGAATGGTTGCGATAAGACAACCATCAAATGGGGAGTTAAGAGTGAGGCGTCAAACCCACGATGTGGGTCTTGCTACCCGTTGGGTAGCAAGCCCGCTGGATGTAGATCCGTGCCAGTTGCCGGCGAAGTTCGCGTTGCCCTTGCGGGGCCGTTCGAATACTCCGTCGCCCAGCCGCGACACGGTGCTTGTTTCTTGCGACTGCGTGGCGCTCGAGCGTAACGGTCGCATCGAAGCTCACGAAATCGATGACTTCGCTGGCGTTTCTGTTCGCATAGACGGCAGCGAAGACTTCTGGGCCGTATCGATCAATCTTCAGCACGACGATCCCGATCTCTGCATTCCACTGCACGTCGCCTTCGATTTGGACGAGGTTGGCGCGCGCTGGCAGAGTTGGGCGAAGACGCTTGGATTGCCGCTGTTGTTGCCCAGCGAAGACGGTACCTGGCGCGAAGCCATCACCCGATTGGGTAAAGTGGCCGTCAAAGCGCCGTTAAAGCGCCGGAGCACCGCCAGCCAGCGCCGGTCATCGATCAGCGCAACGCGCACAATGGGCGCGGTCGGCGAGCGGTCTGTGGCACGCGGCAGGGAAATCATAGCGCGCCGCTGATCACCTGGTCTCATAACAGGGCGGCGGCCAGCGCGTCGGCGATGAAGCTGACGAACACGATGGCGCCCAACTCGCGGTTGGAGCGAAAGCGCGCCAAGCAATTTTCGGCATCGTTGATGTCCAGCGTCATGATTTGCCATGCCAAATGCGCGGCGGTTGCGACCATGCCCGCGGCGAACACGATGCCCGCGCCCGCCGCGAGGCCAGAAGCCAGAAATCCTGCCAGCGCGAGACCGTAAAACAGCCACAGCCAAGTCCGTGTGGCGTCGCCGAATTTGAGGGCTGTCGAGCCCAATCCCAAGAGCTGATCGTCTTCCTTGTCTTGGTGGGCATAAATCGTGTCATAGCCGATGGTCCAAGCGGCTGTTCCGGCATAGAGCAGCAACGGTTGCCAGGTGAGCTCGCCAAAAACGGCGGCCCAGCCCATCAAAGCGCCCCATGAAAAAACCAACCCCAATACGGCCTGCGGCCAATCGGTGATGCGCTTCATGAAAGGATAAAGCGCGATTATTGCCAGCGAGCTCGTGCCAAGCATGATCGTGTAGGTATTGAATTGAAGCAGAACCAATAGCCCAACCAAGCAGAGCGCCAACATAAAGAGCTGGGCTTGGCGTACCTTGATTTGACCGCTGGGAATTGGCCGCAGGCGCGTGCGCTCGACACGAGCGTCGTAGTCTCGGTCGACGATGTCGTTGTAGGTGCAGCCGGCCGCGCGCATGACGACGGCGCCGAGAGCAAACAGCGCTAGATTTCGCCAATCGGGAAAGGCCTCGGATGCTTGGATGGCCGCCAATGCCAGCGACCACCAGCATGGCCATAGCAGCAGCCAGACGCCAATCGGCCGGTCCGCGCGGGCCAACCGTAAATAGGGCTTGAGCGCGTCGGGCGCGTACCGGTCCACCCAGTTTTTAGAGGGCGCATCGGCAACTGCCCGCGGAGAGCCGCGATTTGTGCCACCATCGGGAGTCGCAGACATCTTGGTTTGAGTGGACCTTTCATTCTGCATGGAATCTGTCTGGATGATCGCCTTTATGGCGGGCGGAGGACGACAAGGCAATGGCGCGCTAAGCCCTAACACGGCAATTGAGAAATTCTCTTGCAAGGTCTAGGTGGTGTCGTCATGCAACTGCCGCGACATCGCCTTTATGTTGAAACGCGTCTCGAACCTGGGGCGGCTCATGTCTGTGACAGCGCTCAGGCGAATTATCTCATCAACGTATTGCGTTTGAGCGCGGGAGACGAAATTCTCGTTTTTGACGGACGCAGTGGCGAGTGGCTGGCGGCAATCGCGGAAACGGGACGCGGGCGTTGCACATTGGCGGTCGGCACGCCCACGCGTCAGCAAGTCGAGGGCCCGGACATTCATTATCTGTTTGCGCCGCTCAAACGCGCTAGGCTCGATTACATGGTGCAAAAGGCGGTAGAATTGGGCGTGGCGCGGCTCGTTCCAGTTAGAACGCGACGCACGCAAGTCGCCCGCCTGAACCAGAATCGAATGCGCGCCAACGTCATTGAGGCTGCCGAACAATGCGGTGTTCTGCGGCTGCCGGAGATAGACGATCTGCGCGATCTTGCTGCCCTGCTGGCCGATTGGCGGCCTGAACGCCGTTTGGTTTATTGCGATGAACAGATGGGCGCCGGAGATCCAATGCTGACTTTGGGCGCGATCGATCCCGGACCGTTGGCGCTTTTGGTGGGTCCGGAAGGCGGGTTCGACGACCAGGAGCGCGAGATGCTGCGCGCCAAGTCATTCGTCACCGCCATTTCTCTCGGGCCGCGGGTGATGCGGGCCGACACGGCTGGCGTGGCGGCGTTGGCTCTGATCAACGCGGCACATGGCGATTGGCGTTGATACCGGCTGATATTGCGCGCATGGATCGGGCGGGCGATAAGGGCAAACGTTGAATCGTGCCGGGCGCAGTCGGCGCGTCCAATCGCCGTTTGAGGGAAGTCCAGCTCATGTCAACGCGTGTGGAGAGCTCGCAGACCGCTCCCGTCGAGACGCGCGACGAGCTCATTGCTTATGTCGCCGCCGGCTGCAAGGCGCGCTCGGACTGGCGGATTGGCACCGAGCACGAAAAATTCAGCTTTCGAACCAGCGACAATACGCCCCTGCCATACGAAGGCGAGGCGGGCGTCCGCGCACTTCTTGAAGAGATGGCTGAGCGCTTTGGCTGGCTGCCTGTCTTGGAGAACGGAAACATCATTGCGCTCGGCCACGCGGATGGTCCGTTGGGGGGCTCTATTTCACTTGAGCCTGGCGGACAGTTCGAGCTCTCAGGCGCGCCGCTCGAAAACGTGCATGAGACTTGTGAGGAAGTGAACCTTCATTTGGCGCAGGCGCGTGAGGTCGGCGAAGCCCTCGGCATCGCGTTTATGGGATTGGGTTTTTCTCCCAAATGGACGCTGGCCGAAACGCCGCAAATGCCGAAAAAGCGATACAGGATCATGAGCGGCTATATGCCGGACGTCGGCGCGGGCGGTTTGGATATGATGTACCGGACGTGCACGATCCAGGTGAATTTGGATTTCGGCGACGAGGCCGACATGGTCAAGAAATTCCGCGTCGCTCTGGCGCTGCAGCCGATTGCCACCGCGCTGTTTGCCAACTCACCGTTCATCGAAGGCCGTCTGAACGGCTTCCAATCGTACCGCAGCGAGCTGTGGCGCGACACCGACCGCAACCGCACCGGCATGCTTCCTTTCGTGTTTGAACAGGGCATGAGCTTTGAGCGCTATGTCGACTACGCCCTCGATGTGCCGATGTATTTCGTTTACCGCAACGACCAATATATCGATGTGGCCGGCGCATCGTTTCGTGACTTTTTGGCCGGCACGCTGAAGGCTTTGCCAGGCGAGTTGCCGACACTCTCGGATTGGTCGGATCATTTGACGACGTTGTTTCCGGAAGTTCGCATGAAGCAATTTTTGGAAATGCGCGGCGCTGATGGCGGACCGTGGCGCCGCATTTGCGCTTTGCCGGCTTTCTGGGTGGGTCTTCTATATGACCAAGGCGCGCTTGATGCCGCTTGGGATCTGGTGAAGGACTGGAGTGCGGAGGAGCGTCAGGCCTTGCGCGACGGCGTTCCAGCTCAAGCCTTGGGGCTGGCGTTTCGCAGCGGAACCGTGGGCGACATCGCACGCCAGGCGGTGGCCATTGCTCATGGGGGCCTGGAGGCGCGCGGCCGGCGCGATAGCCTCGGTCAATCGGAGAGCCAATTCCTCACGACACTCGCCGAAGTCGCCGATTCAGGGCGCACATCCGCCGATCAGCTGATCGAGAATTTCAACGGCAAATGGAACGGCGACGTCGAGCCGGTTTTCAGCGAGTACGCCTATTAGGACCGGCGACGTGCGCTGGTTCAGCGCGCGCCTTTCGTCATCATGTCAAAAATGTCGTCCATCGCCGATCCGTCGCCATCGGCATCGAGCATGGAACCGAATATGTCGATGGCGCTCGGCGGAGCCTTGCCTTGGGGCGCGCTGCCGGCGTCTGCCTGCCGTTGGCTGCCGGCCGGGCCTTCCGTTGGTGGGCCGCCCTTGATGATGTCGGCAAGGTCGCCAAAGGGATTGTCGCCCTGAGGCGACTGACGTTGTCCGCTTGAGGGGCGTCCGCCGCCGAGAATCTCGCCGAGGATATCGTTGAGTGGATTGCGCCCGCTTTTGGTCAGCGCGCCCATAATGATGGAAGCGATGATGGGAAGCATCTGCTTTAGGATTTCCTGTCCGATACCCGTCTGGGCCGAAGCACGCTGCACGGCGGCGCGGCTGACATCCTTCGAACCCAATACGTGACCCAGTATGGCGTTGCCTTCTTGCATCGTGGCGGCGTCGCCGAGCATGTTGGGATCATCGACGTAACGCTCGTGATTGGGCCGGTTGAGCGCTTGGAGGAACGCGGCAAGGCCATCGGGGCTTGCAGTGTTGCGCTTGATACCGCTGGAGAGCGCCGGCAGCAGGGCGCGGACCGCTTGCTCTGCTTGTTGTTGATCCAAGCCGAATTGTTGACCCAGATTGCCCATGGCCGAGCCGCCCTGGGCAGCCATTATCATTTCTAACATCGTCATCGCGTTCGCTCCTCGACACGCACTGAACCCCACACCGAGATAATGGGCGCGTGAGAATGGCGTTGCAAGGTGCAGTTGGAGCCAGGCGCGGATCGAAACCGATTTGCTGGCGCCGCCCTATACCTGCCGCAGTCGATGCGTCTAGTATGAACCGTCGCCTGAAAAATAGCGGGCTAAGTACCGGTCGTGTAAAGGAGAATTGAATGTCAGTGCATAAAGTTATCGAGATCATGGCGGAGTCGGACAAGAGTTGGAAAGAAGCCGCCCAGAACGCCGTCAAGGAAGCAGCCAAGACCGTCAAGAACATCAAGTCCGTTTGGATCAAAGATCAAAGCGCGACGGTGAAGAATGGCGAAATCGACAGCTACCGCGTCCATTGCCGTATCACTTTTGAAATTAGCGACTAGTCCACTCGCGGCTCAATCGCCGGGAGTGGAAAACGGCCATAGCGGCCATCGGCGCTGCAGCGGAACTGCGGTGGCGTCGGGGCCCGCATGGGCATGGGCGAGGGTGGCGATCAGCTGATAGCAGGCCGCCACCGCCAGCCCTCCCACCACCACACTTCCCAGCATGTAGCCGGTGAGCGCGCCCGTCGCGCCATACCACTGTCCGCCGAAATAGACGAAGGGTATGGTGCCGAGCGTTGCACGCGCCCATGCAAACGCGGTCGAGTAATGCGGCCGGCCAAGATTGTTGAAGGCGGCGCTGGCAACAAACAGTGCGCCGAAAAATAAGAAGGTCGGGCTCAACCAGGTGCAAAACAGGCCGACCAATTCGGCGGCCGGTCCGCTTAGCCCAAAAAATGCCGAGATGTATTCGTGGCCCAGCGCCAAGATCGCCCAAGCGACCGCGACGTAGATGAAGGCAAACAGCAGAGAATCCGACAAGCTCTGGCGCAGCCTGCCGTATTGGTGGGCGCCGAGATTTTGGCCGAGGATCGGGCCGACCGCGCCTGAGAGCGCGAACACCACGCCGAAGGCAACCGGAATGATCCGCCCCACCACGGCCCAACCAGCGACAGGGCCGTCACCGAATTGGGCGATCACCGATGTCACGTAGGCATTGCCCACCGGCGTCGCGACGTTTGTCAAAACAGCCGGTGCCGCGATTGCCGAAATTGCGGGTGTGTCGAGCCAGAGCAGCGAATAGACGGGCTTGTCGATCATCTTGTGCACGCGAATGACGCCGTAGAGTCCGACGCACATGACGGCCAGGCGCGCGCAGACAGAGGCAATTGCCGCACCGTCCAGCCCAAGCCCCGCGCCGAATATAAGAATTGGGTCGAGCACGGCGTTCACTAAGCCGCCGGATAGCGTCACATACATGGCTCGCTTGGGATCGCCGAGCGCGCGCAGTATGGCGCCGCCACATATGCCAAGCGTGAGTGCGGGCATGGTGGGTACGATGATGCGCAGATAATTGGTCGCCAGCGCGTGCGCGCGCCCTTCCGCGCCCAGCAGCGACAATATGGCCGGAACAAAAAGCCAGAGCAGCGTGGCAAGAATGGCGGCGATCACCGCCGAATAAATCAATGAGTTGGTGCATAGGCGTTTGGCGCCGGCGCGGTCATCGGCTCCGATTGCGCGGGCCACCAGCGCCGAAGCCGCAATCGCCAATCCGATGCCGATCGAGACATTGAAGAACAGAATCGAGCCGGCATAGCCGATGGCCGCAGCTACTTCGATTTCGCCCAGCAGCGAAATGAAATACATGTCGGCAAAGTCGACCAGGAACAGCGCGACCAGACCGACAGAACTCGTCACCGTCATCACAACGACGTGGCGCATGGTCGAGCCGGTGACAAAGCGCGCGCTGGTGGTGCTGGTGGATTGGGCTTCGGTCATCGGACGGGTGCTGGGGACAGGTGCACGAGCTTGTGTGCAAGCGCGCAGAAATAGGCGCTAATCGCCGCTGACGCAATCGCCGCCGTTAATTCAGAGCGTCGATGGCGGGCGAGAGGCCTTTAAGCGATATCGGGATACCGATGCCAGCTTCGGGCGTGTCGAAAATAATGAAGACGGCGGTCTTGCCGCTCCGCAGAGTTTTTAACAATTCAGCTGGCACTTGGGCGCGCGCCAGGCAGCCGCTGGCGAAGCAGCGCAAGTACGGCACGTTGCCGACATCCTTACCGTCGACCTTGAGCCCAAGGCGGCGCGGCAGGATGACACCGAGAGGCGCCTGGATTTGCAGCGTGCCCTCATCGCCCTTGGTTGGCTTTAGATACGTCACCGTAAGCCCGACATTGGGACGGTCTTCGGACGTGACCTTCTGCTCGACCCAGCAAATGCTCTCCTTGGAGCCTGGCGGTTTGCCGCATTTGACCAGCCAGTCGCCGTGGGTGCTTTTGAGGCTTTCTTCTTGTGCATCGGCTGTGCTCGGCGAGACCAGCGCAAAGAGGCAGACCAGCGCCGCTATCAGCAAGGGCCTGAAGCTGGCTTGGCGATCTGGCTGTTTGGTGGAATTGGAGATCTGGTTTTTCATGCGTCCTGCTGGAATCGGTTCGGGTCGGCGTTGGGCGCCGCTGCGCCAGATTGCGGACGCGTATGCGGCGGCATGTCCATGCTCGACCACGCCCGGCCTGTCGCGCAGGATTCGGGCCAAATTAGGACATCGGCGCCGCCCGCGGCTGCTGGTTATGGCGTCATTGATCGGCATCATGGATCATCGCGCGTAAATTGCTGGAAATGCCAGGGTTACGGTCCTTGTTGCACATGCGAAAAACGTGATAACTGTGATTCACATTGGTCCATGTGAGTTGAAACGAGGACGGCAGCGTCTTCGCGGGGCATTCGAAGGGTACGCAGGGGGCGGTCCCGGACAAGCTCGGTCGGCGGGTTTGCCCGTCGGGGCAGACCGCAGAATTGAGGAGGCCAGCAGGATGCGGCTTGGCGATCGATGGGGGAGCGGAGGCACTGCGCTGCCGCCGTCTTTGAACGTGCGCATGACGTTGACGGCGCTGTTGGCAGTTCTGATGCTTGCCGGACTCGGGCAACCGGTTCTGGCAGAGCAGCCCGAACCCTGGCAGATGGGTATGCAACCCGCCGCCACGCCGCTTGCCGAACAGCTTCAGTGGTTCCACACATTCCTGCTCTACATCATCACCGGCATCGTCATTTTTGTATTCGTCTTGATCGGCTACGTGCTGCTGCGCTTCAACGAACGGGCCAATCCCAAGCCATCGCGCACGACCCACAACACGTTTCTGGAAATTGCCTGGACCGTGGTCCCCATCCTGATTCTGCTGGTGATCGCGATCCCGTCGTTCCGGCTGCTTTATGCTCAATACGCCTTTCCGAAGCCTGACCTAACGATCAAAGCAATTGGTTCGCAGTGGTACTGGACATACGAGTATCCAGATCACGACGATCTGACCTTCGATGCGGTTATGGTCGAGGACAATCAGCTCAAGCCGGGCCAGCCCAGATTGCTGGCCACCGATAATGACGTGGTGGTACCGGTTAACAAGAACGTTCATGTTTTGGTGACGGCGAGCGACGTCATTCACAGTTGGGCTGTACCGGCGTTTGGCCTGAAATCGGATGCGGTGCCGGGACGGGTGCAGCGCACCTGGTTCCGTGCAGAACGCACCGGAACGTTTTATGGCCAGTGTTCTGAATTGTGCGGGCGCCGCCACGCCTTCATGCCGATTGCGGTTCGGGTGGTGAGCCAGGCGGAATTTGAGCAATGGCTTGCACAGGCAAAAGAGACATTCGCTTCTGGCTCCAGCCGCGCTTCGGAAGTCGCGCGGCTCGAGCGCTGACACAACGGGTCTGAGTAGGTTCGATGGCAACAAAGCGGAGTAAGCGGACTATGGTTTCTGGGGCAGCTGGGGCTCATGATCACGATCACCCGACCGGGTGGCGGCGCTGGGTCCTGTCCACCAACCACAAGGACATCGGAACGCTCTATTTGATTTTTGCGATTGTCGCCGGCCTGATTGGCGGCGGCCTATCGATTGGCATGCGGCTCGAGCTGATGGAGCCCGGCATGCAGTACTTCGCCAACGCACACACATTCAACGTCTTCACCACAGCCCATGGGCTCATCATGGTGTTCTTCATGGTGATGCCCGCCCTCATCGGCGGTTTCGGCAATTGGCTGGTACCGCTGATGATCGGGGCGCCTGACATGGCGTTTCCACGAATGAACAATATTTCGTTCTGGTTGCTGCCGGCTTCGCTCGCGCTGCTGGTCTGTTCGCTGTTTGTCGAAGGTCCGGCAGGCGAGTTGGGGGTGGGTGCCGGTTGGACTGTCTACGCGCCGCTGTCGACCTCAGGTACGCCAGGCCCGGCAATGGATCTTGCCATTCTGTCGCTCCACCTGGCCGGAGCCTCCTCGATCCTGGGCGCCATCAATTTCATCACCACGATTTTCAACATGCGTGCACCTGGCATGACGATGCACAAAATGCCGTTGTTCGTCTGGTCGATCCTGGTGACGGCTTTCTTGCTGCTGTTGACGCTTCCCGTGCTGGCTGGTGCGATCACCATGCTGTTGACCGACCGGAATTTCGGCACCGCCTTCTTTGATGCGGCCGCCGGCGGTGATCCACTGCTCTACCAGCATCTGTTCTGGTTCTTCGGCCATCCGGAGGTCTATGTGCTGATCCTGCCGGGCTTTGGTCTGATCTCGCAAATCATCGCGACCTTTTCGCGCAAGCCCGTGTTCGGCTATCTCGGTATGGCATATGCCATGGTGGCGATCGGCTTTGTCGGCTTGATCGTGTGGGCGCACCACATGTATACGGCCGGCCTGTCCGTCAACACCCAAGCCTATTTCGTCTTCGCCACGATGGTCATCGCGATCCCAACCGGCATTAAGATCTTTTCATGGATTGCCACGATGTGGGGCGGGTCCATTCAGATGCGCGCGCCGATGTTGTGGGCGATCGGCTTTATATTCATGTTCACGATGGGTGGTGTCACGGGCGTCGTGTTGGCCAATGCGGGCGTCGACCGTGCGCTGCACGACACCTATTACGTGGTTGCCCATTTCCACTACACGATGTCGCTGGGGGCGACCTTCACCATCTTCGCAGGCTGGTATTATTGGTTCCCGAAAATGTCCGGCTACATGTATTCGGAAGCCATCGCCAAACTGCATTTTTGGTTGAGTTTTATCGGCGTCAATCTGTTGTTCTTCCCACAGCACTTTTTAGGCCTCGCCGGCATGCCGCGACGATATGCCGACTACCCCGATGCCTTTGCCGGCTGGAATTATGTCTCGTCCATCGGGTCCTACATTTCAGCTGCCGGCGTTTTGGTGTTCCTCGGCGGCGTGGCGTGGGCCTTCATGCGTAAGGAACGCGCGGCGGACAACCCATGGGGCGTAGGCGCGACCACGCTGGAGTGGACGCTGCCGTCGCCACCGGAATTCCATGCCTATGAAACACTGCCGCGCATCAAATAATGGGTGAAGTGTTCATGACAGATTGGGGAACGCGATGAGCGAAGCGAGCCGACCCATAGGAGCCGAAGAACTGGATGCGTCCGGTAGCGGCGATGTTGGAGACTATATCGCGCTGATGAAGCCGCGCGTGATGGCGCTTGCCGTCTTCACCGCGCTTGTCGGTTTGATGATTGCGCCGGGCACCATGCATCCGGTGATCGCCTTTGCTGCGCTGCTCTGCATTGCGATCGGGGCGGGCGCCTCGGGTGCACTTAATATGTGGTACGACGCCGATATCGATGGCCTGATGGCGCGCACCTCCGCGCGCCCAATACCCCGCGGTCGAATCTCGCCGGGCGAAGCTTTCACGTTTGGCATGGTGCTGGCCTGTTTCTCAGTGCTGTGTCTTGGCATTCTGGTCAACTGGTTGGCGGCGCTGACATTGGGATGCGCCATCGCCTTTTACATCGTCATCTACACAATGTGGCTGAAACGCCGGACGCCTCAGAATATTGTGATAGGCGGTGCGGCGGGCGCCTTTCCGCCGGTCGTCGGTTGGGCCGCAGCCACGGGCGCGATATCGGTTGAGGCGCTGGCGCTGTTTCTGATCATCTTTCTCTGGACGCCGCCGCATTTCTGGGCTTTGGCGTTGGTCCGCAGGCGCGATTACGAGCGCGCGGGCATTCCCATGTTGCCAGTCGTCGCGGGCGAAGATGAGACGCGGCGGCAGATATTGCTTTATTCGTTGGCGCTTGTGCCGGTCTCATTTGCACCGGTTCTGCTCGGCCTTGGCGGTGGCCTGAGCGGTCTCTTGATACTGGGGCTCAACGTGCTGTTCTTGTCGGCTGCCTACCGCGTCTACACAATCCGTAAGGGACGCGGTGCGGAACACGCAGCCCGCCAGCTCTTTGGTTTCTCGATTCTGTATCTCTTCCTGCTGTTTGCAGTTTTAATGGTCGAGCAAAGTCTGGGTGCGGGCGTGCCCTGGTTGGCGTGAGATGACGGGCGAACAAGCCAAGCGGGCTCAGCGGCAACGGTCGATCGCGATCGCCTGGGCGCTTGCGGCGCTCGCGTTGTTGTTTTTCGTCGTCACCATCGTGCATCTCGGCGGCAATGTGGCGAGCCGTCCTCTCTAGGGGGCAGCGTGCTGGAGCGAACACATGCAAGACGGCACTTCAGGCCAGAGAAGCACCAGGCGCAGTCGCCTGACGGCGCTGTCGCTTGCCGGTTTCGCCGTGTTCATGCTTGGCATGTCTTTCGCCGCCGTGCCGCTTTATCGGATGTTCTGTCAGGTGACGGGATATGGCGGCACCACCCAGCGTGCCGAGGCGCCCGAAGGCCCGGTTCTGGCGCGGAGCGTGACGCTGCGGCTCGATGCAAATGTGGCCGCTGGCCTGCCCTGGGAATTCAAACCTGAGACGCGGTCGCTGGTTCTGCGGTTGGGCGAGACCGCCTTGGTGCGCTACCGGGCAAAAAATGCGAGCGACGGGCGCACGAGGGGGAGCGCAACCTTCAACGTGACGCCCGAGGCGGCGGGTCGCTATTTCAGCAAGATCGAATGCTTTTGCTTCAACGAGCAAGTTTTGGAAGCTGGCGGCGAGGCGGCGTTGCCCGTTAGGTTCTTTGTCGACGCGGCGATGGCAACCGATCCCGAGCTCGCGCATGTGCGCGTAATTACGCTCTCCTACACGTTCTTCCCGATGTCGGGACAAGAGGACGTGGTGGAGCGTTCGGACGCCACGCAGCCGACCGGATCGTAGTTTAGGCAACAGATGGCCCCGCGGCGTGGGGCGACCAATGAGGCACAGCAGCATGGCCAAAGTCGGAACCAAACCGCACGATTATCATCTCGTGGAGCCCAGCCCGTGGCCAGTGGTGGGTGCGCTCGGCGCTTTTTCGCTGGCGCTCGGCGCGGTATTTTATTTCATCTCGCGCAAAGCGGGCGATCCGCAGCTTTGGTACATGGCGCCGGGCGCCCTCATTGTGGTGGTCACGATGATCGGCTGGTGGCGCGATGTGATCCGCGAGGCCGAACACGAAGGTCATCATACGGCCGTCGTCCAGCTGCATCTGCGTTACGGCATGATCTTGTTCATCATCTCCGAGGTGATGTTTTTCGTTGCCTGGTTCTGGGCTTACTTCGATGTGGCGCTGTTTCCGGCCGACGCCGCGCAAGTCGCGCGCTCCGAACTGACGGGCGGCCATTGGCCGCCGGTTGCAACGGGTGATGGAAGGTTCGAGCACGTGTTCGATCCCTGGGACTTGCCCTTCGTCAACACGCTGATCCTCTTAGCATCGGGTACGACGGTGACGTGGGCGCACCACTCATTGATCGAAAACGACCGCAATGGCCTCATATGGGGGCTGATCTTGACCGTGGTCTTGGGGATACTCTTTACGATCTGCCAGGTGTTCGAATACGGCCATGCAGGATTTCAGTTCGCGGGCCACATTTATGGCTCTACATTTTATATGGCGACCGGCTTTCACGGCTTTCACGTCATTGTCGGTACGATCTTCCTCAGCGTTATTCTGTTTCGGGCCATCTCTGGCCACTTCACGCCCACTCACCATTTCGGCTTTGAAGCGGCGGCCTGGTACTGGCATTTCGTCGATGTCGTTTGGTTGTTCCTGTTCGTCAGCATCTATGTGTGGGGTTCGGGGATGGCCATTCCGTTTTAAGAGCGGCCAATGACTCGAAAATCCGACCACGCTCCCGCGATCTCATCGCTGGCTGCTGGCTGGAGCGCGGTGTGCCCGCGTTGCGGCCAAGGCAAGCTGTTCGACGGTTTTTTGGCGTTGCAAAAGAAGTGCGAGGCGTGCGGCCTCGATTACGGCTTTGCCGATACGGCCGATGGCCCGGCAGTGTTCGTCATGTTGGTCGTAGGCTTTATCGTTGTCGGCGGTGCGCTGGCTGTCGAAATTCTCTATCAACCGCCCTATTGGCTGCATGGTGCGCTGTGGCTGCCGTTGGCGCTCATCCTCTCGCTGTTGATGCTACGGCCGCTGAAAGCCTGGATGATGGCCCAGCAATATCGCCATAAAGCCGAAGAGGGCCGGCGGGCCCGCGACTGATTGGGAGCGGTTGTTTCATGCCATTGCGCGCGCTCATAGTGCCTACCGTGTGCACGATTGTGGCCTTTGCCATGCTCGCGGGCTTGGGCGTCTGGCAGATCAAACGCTTGCAATGGAAACAAGATCTAATCGCCCGCATCGAAGCGCGTGCGGCAGCTCAGCCAATCACTTTGGCGCAAGCGATGGGGCGCAAGGAGGCAGGCGATGACGTCAGGCATGCGCGGGTCGTCCTCGAGGGTCGCTTCCAGCATGATGGCGAGGTGCACCTCTACAGCTTGGCCGGCGGGCGGGCTGGATGGCGCATTATCACGCCAATGGCATTGTCCGGCGGCGGTGTTGTGCTGGTCGACCGGGGCTTTGTGCCCCATCGATTGAAGCAGGCCGCAACCCGCCAGGCGGGACAGGTCGAAGGAACGGTGCGCGTTGTGGGCAGGGTCCGTTTGCCCCATCCCCGCGATGCTTTTGCCGCCGACAACGACCCGCAAAAAAACGAGTGGTTTTGGCGCGATCTGGACGCAATGGCGAGCGCTGCCCTAGGCGATGCTCAATCGGGTTCGCTCGCGCCGCTGATCGTCGAAATGGAGGCAACCGAAGTGGCGGGCGGTTGGCCGCGGGGCGGGGTTGCGGTGGTCAAACCGTCGAATCGGCATTTGGGTTACGCGATCACCTGGCTCGCGCTCGCCGTGATCGTGTTGATCATCTATGGAATCTTTGTCCGCAACACGCTCAAACGGGCCTAACCAAGTTGCCGCAGCTTGCTTGCCCAGACGTGCGCGCAAAGATACCGTGCATGGCGGCGTGAACAATTCCGGTACTATCCTTGAGAGGCAGCTTCCTTGCGCTATGTAAGCACGCGCGGTCGCGCGGACGAACTCGGATTTGAAGAGGTTATGCTCGCGGGTCTGGCCCGCGACGGCGGCCTCTATGTGCCAAAAACATGGCCGGTGCTCGCCGATAAGGACTTGGAAGCCTTGGCGGGTGCGGCCTACACCGAGGTCGCTTTGGCCGTGCTCGCGCCCTTTGTCGGCAGCGATATACCCGAGAGCGAATTGGCAGAGCTCATCAAGGACGCTTACGCGACTTTCGATACGCCGGAGGTTGCACCATTGCACGAGATCGGCCCCGATATGTGGGTGCTCGAACTCTTTCATGGTCCGACCTTGGCCTTCAAAGACATCGCGATGCAGCTTTTGGCTCGGTTGATGGACCGGGCGCTGGCCAAGCGAAACCGGCGGCTCACCATTATCGGCGCCACGTCCGGCGACACGGGTGGTGCGGCCATCGAAGCCTTCCGCGGACGTGAGGCGGTCGATATTTTCATTCTGCACCCGAAAGGCCGCGTCAGCGACGTGCAGCGCCGGCAAATGACGAGCGCGGACGAGCCCAACGTCTTCAACATCGCCATCGAAGGAACATTCGATGATTGTCAGGCGCTGGTGAAATCGCTGTTCAACGATCTGGCGTTGCGAGACCGTTTGTCGCTGGCTGGCGTCAATTCGATCAATTGGGCGCGGATCATGGCGCAGACGGTCTATTACGTGACCAGCGCACTGGCGCTCGGGCGAGACCATTGGCCAGCATCATTCGCCGTCCCAACAGGAAATTTCGGAGATATTTTCGCCGGTTACGTGGCCGCAAAGATGGGGTTGCCGGTTTCGCGCCTCGTTATCGCCACGAACGAAAATGATATTTTGGCCCGCACCCTGAAAACCGGCCGCTACGAGCCGCAGGGCGTTCGTGCCACCTCAAGTCCGAGCATGGACATTCAAGTATCGAGTAACTTCGAGAGGCTGCTTTTCGAAGTGTCAGGTCGAGACGGCAGGCGGGTTCAAGCCATGATGGAAGATCTTGGCCGCGATGGCACGTTTGAACTCGCGCCGAGCGAGCTTGAACAGATACGCAGGCAGTTCCGTGCCCATCGCATCGACGAGGCCGAAACGGCCGCGACGATCGCTATATTGCATGAGGCAAGCGGCTATTTGATCGATCCCCACACCGCCGTGGGGGTCGCGGCGGCGCTGCGCGAGCAGGGCGAAGAGGGCGGTCCGGTCGTCGTGCTGAGCACCGCCCATCCAGCCAAATTTCCGGATGCCGTGCAGCGCGCGTGCGGCGCCGTGCCGCCGGTGCCAGATCGTCTGGCCGCCCGATTGTCTGCATCTGAGCGTTACGACGTGATGGCGAACGATGTTGGCGCACTGGCGCGCTATCTTGAAGATCACGCCCGTGTCGGCGCGGAGCCCGGCGCATGAACGTGAAGCTCAGCACGCTTGAGAACGGCTTGCGCGTGGTCACCCAATCGATGGATCATCTTGAGACGGTGTCATTGGGGCTTTGGGTGGGCGCTGGATCGCGTTTCGAATCCGACGGCGAACACGGCATTGCCCATTTGCTCGAACACATGGCGTTCAAGGGGACCACGTCGCGCAGCGCGCGCGATATCGCCGAAGAAATCGAATATGTCGGTGGCGATATCAACGCGGCAACCAGCGCCGAAACCACCGCTTATTATGCCCGCACCATGAAGCAGGATCTGCCACTGGGGCTTGAGCTTATCGGTGATATTCTCATTAACCCCACATTCGACTCCGATGAGCTGGAGCGCGAAAAAAATGTCATTATTCAGGAGATTTCGGCAGCCAACGACAGTCCCGACGACGTGATATACGACCTCGCCCAGCAGCATGCCTTTCCAAACCAAGCTTTGGGGCGCTCCATATTGGGCACCGCCGAGAGCGTGATGAGTTTTACAGCGGATGACCTTCGGGCATTTCGAGACAGCCGCTATGGCGCCAATTCCATGGTGTTTTCGGCATCGGGCGCACTCGATCACGATGAAGTCGTGGCCCGTGCTGGCGAACGGTTCGGCGCACTTGAGAGCCACGCGTCTCCTGCCGCGCAAAAAGCCGTTTATCACGGCGGTTTTTGCCAATCGCCGCTGCGCTTCGAGCAGGGCCATTTGCTGTTGGCTTACGAAGGACTGTCCTACACCGACGACGGCTATTACGCGGCGCAGGTCCTGTCGGCCATTTTGGGTGGAGGCATGTCGTCTCGCCTGTTTCAGGAGGCGCGCGAGGCGCGCGGACTCTGTTACGCCATCTATTCGTTTTGCTGGGGCGTCAATGACACCGGCATGTTTGGCGTGCATGCGGCAACGGCGCCCGACCAGTATGATGCACTGCTCGATATCATCACGTTTGAGCTGCGCCGGGCTGTCGAGGAACCGCCAAGCGAAAATGAACTCACCCGCGCCAAGGCTCAGCTGAAGGCGGGCTTGATGCTATGCTTGGAAAGCTCTGGCGCGCGCGCCGAGCAATTGGCCCGGCAAACATTGGCCTTTGGGGCGCCGTTGGCTGTGGCGGAAATGGTCGCCAAGGTGGAGGCCGTGAGCGTGGAAGCTGTTCAATCGGCTGCGAAAAAGGTGTTTGATGGGCGCGCGCCGACATTGGCAAACGTCGGTCCGCGTGAATTGAACGTGAAAAGTCAAGCCTGGGTGCGGCGCTTGGGCGCCGAGACCGGTTTGGCGGCGGAGTAAAGACAAGGACGGAGCAACGCGCATGGCGCTGTTGAAATCAGTTGCACCTCCTGAGACGGGGCCGGTCATCAGCGGTGATCTGGTCCGGTTGCGCCTGCCGATCATGTCCGATTATCCGGCCTGGGCGGGCCTGCGCTCGCTCAGCCGTGAATTTCTGACGCCGTGGGAGCCCACATGGACGCGCAACGAGCTCACCCGGCTCTCCTTCCGGCGGCGGGTGCGCCACTATGTCCGCGAGGCGCGCGAAGATTTGGGTTACGCCTTTTTGATGTTCCGGCGGAGTGACGATGCGCTGCTTGGCGGTTTGACCATTTCAAACGTCAGGCGCGGCGTGACGCAATCGGGCACGCTTGGCTACTGGGTCGGCCAACCCCATGCGCGCCGCGGTTACATGGCTGAGGGAATGTCCACATTGATGCCCTTCGTCTTTGATACGTTGCGGCTGCACAGACTCGAGGCCGCCTGCCTGCCACACAATGCAGCCTCGATGAGGTTGCTGGAAAAGGCGGGTTTCCAGCAGGAAGGGCGGGCGCGGCGCTATCTGCGGATCAACGGCATCTGGCAGGACCACGTACTGTATGCGCTGATCCACGACGATCCGCGGCCATAGAGTGGAGTGAGACGGTTAGTTTGAAACGGTCCAATTTGGTCGATGCACTGTCTGGCTTGAGCTGGGTTGGCGCTGGTGGCCGGCTCTGCGCGCGCTTGGCGCTTGCGGCCGTGATGCTAGCGCTTTGGTCGCCGCTCGCGCTGGCGCTGGAAGCGATCGTCGTCGAGCAGGATTTGGATCGCATCGATGTCACCGCATTGGGCGAACTTTACGAAGGCCGGGGCGACCGCCTGCAGCTTGAGACGGCGGCGGGCGAAGATGGCATTACCGGCCGGATGGCCGTTCAGGCCACAACGCCCGGCACCAATCCGAATTGGATCGTTTTCGCGCTAAGAAACCCCACAGATGAACGCATCGTGCGTTGGTTGACGGCAGCGCGCTATTCGCATGTCGGATCACAGGTTTTTTGGCCAAATCTCGATACGGCCCGCATCGCCGCCGTTACGCCATCGCTCGGCTTCAGGCCGGAACGCGTCGATGACGACCGCGCCGATATCTTCAAGCTCACCCTGGAGCCCGGCGCCACGGTGACCTTCGTTGCCGAGTTGAGCTCGTTCAAGCTGCCGCAGCTCACCCTATGGAATGCCCAAGCCTATGAGCGGACCCTGCAGGACCGGATGCTGTTCAACGGCATCATGCTCGGTATTGTCGGTCTGCTCGCAATCTTTCTCACCTCGATCGTCGCGGCCAATCACAAAGCGATTTTTCCAGCCACCGCGCTGGTGGCCTGGAGCGCGTTGGCGTTGTTTTGCGTGGACTTCGGGTTTTGGAGCAAGCTGTTCAACATCGCGACGGAAGAGACGGCGATGTACCGCGCCAGCACCGAAGCGGTCCTGGCGGCCAGCTTGGTGCTCTTTCTCTACACATTCCTGCGCATCAACTATTGGCACACATTCATCAAGATGGCCTTTGGGCTGTGGATCTTGGGTCAGTTGGCGCTGGTTGGCCTTGCCGTGCTGGATCCGCGCTTGGCGTCGGGCTTGGCGCGGGCGTCCTTTGCGGTCACCGCGCTCGCCGTGGCGCCGCTTATCGTGTTTTTGGCCGTGCGCGGCCAAGAGCGCGCCCTATCCCTTATCCCGACCTGGATCCTGTTTCTGGTCTGGACCTTCGGCGCCGCGATGGTCGTTTCGGGTCAGCTCTCGGGCGAAATCGTCGTCTCAGGCATGGTTGCCGGGCTGGTGCTGTTGATCGTGTTGTTGGGCTTCACCGTTACGCAATACGCCTTCCGTTCAGGCGAACCCATCTATGGCGCGCTGTCCCACCGCCTGCAGCTCCACTCCCATGCGCTTGAGGGCTCGGGCGCCAATGTGTGGGACTGGAACATGAAGCGCGATGAGATCACCGTCAGTTCCGACTTGGAGGACGCGCTTGGCCTGGCCGATGGCGCGCTCAATCTCTCTTCGAAGGAATGGTTGACCCACGTTCATCCAGGCGACCGCGAACGATTGCGCTTGCTGTTGTGGTCGCTGCAGGAGCGCAAGGGAGGTGAACTCAACACGGAGATGCGCCTGAGGCGCGGCGACGGCAGCTATCTTTGGTATGAGCTGCGTGCCGAATGCGTCGAATATAAGCAGCCGCCGACCTTGCGCTGTGTTGGTCTGATGCGCGACGTGACGGGCTCCAAACGCACCCAAGAAAGGCTGATGCACGACGCTGTCCATGACAGTCTCACCGGCCTGCCGAACCGCGAACTGTTCCTTGACCGGTTGGGCTGCGCCGTGACCCGAACGCGTCAAGGCGAGGGCAACAGGCCGACCGTTCTGCACATCGATATTGATCGCTTCAAGAACGTTAATCGCGCATTGGGACTGACGGTTGGCGATACGATGTTGTTGACTGTTGCGCGCAGGCTGGCGCGCCAGTTCAAGGCGCAGGACACGCTGGCGCGCATTGGCGGTGATCAATTCGCCGCCCTCATTGTTTCGGAAACCGACCCTCACCAAATCGCCACCATGGCCGAGCGGGTGCGGCGCTCGCTGCGCACGCCAATGAAAATTGCCGACAAGGAAGTGATCCTCACCGGCAGCGTCGGAATTGCAGTCTATGACGGCCAGCAGAGCCAGCCTGAAGATCTACTGAAGGAGGCCGAAATCGCCATGCTGCGGGCAAAACGGTCGGGCACGGATCGGATTGATATCTTCAAGGCCGACATGCGCAATGAGACAGACGACCGCTTGCCGCTAGAAAGCGACCTGAGGCGGGCGCTTGAGCGCGGTCAAATCACCGTTTTGTTCCAGCCCATTATGCGATTGAGCGATGAAAGCGTCGCGGGGTTCGAGGCGTTGATGCGCTGGGACCACCCCAAGCATGGCCGGCTCAACCCCGACGACTTTATTCCCATTGCCGAGGAATCGGGATTGATGGGCGCGCTTGGCGCGCACGTGGTTCAGCAGGCCGTCGAGAACGCAGCCGAATGGCACAACGTCTATACCAGCGAGAACGGCCCGCTCTTTGTCAGCATCAACATTTCCAGCAGGCAGCTCTTCAAGCAGGACATGATCCAGCAGATTCGGCTGGTTCTCGCCAGCGACCTGGTGCCCAAGGGGACGCTGTGGCTCGAATTCACCGAGAGCCTGGTGATGGAAAACCCCGAGCAGGCGATCGAAAACATGAAGATGCTGAAGGATCTCGGCGCCTGCTTGTCGTTGGATGATTTCGGTACGGGATATTCGTCGCTCAGCTATCTGCAACGTTTCCCGATCGATGCCATCAAGGTCGACCGCAGCTTCGTGCGTGACAGCGAACTAAACGGTTCGTCGCCGGTTATTTTGAAATCGGTCATCGCGCTCTCCCACGAGCTCGAAAAGGTGGTGGTCGCCGAGGGCATCGAAACGGAAAAAGATGCCACCTATCTGCGCCTGATCGGCTGCGAGTATGGCCAAGGCTTTTTCTATGGCGAACCGCAGGAGCAGACCAAGGTGGTCAGATTGCTGAAGGCGTTGGCCAAAATTGAGCGTAAATCCAAGCAGGCCGAGCCCCAGCCGGTGGTTCCGGCAGCCGATCAGACATTGGCCATGCTGCCGCCTCCGGTGCCCCCGTCGCGGCCGGCGCCGCCAGCCACCAGGCCGCAGCAGCCGCGGGCAAAACCCGCGCAATCGGTTAAACCGCCGCAGCCGCGGGCAAAGCCCGTTCCGCCAGCCGCAAAGCCCGTGGCCAAGCCCGCCGCGCGCAAGCCCGTCACCAGCCCGGGTTAGGCGTGGCCGGAATCGTTCACCAAAAATGATGGATTGATGCCGATTTTTGCCAGCGCGCGCTCATACTTGTTTTCGACGGTGGGATTGAAAATCAGATCGGCATCGGACGGGCAGTGCAGCCAGCCATTTTCATGGATTTCGCTTTCAAGCTGACCTGGCGCCCAGCCGGCGTACCCAAGCGCGAGCAAGACCTGATTTGGGCCGTTGCCATAGGCGATGGCACGCAAGATATCCAGTGTGGCCGTGAGACAGACGCCCTCATCGATGGGCAGCGTGCTGTCCTCGGCGTAATAGTCAGAACTGTGCAGGACAAATCCACGACCGGTCTCGACCGGACCGCCCATATGCACGGCCATCGACTGATTGATGACGGGCATCGAAATCCGCTCTTGCGGTGGATTGATATTGAGCTGTTCGAGCAGTTCGTCAAAGCTGATATGAGGCGCGTGCTGATTGACGATGATGCCCATGGCGCCGTCTTCGGAATGGGCGCACAAATAGATGACCGAGCGCTCGAAACGCGGATCGGCCATGGCCGGCATTGCGATCAGAAGCGCGCCGTCGAGAAAATTGCACTCCGGGTCGAATATGTCTTCTTTGATCAAGCGCCCCATGGTCAGAAGACTAAACCCAGAGCGGTCGGGTTGTGAAGCATAAGGGGGGGCGAGGGGGTATGCTTTTCGCTATCCTGTTGCCGCTGGGTCACGCAAGCGTGATTCGAAGTATCTGGCAAAGGCTCGAAACGGTGTGGCATTGACCCTAGATTGACGGAAGGCGGAAGGCGCTGGAAACGGAAACTGACTATGGCAATTGACTTGCGATCGATGACGCCAAAGGCGGCCAGAATCCTAGCCGTCTTGCCGCTCGTGCTGGCCGTGAACACTGCCCAAGCAGACGAGGCATCGCCGTGGGCGAAGGGCCATTATGCCCAGACGCGCTTGCTGTCGGGCGAGATCGCGGGCGTGACCGGCGAGTCTCAAATCGTTGCCGGAGTCCAGATAAAATTGGATCCGGGATGGAAGACCTATTGGCGCAACCCCGGTGATTCAGGTTTGCCACCCAGTTTTGACTGGTCGCAGTCGCAAAATCTCAAGAGCGCGAAGGTGCTTTGGCCGGCCCCCCATCGCTTCAGCGACAGTTATGGCACGTCGATTGGCTATACGGGCGGCGTGGTGTTTCCGGTCGAAATCGTCGCTGAGCGCAAGGGCGAACCGGTCGATGTCAAACTCAAATTGGATTACGCCATTTGCAAGGATATTTGCGTGCCGGCCGAGGCTAAGCTGGATTTACGCCTGGGTGATGGTGCGCGGCGTTCGGCGGGATTTGCGGGCGAAATCTCGCGCTTTATGACGCTGGTGCCGCGCAATGCAGCCAAAGAGGGCGCGGGCGCACCAAACATCGAACGCGCCGAAGCCAAACTTACAGGATCCGCGCCCAGCATTGTCGTCGAGGCGCGCTTTCCCAAGGGCTCCCAAGGGGCGGATCTATTTGCCGAGGGCGGTAGCGACATCTATCTGCCGCCACCCCAAACCATAAAAAAGACCGGCGCGGCCTCCGTTCGCTTCACCATTGCACTTAGCGAAGACGCCGAAACAGCCAAGCTGAAGGGCCGGGAGATCAAATTGACGCTTGTTTCCGATGCGGGCTCCTCGGAGACGCTGTGGACAGTCGAATAGGCCTGAATCCCATCGATTGACACCAGCCTTGGCGCGCTATCGGCAAGCCTATAAGCTCGCGGTTCCAGACACCTCAGCCAAAATCAACCGGAGGAAAGTTTATGACGATCAGTGTCGGTGAGCGCCTGCCTGAGGCGACCTTTACCACCATGGGCGCCGATGGACCTGAAGCGGTGACAACGGCTCAGGTATTTGGCGGCAAGAAAGTGGCCGCCTTTGCCGTTCCAGGTGCCTTCACGCCGACCTGTCATGCCCAGCACCTGCCAGGCTTTCTGAAGGAATTGGAGGCGTTCCAGGCCAAGAGCGTCGACACGGTGGCCTGCATCGCCGTCAACGATGTCTTCGTGCTGCAAGCGTGGGCCAAGCAGAGCGGCGCCGACGGAAAAATTGTGTTCTTGGCGGATGGCAACGGCGATTTCACGAAAGCGGCGGGTATGGAGCTCGACGTGCGCGCGGTTGGGCTCGGGGATCGCTCCCAACGCTACGCCATGTTGGTCGACGACGGCGTGGTGACGGCGCTTAACATTGAGGACGCGCCAGCCAGCGCCATCATGTCGAGCGCCGAGGAACTGCTCAAAGCGCTGTAGTTACAGCGGGCCTGACCGCTCGGCAGGATCACTGATAGGGCGCCATTCCAGCGCGCGCCAGTTCATCGGCGCGCTCGTTTTCGGGATGTCCGGCGTGACCCTTGACCCAGTGCCAAGATATCTCGTGACGGGCCTGCGCCTCGTCCAGGGCGTGCCATAAATCGTCGTTCTTGACTGGCTTGCGATTGGCGGTGCGCCAACCGTTGCGCTTCCACTTGGTGATCCATTCGGTAATGCCGCTGCGCAAATATTTGGAATCGGTGTGGAGCTCGACGCGGCTCGGCCGGGTGAGCGCGTTTAAGGCTTCGATCGCGGCGAGCAACTCCATGCGGTTGTTGGTCGTTTCGGTCTCGCCGCCGCACAACTCCCTTTCGCTGTCACCAAAGCGCAGTAAGGCGCCCCATCCGCCGGGTCCCGGATTGCCCGAACAGGCTCCGTCGGTGAAAATCTCCACAATTTGCGCGTCATCCGCCATCAGGCGTTCTCCAAACCATATTCATTGACCGACGTCACCCGGGCGTGGAAGCGCAGTTTGCGCAGATATTCGATTGGGTCTTTGCGTTCGACCAGCGCGTGCTCGCTGGTGTTGAGCCAATCGTAGACGCGCGTCAGCAAAAACCGCATCGCAGCGCCACGGGCGAGCAGGGGAAGAAATTCGAGCTCCTCTGTGCTCAAAACGCGCTCGCTCGTATAGGCATTCAGCAACGCCCGCGCCTTTGTCACATTGAAGGCGCCGTCGGGCTCAAAGCACCAGGCGTTGAGGCAAATTGCGATGTCGAGGGCCAACATGTCGTTGCAGGCGAAGTAGAAATCGATGAGGCCCGAAATCTTGGAGCCCAGAAAGAACACGTTGTCGGGAAACAGATCCGCATGAATGATCCCGGAGGGCAAAGCCGTGGGCCAGTTCGCTTCGAGATGGGCCAATTCGGTTTCAATTTCTTCGGCAAGTCCAGGAGCGATGGTGTCGATGTCGCCCCCGCAGGCCTCAAACAGCGGCCGCCAGCCATTGACCGAAAGAGAATTTGCCCGCTTGGCGCGGTAGTTTTGGCCGACCAAGTGAAATTCGGCCAGCGCCCGGCCGAGCAGCGCGCAATGCTCGACGCGAGGGCGGCGGACCCATAGGCCCTCGAGAAACGTGATTATGGCGGCGGGCCGGCCGGCCAATTGGCGCAGCATTCGGCCTTCGCGATCGTGCAGCGGGGTTGGGCACTTGATGCCAGAAGTGGCCAAATGATCCATCAGTTCCAGAAAGAACGGCAGATCCTTCTGTGCCACGCGCTTTTCGTAAAGCGTCAGGATGAACGGACCCGATGACGTGTTCACCAGGTAATTGGTGTTTTCGACGCCTTCGGCGATGCCTTTGTAGGATTTGAGCTCGCCAAGCCCATAGCTCGCCACAAAGCGCGCCAATTCCTCGTCGCTCACTTGGGTATAAACGGCCATATCAGGCGCGCGCCGCCCCGATCAGTTCGCGCGGCAGTTTGAAGGCAACGTTTTCCTCGGCCGTAGCGATGCTGGAGACGGAGATGTCGAAGCGGGCGCCGAAAGCGGCGATGATTTCATCGACAAGCACTTCCGGTGCCGAGGCGCCCGCCGTGATGCCGAGCGTCTCGATGCCCTCAAATGCGTCCCAAGGAATTTCGGCAGCCCGCTGGAGCAACAACGCCTTGGGGCAGCCGGCTTTTTCGGCAACCTCCACCAGGCGCTTGGAGTTTGAGCTGTTCTGCGCGCCGACCACGATCAGGGCCTCGCATTTTGCGGCGATTGCCTTCACCGCTGCCTGCCTGTTCGTCGTGGCATAGCAAATGTCTTCCTTGTGCGGTCCGACGATGCTTGGAAAGCGTTCGCGCAAGATTGCGACGATCTCATCGGTATCATCGACCGACAGGGTAGTCTGGGTGATGTAAGCCAATGCGTTCGGGTTGTTTGGCTTGAAAGAGTGGGCTTGGCCGGCCGTTTCGATTAAGCGGACCGCGCCCGTGGGCAGCTGGCCCATGGTGCCGATCACTTCGGGATGGCCCGTGTGGCCGATCAGGATGATTTCATAGCCGTTGGCGAAATGACGCTCGGCCTCGACGTGAACTTTGGAAACCAGGGGGCAGGTGGCGTCCAGATAGAAAAAATTGCGCGCTTTGGCGCTCTCGGGCACCGATTTTGGCACGCCATGGGCAGAAAAGATGACCGGGGCGTCGGTTTCGGGGATTTCGTCGAGCTCCTCGACGAACACGGCGCCCTTATCGCGCAGACTGTCCACCACAAATTGGTTGTGAACGATCTCGTGACGCACATAGACCGGGGCGCCATAGGTTTTGAGCGCCAGCTCGACAATCTGTATGGCGCGGTCGACTCCGGCGCAGAATCCGCGGGGCGCGGCCAGCAGAATCTCAAGTGCCGGTTGGCTCTGTGCAACGTATTGATTTGATTGTGACAATCGAATTTACCTTCAACTTAGAGTATGCAGTTTGTTGCGGCTAGAAAGGTCAAATGGCTCTTGCGGCCTCTGGGGTTGCCGGATAGGGTCATCAGCATTGTCGCAGGGCAATAATAAGAAATAAATGGTGGGCGGCACCGTGCAAGCATACAGATGTTTGTAAGCGTGGGCTGTCAAAATTTGTGAGTTGGGGGCCCGTTGCAAGACCGCAGGACTACTGCCGCCGGATCAGCTTGTTTGGTGTGCGTCTACGCGTTGATCGCGGTCGTACTCTCTGGCTGTGCCATCTCGCAGATCACATCGCCCTTCCGCTCGCGTGGCGAGCGGGGAGGATGGGCGACGTCGGTCAGTGAAGAGCGTTTGCTTGAGGCTGCCAAAAACGACACGTCTTCCCAGGTAGATTTGCCGGCGCGGGATCAAAACTGCCCGCGATTTTCGGTCTGGCAACGCGACCGCATGCTGACCTTTTACGAAAAGGGCCGGCGCGGTGATCAGTTGGCGATCAAATATCGTGGCGAGCTCACCAAAACCGCGCGCGAGTGCAATATCGGCCGCAATAAAATCTCGGTCAAATACGGTTATGCCGGTCGCGTGTTGCTGGGACAACGTGGCCAGCCCGGGACGCTCAGACTGCCCTTGCGAATTCATGTCACCGACGCGTCGCGCAACATCATTTCGAGCCAAACCACCACCGTTTCGGTCAACGTCGCGCCAGGCTCGCTGGTTGGCTATTTCTCGGCCGTCGGCAAGGTCAGCTTCGCGATCGAAAGCGGTACGTCGCCCTCCCAATACCAGCTCTATGTCGCCTTTGACCGCAATGCGGCGGGCTCGGGCTAGCCCTTCAGCAAAGGCTTGAGCAACTCATAGAGCGCGATGCGAGCCTTGTGCAGACGAAGCTCGGCAACCTCCTCGCTTATTCGAAGCAATTCCGCTGCTTCGCGCGCTGGGCGCTGGTCGATATCGCGGAATTGAATAATCAGTCGGTACATTTCAGGCAAGTCATTGAATTTGGTAATGACAAACTCACACCTGTCGTCCAACTGGCGGCTCTTGTTCTGCGCTGTCGGTTGGCCTGCCGGTTCTCCGCATTTAATATGCCTTTGTTGTGTGGCGAGCAGGGCATCGTCGAATGGCACCTGCGACTGATTGTTCATGGCCTGCAGTTTCTTCAGCGCTTGGATCACAACGATATGGCAGAGCCTGCTCTTTAGGCCTGAGTGTTCCTCGAAGTCTGCGATTTTTCGCAGTGTGTTGAAAAATGCCTCCTGAACACAATCTTCCGCCAACACAGGGTCGGCGAGAAGATGCTCCGCAATAGCGGTCATCCACGGCATATGATCAAGAACAAATTTTTCGAGCGCTGTGTCATCGTCCGAAATCAGCTCAGCGATCAACGATGCATCGCCTTTTCCTGCAGCAAAGGCCGAAATCGGATCATCTGAAGACGCTTGTTCCGCTGCCGCCAGATCGTTCGGGCGATGGTGGATGACATCCCTATCGCACTTTGATTTATCGCCGGTTCGCATGGGTTCCCCTGCCAATTTGATGAATCCGTCCTCTGATCTGGTTGGAGAATGGCAGGTATTACTTATCGACCAAAACGATATAAAATCCATTTTCTATTCGAGTATTACGAATTATAAGATGTGGGTGTGATGAAGATCCTTCCTAGCCTAAAACAGGTCGAATACCTGGTGGCGCTTGCAGAGGCGCAGCATTTCGCTCGAGCGGCGAATGCGTGCAATGTGACGCCGTCAACATTG
Organism: Hyphomicrobiales bacterium; assembly: GCA_021775595.1. GTDB lineage: Bacteria > Pseudomonadota > Alphaproteobacteria > Rhizobiales > Methyloligellaceae > JAJFHN01. The sequence goes on from JAJFHN010000099.1 coordinate 54,995, forward strand.
AGCGCCGGGATAAAAGAGCTCGAAGCGGTGCTTGGCGTCGAGCTGGCGGAGCGCACCAAAAGAACGGTTTTGATGACGCCGGTCGGCGTTGAAATTGCAAATCATGGGCGGCTGTTGCTGGGGCACGCGCAGGACCTGATGGATCTGGCAGCGACCCAGACCGAACCCTTAACGGGCGACTTGCACATTGGTGTAATTCCGACAGTCAGTCCGTTTCTGTTGCCCCGTGTTTTGCCGAACTTGATGAAGCATCATCCGCGACTGCGGCCTTTTCTGCGTGAAGAACCAACCGAAAATCTATTTGCCCGCTTGCGGCGCGGCGAACTCGACGTGGCGGTGGTTGCCCTCCCTTATGACATTGGTGGCTTTGACTGCGAGATCATGTTTGAAGATCCCTTCCAACTCGCTTGTTTGACAGACCATAAGTTGGTTAGCCAAGACTTGATTGAGCTAGAGGATCTCGACATCAATACGCTTCTGCTTCTTGGAGAGGGACATTGTATGCGCGGCCATGCGTTGGAAGCGTGCCAGCTCAACGAGAGGGACCGGCGATCTGAATTTGAAGCAACCAGCATGCATACAATCGTCGAAATGGTCGCAGCGGGCATTGGAATTACGCTGCTGCCCCAAATAGCCATTGACGACGGTATTGCGAAAGATACGGATATCAATCTCATCCCGATTACGGGCGCACCGTCGCGGCAGATCGGACTCATTTGGCGACAATCGTCGTCGCGTGCTGATGAGTTCAAAATTCTGGCGGATGAACTGACCCCCTCATCGTTGAAGTAGAACGAGGGGAGCCCGGAAAGACACTATCGGTCCGTATTCATTGCCGCATTTCGGCTCGGACGAAAACGATGTCTGATGGGTCGGCGTCGCTTTGGGTTAAAAAAGCTGGATTGTTATCTGCGCCGAATCCGACGCAAACGGTCCACTTCTCGGGCGGCTTCAACCGCCCGGAATCGGGTATCGTCGACCGGCGGCGCGGACTCTTTCATCAAATCAAGGCCTGCCACTTCGAGCAGCGCCGTCAGCGATATACCATTGCTGTCACAGAAATGACGGAAACCGTTCGCCGATTGCTGCGAAATTTTGGCAGTGATTACAACACGCTCTTCATTCTTGATGTCAGCGGGCATCGATTTCACACGGATTCAAATCGGTTCAGAGCTCATTTCAATCCTAGTTACGACAAGCAGCTTGACAATGCAACTAGTAGCAGCTATTCAAACTGCTACTAGCAGCACGTATAAGCAGATGTATGGAATTTATGTCGACGGGATGAGAATGGATGGGATCATGACCCGCAAGCGATCAACGACTAATACAGCTGGCAAAACATCCGCTAAAAAGACGCAGCCAGATGATATGGATCTGCTTGAAGGCGCAAAAATAGCGCAGTACATAGGCTTTGAGTGCGAGGCGCTTCGAAAAATTGCCGTTTTGCATGACTTGAACTTCCTCGCCTACATTTTGAAAATGGCGGTCTTGGAGACAAAAATTGTATTGGGCGAGCACGATTTGACCTAGCGGTCTGGAACAAACACACGCAAATAGCGCGGGATTGAATTGGAATGCTTTTGGCAAGGGCAAGGGCTTGGCATCAGCAATTTTCAACGCAACTCAATGGTGTTGTTGCCCTGTCAATACCAGCTCTATGTCGCCTTCGACCGCAATGCAGCGGGCGCGGGCTAGAGACGGTTTTCCACGGAAATTGGCCAACGGGCGCGCGTCTGTTGACTCGGCCATTCGAGCTTCTATCATGCGCTCCGCCGCAGCCGTTGGCAGCGGCGACATGACCGTGTGAACCCCGCGGGAGAGACCGGATCATTCCGGCGCCGAAGGAGCAACCGCCCCGGAAACTCTCAGGCAAATGGACCGCGGGGGGACGGCACTCTGGAAAGCAGGCGGCGTTCGACTTAAGGGCGCCGGCTCACCGAAGGGGATAGGCCCGCCAATTCTCGTTGCGCGGATAAATCTCTCAGGTTCCGTGACAGATGGGGCGTGTCTCAAGCAAATGTTTGAGGCGCGCGAAACTGTATCGAACGGGATCTGGAGCCCATGGCCGGGCAGCCTACCGAACACAGTCTTGACGATCTGAAGCGCACGCCGCTGCACGATTTGCATGTTGAGCTCGGCGCCAAGATGGTGCCGTTTGCCGGCTATGACATGCCCGTCAATTATCCGATGGGTATCCTCAAGGAACACCTGCATACGCGAGCGGCCGCCGGGCTGTTCGATGTCTCCCACATGGGGCAGGCCTTTGTGCGTGGACCAGACCATGACACCAGCGCCAGCGCGCTAGAGGCCCTGATGCCGGCCACGCTGCACGAGCTCGAGCCCGGCGCGATGCGATACAATTTTTTGCTCAATCAAGAAGGCGGCGTGATCGATGACTTGATTGTCAGCCGACCCGCTTCGGGTGACGACGGGGTGTTCATGCTGGTCGTCAACGCCGACCGCAAGGAAGTCGATTACCAGCATATACAAGCAATGCTGCCGGCCGGAGTTGTACTCAGCCGGTCGGACGAGAAGGCCCTGCTTGCACTCCAGGGACCGGCGGCGGCGGCCATACTGGCCTGTCATGCGCCTGGAGCCGATGCGCTTGATTTCATGACCATGGCGCGTTTGGAGTTCGACGGCATCGACTGCCAAATCAGCCGGTCCGGCTATACCGGAGAGGACGGCTTCGAAATTTCCGTAGCCGCCAGTCAGGCGGTCGATCTGGCGCGCATTCTGCTGGCCGATGTCGAGGTCGAACCGATCGGTCTTGGCGCGCGCGACTCGCTGCGGCTGGAAGCCGGGCTCTGCCTCTATGGTCACGATTTGGATGAGACGACTTCGCCGATTGAAGCCGGACTGATCTGGGCAATCGGTAAACGCCGGCGCAGCGATGGCGGCTTTCAGGGCGCTGAGCGGATTCAACGTGAGATTGCGGAAGGCGCGAGCCGGCGGCGCGTTGGCATCGGTATCGAGGGCCGCGCGCCGGCGCGTGAGGGGAGCGATATCGTCAATACCGACGGCCAGAAGCTGGGCCTGGTGACCAGCGGCGGCTTCGCGCCATCGCTCGGCC
>JAJFHN010000100.1 GCA_021775595.1 Hyphomicrobiales bacterium
GAACCCTACGATCCGCTATTTGGACGAAAAACCTACGAAATGTTTGCCGCTAATTTTCCCAATGCGGACAATAGCAATCCAGCTGCCAACAGACTCAACAACGGACACAAATTTGTTGCGACGACGTCGCGCGCGCCGACCTTGTCTTGGCGAGAGGCGACCGCCATTTCTGGTGACGTTGCAGAGGAGATCTCGCGGCTCAAAACACAAGATGGGCCGCTGCTGCAAGTTCACGGGAGCCGTGAGCTCATTCAATTGCTGCTGGCAAACAATCTGATTGATGAGTATCGGCTGTGGACATTTCCCGTCGTGCTGGGCAGCGGCAAACGCTTGTTCGGCAGTGCTGGTGCACCTGCCGATCTGATGCTTACGAAGACCGATACGACATCTAATGGCGTCGTTATGAGCAAATATAGGCATCGCAAATAGCGTCCGCTTCTGGCTATGAGCGGACGTTTCACACCTGCACCCATCTTGTCTGTTTAGGGGGCGGCGCGGACTCTATGGCTGGCGGTCTAACGCGGCGGCTCATGACCCAAAGCCGACATCATTGTGCCAAAGCCCGACACTTAGCCATTTCAGCGACGCTGCTATACAGTCGCCCCAACTCGGAACCTACCCAACAGGAGAACGACCATGATTGCGTATACCCTCGTCGGAACCAATGACGCCGCCAAATCCCTCGCATTCTATGATGGCCTGCTTGCCGAACTCGGCGGCAAGCGGGCAGTCGAACTCGGTAAAGTCACGCTCTATGCGGGCGCCGAAGGCACGCCCTTTTTCGGCGTTGCCGAACCGCAAAACGGCGAAGCTGCGACGGTCGGCAACGGCACGATGATCTCGCTGGCCGCGTCAAGTCCCGAAGAAGTCGACCGTTTGCACGCCAAAGCACTTTCCCTTGGGGCGAGCGACGATGGCGCGCCCGGCCCACGCGAGAGCGCGAGCCTTAAGTTCTATGCCGGCTATTTCCGCGATCCGGACGGAAACAAGCTGAACTTCTTCCATATGTAATCGGTTTGGTGTTCGCCTGAGAGAGCGGGGGACGGCCACAGTGTTGCCGTCCCTTTCCCCCGTACCGCATCGTTGGTTCAAGTCATTTAGACCAGTGGGGCACTGAGGTTTCGCCTCGCGCGGCACCGCCGTGTCTGCTGCTGGGGGTAGAGCGGACGCTATCGCTGGCGGTCAACCACGGCAGCCCCTGACCCAAAGCGGACATGGTTGCCCATCAGCTCATCACATCATCGAGCATTAATCGGGAATAATAATTATGGGAGGCGCTGTCGGCGTCGCAAACGGCATATCAGGATCGACTACCGTCATGTCTGGAACGATGCTGAAGGGATCGTCTTCGCGATGGCGGCGAATCAGCGATTTGTTCTCGCCGAAATACATCCGTACACCGCCAAAGGCGGCGTGATAGTCATTACCGCCAACGCGCCCTTCACCGAACAGCGAGAGACCATAGCCTGAACGCCGCTTTGCCTGATATTCGAATCCCAACCGGCCTACGTGGCCGGGACCCTGGAGAGCATTATCTCGCCAATTGGAATATCTGACGCCGCCCAAAAGGCGCAGATCATCGCTAAGATAATAGGCAGCGACCGTGGACCAAAAAATACCGTCGTCGAGGTCGGCCTCGTCTTGGCCTACAAAACCTTCCAGCGATAGCTGGCCCAGATAGAGTTGGGCTTCGCCGGCATAACGGTAAAACTCTTCGCCTCCTATGTTGAAGAACGCGCCATAGCCACCAATTAGACCGATGCCGGGATCACGCAAAAAGAGGTGACCGGCGCCACCAGCTACGCCTTCCTGATCTCCCCCGAGATAACCAAACAGGCCGTCTCCCTGAAATCCGAAGGCGTGACCAATGGGAAGCGAGACGCTGAGATCGGCAAGCGCGCCACCGTCGCCATCGAAGCTGCCGCCCAGAATGGCGGCCTTGCTGTTGAGCCCTGATACGGCGGGCAGACCGCTCGCTCTTGGTAAGCCGTCCGCGATTGCGGGCGAGACTGCAGCAAGCACCAACGCCGTGACAATCGGCAGACACCTCGATCCAGCCACTCTCTGCATCCCTCAAACAAACCGAGCCGTTCCTCGCGACTCCCTGATTTTCGTCAGCCTAACGGATGCATCAGCACTGCAAGAAGCCTTTTACCGTGCGGATATAGATTTCGCCTTGCGGCGTGATATTTCTGACACGCTCAGGATACCATAGGCATTGAAGCCTTCGGAGACAGCGTGGCCAACCCCCGCGTCTCAACGCAAGGCGGGTTCGATTGGCCTTATGGCAGATTGTGGCTAAGAGCAGTCGCGGAAAGCCGTATTGATGACGGCCGAACTGATCCGTTAAAAACTTACTCACTTGGGTGTCATTTGTGGCTGTTGAAAACCTTGGTCGTACCGTCTTTAGAGAACGTGAAAACGTCGTATGAATCGCGTTCACCATTCTCCATCCCGGGAGAGCCAGAGGGCATCCCCGGTACTGCGAGCCCCTCCACATTAGGGTTGGTTGCCAGCAGACGCTTGACGTCATCAGCAGGCACGTGTCCCTCGATTTTGTAATCACCGACTGTCGCCGTATGGCAAGATCTTAAGCGCTCCGGGATGTGAGACATCCGCTTCACCTCGTCGAGATCTTCGACGTCGTTTACCTCGACTTTGAATCCGGCGTCCTGCATGTGTTCCACCCATTTGCCACAGCATCCGCAGGTAGGGGTTTTCCATACGGACATGGGAGGAAGCTCGCTTGCGATCGCTATCGAAAGTGATCCAAGCATGCAGATAATCCCTGCCATCAGTATCAACTGTTTCATGGTACCTTTCCTAGCGTTCATGTCGCCTGTGCGGGTCAGCGAAGCGTGCTCCCAAAATGCTAGATATGCACCGGCTATGGTACAACTCCGAGACAATCATATCTGATTTCAGGGATTAAGCGGTCATTGTCGCGGATCGCCAATTGAGGCCGCTTCTGACCCAAAGCGGACCTTTGACTCGGCCAGGGACAGTGACTTGGCAGACAGTCCAATCCTCGCGCGGGCAGTCGGATGGTTGTGCATTCTGATTACGACTTTGTCAGGCGTCGCACAGCATGCCTTGGGTGCTGGTTATGGTTATTGCCATCGCCGTCCCTGAGATTGCCGGAACGGTCTCCCTGATAGTCATGACCTACCCATGGAGTAGAAATCCGGATGAGATGATCGCCGCACTCCGGGTTAAAGCAGACATAGCTGTGCCTTCCATTGGCATCTCTGCCCAACCGTTGCCATCGCTGGCCACATGAGCACTTGCCGCCGTTCCATTCTCGGGCGTCGGATATCCAAACAATCAAAGCGTAACAGATGGCAATAACGATCAGGCACACAGCGAGCGCTAATCCCAATTCAAACATATCAACCATATGAACGACTTCTCACGCCTACATGCCAGCGCGGCTGTCTCAGCAACCAATTAGGTTGCATCATCGGCATGGATCAGACGGCAGGTATATGACCGGCATCAATCCGTGGTTTCTCCGATGGACGGCAGCGGTCGTCGTTTTTTCTGAAACGTGTTGTCAACTTAGGGATAGAAAGCGGACGTCGGCGTCAGCAGCACTGAACGTCCGTTAATGACCCAAAGCGGACCCTGGCGGCAGAGCCGCCGATAGCCGAGCAACCGCATTTACGCTGTTGGCTGTGGTGTTACCGGCCCCGCGTCATCAGCCCGTCTTTGGACGGCAATTTCCTTTACAGGCGCGTACTACGGCCCTCTAATACGGGCGCAAATGCGAACAACAGCCTTTCGGTCCCCTAACATGAAACACGGCCCGTTTTGAAAAGGGCACAGCGCCGAGTTATAGGCTGGCGCGAATGGGTCGGCTTGCCCGAACTGGGCATTGCGGCCATCAAGGCGAAGATTGACACCGGCGCGCGCACTTCGGTGATTCATGCCTGG